>JAFRXL010000012.1 GCA_017441505.1 Ruminococcus sp.
TGTCTGAAGAGTGATCGCAGCTTTTACAGGTGTTTCTTTAGCCACATTCGGAATGGATGTGATAGCCAAGAAACCAGCGGCAACCGTACTTAATGTACGTTTGATCATGCCATTCTTCATAAGTATCAATTCCTCACTTTCAATATAATGATATTGTCGACTGTCGGATGCTCCCGACACGTATTCAGCTGCAAGGAGCTGTCAGAGCTCCCTCTGCTCTGGCATCCCCTTCTCCCTCGCAGCTTCTATAAACATTTTATTACATTTTCGTGAACGATTCAAGTCATTTGTTGCTAACAAATATATGACCAATCAATTTTTGCTAATTAAATATTGCGTTAAGGTAGTTTTTTGGTCAAACTGTTCAAAAACGGCTATTTTATTGTGCAACATCAACACAATTCCGTATTTATTTGCGTCACAATATGTCAATTCAGATGTTTACTTAATGTACAATTACGATAAATATTACACACAATTTGTTGTCAAACAATAAAAAAACAGCTCAGAAACCTGAGCTGTTTACAATTTATTTTTCATTTAACAATATATTGAGACGCTTCTTTTACAAGTTTTATATCCACAAGAGCATCTATTGCAGTTCCGTCAGCTGTGTATTCCTCTGAGAAGACCTTGCCTTCTTCACGGATACGTCCAATGAAAGCGGTCTTGTCATAAGGCACAAGAAGTGACATTCTCTTTGCTGTCTCCGGCAGTTTAGCTGTTATTATCTCCAGTAACCTGTCGAATCCGGTCTTTTCCTTCGCACTTATAAATACTGTTGAGTCATCCTCAAACACGGTATCAAGCTCCGTCGCTATGTCGGATTTGTTCATAACGTAGACTTTGGGTATATCTCCGCAGCCAAGCTCGTCGAGCAGATGCCTTGTGACCTCAGCCTGCTTTTCACGCTCCGGCGACGAAAGGTCCTGAACATTCAGTATAACGTCAGCCGCAGCAGCTTCTTCCAATGTGGACTTGAACGCCTCGACCAGATCATGCGGCAGACGGCTTATAAGTCCGACTGTGTCTATCAGCATCACACTTCTGCCGTCCGGAAGCTCTATTGAACGTGAAGTTATATCAAGTGTCGCAAAGAGCTTGTTCTCGGCAAGAACTCCAGCATCTGTCAGTGCGTTGAGTAATGTGGACTTACCGACATTCGTGTATCCGACTATAGCTGCACACAGCACTCCGTCCTTTTTACGGCGTGAGCGTGAGAAATCACGGTGCTTTTTCAGCTCAGCAAGTTCCTCTTCGAGATAGGATATTCTGCGGCGGATGTGTCTTTTATCCGATTCAAGCTTAGTCTCTCCGGGACCTCTTGTACCGATACCGCCTCCAAGACGTGAAAGTGCGGTGCCAAGACCAATAAGTCGGGGAAGTCTGTACTTCTGCTGAGCAAGTTCAACTTGAAGCTTACCTTCTTTAGTTCTCGCACGCTGAGCAAATATATCAAGTATAAGCGTGGTTCTGTCGATAACTCTCACTTCGAGTATATCCTCAATGTTACGCACCTGAACACCTGTGAGCTCGTGGTCGAACACAACAAGCTCAGCTTCAAGTGCATCTATCTGTTCTTTAAGCTCCTGAAGTCTTCCTGCTCCCATACAGGTCGCCGGATCGTAGGACTGCTTTTTTTGAATGACTTTTCCTACAATTTCAGCTCCGGCAGTCGAAGCAAGTTCTTCAAGTTCGTCTATTGAAGCTTCGGCATCAAATTCTCCCGTATCAACGCAGGCAAGGACTGCCTTTGCAGGTATTTCTTCCGTTTTATTTTCGTACATAGCCCCTCCGGAACAATTTATTCTTCAATGAGTTTCTCTATCTCCTGCGGTGTAAAGACATACTCTTTTCCGCAGAAATGGCAACATACCGAGGTATCTTTCCCCTCAGCAGCTATTGAACGCAGCTCGTCCTTGCCGATGCTGATGAGCACACGCTCTGTACGCTCACGGCTGCAATCGCACTTATATTTTGGTGACGCAGTATCAAGCTCATTCGGTTCAAGTCCTTTAAGGAGCATATTTGCTATCTCCTCCGGAGTTACTCCCTCGTCAAGCATAGCTGACACAGGCTTTATCTCTGCGATATTTTTCTCGATTATATCTATGCACTTCTCGTCCGCAAAAGGCAGCAGCTGAACAAGAAATCCTCCAGCTGACTTTACGCTGAGGTCCGGATTCACAAGAACTCCGAGACTGCAAACTGTTGGTATCTGCTCGCTTGTAGCATAATAGCTTGCTATATCTTCGGCTATCTCACCGGAAACAAGCGGTATAACTCCCACATAAGGCTCTTTCAGTCCGAGGTCTTTTACTACAGAAAGAGTTCCGTCACTTCCTACAGCTCCGCCAACATCGAGCTTGCCCTGAGCATTCAACGGTATTTCTACCACAGGATTCGCAACGCAGCTCTTTACGTTTCCACGGCTGTCAGCTACAGCAGTGAGCTGTCCGGCAGGTCCGCCGCCGTCCACACGGAGAGTGATGCTGTCGTCCTCACCTTTGAGCATATATCCCATAAGTGAAGCAGCGATGGTAAGTCTGCCAAGTCCGGCAGTAACGACAGCAGAGGTCTTGTGTATCTTCTCTATTTCGGAAACGATGTCCTTTGCATCAAGAACTTCCGCAAAAGCTGAACCGTCCGCTGATATAGCTCTGTATAGTTTTCCCATTTATACCATTCCTTCCGAATCAATAATTTGTCTGTCCGTTCCTTATGCACCTTGCGGCATAAACTATCCTCTGCGAGGTTTCCGCCGGAGGAGAAAACGTATCGTCACCGTATTTTGCAAGCAGCTCGAATCCGCAGTCAGCGAGCAGCTTTTCTATCTCATCTTCACTGTAAGCCTTTTCGGAGAAGCCGTCCGAACTTCTCGACCACATTCCGTTATCCTCACGCTCGAAGAATTCAAGATTCATTCTTACTTCATCGGTATCGGGGTCAAGAGTGTTCTCCCAGACACAATATACATTGTCGGTCTCATATGTGAAAGTGTTGTTTGCAAGCACTTGCCTGTGCTTGTAAAGAGTGTTCACATCGAAGATGAAAAGTCCGTTAAGCTCGGAGAAGAAAGCCACTCCCTCAAAGACTTTTCTCACGTCATTGAGTGAAGAAAGGTGATTTATACTGTCAAGAGCACATATAGTTATATCTATAGTGCCGAACATATCAAGCTTTCTCATGTCCTGACACAGATACTGGATATTAAGTCCGCTGTCGAATTTCTTCTCGATAGCCATACCAAGCATCTCATCGGAGTTGTCCACTCCCACAACATCATAGCCAAGTCCTGCCATGACCTCGGATATGCTGCCAGTACCGCAGGCAAGGTCAAGGAGGATATTATCTTTGGTACTCTTGAACTTTTTTATTATCTCATGGAAATACTCCCCACGCTTTTTATAGTCGATATTAGCTGTAAGTTCGTCGTAATATCTTGCAAAAGCACTGTAACCGATCATACTATCCTGCCTTTCCTCTTATTATCTTCTCAGGAACGCCATATCTCCGGAAGCTCATCAAAAGTGTCGGTTCTGAAAAGCTTTCCGTCAGGGTCATAACATTCAACTTTGTATTTGCCGCTCGGGAAATCCTGCATAAGTATTCTGTTTTCTACATATTTGAGTTTTCCGCCATTCCAGCGATACTTGCTCATAGCTCCGAGAGCATAGTTAAGATAATCGTTCCAACCGCCGGAATAGAGAGTTTTATCACTGTAGTCAATACGGAAAACTATGTCATACTGATTCAGCTCTTCCCAGTCAACATATTTCTGTTCAGCAGGATCATAATGGAAATAAAGTGCATGACCGTCCATTGTGTCCACGAATATATCATCATAAGAGTCGAAATCGAAGTCTTTGACACAAACAGTACCGCCAACGCTGAAATCTCCTTTTATAGTCTGAAGCTCATATCCATACGTATTGGAGATAACAAGGCTGTTGTTATCAAGTTTGCACTCAACCCCTTCCTGTACATACTCTTTCGTAACTTCTCCGGTATACTCATATCCGCCCTGTTTATAGAGCTGAACGATATTGCCGTCCCTACGCAGGAATCTTCCGCAGAACACAAATTCAGGTCCCTCACGCTTAAATATATCAAGATCATATACATCGTCATCCACGAGCATACCTTCAAGTCCAAGTCCTTTCAGGTAATCACATTCTTCAGCCGGGACAAGTCTTCGATATTGAGTAGTTGCAACAAATCTGTCTTTCGGCTTATCATATATATAGTATACACCTTGGTTCAAGTCAGAGTTATTGGCATTTCTGATAAAAATATCATCATTGCCGTCCATATCTAAATCCTGAACATCTATTGTATAAGAACCATATGGAGATTCATATAAATTCGGATTAAGAGTCTGTACATCATATCCATTTTTTGTAACTCTTATACCGTCCTGTTCGATGATCACTGATAGTCCATTAACTGTTACCTGATCGATTATTTTTTCTGTTGTTTCTATTGTTGTAGTTATATTTAGTTTATCCTGCTCACTGTACGGAAGCTCACTTTCTTTTTCTGAACATCCGCACAATAAAACAGCACATCCCAAAATGACTGCGATGCGTCTCATTGATTACTCCTTCACAATAAAGGGCGGAAGTTGATCCGCCCTTACCTGTCTATTATTTGTTATCCTTATTCTTGCAGCACTTCTTGTACTTCTTGCCGCTTCCGCAAGGACAAGGGTCATTATCCCCTATTTTCTTTGCACGAACCGGTTCAGAGAAGCTTCCGTCGCCGCTTCCTGCATTTGGAGCATCAGGCTTTGCAACCTGCTCACGCTCCGGAACAGCATCCTTACGTACCTTGACTGTAAGGAGCATACGGATAGTATCCTCACGGATAGAATCTACCATAGCATCGAACATCTCGAAGCCTTCGTAACGGTACTCGATAACAGGGTTCTTCTGACCATACGAACGGAGTCCGATACCCTTCTTGAGCTCTTCCATATCATCGATATGAGCCATCCACTTGGTATCAACAACTTTAAGGAGGATAACACGCTCAAGCTCACGCATAATATCCGCACCGTACTCTTCTTCCTTAGCCTGATAGATCTCTCCAGCCTTTTCTTTGAGTGCGTTTCTGATGTCTTCCTTCTCGACTTCGTCCATATCGTCCTCATCAAATGTAAGGTCTTCTTCATTGATGAGCCAGCCGAGGAAGTAGTCTTTGAGTCCGACAAGATTCCAGTTTTCTTTCTCATCATCCTCTGTAAGGTAAAGGTCAACAGTAGAATCGATGAGGTCTTCCATCATCTTCAGGATGCTCTCGTGGAGGTCTTCACCGTCGAGCACCTGTGCACGCTGCTTGTAGATTATCTCACGCTGTGTATTCATAACGTCGTCGTAGTTGAGGACGTTCTTTCTTATGCTGAAGTTCTGACCCTCGACCTTCTTCTGTGAAGATTCGATGATCTTTGTGAGTATCTTGCTCTCGATAGGCATATTCTCGTCAACATTGAAAGATTTCATCAGATTTTCAAGACGGTCGCCAGCGAAAATACGCATAAGGTCATCTTCAACTGAGAGGAAGAAGCAGCTCTCACCCTCGTCGCCCTGACGTCCTGAACGTCCACGGAGCTGATTGTCGATACGTCTTGACTCATGACGCTCTGTACCGAGGATATAAAGTCCGCCGGCTTCTTTTACCTTTATAGCCTTCTCCTTTACCTCAGCGTTGTACTTATCATAAAGATCACGGTAGAGCTTTCTTGCTTCGAGTATCTCTTTATTATCAGTATCAGCAAAGCCGATAGCTTCTGTGATTATCTCCTCAGGAACTTCACGCTTTCTCATTTCAGCTCTTGCGAGGAATTCAGCGTTACCGCCGAGCATAATATCAGTACCACGTCCAGCCATGTTGGTAGCGATAGTAACTGCACCGTACTTACCAGCCTGAGCAACGATCTCAGCTTCCTTTGCATGGTGCTTAGCATTGAGGACTTCGTGCTTTACGCCCTTTCTCTTCAGCATAGCTGAAAGGAGCTCAGATTTCTCGATAGATACAGTACCAACGAGGATAGGCTGTCCTTTTTCGTGGCACTCGATGATCTTGTCGATTATAGCTGAGTACTTGCCCTTTTCGGAGCTGTATACCTGATCGTTGTGATCGATACGGATAACAGGCTTGTTTGTAGGGATAGAGATAACGTCGAGTTTATAAATCTCCTTGAACTCGTCTTCCTCAGTCATAGCAGTACCGGTCATACCGGAGAGCTTTGTATAAAGACGGAAGAAGTTCTGGAATGTGATAGTAGCAAGTGTCTTGGACTCGCTCTTTATCTTTACGCCTTCCTTAGCCTCGATAGCCTGATGAAGACCGTCATTGAAACGACGACCCATCATAAGACGGCCTGTGAACTCGTCAACGATGATAACTTCGTCGTCCTTGACAACGTAATCTACCTCGTTCTTCATAACACCGTTAGCCTTGATAGCCTGATTGATGTGGTGGAGAAGAGTCATATTTTCGGAGTCCATGAGGTTCTCTACATTGAATGCCTTCTCTGCCTTCTTAACACCACGCTGAGTGATAGTAGCAGTCTTAGCCTTTTCGTCAATGATATAGTCGGCAGTTTCGTTTATAGAATCCTGATCCACCTTGTCGTCCATTTCAACGACTGTTGTGGAGGTAAGGGTCTTAGCAAAGCGGTCAACTATTGAATAAAGCTCTGTGGACTTGTCGCCTCTGCCTGAAATGATAAGAGGTGTACGAGCCTCATCGATAAGGATAGAGTCGACCTCATCGACGATAGCAAAGTTAGGAGCTCTCTGAACACGCTCCTCCTTGTGAGTTACCATGTTATCACGGAGGTAATCGAATCCGAGCTCGTTATTTGTAGCATATGTAACATCGCAGTTATATGCAGCACGTCTTTCGTCATTTGTAAGTCCGTGGAGGATACAGCCTACGGTGAGTCCGAGCCAGCGAAGTACCTTACCCATTTCCTCTGCCTGAGTCTTAGCGAGGTAGTCGTTAACAGTTACGACATGAACGCCGAGTCCGGAAAGAGCGTTGAGGTATGAAGCTACGCAGGCAACGAGTGTTTTACCTTCACCGGTCTTCATTTCAGCGATACGTCCCTGATGAAGAACGATAGCACCGATTATCTGTACCGGATATGGCTTCTTTTCGAGAACTCTCCATGCTGCCTCTCTAACAGTGGCAAGAGCCTCCGGAAGAACGTCGTCAAGAGTTTCTCCGTCTTCAAGTCTCTCTCTGAATTCCTGTGTTTTTCCCTTGAGTTCGGCATCGGAAAGCTCCGAATACTCCTCGTCAAGTGCGAGTACTTTATTTTTTATAGGTTCGATACGCTTCAGCTCTCTGTTGCTGTAGGCGTTCGCACCGAAAATTCCTGTGAACAAGCCCATTTGTTTACCGCCTTTATTGTGTTTTTTGTGAAATGTTCCTCCGCTATTTACCGGAGTATATAAATACATATAATATATTTTACAACAATTGCTACTATTTGTCAATACCTGCGTTCAAAAAAACTTAATATATTTAAAAGAACAGCCCTTTCGGACTGTTCTTTGTCTTAATCTTCGTTGTTTTTTGCTCTGTCCCATTCAATTTTTAGGTAAAGTCTTATCGCATCAATCAATTTTCGTAACCTATCATTTTGATTATTATATTTTTCTGAAAAAGAATTCAAAATGCTATTATATCTTTTTTCAATATTAGTATATTCTATATATTCTTCTGAAGCGGTATCCTCTTCCATATAATATGAAGGCATATCTTCATCAGGATTAGGAATTTCAATGTCTATATATGGTATTTTCGGTAGTAAATCATCCATTTTTCTCTCATAATATTTTAATTTATTGTTTGTTTCATCATGATTCTTTTTCATATTCTCATTACTATTTAAAATAGACTCTATTAAAGCAACCATTTTATTGTTCTTACCTTTATTACTATCAGTGGCATCAAGTTCACGTTCTTTATCAATATTTGCTTCCGGACCAAAATACAATATCAATATTGCCCCCATTTGACGAGCATTCAAAACCAATTCCTTAATATAATTCGTATCTATTTCATCATTTTCTTTCACCAAAGAAGTAGCTTTTAGCAAATCATTGCATGATGAATAAAAACTGCTTGTCGCCTCTCTTACTCTTTGTATCCACTCAATTCTCGCACGAGCTTTCAAGTCAGCATCTATTTTCTTTTGATTCCATTTTTCTTCAAAATCTTTCTGCTGTTGAAGCAATCTATCTTCTCTTTCACACTGTTCTTTTCTTAAAGCATCCTCACGTTTCTGCTGTTCTTCATTGTTCTTCTTTCCATTTATCATAGAAATAATAGAAGAACAACCGCCTGCAACAGCTAAAAGTATTACAATCCCCTGCTCAATATACTCAATAAGAGAGCGTCCAGAATTATCTTTAGAATATGTAACTACTAAAAAAATCGCAGTTCCAACAACAATAATTACTGAAATAATAATAGTCCATATTATCCATTTTCTTGCATTAAACTCTTTTGTTTCTTTTGCTTCATTTTCTGCCATAACTATCCCTCCGACCAATATAATACCTAAATAATACACCACCCGCCATAAAAAGTCAAGGACTGCCGTAAAACAGCAGTCCCTAACATTAATAATTCTTAGTATTGAGCACTCTTATAGAATTGAGTATCAGCAGCATAGCAGTACCGGAGTCCGCAAAAACTGCGAACCACATATTAGGTATTCCTGCAAGTCCGAGGATAAGCACCGCTGCTTTTATAGCGAGTGCAAAAGCGATATTTTCATATGACACCCTCAGGGCTTTGTCTGCTATACGTTTTGCCTTGACTACAGCCTCAGGCTCGGAGTTCATAAATACAGCGTCAGCCGCTTCAAGAGCAAGGTCAGCACCGGTATGCATAGCTCCGCCGACATCAGCTCCGGCGAGTACAGGACCGTCATTGATACCGTCGCCCACGAACATAACAGCTCCGGACTTACTGCGTATCTTCTCTATCTCAGCAAGCTTGCCGTCCGGAAGCAGACCGCCGTAAACCTTATCCACACCAAGCTCAGCACCGACTGTCTCAGCGTTCTCTGCTTTATCTCCGGTGAGCATCGCAGTGCGGATACCCATTTTTTTAAGTTCAGCAACAGCTTCTTTTGAAGTATTCTTTACAGTATCCGAGACTACTATCCTGCCCGAGAGTTTGCCGTCAACAGCTATATAAACAACGCTTCCGGCAGTCTTTTCACCGGCATCTGCAACGGAGATATTATTCTCGGACATAAGTCTTTCATTTCCGCAGAGTACAGTTTTTCCTTCCAGCACAGCTGAAACTCCCCTGCCGGCAAGTTCACTCACCTTCTCCGGCTCTGCAAGTACTAATGACTTACCCTTGCAGTATCCAACAATGCTCTCGGCAACAGGGTGAGTTGAGGACTGCTCACAGCTTCCGCATAACTTTACAAGCTCATCTTCGCTGAGCTCTCCGAAAGTTGTTACGGATGTAACATTAAAGCTTCCGTTTGTGAGAGTACCGGTCTTGTCGAAAGCTATAGCCTTGACTTTTCCAAGAGCTTCTATAGCATCTCCGCCTTTAAAGAGTATTCCAAGCTTTGAAGCAGCTCCGATTCCGGAAAAATATGCAAGCGGCACACTTAATACCAACGCACACGGACAGCTTATTACCAGAAAAGTTAGTGCAGTATATATCCATTTATTCCAATCACCGGTTATGAGTGACGGTACAACTGCTGTGACAGCAGCTATAGCTATTACTATCGGAGTATAAACTTTTGCAAACCTTGTTATGAAGCGGTCTATTTTAGGCTTTCCGGCAGAAGCGTCCTCGACAGCATGAGCTATCTTAGCTATCATGGAGTCGTCTGCTGCTGCTGTTGCACGGAGAGTAAATGTATCAGAAAGATTTATGCATCCCGACATTACTGAATCGCCCGTCTTTACTCCGACCGGCACAGGTTCTCCGGTCACTGCTGAGGTGTCTATTCGTGATTCTCCGGACTCAATTACACCGTCAACTGCTATACGCTCACCGGCTTTTATTCTAAGAATATCACCTATCTCTATCTCGTCAGAAGATATACGCCTGTACTCGCCGTCACGGAGTACATCAGCCTCTTCGACTTTAAGTCCTGCAAGATCTGTTATAGCCTTGCGGCTCTTAGATACTGCATAGTCCTCAAAAAGCTCGCCTATCTTGAAGAACAGTACAACTCCGACTGCTTCTGCGTACTCTCCAAGAGCAAAAGCACCTAAAGTAGCCACGGTCATAAGCGTATTTTCATCAAAGAAATTGCGTACTTTTATGTTCTTCCATGTAGCTTTTAGAACTCCCGAACCCAATATCAGATAAGCGGCAGCAAAAAGCACTATCGTCAGCGGCAAAACATCGAGAAGTTTTCCGGTGAGCAAAGCTGCTCCAAAAAGAAGTATACCTATTATAAATGGGACAGCCTCATGAGCAAGTCCTGACTCTTCTTCCTTATCATCCTGCTTAACGTTCGCCTTTTCTATGGGAGCGATCACAACTCCCGGTTCTATCGCATCAGCAGTCTTGTTTATAAGTTCAAGAAGCTCATCATCTATATCACCGTTTATGATGAATTTCTTCATAGGGAAATTCAAAACAGCCCCCTCAACACCGTCAAGCTCATTGAGTGCTTCCTCTATTTTCGCACCGCAGTGAGCACAGTCAAGATTAGAAATGCTGAACTCTCTGCTTTCAGCATTGAGATTTATATGTCGCTCTTCGTGGTGATGCTCATGTTCATAGTCACAGCAATGGTCGTGGTCATGGTGATGTTCATGTTCATGATCACAGCAGTGGTCGTGGTCATGGTGATGCTCGTGATGTTCATGTTCGTGATGGTGCTTGTGAGCATCGTGCTTCTCATGAGGTATTATCTCTACGTCGGGTTCTATCTTTTTTGCAAGCTCATTCATATGCTTTAACGTTTCGTCCGTAACCTCTCCGTGAACTTTAAGCTTCATCATGGGAAAATTCAGCACAACAGCTTCTATCCCCTCAATTTTACTTATAGCTTCCTCTATTTTAGCACCGCAATTGGCACAATCAAGATTTTTTATACTAAAGACCTTCTCCATAAGATCACTCCTTTGCAAATTTGAACGTTTGCTCATGTGTTTATCATATCACTCTTTCAGCCGTTTGTCAATAGGTTTATTACTTTTTCTTGATTAATTGATACAAATATGTTATAATGTGTAAGATATGATCCCGAAATATATATATTTCTTACAAACTAACAAATTTCAAAAAATTTTTTTAGAAAACTTCGTCTTTTTTGCGGTCTGGAATCACTTATTAGTGAAAGCTTTCACAGCATACTAAAAAGGAGTGAGACCATGACTGCCGAAACTAAACTATCTGCCGGAGGTGACGGTATCATTTTCGCCGCTATTACTCATAAAAAGAATATAACTGTCACAACAGGAAACGAAAGTGTCAACGATCTTATCATTTCATGCAGCACCTCTAAAGAAGCTCTTTGCAGATTATATGAAATGTTCAAGAACAACGTTTTTGCTGTTGCTTACAGTATCACCGCCGACTATCATCTGTCGGAAGACTGTGTTGCCGAAACTTTTGTCAGGCTGACTCAGGTGAAAAGGTTCTCCGCATCCAAAGGAGACGGCAAAGGCTTCATTCTTACTATTGCCCGCAACGTTGCATTGGAACTCCGCCGTAAATATAAGCTCGATATAAAAGATACCTCAGATCAGCTGATACAGAATTACGGTGATTCCGAGTTAACTGTGGAAAACAGTATATTTATAAATCAGCTTCTGCAACACCTTAACGACAAACAAAGGCAGATAGTCGTTATGAAAGTATGTGCAGAACTAACATTCAAAGAGATCGCAAAAATAATGAAAAGTCCGGAAACTACCGTTAAATCAAGATACAAACGTGCAATGACGATCTTAAAGGAAAAGGCAGGTGTTGAAAATGAAAAAGTCTGATGTAAACGGAGATACTCAGTTTGAAGAACTCCTTAAAGGCAAAATGAACGAGCTTTCTGATTCTGTAAACTGCTTCGATAAGATCTCCGCCAAAGCTTTTCCTGACAAACAAGAGGATTTTTCAGACAGCGAGCTTACCGTAAGCGATCTTGAAAATATTACCGGCAAACGTAAGGGTATACCTGCTTTAAAGTTTATTTCTATAGCAGCTGCTTTTGTGCTTTTAGCAGGCATTATCCCTAAATTAGCTTTAGTCAACAGCATCCGCAATAATTTTATGGATAATGACAAAGACTGTGCTTTCAAAAATATACTTTCAGAAATAAACTCAGAAACTAACGATTTTGATTATCTTACTTTCGATGTAACTCTTGAACATTATGTCAATAACTACGTTCTCGTTACTCCGTTCTATAAGTGTCCGTTCAAAAAGACTGACGACAAGGACGCTAATGTAAGAATATATATCAAAAAATGCGGCGATATGCTGACAAATCAGATATACGCAGTTGAGTATACCGGCGAATACTCCGATGAGAATGTGACAGCAGCAGCAAGCAATGGAGTATACTTTACAGAAAGCGAAATAAAAGAACTGTCAGAAGAATATAACATACCTGAGATAAATACTCCCGATGATACTCTCTATATGATATATTCAAACGCAAATCACTCATTTTCTGCTGACGTTTCCGGTCAGCTTAAAGATAGCGACGGAAACCTCATAAATGCGGCTGGATTCGGCGACAGAACTATATTCAAGGACGACAGCGGCACTCACGTTCTTTTATACGATGTACTGTATTACACCATAAACACAGACAATAAAAACCCGGAATTTTTCTATGATACCGAGATAATTGAACTCTCCGCACAGTCACTAAGCGAATATAATATGACTGAAAATAACTGGAAATACTCAGTAAACTGCGATGATGAATCTGTACTCCCCAAAAGGGATGAATCATGCTTCACTAAAGTCGATATTATGCCAGAAACAAAAGATGCCGGCTTCAGCAATGCTAACGATATAAAATACTGTATCTATAACGATATATACCCGAAAGCCGGCGAAAAGCTGTCCGAGGTCGACATCAACGAGATTTCAAATGAAGTGTTATCTATATCAGTCTCTTCCGGATACTCCCAGACTTCACAGGACATAACTAATGTTCAGGATAAGGATTGGATTTTTTTAACAAGCATACGTCCGCCTATGATACCTTCACTGAAAGAAAAACTGATGATATTCTATACGCTGAACGATCCCCAAATGGAAAAGATAGAATCCACAATAAAATCATCTGCTGTTTACTCAGAGGGAAGTCTGTATTCCGATGTATACGACAAGTCAGGTATAGAAGCTAAGATAGAGTCGCTAAGAAAAATATCCGAGTCAGACAGTGATTTGGACGATAAGTCCGAACAGTATATCGCAAACGAGACCGAGCTTCTGAAAGCTTTTCAAGCAAAAATAGAAGAGTCTGAAAGCAGTGAAAATCAGTCATATATAAGCGGCGAGCATAAATAAAAAATTACAAAAGGGGTGCTCAGCAGTCATAATGCGGAAGCTCGCTTAACGATTGAAAAATTCACATAGATATTTCTGTAATTTCAACCTCCTATGGCTTATATCACGCCATGGGAGGTCCTTTTATCATTTCAATATATGTCTATATAAAAACTTAATGTCTATATAATGAACATTTTATTAAAAAAGCATTGCATAAATGTGAAAAATAGTGTATAATATCTTTAATTATAATCGGATATAACTTATCTTAAAGGAGAGACATTTATGAATAAAAAAAGAACTCTTTCTGCTTTGCTGGCTATATCTATGATACCGGCTTTTTGTTCATGCGGAAAGACTGACACAAGCTCCGATGGCGGAGATGCCATTGCTATCGAGCCTACAAGCGTTACTACACAACCAGACGACGAAGATGCTCCAAACGAATCCTCTGATTCATATCACTCAATAATCAATGGACATTCTCCTAAAAAAACTACCACCACAAAAGTTACAGGAACTAAAAAAAGTACCAAAACAACAACTAAATCAACGACCTCCGGCAGCTCTTCATATACAACTCCAAGCAGCGGAAATCCATACTCCAACAACAATCATTCATCATCCGGAAACTACTCCGGTTACAATAACAGACCAAGTTACAGCGGCGGAGGCAGCAGCTCCGGAGGAAGCAGCAGCTCCGGCGGCAGCGTGATAACTACTAATGTTCCGATAACAACTGCTGTTCATCACATACCAGCTCCGACCACTCATGTCACAACCGCTCCCCCGATCACCACTCAGCCTCCGGTCGAAGTTCCTGACGAGGAAAAAGAATTTACCGCTGTTATCGATCTCAACGGAATACCAAGCTTCACAGGAAGCAATGTTGCTGTAAAAGGCAATGTAGTCAACATTACTGCCGGCGGCAATTATCACCTCTCCGGCTTCACATTCGGCGGCAGGATCTGCGTTAACGCTGCTTCAGAAGAAAACGTTACATTAGTACTTGACGGTGTGGATATACATAGTATGTCCGGTCCGGCTATATTGGTCAACAGTGCTAAAAATTGTACTATAAAAGTATGTGAGGGCACAGATAATTCGCTCAGCGACAACACTAAGGACAATATCAATAACGGTGTTATCTTCTCGAATGATACCCTCAGATTCAAAGGCAGCGGAACACTGAATATCAATGCCGGAAACGCTCACGGTATCGCAGGCAGCGATATTGTCGTTGAAAGCGGCACATATAATGTAAATGCTATAAGCTCCGGACTTCATGCCCATAACGATATTAATATAACCGGCGGAACTCTTACTATAAGCGGCGGCACACAAGAAGAAAAAAGTGCCATTTACGCTGAGAGCCGTTTCAGCTGCACAGGCGGACACGTTTTTGCAGCCGGCAATGCGGTCACAGCACCGACCTCATCACCTAATCCATATATAATAGCCGATCTTGGTTATACAGCAGCTGCTGAAAGTACGGTCGAGATATACTTGAACGGAAAGCAGATAAAAAAATTCGAGCCGTACAATGATTTCAGCTGCCTCATGCTGATCACTCCGGAAATTACTGCCGGAAAAAGCTTTTATACTATTATAAACGGAGAAAAATCAACGGTCAGCACAATAGGCAAAGGTCAAAATAAAATTTCACTGAAATGAAACTGTGTTATTTAACAAAATGTAAATTAGTAAATCGATGTAATCAATTCACAAAAAGTTAACCTGAAAAATAGCACAATTTCACGCAAAAGTACACTTTTTTATATGTGTGTATATTTTTGTATATTGTCAA
>JAFRXL010000002.1 GCA_017441505.1 Ruminococcus sp.
CTACAACTACAACAACAACTACAACTACTACAACTTCAACATCTTCTACATCTACATCTTCTACAACAAGCGGTACAGATACTGATACTGATACAGATACAACATCCACAACAAGTGGTACAGGTTCTGCAACAGGTACAAGAGTAACTGGTACTGGTAAGGGCTCAACAACTACAAAGCCAAGTAAGACTACAAAGACTAAGACAACTAAGGCTCAGGATGCTGCTAAGACAGGCGTTGCTGGCGTAGGTGTTGCAGCTGCTGGTCTTGCAATCGCTGTAGGTACAGCATTTGCTCTCAGAAAGAAGGAAGACTAATTAAATAGTCGTTCTTAACTGAATAAAATTAAGCCTCTCCGGTCGGAGAGGCTTTTTTGTTACCTTCTGAAGCTCTTACCGCCCCAGCCGTCAATATCACCACGGCGGATAGCTCCGAACATTCGCTCACGGAAACCGTGATCTGCTCGTTCTCTTTCTATGAGAAATTCCTTTGTGGACTGCCGGTTCGTGTGACCGTCGGCAGGACATTTTGATTTTATCACAGGCAGTTCAGCTCGCTTTGCAGCTCTACGGACTTCCTTTTCCGGTGCCATAACAAGCGGACGTATCATATAGATGTCCTTAGTTTCGAGAAATGTCACAGGTGAAAAGCAGCCGATGCGTCCCTCATTGAAAAGGTTCATGAAAAAAGTCTCTACAGTATCGTCCATGTTATGACCTAAAGCAAGCTTGTTGCAGTTGAATTGAAGTGCGGCATCCTGTAAAGCTCCTCTGCGGAGGTGAGCACAGAGACTGCATGGATTGGACTCCTTTCTGATGTCGAAAACGATCTCTCCGATCTGCGTAGGTACAACGTGATACTCAATGTTTTGCTCACGGCACATCTCTTCAACAGGGGAGTAGTCACCGACGACTCCGCCGAAACCGGGATCGATAGTCACCCCGACCACTTCAAAATCAATGCCAATAAAAGACCTGAGCCTTGAAAGTCCCACAAGAAGCACGAGACTGTCCTTGCCGCCTGATACTCCGACGCATATTCTGTCGCCGTTCTGGATCATGTCAAATTCGTTTATCGCCCTACGCATATGTCCAAGAATCCTCTGCATATTTGTTCCTCCCGAAAAAAATCTACTAAATTATAACATATTTACAGGAAATTTGCAATTATATCTTGCAAAATGTGAAAAAATATATTATAATATAATAAAGAAGTATAGGGAAGGGTGAATTATACCCTTGGTTTATGCATGGAAATGCAAAGGAAGGATAGAAAAATGACTCCACAACTGAAAAATCTGCTGATAATACTTGGTGGTATCGTTGTTATTCTGATCGTTGTGATAGTTCTGTTTAGCGGTAATAGCTCGTTCAGAAAGGTAATGGCAGTCCTTCTCAATGAGGAAAGCCCGTCCGGAAACATGATGCGAAGTAAAGCCAATAATTCAGGTCAGGCAGCTAAACAGCAGTCAGGACCTATTGTCGAAATGGCTACGCTTATCCGCAAAATAGACGATCGAATGAGAATTATTGAAAGTACAGGACAGGAAAAACTTGTAGACGAGTATTACGAGCTTGTTTTTGTTACCCGAAAGGGACAGCAGATCTCTGTTGAATGTTCTGCCGAGGCTTATGCTAAAATACCGTTTAATCAACAGGGCTCGCTTACGTATAAGAAGAATATGCTCGTTAAATTTAAGATATACGAGGATACTATTTACAACTAAGATTGCGGGGCGGCTTCGACCGCCCTTTTGTTTTTGAGGGGAGGCACTCCAATGGTTAATTTTAATAACGACTGGGATGAGCTGCTGAAAAATGAGTTCACTAAAGAATACTACTTGGAGCTTCGTCAGAAGCTGATAAATGAATACCGTACACAGCGTATTTTTCCGGGAATGTACGATATATTCAACGCTATGAAATATACGTCATATAACGATGTTAAATGCGTTATAATCGGTCAGGACCCCTACCACGGCGAGGGACAGGCTCATGGTCTGAGCTTCTCTGTGAGAAAGGGAGTAGCTCCGCCGCCGTCGCTCGTGAATATCTTTAAAGAGATAAGGGACGACGTTGGCATCGACAATCTCGGTAAGCACGGTGAGCTTACCAAATGGGCTAAGGACGGCGTTCTGCTCCTTAATTCAGTCCTTACAGTGAGGGCTAATCAGGCGAGAAGTCACCACGGTCTCGGTTGGGAGCAGTTCACTACGGACGTTATAAAACTCCTGAACGAGCGTCAGCAGCCAATGGTGTTCATGCTCTGGGGCGGTGACGCTAAGACAAAACAGCAGTTCATTACAAATCCGATCCATCTTGTACTGAAAGCTGCACATCCAAGTCCGCTTTCAGCTTATAATGGCTTTTTCGGATGCAAACATTTTTCGCAGGCGAATCAGTTCCTTACACAGCATGGAATGACACCTATTGATTGGTCAATAGACTGAATAAATCATAATTCTGGCACAAGAGTGATAGTTCATAGTTAATAAAATGTGAATATAAAAAAAGCAAAAATCAGTTAATATAACGTTTAAAATTTGGTCACCCAAATGTGCTAAAATGACTATTATTCGTCCATATTTCTATGGAAAATTCATATTGACAGAGTAGACTATAAAGTGATATAATATAATAAAGTATGTGAATTATATTCTGTTCACGTTTTGGAACAGAGCGTTAAGAGGGAGTTATACAAATGAACAAATTAAAAGCATTATTGGGAGCTTTGCTTGTTACAACTTCAGTGCTCGCTGTTACCGGATGTTCATCTGCTGACTCAAGCAGCGAAAGTGAAAAGGAGCATTACGAAGACCAGACAATGGCTCCGGATAAAAAAGATACTATCCTTGACGTTATCAAGGATGATAAGGATAATCTGCTTACAGGGGAATTAGAAAATAAAACTATAAAGTGGATGGCTACATGGGATATAAATCCTGACGGTACCGGAAAAAAGACTCCGGCTGATCTGCTTCTGTTTCAGGAAAGATACGGCGGAAATATCGAGTATATAAACGTTACATGGGATGAACGTTACGATAAGCTCTCTGAGAAGATAAACGGCGATGACGGCGTTGATTTCTTCTATGCCGGTGATATGGACGCTATCCCAAAGGGTGCGATAAAGGAAATGTTCGTGCCTGCTGATGATTATATAGATTTTGATTCTGAACTCTGGACTGATGTCGCAGAAGCTAATGATATGATAATGTGGAATAATAAGCATTATGCAGCTGCAATACAGACTACGGGCGACTCTGTAGCTGTAATTTATAACAGAAAGACGATTCAGGAAGCTGGTCTGGATGATCCTGCTAAGCTCTATGAGAATGGTGAGTGGACATGGGATACCTTCCAGGAAATGCTCGAAAAATTCGTTGATAACGAAAACGGAAAGTATGGTATCGACGGCTGGTGGTTCGAGTTCGGTCTGATAAATACTATCGGAGTTCCTCCGGTAGGCATTGAGGACGGTAAGCTTGTAAGTCACCTCGGCGATCCGGAAATGGAAAGAGTTCAGAACTGGATGTTCGATATGTATAAAAAAGGACTTGTCGCTATCGGCGGACCTGATTATGGCTGGGAAGCTAAGCCGAATTATATAGGTGAGGGCAAACTGCTCTTCTATCCTGTAGGACTTTATGAGCTCTATAAAGAGCCGGAACAGTGGAAGCAGACTTACGGTGAGGACGCATTCTTCGTTCCGATGCCTAAGGACCCTAATGCTGATGAATACTATGTTCCTATGGGACTTGAAGCCTACGCTTTTGTTAGCGGCGGAAAGAACCCTGAGGGCGTTGCAAAGTACCTCGACTGCAAGCGTTACTGCCTGCTTAATGAGGACGCAAGAGCTGTTGAGGATGCTGTATTCACCGATGATTACGGCTGGACTCAGGAAATGGTCGACATGAAAAACAGTATGTGGGAGCTCGCAAACGAAAATCCGGTAGTTGATATATCAAAGGGTATATCAGATGACTGCGGAAAGTTGATAGATGATAATCTGAGACTCACTACAAGAGGAACACCGTGGAACGAGACTTATAACTCGATCGCTTCTGTTGTTCAAAAGTATCTTGATGATATAAATAAAACGTTAGAATAGTAAATTTATAAAACAGACCGTTTATCTAACAATGAAATAAAAAATTAACGCAAGAAAGATAATAATGTGGTATAAAAATATGGTAAGAGGATATTTATATTCGGAAGGGGGCTATGGTTTATGAATACTGTAGTAGTAACTGGCGGATGCGGACTTATTGGTCAGCATATTTGCTCCGGACTTCTGAAAAAAGGCTTTGCAGTAATTGCTGTTGACAAAGAACCAGGTATTTACAATGAGGGAAAACTTAATTATTCCTTCGTTCAGGCAGCACCTACAGACAAAGATGAATATGCAGAAATATTTGAGAAAAATGAGGTTTCAGTTCTTATTCATGCTGCTTGTACAGTTGATAACGACCTCGGTCCGATAATCACTGAAAAAGAGATGAATGAGAGCAAGAATTGTGATAAGTTTATTTATCGCTATGCAATGGACGAAAAAGTAAAAAAGGTAATATTGTTAAGTACAGATCAGGTTTATGAGTTCCCGAAAACCCGTGAACCGATACGTGAATCCAACGAGCTTAAACCTGTGACAAATTATGCTCAGATGAAGCACGCTTCCGAGAAAGCTCTTGTAGCCGAAATGAAGCATCATCCGGAGGTAATATGCTGTATAGTGAGGTACTCTCCTGTCTATACTAAGAATTATACAGAGAACCTTATGGCTAAGATCACCGATCCTAAGGACGGCTCTAACTTTGTATCAGGTAAGGGACAATATGGATTCCAGTTCTGCTGTGTCCATAATCTTGTTGATTTCATACTGTGCTATATAAAGAGCGTTGAAGACGTTTCCTGTGCAGGAGTATACAACGTGAGCGATAAACTGCTCACAACTGCGGCTGATATTATAGCTTTTATGAGAGAAAATCATAGACTCGGAGCTGTGCTCCAGAAGTCCAGCGGCGGTGCTCTTAATAAGTTAAAGGGACTTTTCAGCAGCAGTAAGGACGAGAAAACTAATTATCGTTACCTTGATATGAGTAAGCTTGAAAATAATAATATACTTGATAATACGAAAGCGGCAAAGTATTGCTCTTTCCGCTGGAATGTCCAGAATACCAAGTAGAATAAAACTGCGGTATTTTTACCGTGTTGCTTTGGAAACATATGGGATTTATCGAGGAAAACCTTTCTGAAGAAAGGTTCTTCCCCGAACCCCTTTCCAAAGACTTTCAGACTGATTTTTCCCCAGATATAGTGCTCCAGTAGTAAATTAACTACTGGTTTTTTTGTTTTCATGAGCACTATATCTGGGGAAAAATAAAGCCGAAAGTTTTTGGAAGGGAGTTTGAGGGTGACTCCCCACAGTGTGGGGAGATGTCACGCAGTGACAGAGGGGACCGCCTCCGTCAGAGGAACCCTTTTTAAAAAGGGTTTCCCTCAATAAGCGTCATATAACTCCCAAAGCAACACGGTAAAAATACCGCAGTTTTATTCTATAACCGTATAATTGTCGGCGGCGTTTTCTTTGGTGGCGTGTTCGGTAACGTTGAGTACCTTAACCTTCAAGGGGCGAGTACCCATGTTTATTTCGATTATATCGCCTACTTTGACATCGTAGGAAGCACGGGCTGCCTTGCCGTTTACTACTATTTTTTCAGCGTCACAGGCTTCATTAGCCACTGTGCGTCGCTTTATAAGACGAGTTACTTTCAAATATTTATCAAGTCGCATAAGCGGACTCCTTTCAATGAAAAAGGACAGACAAAAGCCTGTCCTTGATATTTATTACTTGTTAACAGACTCTTTAAGAGCTCTGCCGGCTTTGAATGCTGGAGCCTTACATGGAGGACAAGTCATCTTAGCTTTAGTTCTTGGGTTGATGCAGACTTTTTCGCCTCTTTCTCTTATTTCAAAAGTGCCGAAACCAGTGATAGAAACCTTTTCGCCAGTAACGAGAGTTTCCTGAATTGCATCAAGAGTTGCTTCAAGAACAGCAGAAGCGTCTTTCTTTGTACAATTAGCCTTATCTGCAATAGAGTTAATGAGTTCTGTTTTAGTCATTTTTAGTTCCCTCCGAATTAATAATAAGTTTAGCCTTGTCCCAGTACTTGTCAAGTTCTTCGATTGATAAGTCTTTCATATCTATGTTATCGGCAGAGGAAAGTTCTTCGGTGATCGCAAAGCGTTTGATAAATTTTTCTGTAGAAGCTTTAAGTGCCAATTCCGCATTTACGCCGAGATGTCTTGCAGCATTTACGCATGAGAAGAGAAGGTCGCCTATCTCTTCCTCTATATTTTCCTGATCCTTATTAGCGACAGCTTTGTCGAGCTCAGCTTTTTCTGCACTGATACAAGCTACAGCGTCCTCAGCTGAACGAAAATCCATACCTGCACGCATAGCTCTCTTGCCGACCTTCTGAGCTCTCATAAGAGCGGGGAGAGATTTTGCGACACTGTTAAGTGTATCGGTATAGGTTTCCTGTCCCTTGGTTTCCATTTTTATAGCGTCCCAGTTTTTAAGTACCTGATCGGTAGTATCAGCGAGGACATCTCCGAAAACGTGGGGGTGACGGATAATAAGTTTTTTACATATCTCATCGCAGACATCGTCAAAGCGGAAAGTACCGTTTTCCTCTTCAATTCGGCAGTGGAACACTACCTGGAGGAGTACATCGCCTAATTCTTCACGGAGCAGCTCGGTATCCTTGAGGTCGATAGCCTCGATCGCTTCGCAGGTCTCCTCGATGAAATCGCTTCTTATAGACTCGTGGGTCTGTTCTCTGTCCCATGGGCAGCCGCCTTCGCCACGAAGAAGCTTAACGATCTCGATAAGATCATCAATTGAATAATGCTTTTTCTGCTGATAATCAACCATAGAAAAAACCCTCCCTAAGACGGGCTAAGTATTATAATACCCTAATTTTGACTAAATTGCAAGCTATTTTTTACAATTTTGTGAATATAGCTTAATAAGCAACAATAAGAATGTACAGTTTGTGTAATTTGCCGGATTTTACATTATCAGTATAATATTACTGAAAAACAGTCATTATTTGTCGACAAATCCGACTTTATGGAATACCTTGGAAACTATCCTGCGTGAGTAGTTATAAGCACGTTCAGCACCCTCTGTATAGCACTTTTTGAGGAATGCTTTATCCTGAGAGATACGTGCAAATTCAGTGCGGACAGGTTCAAGGTGGTCAGCAACAGCCTCACCAACAGCGAGCTTGAAGTCGCCGTAGCCTTTGCCGGCAAATTCTGATTCGATAGCGGCGTAGTCCTTACCTGTAACACAGGAGTATATTGCCATAAGATTGTTTATGCCGTCCTTACCCTCACGGTAGCAAATTTCAGCTTCGCTGTCAGTAACAGCTCTCTTGAATTTGCGGATGATAGTGTCCTTGTCGTCAAGGATGAGTATGCAGGCGTTAGGATTCTCGTCGGACTTAGACATCTTCTTTGTAGGGTCCTGCAAGGACATTACCTTAGCACCTACATCAATGATGTAAGGTTCAGGAAGAGTGAAGAAGTCGCCGTAACGCTGATTGAAACGTTGAGCGATATTTCTTGCGAGTTCAAGGTGCTGTTTCTGGTCAACACCTACAGGAACGAAGTCTGCATTGTAAGCGAGGATGTCAGCAGCCATAAGTGACGGGTAAGTGAACAGACCTGCGTTTACGTCATCAGGGTGACGCTGACTTTTGTCCTTGAACTGAGTCATACGGCTGAGCTCACCGAACTGGGTATTACAGCAGAGTACCCAGTTAAGCTCTGCGTGAGTGAAAACATGGCTCTGGATAAAGAGTATTGACTTTTCAGGATCAAGACCGCAAGCCATGAGGAGAGCGTAAGCATCGAGGGTGTTTTTCCTGAGCTTAGCCGGTTCCTGTTTAACAGTGATAGCGTGCATATCAGCGACACAGTATATGCAGTTGTACTCATCCTGGAGCGGTGCCCAGTTACGAACAGCTCCTATATAGTTGCCGAGGGTAAAAGTACCTGTAGGCTGTATTGCACTGAATATGAGCTTTTTATCGTCCATTGTGAAAACTCCTTACTTTGAGGCTTTACGCATTTCAGCATCATCTTTGAGCTGAGCACTTCTGAGTTCGTTAAGAACACGCTGATAAAGAACATAGATAGTACGCTTCTCAGGCTCGTCCTCAGGGATAAGACCAGGCTTTATAACGGTCTTGTAGATGCCTGTTCTTGTAAGGAGGAATATGGAGTGTGATCTGTCTGTAGGAAGATCAAACTTAGTGGTCTTTTCGCATTTTGGAAGAAGCTGACCAGCATTTGCAACGAGAGTGTGAGCAGCCTGAACGAGGTTTCTGTACTTCTGTGAAGCACCTGTGTACTCGCCGCCGTTGTTGAAATAGAGGTTAGCTGCACCGTTTATGAAGCAAACCATAGTAGTAAGGACCTCAGAAGTCATAGGTATATCGACAACTATACCGAAAACCTGATCCTTTTTGAAATCTGCATTAAAAAATTTAGCAGGGAAGTTGATAGCCTGACCTCTTGTCATAAGATATTTTTGTGTGACAGTATATCTGCCTGTAGCTCTGTTTGGCATAAAAATTTTCCTTTCGTATTAACATATATAATAATGGGAAATATCCCCTAAAAGCGATTATCAGTCGAGCATCTCTCTTGTCATGCGAGCGAGTATCTCCATACCCTTCTTGATCTGCTCGTTAGTAGGAGTAGAGTAGTTAAGACGGATAGCGTGGCTTACCTCGTCCTCCTTGATGTTGAATGAGTTGCCCGGAACAACAGCGATCTTGTAGTCCTGAACAGCCTTCTTGCAGAAAGCGTTCATATCGCAGTCATCAGGGAGAGTGCACCATATGAACAGACCGCCCTCCGGCTTGATGTATTTGATCTTCTTGGAGAAGCCGTTGTCGATGTAGCTGCACATAAGGTCGCATTTTTCTCTGTAGATGTCACGGAGCTTATTGAAGTGAGCCTCACGGTCAACAGTTGACATGAATCTGTAGGATACTACCTGTGCCCAGATATTAGAGTGAACATCGGATACCTGTTTGCAGACAACCATTTTCTGGATTATCTCAGCAGGAGCGGAGCAGTAACCTGTTCTGAAACCTGATGATATGAGCTTAGAGAATGTGCTGGAGTAGATAACTCTTCCCTCTGTATCAAGGCTCTTGATAGTAGGAACGTTCTCGCCGGCAAAGCGGAGCTCGCCGTATGGATCGTCCTCAAGGATTATGAAATCGTACTTGCAGGCAAGTTCGTATACAGCCTTTCTCTTAGCGAAAGACATAGTCCTGCCTGTAGGGTTCTGGAAGTTAGGTATGAGGTAGAGTATCTTAACATTCTTTTCAGTTTTAAGAGCGTTTTCGAGCTTTTCGAGGTTGATCCCGTCGTCGTCCATATCAACGCCAACGAGGTTAACGTTGTAGGAGCGGAATGCGTTGAGTGAGCCTATGAAGCTTGGTGACTCGCAGAGAAGTGTATCTCCCTCATTGAGAAGCACCTTACAGGAAAGCTCGTTAGCCTGCTGACCGCCGGAAGTGATGATGAGGTCATCGAATTCCTTATGGAAGCAGCCCTTTTCGGTCATCCAGCCTTTGAGGAAGTCACGGAGGGGAGTATAGCCCTCAGTAACGCTGTACTGTAAAGCGAGGATAGGGTCATCACGGAAAAGCTCAGCTGAGATCTCGGCTATCTTCTCCTTTGGGAAAGCTTCCGGAGCCGGATTTCCTGCGGCAAATGAAATGACCTCAGGGTCGGCAGTGAATTTAAGTATCTCACGGATAGCAGAAGCTTTAAGTCCTGCTACTTTATCAGAAAATTTATATTCCATGATTTGATTACGTCCTTTCTAACAACACAATTAGTCTATCCTATATTATAACACATAATTTTAATTTCTGCAACATATATTTTTGTGAAATCGGTAAATAAATATCTATAAAACGACGAAGTCGGCAAAAAAAGGGATTCCAAAGGGGTTCCAACCCTTTGGCGGGAAGGTGTGCGAGGAAGGGCGGAGCCCTTCCTAAGAAGTAGTACAGCGAGCAAAGCAATGCTGTACGAACCGTCCGCATTGTTTTCCTCGGCTTGACCGACGTAAATTTATCATTATTTTATTGTCATCTTAATAAGAAGGGCGGATGAATGTGAGGAAGCAGAATTACCTTAAAGGTTCGCTGATACTTATGCTGTCGGCGGCGGCAGCAAAAGTGCTTGGAGCTTTGTTTAAAATACCGCTTACGGATATGCTTGGCGGAGTTGGGATGAGCTATTTCAGCTGTGCTTACAGCCTTTTTATGCCGGTGTATGCATTTGCGGTCACGGGAGTATCTTCGGCGGTGGCGAGACTCACGGCTAAGAGTGCTGCACTTGGAGCAATGGAAAATGCCCGTAAAGTTCGCCGGACTGCTCTTGCTCTATTTTCAGGAGTTGGTCTGGCTGGGAGCATTATAGTCCTTGTTCTTGCACGTCCATTCAGCGTCTATTCAGCTGACAGTCCGGAGGCAGCTTTGTCCGTAGCAATGATAGCTCCGGCAGTACTTTTTGGCTGCATTACGGCTGTGGAGCGTGGTTACTATGAGGGACTGAGCAATATGTATCCAACAGCAGTTTCTCAGGTTGCCGAGGGATTTGTGAAGGTCGCAGCCGGACTTTTTATGTGCAATTATGTTATGGATAATAGCGGCAAGATAATGCAGTATTTTCCATCTATAACTGATGTAAAAGCTCTTGCAGCAGCGGCAGGTATTTTGGGAGTGACGCTTTCGTCTTTGGGAGCGGTACTGTTTATGGGTATCATGAGGCTTTCTTCACGCAGTCAGAAGACTCCGGAACGAACTGTTATGAGTCACAGAGAGATAGTCCACGAGCTTATATCAGCTGCTCTGCCGATAGGGATAAGTGCCGTAGTGACCAACCTCACAGCACTTATTGATATGTGGACAGTAATATCGAGAATTCCGGCGAGTACTTTATCTGGAGTTTCTGCGGAAGATTATCCACGCTTCGTTTACGGTTCTTTTGCAGGCATCGCACTCACGATATTCAATCTTGTGCCGTCCGTCACGAATATGCTTGGCAAGGGAGCTTTAACGCTCACGGCTTCTGCTTGGGAGAAAAACGACAGAAAAAGCCTGCATGACAGTGCAATGCAGGCTCTTTATACAGCGGCAGTTATAGCTGTGCCGGCGGCTGTAGGACTTGGAGTAATGTCCGTGGAGGTACTGGGATTTCTGTTCCCGCATCAGTCTGATGAAGCGGCGGTATGCGTGACAGCTTTGAAAATACTCATGCCTGGAATGGTGTGTCTGTGCGTATCTTATCCGCTTTTCAGTATGCTTCAGGCGATAGGCAAAGCTTCAGTTCCGCTGAAAATAATGCTTGCAGGAACAGCAATAAAGTTCGCAGGAAATTATTTTCTGATACCCATTATGGGGGTAGACGGTGCAGCTTTATCGACTACAATTTGTTATTCGGCTATATTGCTGCTGT
Organism: Ruminococcus sp.; assembly: GCA_017441505.1. Lineage (GTDB taxonomy): Bacteria > Bacillota > Clostridia > Oscillospirales > Ruminococcaceae > Ruminococcus. The sequence continues at coordinate 11,556 of JAFRXL010000002.1, forward strand.
CGCTGCGGTCATTTACCTTATATGCCGGTGTGAAACTTGAAATACTGCCGTTTATAAAAGTTATTTACAGCGGAGCAATGTGCGGCGGCACTGCATATCTCGTATCATCAGTGTTAAGGAGCAGCAGTCTGTTTGTCCATTTAGCGGTAACTGCCTGTGTCGGCGGAGCAGTCTATTTTGCGATGATCTGCTGTGTGACTGGCGGAGCTGTAAAAAAGAAAAGAGCCTGCACAGATGCAGACTCTTAATTACTGTTACTTTAAAATATCGCTTGGATTATCAACTATCAGATCAGGAGTTACCTTGATCTTGATAACGCTCTCCTTGTTTCTGTTGTCGACACGGGTCGGGAAGAAACCAACAGTGAACTCGTTGAGGGAAGGGTCAACAGCGAAACCGCCTACAATACCCTTGAATTCGCCGTTTGCAGGAACATTGAATGGTGACATATAGTAGTTCTGGAACTTGCTGTTTGCGTAAAGTTCAGTTTTTATGTCACTGTACTTTTCGTTTCCGTCAGGATATATGAGGTAGAAGTTGTTGAGCACGCTAAGGTCGTAAGTGTCGCTTGTATCGTTCTTGATATTTACATCAAAATAGATATACTTTTCGGATCTTTCAGGGTCCTTGTAAGCGATAACACGGTTGATAGTGAAGCCTGTGTCGTTAGCCTCAGCCTCTTCCTTGATCTCGGCAACAACTTCGTTTTTACCGATGTTTTCGTTTTGCTGATAAGCATTTCTTACCGGCTCGCCAGGCTCGTCACCGACGATCTGCGGAGTGGCTTTAGAAGCGGTGCTTTTTTTGGATGATTTGCTTCCGCATCCGGCGTTAGGGACTATCATGAGAGCACATAAAAGAAGTGCTGTTATTCTTGTTTTTCTCATATCTGAGACCTCCGATATATATAAATAGGGTTATTTAAAGCTTTGTATAAGCACTTATAGTATATCACACATTTTGATAATATGTCAAGTAAACGAGAATTTTTGTACAAGTAAATAAAGTGTGAACAACGTATACTTGTTAATATTATATAAACAGGCTTATACGTAAAGATATATAGATAGTTGCGGACCAGCAATATATATAATATATTCAGCAATATAGTATTTGAATAAGAATTAACAATAGCTCCGCAACGATAAAGAGCCGCAGAAACGGCTCTTTTTAACTGTTATTTCTTTATTTTCATAGAAATATCAAAACATTTTACAGAATGTGTCAGAGCACCGAGTGAAATTATGTCCACGCCTGTTTCTGCGACGGTGCGGATATTTTCTGATGTGATGTTACCGGAAGCTTCGAGGAGAGCACGTCCGGCTGTAATATCAACAGCCTGCTTCATTTCCTCGCAGCTCATATTGTCGAGCATTATTATCTCGACCTTGTTTTCGAGAGCTTCACGAAGCTCCACAAGATTTCTTACTTCGACCTCGATTTTTACAGTGTGACCTATCTTTTCACGCAGAGCCTTTACAGCAGCTGTTATTCCGCCGTAAGCATCTATGTGATTATCTTTCAGCATAGCCGCATCGGAGAGGTTAAACCTGTGATTTTTGCCTCCGCCGACTGTAACAGCGTATTTTTGCAGGGCACGAAGTCCCGGAAGAGTTTTTCTTGTATCTGTGACAGAAGCATTTGTGCCGGCAACTGCTTCAACACATTTATTTGTAGCGGTTGCGATACCGGACATATGCTGTAAGATGTTGAGTGCAGTTCTTTCTCCTTTCAGGAGAGTGAGGGTACTTCCTTTAAGCTCTGCGATAATATCTCCCTTGTGTACCTTTGAGCCGTCACCGAGCAGGATGTTGAACTCTACATCCTCGTCAACAAGCTCGAATACACGTTTAGCAACTTCGATACCGCAGACAACTCCGGTATCCTTAGCCACATAGTAAGCGGAGCTTTTGTGGTCAGCAGGGATGAGGTTATCAGCAGCAGCGTCGATATAATTTATGTCCTCCATTAAGGCAGTCTTAATGATATTATCTATATAGCATTGTAAAAGCTTCATAGTTTAACATCCTTTCAAAAATTTTTTATTTATAAACAGAGTCGATGCAAAGGAATTCTTCGAGGGTAAGTCCGGAGTCGTGAATTTCCTTTGAAAGCGGATAGCCGACATAGCGAACGTGCCATGATTCATATTTATAGCCGGTTATATCCTGTTTGCCTTTAGGGTAACGCAGGATGAATCCGTATTTCCAGCAGTTATCTTCTACCCATTTAGCTTCCGGAGTATTGTCGAAATAGCCGGAAGCGTTATTTATATCTATAGCGAGACCGGTCTGGTGCTCGGAGTGCCCGGGACGTGCAGAGAAGGTATCTGCCGCAGCCTGACCTCTGTCTCTGACATAGCCGTTATAAAGAGTGCTCTGGTAGCTGTAAGAGCGGTAACCCGAGCATATTCTCAGGCTTAGTCCGGCTGACGAATATGCATCGGCACTCATTCTGTTGAATGCATTCTGAGTTTCAGCAGTCAGTCCGCCGGGATTATAGGTCGAGGGCAGGGCATAGGACTTGTTGGCAATGAGGATGCCGTTTATGTATGTTATACCGTTTTTCACTTCGACCTTGCGGAGCGTCAGACGCTCAACAGAGCCGTCCTCCCATTTCAGGCTGAGGTGCATGGAGTCGACGTAAGTAAGTCCGACTTTTCTGACGTAGCCGTCGCCGCCGAATTTCATATAAATAGAGTTGTCTTTGAGACTGTACTCAAAGTCGTAGCGTCTGCCGTCCTTTATCTTGTAGCAGCCGTTTACTCCGCAGAATTCGTAGGTAAGTCCCTTGTTGGAGATATAAGTGCCGGAGAGCAGTTTGCTGTAATTTATGGGTTCTTTGCTGTAAAGGTGCAGAGCTTCTCTGTAGCCGTCATCCCATGTAAGGTTGATTATCTCGGCTTTTTCTCTCCACGAGTATACCGCATGGGAGGAATTGCTCTGAACAGCTTTATTGAATCTGATGTCATTGTTTTTTACGGAGCAGGAGAAAGTCGTTGTCTTACCGGAATTCTCCTCGATAACTGTACCTTTTTCAAAGTTATAGTATCTTACGCCTTTGTCTCCGACAGCTATCCACGTACCGCCGGGGATTTTTCCGGCATGAGTATTTATATCGTTTTTTAGCTGAGTCAGGTCAAACGAATCTATCTGACCGTTGCCGTCTACATCGGCTAATGCGGTATAGGCGGACTTTATATTATTTTTGCCGAGCAGATAATCCTGAAGCAGAGCTACGTCAGTGTTGTTTATGATAAAATCGCCATTGAGGTCACCCTGCATGAGCGGAAGTGCAGAAGCAGGTGCAGACGGTATACTGCTGCATATCAAAGCGGTTGATACAAGGCACGATACAAAACACAATTTCTTATTCATAACTCTCCTCCTGTTGTAGATTTACTGCATTACCTCACCTAAGATGATATAAGCTACGGTAACTATTGATTTAGCGAGAACGTAGTCAGCGTCAACGAGGTAGCCGCCGTTGAGCAGGTCGTTACGCATTTCCTCTACACGCTTGAATCCCTCAGCAGCTTCCTTCTTATCAGGGATAACGAAGTGACTTCTCTGCATGATGCGGCGAGTTTCGGTACGGTATCCCTTAGGTATGCGGTTGCTGTTGATATGCGGATCAAACTGAGCCTCCTCGAATTCGGTTGGAGCTGAGTCCACACGGGAAGCTATGCAGTTAGCGGCATGGCGTGAGAATACAAGAGCTTCAAGCAGGGAATTGCTTGCAAGGCGGTTGCTTCCGTGAACGCCGGTATGTGAGCATTCTCCACAGGCAAAGAGGTTGCGGAGAGTTGTCTCAGAGTTCTTGTCGACATCGATACCGCCCATGAGGTAGTGCTGACAAGGGTATATCGGAACAGGTTCTTTAGTGAGGTCATATCCCTGTTCCATGAGGTTCTTGTATATCATCGGGAAACGCTTTTTGAGGAACTCGCTGTCTTTGTAGCTTATATCGAGGAAGAAATCAGTTGAGTTCTGTTTTCTTGATTCAAGCACGATAGCGTGGGAGACAACATCTCTCGGAGCGAGTTCAAGTCTCTCATCGTAGTTCTGCATGAAGCGTTCTTTTTTACAGTTGAGCAGGTAAGCACCCTCGCCACGTACAGCCTCAGAGATGAGGAAGCATTCACGGGTAGCACGGTTATTGAAAGCGGTAGGGTGGAACTGAACGTAGCTGAGGTTCTTTATTTTAGCTCCCATTTCGTAAGCGAAGGTGATACCGTCGCCTGTAGCGATAGCGGAGTTAGTAGTGAACTCATATACACGACCGATACCGCCTGTAGCCATTATCATGAAGTGGCAGTTGCAGGTCTGGTAGGAGTTATCCGGCAGTCTGAGAAAAGCGGAGTAACCGGTTTTTGTCTGTTTAACGCCGCACATTATGGTGTTTTCCATTATCTCGACATTTGGCAGAGTCTGAACATGAGCGAGAAGCTTTGAAGCTATCTCCGCACCTGTAGAATCTGCGTGGTGGAAGATACGGTGGTGGCTGTGACCGCCTTCAAGAGTGCGGTGATAAGAGCCGTCATCGTTCTTATCAAAATCGACACCGAGCTTTATTATATTTTCGATGTCTTTTGCAGCCTCGCTGACGAGAGTATGAACAGCGTCAACATTATTCTTAAAGCCTCCGGCAATAAGGGTATCATTCTGGTGGTACTGGATATTATCGTTGGGGGAGTTATATACACCTGCGATACCGCCCTGAGCAAGAGAAGAGTTACAGAGACTCAGTTCACGCTTGCAGAGGATAAGTATTTTTAAGTTTGCAGGGAGATTTATAGCTGCATAAAGTCCCGCAGCACCGCAGCCTGCAATAATGACATCATAATTACGTGACATAATAAGCACATCCTTAGAATAAAATGTATTCCTCTTTATTATATCACACTTTTCAGGATTTGTCACTATTTATGGACAAAAAAAAGACAGCTCAAAAGAGCTGTCTTACTTTCTTTTTAATTACTCAGCATTTGGAGCAGAAACTGGGCAAACACCAGCACAAGCACCGCACTCTACGCAAGCGTCTGCGTCGATAACGTACTTGCCGTCGCCTTCTGAAATAGCACCTACAGGACATTCACCTGCACAAGCACCACAGCTGATGCAATCATCTGAAATAATATATGCCATTTAACAAGCACCTCCGTTAAAAATTCAGGTACGCCATGCGTATCTCTGTTATATATATTGTAACATAAAACGGTGAAAAATCAATAGATTTTTGTTAGTCAGCACTTACAAAGGTGATTGTAAAGGAAGTAGATTTCCGGCTGTATGCAGGGAGATATAGAGAATGTCCCTTACAGTTGTAAGGGGCAAATTCTATTACTTCTTATTAGTTTTCTTTTTATTTCCGCTGCTTTTTTTCTTCTTATCGTTCTTAGCAGCAGGAGCTTTTTCATTTGCTGGTTTATCGTTTGTTTTATTCTCAGCTGGCTTGGAAGCTTCCTTTTTGGTGCTGTCAGTTTTTTTATTATTTTCTGAGTCTTTGCTGCCTTTAAGGTAGATCTTGTCAACAGACGCACAGGATGCACCTGCTGCTGCCCAGAATACAGGAGCTATGACGATATTACTACAGCATAGAACGAATCCGAGAGCACCTCCGAGCGTTATGAAGAACAGTGTCAGAGTATCTTTATCATGGTTCTTGCGGACATTCTGCATACTTATCCACAGAATAGAAAGTACCAGAACAACGAGTGAGATAAGAGCTATAATGCCTCGTGTAGCTCCGATATAGAGGTACTCATTGTAGCATTTATCGAAGGTGCCGATATTTACAGAGATTATATCGGTCATGGAGTCCATTTTTGCACCTTTTATATTACGCATTGTGTATATCTGCGGATATAAGAGCTGTTCAGGACCAGAACCTGTGAGTTTATGGTCGCTCATGATATTTACGGTCTTGCTGTTGATATGACTGTATACATCTGATACTTCTGCTATGTCAACGCTCTTAGGCTGGTAGTTTCCGCTTGCAGAGATACGCTTATAGGAGTCGGCGGTCCAGAGGATATATCCGTCACGGAATTGGAATTTGAAGAGAGTATGACCTATTCCGTGATTTATGAATGTGAAAGCAAGAACGAATCCTGCCAATGGAGCAGCGATAGTAACTAATCTTATCTTTGGTGATTTGCTGATGAAGATCGCAAGTATTGCAGCAACGGCAGCAAATATCAGACCGAATATTATCATACGGTTGTAGGTATAGAGCATCACAAATGCGAAAATAACAGAGCTTCCAATGCAGAATACACGTTTTGTCAGGTCGGATTCAGTAACAGCGGTCACGAGAGCAGCTGTCAGGGACAGTGTAAGCAGGAATGCAAGGAATATAGGTGAATGAGCCAGACCGGAAGCTGCGAAATCGAAGAAAATAGAGATCTGGCTGTAGTGTGAAAGGTCGTGGTTAGGAGTAAATATCTGTATCAAAGCCCATACGGAGTTCAGCAGACCGGAAAGTATGATGCTGTCGATAATCAGTCGGATAGCTTTTTTTCGTTTCAGCGTCATACCGGTTATGAAGAATCCGCAGTAGAATATGGTAGAGAGAACTCCCTCGCCACGCTGAGGAAAGCCGTAGAATCCTATGTGTGTATCATACGAATCAAACATAGATACCGTACTCCAGCCGATAAGAGCAGCAAACGCTATGACCGGAAGAAGTTTTTTAGGTTCGATATATTTCTTCATTATAGCGATGAGAGCTGTTATCAGACAGAATACACCCGGAATAGCAAGTCCTACAGTTGCTATGGAGTAGGTGTGATCGTTATTTATTTCCGGCATTGCTGTAAGCAGAGACACTGTAAAGCAAGCGGCAGCAAGTCCGCAGGTGGCTAATTTTGTGTATGTTTCCTCGGTCATATTCAGAATAAAGTTGGATTTTTCTGAAGTATTCATTAATGTTTTTGCCATGATAGTTACCTTCCCTTTTTGTTCAGCAGATTATCAGGCTGCTGAGACAGTTATTGTATAGGCTCCGTCAACGAGGTCGCCTATAGTTATCTTTAATCCGGTATCAACGGTCTGACCGCCTGAGGAGTCATACCACCTGAATCCGGCAATTTTATTGTCTATGACGTTTCCTTTCTTATAGAGATTGTTGGTGTCGGAATCATCTATAAGTCTGACGAATCTTCGTCCGTTGTCATAATTTGTAGCTTCGTCGTTGCCGCTTGAATAACGGAAACTCGGATACCAACGGTCGTCGTTCTGAGAAGCATCAACATGAAGGACTCTTATACCGTTTCCTCTTGGTTTCCACCAGTAATATTTGTCGACATACCTGTTGTTGTTGTCGAGAGTGAAATATTCGATTATGAAGTATTCAGAGCGGTATTTGTCATTCAGCTCTCCGCATGGGATGATAAGGCAGTTGCCCTCATCAGTCTGACAGTTGTAAAGCTTGAAGGACTGTTCTCCCTGAGAAGCATCGTATACCTGCACCTGATCTTCTTTGTACCAGCCGAGCTGGAGTTTGGATATTGCTGTGAAGTCGGCAAGTGAATCGTCCATAAGAGCGTAGCCTGCTGAACCGTGGAGTCCTTCCCAGTCGTCATCCCTGTTATAGAGGTAGAAATCTGGAAGTCCCATACAGTGACCCATTTCGTGGAGGTAGGTACTGTTGAAATTCTGGAAGTCGACAGCACTTTTTATCTGAGCGTTGCCTGTTATAACGTGACCGATAGTTTTGCCGTCATAGCGTTTTATGCGGTCGCCGCCGAATATTCCTGCACACGGCCACCAGTTATCGTCGCCTGCACTGGTCGGCACATTAAATAGTATAGCATCGATAGTATCGTCGCCATCGCCGTCAAACTCAGAGAGATCGACATATTGATCCATTTCAGCCATTACTTCATTTACGAGCTTTATCTTCCAGCTATCATTCTCGTAATATGATTTACTGTTCTTAGTGGTATAACGGTAAGCCTTTCCGTCAAGCTCCATAACGCCTTTTGAAGAACGCTTATAGAAAGAGGTCATACTTTCAAAAGGATAGTTATTATTTTTTGGGTCTTCGTCACCGAAAGCAATTTTTTCGACCTGTTCCATGCTTGGTTCATAGTCGTATTTGCAGTCTGGGAAGTCCACATAGAAAATGAGGAGCTTAGCATCTCCCTGAGAGGGGAGCGAGCCGTAAAGGTCGTATATAGGCGGATCAATGAAGCCTGTCTCTTCACCGTAAATTGGGTCGAGCGGACGCAGTCCGAGCACTGTCTTACGGAGCAGGACGAGGTCGAAACCGTCTATCTGACCGTCTTTATCCATATCTGCAAACGGTGCTGCATCACTGTGCAGTACGGAAAAGTTCAGAAGATACTTCGATAGTATCACAATATCAGCGGTATTAACATTCTGATCTGAGTTAAGGTCTCCCATATATCCGATTATAGGAGCTTCTGCGTGAGCAGCGGATGTTGGTGCGGAAATAGAAAAGAGGAAGAGTGCTGCCCAGAAAAAAGAAAACAGTTTTTTCATAATTATCCCCCGATAATTTTATTTTCCACGATAACCTTAGTGATCGTGACAGTATACGATCTGTCAGTATGATTATGTTTGGAATATAAGATATATTCCGGAGGGACTGAATGATATTCAGTCTCTACGCAGTATACCTTAAAGAAAAAGCGGACGGGGGTAACCGTCCGCTCATATTCCGATCATTTAGCGTAGTCAGTAACTCTGCTCTCACGAATGAGGTTGACCTTGATCTGACCTGGATAATCCATTTCAGTTTCGATCTGCTGAGCGATCTGTCTTGCCACGATGACCATCTTCTCATCGTCGATGACCTCTGGAACGACCATGATCCTGACTTCACGTCCTGCCTGAACTGCAAAGCATTTCTCAACGCCCTCATAGGAATTGCATATCTCTTCGAGGTTCTGGAGACGCTTGATGTAGCTCTCATAGTTTTCGCTTCTTGCGGCAGGTCTTGCTGCGGAGATAGCGTCGGCTGCCTGAACGATGCAGGCGATGACTGTTTTAGGTTCAACATCATTGTGGTGAGCCTCAACAGCGTGAATGATAATAGGATTCTCGTTATACTTTTTACAAACGTCAACACCGATCTGGACATGAGAGCCTTCGATCTCGGATGTAAGAGCTTTACCTACATCGTGGAGAAGACCTGCACGTCTTGCCATATTGGCATCAACGCCGAGTTCTGATGCGAGAACACCGCTGAGCTTAGCGACCTCGATAGAGTGATCGAGGACATTCTGTCTGTAGCTTGTGCGGAATTTAAGACGTCCGATGAGCTTGATAAGCTCGTGGTTTATACCGTGGACGTTAGTTTCGATAACAGCACGTTCACCTTCCTGCTTGATACGGTACTCTACCTCACGGCGGGCTTTATCTACCATTTCCTCGATGCGTGTCGGGTGGATACGGCCGTCAGAGATGAGTTTTTCGAGTGCGATCCTTGCGACCTCACGTCTTATCGGGTCAAAGCAAGAGAGGGTGATAGCTTCAGGAGTATCGTCGATGATGAGGTCAACTCCTGTGAGAGTTTCGAGAGTACGGATATTTCTACCCTCACGGCCGATGATACGGCCTTTCATTTCGTCATTAGGGAGCGGAACGACAGAAACGGCAGCCTCAGAGACCTGATCTGCTGCTACCTTAGCGATAGCAAGGGATATATAGCTTCTTGCCTTTTCCTGACATTCGTCCTTGATCTGCTGTTCATAAGCTGCGACCTTGACAGCTTTTTCGTGTACAAGATCGTCTTCAAGCTTAGAGATTATGTATTCTTTTGCCTGATCTTTAGTGAATTCAGAGATCCTTTCGAGGACTTCGAGCTGACCTTTCTTGATAGTGTCAGCCTCTTTGAGTTTTTCATCAGCGGACTTTATCTTCTGGTTCAGGATATCCTCTTTCTTTTCGAGGTTATCAGTCTTCTTATCGAGATTCTCTTCCTTCTGCTGCATACGTCTTTCCTGACGAGACAGCTCTGCTCTGCGATCCTTGATTTCCTTATCAGCTTCGCTGCGAAGTTTGTGTATCTCATCCTTAGCTTCTATAAGAGCACTTTTCTTTTTATTATCGGCATCTTTTTCAGCATCTTCTATGATACGCTCAGCCTGTTGTTCGGCAGAACCAACGATAGCTTCTGCTTCATGCTTACGCTTCTCAACACCAGCTTCCACACCCTTTTTAAAGAAGAGAGCGTATCCTACGCCTATTCCGGCAGCTAAAGCGGCTAAGATAAGGACAATAGCGATTATCGGATCCATACAGTGCATTACCTCCTTTTCGTAAAATTGATTAATAAGCTTGTACTTTAAACCTACTACTAAAAGGCGGTAAATGCCGCATTATTTTATTCATATAAATATATTGATGAAGGGCAGTTCCGAGAGAGGAAGCCCATAAAACATAGGGACATACGGATAACAGTTCCGGAGTCCGGGTTTTGTTTCAGTTATCATATTTATAAATAGCTGCTGCGTATCTTTATTTAAACAGCAGACTTGATAAATGATTTAAAACAAAGCTGCATATACTGCCATAGTAATATTATGCAAATAAATACAACATAATTATTATATACTTTTTTGAACATAATGTCAATAGAATTTTTGTGAATTGAAGTGGTATCTGGTCATTTTTTTACTGAGAGTTAAAGTTTTGGCACGTTTATTTCCGGACCGACATCATCTGTAAGTTTTTCCATTTGCCTGCTTACGATGTTTTATACTTGACATATCCCGTAAAATAGTATATAATCAGCATATAACATTGAGAAACAATACTCTTTTTAAGGAGGAACCGATTTGAAAAAATTTTTATCTGTAATAGTTTCGGCTGTGATAGGAGCTTCAACATTGACTTGTTTTCCTGCTGTAGCTGAGGATACAAAGGCTGCTCAGAGCTCAAAGGGCGGAGTTGTAGTTTTTGGTGACAGTATTGCTGCCGGATACGGACTCAGCGAAAAAGAGCATAATTACGGTGAGATAATAGGTGATTATCTTGACTGTGACGTTGCTAACTACGCCCATTCCGGTGATACATCATTTGATCTTCTCGAAAAGATCGATGCTATGACTGATGAGCAGAAGAAAAAGGTTGAGGATTCTGATTACATAATTATTTCCATTGGCGGAAATGACATCATGGGCTACGCTGCAAAGAAGATACTTGATTTCGCTGCAAAGAAAGACCTTCTCAACGATGGTTTTACTGCTTCCGACATTCCTGAGGACCCGTCAATAACCGATCTTCTTGTCATGGCGAATCTCCGTGGAGAGGGCGGCTTTATGGACTACGCTTCAAGCGGTATGACTGCTGTTATGGAGCTTACAGCCCTTTTGACCGATATTACTTCTAATCTTCGTATTTACAATGCAAATTACGAGGGATATATTTCCGAAGTTATCATGAGAAATATAACATCTGCTGCTATCAAGCTCAGAAGAATGAATAAGAATGCAAAAATAATCGTTCAGACAATTTACCAGCCTTTACAGTTCGACCCGAATTATATAGAGGAAGAGTACGGTATGGACAGCGATTATGCCAACTTCTTAACTCTTCTCTGGACTAATTTCAAGAAAATAATGGATACCTTCCGTACAGAGCTTGAAGCTCAGCACGATATAGAGGTAGTTGACATCTATAAGGAATTTACTGCTGTTCCGGACGGCGAGAAACAGAATATGTACAATCCGGGTTATACATATATGCTCGTGAATATACAGGAGCACGGAAGTGCACAGGACATCCACCCGAACCAGAGAGGTCATCTTGTTATCGCTTCAAGCATCCTTGAGCATATAGGTGAGCTTCACGTTGATACGGACGGACTTCTTTCTCAGGTTTACTGTCAGATGGCTCCTTATTCCAGTGAATACAGACTTCCGCTCCTTACAATGGACACATTTAAGAGAGTTGCCGGAAATATCATGCTCGGAGATGTAGATTTCAGCGGCGATGTTGACGGCAGTGACGCTTCTTTCGTGCTCAGAGACTACGCTCGTATAGGCGGCGGTATGAAAACTCTTCTTTCAAATATTCAGACCGACTGTTCAGATATAAACACCGACGGTTCTGTTGACGGTTCAGATGCCGGTACTATACTCCGCTATTATGCTCTTCACGCTTCCGGAATGTTCGACGGAACTTTTGAGGAATTTGTAAAGAGCGATCTTGCTAAGTCATCATAATATAGTAGATAAGCTCCCGCAGTTATCTGTGGGAGCTTTTATCATATCCAGATATAAAAGGAGCTGAGTTATGCAACTCAGCTCCTTGATTTTATACTATAGGGTTAGTTATCGGAGTTGTATTGTGCTCAAGGTAAGCATCGTTCTTAACGACCTCGACCTTCTGATAGCAGTCCATACCGGTACCGGCAGGGATAAGTTTACCGATAATAACGTTTTCTTTAAGTCCGAGGAGCTTATCGCTCTTGCCTCTGATAGCAGCGTCTGTAAGAGCCTTTGTAGTCTCCTGGAATGAAGCTGCTGACATGAAGCTGTCGGAGTTAGAAGAAGCCTTAGTGATACCCTGAAGAACAGGACTTGTCTGAACGAGCTGGAGGTCGATCTCACCAGCATCGATACGAGCCTGAATGTCCTCATTGATAGCGTCGATCTCCTTGCGGTCAACGAGAGTTCCCGGGAGCAGATAGCTGCTGCCTGTTTCCTCAACCTTGATCTTGCGGAGCATCTGACGAACGATAACTTCGATATGCTTATCGTTGATGTCAACACCCTGTAAACGGTAAACCTTCTGAACTTCATTGATGATGTAGTTCTGAACAGCCTGAGTTCCGAGGATATTGAGTATATCAGCAGGGTAGATGTTACCCTCAGTAAGACGAGTACCCTTTTCGATAGATTCGCCTTCCTGAACTCTTATCTTGAGGTTGTATGGGATCATATAGCTTTCAGCCTCGCCGGTCTCATCGTTATTGACGATGATATTACGAGTTGTCTTGACTTCTTCAATGTGTATCTTACCTGAGATACGTGAGAGAATAGCAGCACCCTTAGGACGGCGGCTCTCGAAGAGTTCCTCAACACGAGGAAGACCCTGTGTAATATCTTCAGCATCGGCAGAAGCAACACCACCGGTATGGAAGGTTCTCATGGTAAGCTGTGTACCAGGCTCACCGATAGACTGAGCTGCGATTACGCCGACTGCCTCACCGACAGAAACGATATTGTTGAATGCAAGGTTAGCACCATAGCATTTTGCACAAACACCGTTCTTTGCTTTACAGGTAAGCACTGAACGTATCTTGATCTTCTCAACACCTGCATCAATGATCTTCTTAGCGTCTGCATCACTGATGAGCTTATTGCGTGAAACGATGAGTTCACCTGATTCGTCTCTGAGATCCTCTGCAAGGAATCTGCCCACGAGACGCTCTGCAAACGGCTCAACGACTTCGTTGCCGTTCTTGATCTCGTAAACTTCGATACCCTCTGTAGTGCCGCAGTCTTCCTCACGGATGATAACGTCCTGAGAAACGTCAACGAGACGACGGGTAAGGTAACCTGAGTCAGCGGTACGAAGAGCTGTATCAGCAAGACCCTTACGGGCACCTCTTGATGCGATGAAGTATTCGAGGATGTTAAGACCTTCACGGTAGTTAGCTCTGATCGGGATCTCGATGACAGTACCTGAGGTATTTGCGATAAG
>JAFRXL010000013.1 GCA_017441505.1 Ruminococcus sp.
CATCGTCGTCTTCATCTTCATCGTCTTCGTCTTCATCGTCTTCGTCTTCATCGATGTCTTCATCTTCATCCTCATCTGCGTCAGCAGCGTATGAAGATGAACTGCTTTTCTTTTTGCTTGTGCTTCCATCGTCGTCGTCATCATCAAGTCCGCATGAAGCGAAAGCAGATGTGAGAACCATGCACATAGCGAATAATGCAGCAAGTTTTCTTTTCATATCCATATCCTTTCTTTGAGAAAACGGCTTAAAACCGAATGAATCTCTAATATTATAGCATTGTAGATAATAGAATGCAAGTAAAAAATCAAAAAGTTTCCGGATTGTAACGTTTCCTTAAATTTAATGCTTGTTTTTTGTTGAAAGTGACTATAAACAGGCTTGCTTTTAAGTTGTATAAAGATGAATATAGATATTGACGGCGTGTGATAAATGTGGTATAATTTGAGCAAACGTGCATATGAGGTGGCGATGCTATGGAGTTTTTTGCGGTGCTGGCGGTTGTGATAATGATATGTATCATACTGGGGGTAAGTACGAGCACAATTATAGTGGGGCTGCTTATACTGGCTGGACTGATAATCGCTTCCTGTATGTTTATGTTCCTGTTTGCATTTTCAAGACTTCTGCGGTCAAAGAAAACGGAAGCTGTTTTTGAAAAGGTGGATAGACCCGAAGGCAGCCGCTTCCGGAGTGCGTATTATATTGTGGACGGCAGAGAATATAAATGTATATTCCCGAGCGAGCCAAAAGGAATGTACAAGCAGGAAAAGAAGTATCACGTTTATTTTCACAGCAAAACGGGTACACTATTTGACAGATATGCGATGATCACCTGTGTTCTGGGAACTTTTCTCAGTGTGGGACTTGTCGCCGGTATATTGTGCTTTATATACATATTATTCGGTATTTAATAAAGGAGGATAAAAATGGACGGAAACGGATGTATTCACGACGATGTTGTGAAAAAGGTTGCGGCTGAGATGCCTGAAATCGATAAGCTTTGCGAGACTGCTGAATTGCTCAAAGTGTTCGGAGACAGCACAAGAATAAGGATAATCGCAGCACTCTGCAAAAGCGAGATGTGTGTCTGTGATATAGCAAGTCTTCTGGAGATGACTCAGTCTGCTATATCTCACCAGTTAAGAGTGCTCAAACAGGCGAGGCTTGTAAGTTCAAGAAGGGACGGCAAGACTATCTATTACTCCCTTTGCGATGACCATGTTGAGACTATATACAGCTATGCTCTTGAGCACGTCATGGAGTGAGCATGGAGTATTTTGATTTTCATACTCACGCTTTTACTGATAAACTCGCAGAAAGAGCTATGGCTGGACTTTCCGATACGAGCGGTATCGCACCTGCGACTGACGGCACTTTGTCCGGACTTAAAAGGCTTATGGAAAAAAGGGGAGTAGACCGTGCTATGCTGCTTCCTATCGCTACAAAGCCTTCTCAGCAGACTGATATAAACAACTGGGCGAAAAGCGTAATGGGTGACGGTATATATGCCTGCGGCTCGGTACATCCGGATGCGGAGGACAAGCTTGAAGAAGCTGAGAGGATAAGTTCACTTGGACTTTGCGGAATAAAATTTCATCCGGAGTATCAGTTTTTTGCTCCGGATGATGAAAAAATGTTCCCATTGTATGAGAAAATGTCGGACCTCGGACTTATAGCTGTATTTCACGGCGGCTGGGACCCTTATGGAAGCGGAGAGATAAAGGCAGCTCCGGAAAGATTTGCCGCTGTAGCTTCTGCTTTCCCGAAACTTAAAATAGTTGCGGCACATATGGGCGGTATCGCATTATGGGACGATGTTGAGCGTTTTACTGCCGGAAAATACCGCAATCTGTGGTTTGATACGGGAGTTGTCGCAAAATATATCAGTGATGAGCAGATGCTAAGGATAATAAGGCTTCAGGGGGCTGACAGGATACTCTTCGGCAGCGACTGTCCGTGGGATGACCCCGAAAATGAGATAGACCTCATAAACAGACTCCCCCTCACTGACGAAGAAAAGGAACTTATTTTTTTCCGTAATGCGGAGGAGCTTCTTGGCATATAATTAGCAAACGTATTTTGAATAAAGGATGGAACAGATTTGAAAAGATTATTATTTATAGGTGACGTAGTAGGAAAAGCAGGATGTGATTTTCTTGTTGAAAAACTGGGAGCAGTAAAAAAGCAGTACGGCATAGACGTTACCGTGGTAAACGGCGAAAATTCGGCTCAGGGCAATGGTATCACAAGATATTCCATGGACATGATAGTGTCTGCCGGAGCTGACATCATCACTACCGGAAATCACGCTTTCCGCCGCCGTGAGGCTCTTGATATATATGATGAGGACTATATCGTAAGACCGGCTAATTATCCCGAAGAAGGCTGCATCGGACGTGGCGTTTGTACTCTCGATATGGGAGCTTTCTCCGTAACAGTCGTAAATCTCATGGGCACTGCTTTTATGGACCCTCTGGATAACCCTTTCACCAAAATAGACGAGATGCTGAAAAATATCGATTCACATAATATCTTTGTTGACTTCCACGCAGAAGCTACTTCTGAAAAAAAGGCAATGGGATATTATCTCGCAGGAAGAGTGAGCGGCGTTTTCGGCACACATACCCATGTTCCGACTGCTGATGCCTGTATACTTGACGGCGGAACTGCATATATTACTGATGTAGGTATGACGGGTCCGGAGCACTCGTGCCTCGGCGTTGAGATACAGCCGGCGGTAGACAGATTCCGGTTCCATATGCCTGTCCGCTTCAAAGAGGCTTCGGGAGCGTGCTTTATGTGCGGCATAATAGTCGAGTTCGATGAAAAAAGCGGCAAATCATACAAAACCGACACCCTAATTATAAGATAATCTACAAATTTTCTTTTTTTACTTGCTTTTTTTAAAAAAATAGTTTATAATAAAATTGTAAAGTAGCCGAAGGGTGAAAAACGACATATAAAACGTACAAGATGAATCGTACAATCTAATCTATTACAGGAGGGCCATATTATGGAGATTCTGAAGGTATCATCACATTCATCACCTAATTCAGTTGCCGGAGCTATCGCAGGAGTTATCAGAGAGCAGAAGGCTGTAGAAGTGCAGGCTGTAGGTGCCGGTGCAGCTAATCAGGCTGTTAAAGCTATAGCTATCGCAAGAGGCTATCTTGCTCCTATAGGCATCGACCTCGTTTGCATCCCTGCTTTTGCAAACATCCAGATCGACGGCGAAGAAAGAACAGCTATCAAGCTCATCTGCGAGCAGAGATAAGCTGATGTATGTCTGTATCAGTCAGGCGATATTCTGATGAGACATACAAAGGTCTTTTGATACAGGCAGCAGACACATCACTGCAGCCTGTTTAGAGGGACTTGTCTCATATATTCAGATGATAGTCTGCAATTAAGAACTTCCGCTGAAATTAGTGCGGAAAATAAAGGATGGATAGTCGGGAGCTGCTGGTATAGGTATTTAGCAGTGAAATACTGGATACGATACAAGGAGCTTGCTCTTGTTGGCATTAAATGGGTGATGATGCCGCTCGTATTCAGGTAGTCTCGACTGGAAACAGACATAACTGATTTTGAATATGAGGGGCGGACATTATTGTCCGCCTTTTACTTTGAGCCGCAGGACTTATGTCTGGACGGTAATTTTTATGTTAAGAGGAGTTTATATGCAAGCTGACTTTAATGACATCGACAACAGATTCTTTTACGACGGTTCACTGGGAGCTGAATACCATAAAGATAAAACTGTATTCAGAGTCTGGGCACCGTTGGCGGAAGAGGTCACATTGAATATCTATGCGGCCGGTAATGACGATGAAATTTTGTCCGGATATTCCATGGTGTGTGAGAATGGAGTCTGGACTTCCGAACTGAAAGGCGACCTCGACGGTAAATACTATACCTATACTGTCAAGGATGCCGACGGAGAACGTGAGACTATAGATATTTATGCTCGTTCTGCCGGAGTCAACGGAAAAAGGGGAATGATATTCGACCCCGAAACTGTCTGTCCGAATGGCTGGCAAGACAGCAGCACGGTAAAGCTGGAAAACTATACCGATGCTGTTATTTATGAGCTTCACGTAAGGGACTTTTCTGCTGACGAAAGCGGAAATTTCAAGTTCCGTGGAAAGTTCAAAGCCTTTACTGAGAAGAATGTCACAAATAGTATAGGTGAAACGATAGGTCTTGACTATATCGCTTCACTTGGAGTAACTCATATACACCTCCTGCCGGTGTATGATTTTGCTACGGTTGACGAATCAAGCGATAAGCCGCAGTATAACTGGGGCTACGACCCACTGAACTACAATGTACCTGAGGGTTCGTATTCTACTGACCCTTTTGACGGAAAGTCAAGAGTCAGGGAGTTCCGTGAAATGGTGCTTGCTGCTCACAAAAAAGGCATCGGAGTCATCATGGATGTGGTTTATAACCACACTTACTATTCAGAGGAGTCGCCTTTTTCAAAGACATTCCCCGGATATTACTACAGACATTCATGGGACGGCAGTTTCTCGAATGGTTCGGGATGCGGAAATGAATTTGCATCCGAGAGAAGAATGGCTTCAAAATATATCATCGACAGCCTGTGCTATCTTGCAAGCTTCTATAAGCTCGACGGATTCAGATTCGACCTTATGGGACTGCTCGATATAAGTACGCTCAACGAAGCTGCTGCACGTCTTAGAGCTATAAATCCTGACATCATTCTCTATGGTGAGGGCTGGACAGGCGGAGCTTCTCCGCTTGAGGAGCATCTTCGTGCTATGAAGCACTGTGCAGGAAAAATGCCGGAGTTTGCTTTCTTCTCCGATGATTTCAGAGATACCGTAAAGGGAAATGTGTTCAGCGACTGGTCAAAAGGCTATATCAACGGCGAGGACAGACGCTTTGCCGAGAAGATGCATTCTCTGCTCTGCGGCGGAGTCTATCATCCGTGCGTACAGCTTCACGGTGAGCGTTACTGGACTGATACTCCGTGTCAGACCGTGAACTACGTTGAAGCTCACGATAATCTTACTTTCGGAGACAAACTCCGTCTGACCATGTCCGGAGCTTCTGTCGTGGACCTTATAAGGATAAATAAACTCGGAGCTTCACTTGTATTTCTTGCTCAGGGAATACCTTTCATACAGGCTGGACAGGAATTCTTCCGCAGCAAGCCGCTTCCGGACGGCGGTTTTGAACATAACAGCTATAATTCTCCGGACAGCGTGAACAGTCTGAAATGGGATGAGCTCACACCTTACCGCTCGCTTTCGGACTACTATAAAGGCCTTATAGCTGTAAGAAAGAAGTTTCCGGAGCTTCGCCTTACATCCGGAGATGAGATCCGCAGACGTGTTATTTTCAGCGACCTCGGCGGCGGAGCTTTTGTGGTACGCATAGGTCGTGTGACGTATGCTGTGAACCCTACGTGGCAGGACAGAACATTGTACGCAGAGGGAAATGTTTACATTGAGGGCGGTATAGCTACAGGTGAGCCTCTGCGAAAGTCAAATGGAAATGAAAGATGTGAAGGCAGAAGCGTTATCCTTATAGCTGAGGACTGAGCCTTCATAATTGAAAGGAGGAAGCTATGGCAGCAACATTGTTCAGCGATATACAATACCTGAAAGGCGTTGGGCAGGCGAGAGGCGAGAAATACCGTAAACTTGGGATAAACTCGCCGTATGAGCTGATATATCATATACCGAGAGCATATCTGGATTTCCGTGCTCATGTGCCTGTAGCACAGGCGGTGCTCAACGACTATAATGTGCTGAAACTGACTATTTTAAAAAAGCTTCCTCCGCAGAGGATAAAGGGCGGACTTGTTATATGCAAAGCCGCAGCTTCCGACGGTATCGATGACATACTTATAGTCATTTATAATAATGTTTACTATTTTCAGGCTCTCAAAGAGGGTGGCACTTATTATATGTACGGAAAGGTCAACGGTAATTTTCTGCGGAAAGAAATAAGCTCGCCGGTGTATATCAAGGCGGAGGAAAAAGTCCTGATACAGCCTGTGTATCATCTTACTCAGGGGCTTTCCGTGACTATGGTGCGGAATAATATGCGTCAGGCACTTGATATGATGCACCGTGAGCCCTTTGAAACGCTCCCCGAGGAGATACTCAGACGCTATGAGCTTTGTCCGCTTATGGACGCTCTGGAGAATATCCATTTTCCTCAGAGCGATATGGCAGCTGAGACTGCCCGCCGCCGTCTGGCTTTTGACGAGCTGCTGAAACTACAGCTCGGTATGTCCATGATGAAAACGAGGAGCAGGAAGAGTACTGCTTATAAAATGGACAGCAGTATAAGTATAGCTCCGTTCACTGAGGGGCTTCCGTTTGAGCTTACCGATGACCAGAAAAAAGCAATATCCGAGATAGTTGCTGACCTTTGCAAGGATGTTCCGATGAACCGTCTTTTGCAGGGCGATGTCGGAAGCGGAAAGACTGCCGCAGCCGCAGCTGCCTGCTATTTTGCGGCTAAAAACGGTACTCAGTCTGCACTCATGGCTCCTACTGAGATACTTGCTTCTCAGCATTACCGCACTCTCAGCGAGTTCCTTGAACCTTTTGGAGTCAGGGTCAGCCTGCTTACAGGCTCGCTTACTGCAAAGAAAAAAGCAGCTCTGCGTGAACAAATAGCTGCCGGAGAGACTGATGTAGTTGTGGGTACTCATGCTATAATACAGAAAGATGTTGAGTACCGTGACCTTGCTCTTGTAATAACTGATGAGCAGCACCGCTTTGGAGTTGCTCAGCGTGCAGCTCTCGCTGAAAAGGGGGATTCTCCGCATAAACTGGTAATGTCGGCGACACCTATCCCACGTACTCTTGCACTTATAATCTATGGAGACCTCGATATATCTGCGATAACGCAGCTCCCGAAAGGACGCAAGCCGGTAAAGACGTACGCTGTGACAGGTAAACTCCGCAGCCGTGCTTTTGGTTTTGTCAGGGACAGACTGAACGAGGGACGTCAGGCTTATGTGGTTTGTCCGATGATAGAGGAGAGCGAAAGCGACCTTTTTGCAGTAAAGACATACGCCGAAAATGCTGCGAAAAATGACCTCAAAGGCTATGTTACGGCTTTGCTTCACGGAAAAATGAAAGCTGCCGAGAAAGACAAGGTCATGAAAAAATTCCGTGACGGCGAGATACAGGTGCTTATATGCACTACTGTTGTTGAAGTCGGAGTTGATGTTCCGAACGCAGCAGTAATGGTGATAGAAAATGCAGAAAGGTTCGGACTCTCTCAGCTTCATCAGCTCAGAGGACGTGTCGGCAGAGGACAGTATGAAAGTACGTGTATACTTATTACAGATAATACCTCTGACGAGTGTGTAAAGCGAATGAAAATAATGTCATCGACCTCGGACGGTTTCAAAATTTCCGAGGAAGACCTTAAAATGAGAGGTCCGGGAGACTTTTTCGGCAGTGCTCAGCATGGACTGCCTCCGCTTAAAATTGCGGACATCGCCTGCAATATGGAACTTATGAATAAGGCTCAGAACTGTGCCCGTGAGCTCCTTGCGGCTGATCCGGAGCTGGATTCCCGTGAGAACAGAGCCTTGAAAATGGACGTGATGAGACTGTTTAATAAGGATATAATCGGCTAAAAACAGGGGGACTTTGGAAATTTTTTCAAAAATCCGAAAAATTTTTCAAAAAAGCCTTGACAATTCTGCTCGGCTGTGATATAATATCATAGTCGCTTCAAGGAGCGGCAAACACATCAAAAAAGAATTTGAAAAAACTTGAAAAAAGTACTTGACAAATTCAAAAAGATGTGATATAATAATTAAGTCGTCAAACGCAAGACGATGAGGTGGTAAAAACAGTGGGGGTTTAGCTCAGCTGGGAGAGCATCTGCCTTACAAGCAGAGGGTCACAGGTTCGAGCCCTGTAGTCCCCACCACCATGGCCTCGTAGTTCAGTTGGTTAGAACGCCTGCCTGTCACGCAGGAGGTCGACAGTTCGAGTCTGTTCGGGGTCGCCAATGCGGATTTAGATCATCTGGTAGAGCGCCACCTTGACAAG
>JAFRXL010000014.1 GCA_017441505.1 Ruminococcus sp.
CGGGAGCGATCGGCAATCTGCTCCGTATGCAGGCGCAGAGAGCCGTTTATGATACCATGATCTACTTATGGAGGGACGAGTAATGTTTTGTGCGAACTGTTATAAGGAAATACCCGCAGGCAAGAGCTATTACAGGCATCAGGACACCAATCAGAGCTACTGCTCCCTGGACTGCCTGAATGACCACATGATCTACAACCACACGATCACCCTTGAAACGAGCGAGGGTGCGGAAAGCACCGAGGAACAGGACGATGACGAGTGAGGACTTCATCGAGGACTTGCGGAGAAACGGCGTAAAGCTCATAAAAAACGACGGCTCTCACACAGAGATACCGCCGGACTTCCTGAAACGAGCCACCGAGCTTTGCAGTCAGCTCAGTTGCAGCTCGATCAGCTATGATATTGCTGATCCGCAGGACAGCGAGCATACAAAGCTCAGGGTGCTGGATTGTGGGTATGCGGAATAATAAGAAACGGATAGCCGTCTGTTGAGGACGGTTATCCGTGTTTGAATCGATTATTACTATACAGACTGTCTTTTCTTCATTCTCTGCCAGCTTATAAAGCCGTATAAGTCATTGATAAGGAACACAGCGAAGCATATCAGAACTGAAAGATAATGTATATCTTCTATGCTTGCCAAGCTCCATAGAACAATCAGAACCATATCATTTGCTGCGTAAGCGACTGCAAAGAACGGTATCCTGCGAAAAGTAAGATAAACTGCTATAAAACTTGTTGTAACGGACAGTGTACTCGGAATGAGATTGGCTGTATGAAAATGTCTCAGTATAAAGTAAAACAGTACTGTAACCGAAGCCGTAAGGAACAGCATAAAAACTGTTTCGGTCTTACTGATACTCCCGACCTTAACTTCAGATTTCTTCCCATTAAAAGGATTTTTGAGCCATGATACCAAAGCAATGACTGCCATAGGCATTGTCATACCAATATAAGTTATCATTTCGCCGTAATAAGAGAATGAGTACGAAATGATACCGTAAAGCAGGCTGAATGTGACCATCAGAACCTGACCGATAGGATTTCCCTTAGCGTTGAGGATCAATGAAGTCACACCAATCAATGAAGCGATGAGCGATAAGTAGTTCGTCCTGTCGAAAGCGAAGAACGCTGTCACAACAAGCAACACTGACGAAAGCCATAATGCTATTTCAAATCTCGAAAAATAGGCGGTTATTTTGTTGAGCATATCGTTTCCTCCCAAAATAAAAAGCATCCGAACACACATCTTCTAAGACCTAACGATGTGTATCGAATGCTTTACGCATACTACCCGGTGGCAGTTTATTGATATTATTGTCGCAGTTTTTTGATCACTTATTCAGTATAACATAAACTCCCGAAAAAGTCAATCTCTACACACTTTTTCACACCCTTTTCATTGCATTATACCGCCATTTGTGCTATAATCAGGATATAGAGCAGATCGGAGGTGAAATGCAATGGATAACGAAACCGAAGAATTAGTAAACCGTGCATTATATAAG
>JAFRXL010000015.1 GCA_017441505.1 Ruminococcus sp.
ATCACGGTCTGTGTCATATCCGTCGATAGTATCATTAACTGTATAGAAAGCGTAGTGATTACGTCTGTCTCTGTACTCAGTTACATGATAAATAGTTGAACCTTCGATCTCAACACGACCTGTTGAGAAGTTTCTCTGGAAGTTTGTGCAGTCATCCTGTGCGTCCCAGAGACACCACTCAGCTACAGAGAAGATAGAGAAGTTCTTTGTTTCGTTGCTCTCGTTTGTGAGAACTACCTGCTGAACTTCACCGTCATAGTTCTGAGGAACGAAGAATGTAACTTCAGCTTTGAGGTCGTTCTTCTTACCTGTGATAATTGTGTATCCCATACCGTGACGGCACTCATATGAATCGAGAGGAGTCTTTACAGGAGACCAGCCCGGATTCCAGATAGTTCCGTTTTCGTTGATATAGAAATAACGTCCGCCCATATCGAGAGGCACGTTGTTATAGCGATAACGAGTTATTCTGCGGAGTCTTGCATCCTTATAGAAGCAGTAGCCTCCGGCTGTGTTTGAGATAAGTGAGAAGAATCCCTGATTTCCGAGGTAGTTTATCCAAGGATAGGGAGTCTTAGGGGAATTGATAACGTATTCCTTATTAGCGTCGTCAAAAAATCCGAACTTCATAATCCATACTCCTTTAATTTTTTACATGATAAAAGCGGATAGGCACACCGCATTTGTTTTATTATACCATATATTTTGAAATATTACAATAGGTACAGAAAAAATTAAGATGTATTATTTTTAACTCTCTTTTTGTGCAGTTCGACCAAAATGCATAAAATATCATTGATATTAATTTGTTTTATGTTGACTTTGATGATGACGGGTGATAGAATTAACGTATAATTCAATTATGGAGGAACACACTATGTCAACATGGGAAAATTTTGAGATCGACTGTACTAATCATCTGAACAACAAATTCAGTAAATATGCGAGCTTTAAGCATCAGGGCGGAGCAAATTCCACAGTGCCGGATATTTTGGTCACCACAACATCCGGAAGAAGGTTTTATATTGAAGCAAAACATTCTCCTGCTCAATGTGGACAGTTTGTTTTGCTGCCTGATCTGAGAAACGGAGTCTTTAAGTACAGTTCCGGCAACACTAAATCTATCGATGATTATTCAAGAGCAATAATGGCTCATATGAATAATGACTTTGACGGATTCAGAGAAGCCGGCACGAAAGGTAAAGACATTATCATGGAGAATAGACAGGGTATATTTTCAAATTGGATAATCAATTATTATAAAAGCAAGAATGTAGGATTTATAATCACCAACAATTACATTATATTTCCTGTAGAAAACATAGCAGATTATTTTTATATAACTGCAAAATATAGAATAAAACGGAGTGGTTCTGCTGAGGTCGGAGTAAAAAATCTGAAATCTGTGTCCGACCATATCCGGACTTTGAATTATGCAATAAACGAAATTCATTTTGATAACGCTAAACTTTTTGTAAGCTCTCCTCAGCAATTGCACGATCTGAGATTTATTTTTGACGGAAATGAATATATGTTTTCACGCCGAAATAATGAGTATGAATTAAGAAGATTGTCCAATACTTATAATGCTAATGTCATCTTCTTGGTCGACCTTAAATCGCCCGTCCGTGGAATATCCGATGACGATTTCATCAGTGCTTTGAGGTAACTAAAAAGCCTGTCTGCACGTTTTTGTGCGGACAGGCTCTTGTTATTTTTCCTTGAATTTCAGGTACTGTTTAATGGCATATTTGTATGTGCTCATGGAATATTTTCCAATAGGTAAGGATGTGCTGTACTTGCTCATTTCATCGTTTTTACCGGAGTGCTCAAACAGCGACAGTAAATAGGCACACTTGTCTTTTTTATACGACTTTTCAATATCGATCCCAAGTTCACGTTCTATCTTTCCAAGTCTTGACAGAGTGTCTGATATTACTTTCTTGTTTTTCCCTTCACCTAAAGCCCAGGTGCGAAATTTTTCCTTATTCATGGTATACCTCCCGATATTGAATTCCTATTTGTTCGGCAATGAGTTGAAGAACATCTATCACTACCGAATTGCCAAATTGTTTATAAGCCTGATTATCGTTGTCTATAATTTTAAAGGAGTCAGGATAGCCCATAAGCCTTGCACACTCTCTCGGGGCCAAACGTCGGTATCTGCCGTTGACGGAGTAGCCTCCGGTTTTGGCAAATACGCCTCCGCCGTTTGCAGAAAGGGTTATTGCAGCTCCTTTTGTACTGTAAATGCGTTCTCCCTGACCGCCTTTGTTTACGATACCAAGCCTGATAGATTTATTACTATAAGTGTCATCGGTCTTGTCCGACATAAATGTATCAGGTCGGTTTACATAGCATTTTTCGGGTATCTGTGAATCAGGAAGGAGAAAGTCCTCAAGGTGCTTTGTCAACTTGAAAGGACTCGGAAAATTGAAATTTTTTATTTCAATGTCGTTTCTGAAACAGACCATGTATATCCTTGCCCTGTTTTGTGGTATACCGTAGTCAACAGCATTCAATACCTTGTAACTGAAAGAATATCCGAGTTCCAGCATTGTTCTTTTTACGGTTTCTAAAGTGTTCCCTTTATCATGTACTTCAAAATTTTTTACATTTTCCATAAAAACGATTTTAGGTCTTTTGCATTTGATTATTCTTGCAACATCAAAGAAAAGAGTTCCTCTGCTGTCTTCAAATCCGTGTTGTTTTCCGCTTATCGAAAATGCCTGACATGGAAATCCGGCACAGAGAATATCGTGGTCTGGTATTGTAGATTCATCGACCTTTGTTATGTCTCCCTCAGGCATATCTCCGTAATTGTCATTGTATACCTGCTGAGCATATTTGTCCCATTCATTGGAGTAAACACAATCGGCTCCCAACGATTCAAGTGCTAATCTGAAACCGCCAAGTCCGGCGAACAGGTCGATAAAAGTCATTCCAGACAGAACTTTATTTTTAAGATCCAGCATATCAGCCTCCGGATAAAAATGATCTGACTATAGTATAGCGAAAAATGTGGTGGTGTGTCAAATAATAATAATGCGGCAAACTATGCCAGCTTCTTCTCGACCTTGTCCGCAAGGTCTTTTCTTACGAATATCATGCAGTTATATTTAATATCTTTAGCTTTGAACACACGGTTAGAGTATTGAAAATAGCACATTTCATAATTACTTTTTATTTCAAGTTCATTAATTATATCTGATATTAGCGGGCTGGGAGTAATAATGGCATCAGGTTCGCCATAATCTTTTATCTTCTTTATCATAGCATTATACTCATCGTAAGAAGATTTTATATGTGTAGAGTAGGATATATTTTTATAAGCGTTTTTGAAGATGTTTTTTTTATAGAAACTATTTATCGGTATTGCATCGGAGTTAAAATGATTAGTGTCATTGCTGACCCAGGAGCTTATTATGTAAGCGTCATCACCAAGGTTAGTATTTATCCAATCTACGGCATCATGAGCTGTTTCGTACGACTGGTTTATATCTGTGACATAAGAATATGCATTCCAGTAAAGGTTGACTGACGTTACAAGAGCGACTGTCAGTTTAACGAGAGTTTCTGAGAATTTAGGTGACAGCTTTATTTTTGTGAGCGGTTCGCAAATTTCCTGCATAGTTATAGGTTCTTTTTTAGCAGCGACCCATAGTATGAATATCACTACATTAAGGAATATTCCGAGGTGGTGAGTATGGATATAAGCAGCCATAACTATTACGAGAAAGAAGTAAGGTATTATAAATTCAAGCAGTATTTTTCTCTTGCGGCAAATTTTTGTGATGAAGTAAAAGAAAACTATTGCTATTATAGCTGCAAGCAAAATATCCAAATGTGAAAAAACACATTTTGCAAGCAGTTTGTTCTGGGAGAAAGACGTTACGAATGTTTCGGAGGGCATTAAGATAGTGCATAGCAGGAGCATTTTGGGATAGCCTATCTTATGTTCTTCATTTACTGCAAACGAGTCTTTTGCAGGCATTATCTCAGCAGTTATTATAAGAGCTGAGAGAAGAAGGATGCCATATCCGATAAGCAGCTTTTTGTTTATAGTCCTGATACCGCCGAGTATGCTGCTTTCGTGGAATATTCTCCTTAAAATATCAGCAGCAGCAAGTCCGCCTGCGAAAGCGATTCCATACGAGTGGCACAGGCAAAGGAATATCATGGAGAGTATGTATGGGAGCGGCTTTTTTTCTCTTTCATTGTAAGTGTCGGCACATAGGAACATTGCCAGCATCATCATTGCGTAAGGTCTTGATATGACAGCAAATTGGTACAAGAAGAAAAAACTGCACGGGAGCAGCATTTTTGTGACTTTGTGGAACGGCGAGCGAAATTCAAGTACGAGCACAGCCATTGCGTAGGTTATCATCTGTGCTATGCCGAGAGTAAGTCTGCAAGATAATCCCAGTCTTGCCGGTATCAGAAGAATCAAATGCCAGAGTGGAGGGTGTCCCTCATAGTGGGGGAGTACGAAGAGTATATCATGCAGAGAAGCATCTCGTGCGATTAGGAAAGCCTGAACTTCATCATACCACGGCTCGTGGAAGAACATCTCTATTAAAGGCAGAATTATTGCAAGTGCAGATACAATGGCACAGCACAGCAGCTCTCTGCTTGATTTTTTAGTATCAGTCATAAATGATCTCCTTAATTTTTTCTAAATAATTATACCATATCTGCCATGCCGATTCAATATATTATGAGAAATAATATTCCGGAAATAATCAAGGGCGGATGAACTCCGCCCTTTGGATCAAAGTTTAGTAAAGAATCTCTGGTGAGATTTGAAGCTTTCGCCCGGTTTTATCTCACGGTAGCCGGTTACGTCCGGTGCGAGACTGAGGTTCGGAGCGTCTATCATAGCAGTCATAGGCTCCGGACAGAAATAGTGGTTGAATCCTCTGTCGTTCCAGATTATCCAGAAGCCGTACTCCTCGGAAACCTCGTAGCAGAGCTTCTTGCCGCTTGCAATATCTTCAGCGATAACGCCGTGGAACTTTTCTCCGTCGAGGTCAGCGTACTCGCCGAAATACATATCGTTGTCGCAAACCTGAAGAACTGGCTTTTTGCTGCCGTTCTTATATTCGAGGTCCCACATTGTGAGAGCCTTGAACTTTTCAGTTGGCAGACAGCGTTCGTTGAGCTCGCACTTCTTTCCTATCGGCACAGTGAGTCTGATGTCCTCTTCCTTACCGCCGTCAGCAAAAGGAGCATTTATAGTTGTGTGTGATGCGATAGAGATAGGCAGAACTTTTCCGCCGGAAGTGTTGGTGAACACGATATTCTGCTCCAGACCATTTTCGGAGAGAGTGAACGTATACTCAGCAACGAAAGGTACAGGGAGATACTTGAAAAACTCGTCATTTTCATCGTATACATAGCGAGTTTTCAGCCATGCACAGTTGCTGTCGGCATTATGCTCAACTATCTCGTGTACTCTCTTGTGGATGAATCCGTGGATGTGGTTGTTATACGGAGCTTTCTCGTTTACTGGAAGCTGATATACAGCATCGGAAGTTTTGAGAACACCGTCTGCAAAGCGGTTAGGGAGATAAAGTGTAGGAAGTCCCCATACTTCGGCTGACTGCTTGATAACGTCAGCGGTGTTGTTCTCGTTGAAACGGAAAAACTCCATACCGTTCTTGTTATCTCTGAGACGTATCACGTTAGAGCCTACTTCATTTGCGATATAAGCCTCATAACCGCCGGCTTCGAGCTTCACGCAGGAAAGTCCGCAAAGCTCAGTGATGCTTGTTGAATTATTCATTTATATCATTCCTTTCAAAAAAATCATTCTTTAGTTTTATTTTTTATTGATATAGCGGCGATAAGCAGCAATATCAGGTGGATAGCACAAAATGACCAGAATACAAAAACTTCTCCGAAAGTATGAGCTAAATCACGAATAAAATTAACAAATTTGCTTCCGGTACTGTCAGGCTCTACGTATCCGCTTATGTACCAGCCTTTCAAAGCCATTATCACTGTTGCGAGCATTGAAAGCCAGTATCCGGACGCTGCATAAGAGCCGAACTCCTTTTTGCTTCCGCCCATTTCTTCATACGCAGGAGCGTATTTTTTTACTATAGTTACCATCATGCAAATATCCAGCAGTATTAAAACTGCCGCTCCGAAAACAGGAGCGATACTGCCATTTGCCGTGCCAAGCAATACAGACAGCAGAAGTATGGCTATGCAGGCAGCCAGTACTCCCAGACAGATGCCGAAACCGCCTATATTCTTTTTAAGTTCACGTTTCATAGTCAGTCCATTCTGTTCTCCATATCGGTATACGCTCTCATCGGAGATATTGCCTTGTACGCTGGACGGATTATCTTATTTGAATTTATAAGCTCCTCTATTCTGTGTGCCGACCAGCCGGCTATTCTTGCGGTAGCGAAGAGCGGAGTGAACAGTTCGTCCGGTATACCGAGCATACGGTACACGAATCCGCTGTAGAAGTCAACGTTTGCACATACTCCCTTGTAAATCCTGCGTTCCTCAGCTATTACCTCCGGAGCAAGCTTCTCGACCAGAGAATAGAGTCTGAATTCAGCTTCTCTGCCCTTTTCAGCTGAGAGCTTTTCAACAAATCCCTTGAAAACCTTAGCTCTCGGGTCGGACTGTGAATATACAGCGTGACCCATGCCATAGATAAGACCGGCATGGTCGAAGGCTTCCTTGTGGAGCAGTTTTCTCAGGTAGCTTCTTACTTCTTCTTCATCTGTCCAGTCGCCGACGTGTTCTTTCATATCGTCGAACATCATTGCGACCTTGATGTTAGCACCGCCGTGCTTAGGACCTTTAAGTGAACCGAGTGCTGCTGCGATAGAAGAATAGGTATCAGTTCCCGATGAAGAGACAACGTGTACAGTAAATGTAGAGTTGTTTCCGCCGCCGTGTTCAGCGTGGAGCACGAGTGCGAGGTCGAGTATACGTGCTTCAAGCTCTGTATAATTTTTGTTCGGACGGAGCATATACAGCAGATTTTCAGCTATTGAAAGGTCCGGATGCGGGTCGTGTATAAACAGGCTTCCGCCGAATTTGGAATATTTATACGCCTGATAGCCGTAGACTGCAAGCACCGGAAACAATGTTACAAGTTCGATGCACTGTCTGAGTACATTGGGTATTGAAATATCGTTAGCTTTTTCGTCGTATGAATAAAGTGCGAGAACGCTTTTTGCAAGGGTGTTCATCATATTGTCGCTCGGAGCTTTCATGATGACATCTCTTGTGAAGTGGTCAGGCAGATGACGAAAATCCGATAGAATATGTCTGAATTCAGTAAGTTCGTGCTCGGAAGGCATAGTGCCGAAGAGGAGCAGATATACAGTTTCCTCGAATCCGAAGCGTTTTTCCTTTATGAAACCGGCGACGATGTCTTCTACGTCTATTCCTCTGTAATACAGTTTACCGTCACCGTGGTTGGGCATACCTTCACCGGTATCCAGAACCTTGATAGTGCTTATATTAGTAAGTCCGGCAACAACGCCGTTGCCATTTATATCTCTTAGTCCTCTTTTCACATCGTATTGAGTATAGAGGGTGGGGTCTATTTTGTATCCCTCCACAGATTTTTCAGCAAGTCTCTCAATTTCCGGTGTGATTTCGGAAAATCCATATTTCTTCATATCGTCATCCCTTTCATAAAAAAATTTTTCCGGATCAATAATTGTGAGTATTACCTATCCGGAACAATACATATAGTATTTTATACAATATAATTATAATTCATTTCACTAAACTTGTCAAGCATTTATTAAAAGGTGCAGTCACTATTCCTAAAAAAATGTTTAATTGTTTTGGATTTTGTAAATTACTCTTGCAAAAAAACAAAATATATGTTATGATAATATCGGATTATTGGAGAATCTGTGCTGATAGTCTGAATATCGGCACATACTGCGTATTTGCAGGAAACTATCATGATATAAAGGAGGGGACTTGTTTGGACGCTATCGAATACAAATGTCCCAATTGTAACGCCGATCTGAAATTTGATCCGGAAACTCAGAAGCTAAGCTGTGAATTTTGTCTCAGCAGCTTCACAATAGAAGAAATAAAGAAAATATGTGCTGCCGCAGAGAACGGCATACCTAATAAACCTCCGGAGCAGGAGATTCAGGATTTTGAAGAGCATACCAACCTCTTCCACTGTGCAAGCTGCGGTGCTGATATAATGTGCGATGACCAGCAGACTGCTCTTTTTTGCTATTATTGCCACAATCCTGTAATTCTTGCCGGAAAACTTACCGGTGAATACAGACCAAGCAAGGTCATAGCCTTCAAGCTCAACAGAGACAGAGCTGTGGATATGTTCAAGAAATGGGTCGGAAAACGACGTTTTATCCCGGCAGATTTCAAGTCTGAACAGCAGGTCGAGAAAATTACAGGTCTTTACGTGCCCTTCTGGGTGGCTGACTGTAGTGTCGATGCGAAATTTCAGGCCATAGGAAAAAAGATCCGCCGCTGGAATTCCGGTAATTATGCGTATACCGAAACAAAGGAATTCCGTGTCAGCAGAAGCGGAACTATACAGGTCGACGGCATCCCTGCGGACGGCGAAAGTAAAATAGACGATCTGCTTATGGAGTCTATAGAGCCTTATGACTACAGAGAACTGAAAGACTTCTCGATGTCCTATCTCAGCGGATTTTTTGCTGATAAATACGATGTCGACAAAGCCGGAGTTTTCCCGAGGATACGTTCACGAGCTTCTCAGGCTGGAAAGAAGGTCATTCACGACAGCGTAGGTTCTTACACTACCCTTAATGTTACTTCCGAACAATACAATATATATCAGACTGATTGGCAGTACATGATGTTGCCTGTCTGGTTCATGACATATAAGTATAATGATAAAATATATGAGTTCGCAATAAACGGTCAGACCGGAAAACTTGCCGGAACTCCGCCGCTTGATAAGAGCAAGCTCCTGCGTTTCTGCATAGGCTTAGGCGTAGCAGTTACGGCTGCGGCCGCATTGATCGGAGGTGTTATACTCTGATGAGCAAAGGCAATAAAGTACTTCTTACTATACTTATATATATAGTTTCCATACCGGCACTTATTTTCGGAAACTATAAGTTCGCAAACGCTTTCAGCTCTGAGAACCTTTACAAAGGTTTCGATGGAGACAGCTCAAAGTCCGGAGTTATAGACGAAAACGGTCTTTTCAATAACGATAAAGAGTCGCTTGATGATCTCAATAAACTCGTCCGTGAATGCTCAGAAGAGCTGAAAATGAACATAATCATCTACCTGCCTGATTCAAGCAGAAGCTCCTATTCTGATGACAGGGTAAGGGACTTTACTGGCAGAACATACGTTGATATGTTCGGACGCTATACTGACGGTCTGCTGTATTATATTGATATTTCAGGAAAAAGACCGGCTTGCGATGATATAGCAAAGTCCGGAAAGGCAAACCTGATATACGATGATGATGTGTGCCAGAGTATATTCAAGGTTCTGGACAAACACCTGCCTTCATCAAGTCAGACAGTTTATCCGGACCATATCAAAAATGCCGTAAATTCATTCTGTAATCAGCTTAAAAAGTATGATTCGGATTTTTCACCTACAAAGATAAAATACTTTCACGCCAAAGGCGGCAGTGAAAAGGACGATCCTGATGTATATGTATACATGAAGGGCGATGAGTACCGTATAACAGAGAGTAAGGCTATCGGTCTGAAATTCATCATTCTCACTGTTTCAGAGCTTATAGGCTTCCTTACCGCACTTATAACCTATCTTCTGGTAAAGAGACATTATAAGTTCAAGTCTGCGGCGAATCCTTCTGTATATGTTGCGAGGGAGCGTTCAAATCTGACGGATAGGTCGGATGTGCTCGTCCGCAGCTATGTTACTAAGCATAAAATTGAAAAAAGCAGCGGCGGCGGAGGCGGCTTCAGCGGAGGAAGTTTCGGCGGCGGTATAGGTCATTCAAGTCACCATAGATGATAAAAGTCCCCCTTGGAGTTTTTCTCTCCGAGGGGGATGATGTTTATATTTTTATTTGCTGTCTGTTAGTATCTCATCCATAGTCAAACCGCAGATGCGTTCGACTGCATATGGCATAACAGCAAATGAACCGCCGCTGTAAGAACTCATTTCCATAGTGAACCTTCTGCCTTTAGCAGTCTTGTAAAAGCCTACTCCGCCTAATCGGTCATATTCAGTACAGCCGAGTTTCTTTACAAGATGCTCT
The DNA here is from genome assembly GCA_017441505.1 of Ruminococcus sp. Taxonomy (GTDB): domain Bacteria; phylum Bacillota; class Clostridia; order Oscillospirales; family Ruminococcaceae; genus Ruminococcus. The sequence continues at coordinate 10,235 of JAFRXL010000015.1, forward strand.
CTGAAACTGTGGTCGTACTTCACCATGACACCTTGTTCGATATTTCTTTCGCATGAAGTGTCATTGGCTAAGCGGTCTATAGAACCTTCATATGTTTTCAGTATTTCATATTCACTGCCATGGTTTACATTGTAAATTGTGACGATGTCGGAGGCGGAAGTGTATCTGCCGCTTGCGAGTTTTATCTCGTCTATCGTAAATAGTATGACAGGTATCCCGATTAGCAATATGGCAAGTAAAATGATTATTTTTGTGCGTTTTGTTTTAGTTTTCATAGTAATTCTCCTTATAAGTATAATTGTGAGGTCAAAATACAGCTTTTTGAAATTATAACATATTAATGCTGTAAATACTATGATATAAAATATAAATTCTGTAAATTTTTATTTAAAAAATAAAAATTGATGTGGGAAAAAACTTTTTTCCGGACATTGTAACATTCTGATACCATGTTACGATTGTTCTTTATGAAAGGTCGATCTTAACCAGAAGATGCAAGGAGGAATGAACATGACAAGCCGAGAACTGGCAGCTATGATGCAACGCTCACCTGCCGAATGTCATAAAGCTCTCGTCAAAGAGTATGGCAGATATGTTTATGCGATCGTGTACAATAAGCTCAGGGGATGCGGAACAAATGAAGATATGGAGGAATGTGTAAGTGATGTTTTTGCAGACATATTTCTGAAATGTGATTTTGATCTGTCCGCTGAGAATGATATAAAATACCTTATCTCAACTATTGCAAAGCGGAAAGCTATAGACAGATTCAGGAGCATATCTGCGAAGGCAAAACACTTGACAGATACTGCTGAAGATGACATGAAAGAGCTTGTCTCGGACTTCAGTGTTGACGAACACGTTGACCGTTCAGAACTCCGACAGGTGCTCCTCGACAAGATAGATGAGCTGGGTGAGCCGGATTCAACTATCGTTATACAGAAATTCTACTATAACCGGAAATACAAGGAAATAGCAAAGAGCGTTAAAATGACAGATAACGCTGTCAGGGCAAGATGCTCACGGGCTTTAGGCAAGCTGCGTACAAAGCTTGTAGAGATCGGAATGACTATATAAGGAGGGAGCAGTTATGAAAGATATGAATTTATTCGATATCCTTGAAAATGCGGAGAATAGCTCTATGGATAGACTTATAGATAAATGCCCCGAAATTTCGGACAAACAGCTCGACAAGATCCTTGCTATGAGCGAAAAGAAATATAAAATGAAAAAGAAAGGTTTGAGATCGACTATGAGTGAGAATGTTATAAAGATGAACGGAAATGATTTTGTTGAAGGCGTTGAGCACAGCAGAAGACCTGCATGGCTCGCACCGCTCAGCATAGCAGCATCAGTGGTGCTTGTTGCAGGAATCGCTATCGGAAGCACTGCTTTCATAAAGAAAAACAATAAAAAGTCTGATAACGACCATGTTATCGTTCCCGGAGTTACAGTTACAACTTCAACTGTAAAGGATACAGCTACAGTAACAACAGCCAAAAACGGTAAAGTCGTTACAACTATAGTAACAGTTCCTTCATCAGAGACAGGAACAATGGCTGTTGATGCAGAAGTGACTACAATTGAGCCTGTTGTTTCCGATGAAACTTGGGATATAAGCGGTCTTGCCGGCGACTGGCAGTATCAGCTCGCATTCGATGACTATACATTTGAAAACAATCCGGATACAAATGGTTATATAACAATAAATACTGACAGCACTTACATCTATTATGCAGATGACGGAAGCTTTGTCTCATCTGGTGATGTAATGACCGGCTATGAGGAAATAGGCGGTACAAGACATAAGACTATCAGCTTCAATAACAGTACAAACAATTCTAATATCGGTTTCGGCGGATATTATAATGAAAGTGATCCTGATGTTATTTCTCTCGGAAACGGCGGAACAGCTCGCCTTGTAAGAGGAAACAATATGGTTTCTGCAAGTAATGCTGCTTTTGTAGGAACGTGGACATATCAGGTATCATATGACGGTGTTATTCCTGTTGACCAGAAAGCTTCATATAATGGAACAATTGGGATCAATTCTCAAGGAGTATACACATATACAGACCCATACGGAAATAAAACAGATGGTACTATGAGAGTTGGATACGAGAAAATAGACGGTGTAAGACGTACAACAGTAGATTTCTATTATAATACAGAATATTTTTTCGGCGGTTACTTTGACCCAAGCAACCCTGATGTGATCACTATCGGAAACGGCGGAATGGCTCGTCTTATCCGTGACGGAGAGACAGAAGAAAACTATAACGGAGATTCATATATCGGCAGCTGGAGCAGAGGAAGATGCGGTATCGATATAACAAAGAACGGGGACAAATATGATGTAGTTATTCAGTGGGCAGGCTCAGCTCAGGACGGTTCAGAGTGGCACTATACCTGCTATTATGATGAAGGTTCAGGCTTCCTCGTATCTGAGGCTACCGGTGTTAAAAAGTATATTACATACTCTGCCGAGGGTTCAACAGAAGAAATAGAATATACAGAGGGCAGAGCTAAGTTCGATATAGAGAATGGATTACTTGTATGGCAGGACCTCGAAGAACACGTTGCTGACGGTATGATGTTCGAGACTTTCTGAAATAATTGATTTATTGTAGAACAATTGAAGATAAATAAATATGACCGCCTGTTTTATTGCAGGCGGTCGTTTTTGATTTTTGCGGTTTGTTAGTGAATATCAGTCATAACGCTCGTCGATAACACGGGCGGTTTTTTTCATGCTTCTTGGGAGAACGCCTATCTCGACTATCTTTACGATAGGGGTGAATCCGATACGTCCCTTTACCTTTTCAGCGATACGTCTGCTGAGGTCAGCCCAGTTATGGTCGCCGGAAGCCTCAACGTATATACGCATAGTATCCTTGCCGTCGAGGTGAGAGATGCGGATCTGGTACTCGCTTGAAATTTCGTCAAACGAGCCGATTATCTCCTCTATCTGGCTTGGGAACACATTAACGCCCTTTATCTTCATCATATCGTCTGTACGTCCCATGATAATATCGATACGTGGATAGCAGCGTCCGCATTTGCACTTGCCCGGGACTATCCTTGAAAGGTCATGGGTACGGTAGCGGATGAGCGGAGCACCTTCCTTAACGAGAGTTGTTATTACTATCTCGCCTATTTCTCCGTCAGGGAGATTCTTGCCTGTAACGGGGTCGATTATTTCAAGATAGATGAAGTCGTCCCAGTAGTGCATAGCGGTCTCGCCGGGACAGTTTATACCGATACCAGGTCCGTATATCTCGGTAAGACCATATATATCGAAAAGCTCTATGCCAAGCTCGTTGTGGATACGCTCACGCATTTTGTCGCTCCAGCGTTCAGAGCCGATAACGCCCTTTTTGAGGTGTATCTTATCCTTGATGCCACGCTTTTCTATCTCTTCAGCAAGTAGAAGAGCATAGGATGAGGTGGAACAAAGCACGGTGCTCTTCATATCCTGCATCATCTGGAGCTGCTTGTCGGTATTGCCAGGTCCCATAGGGATGACCATTGCACCAAGTTTTTCTGCTCCGTTCTGGAAGCCTATTCCTGCTGTCCAGAGACCATAGCCCGGAGTTATCTGGATGCGGTCCATATTTGTTATGCCTGCTGTTTCGTAGCATCTTTTGAACATTACAGCCCAGTCGTCAACGTCCTTTGCTGTGTAAGGGATGATAACGGGAGTACCTGTTGTACCGGACGACGAGTGGATGCGTACTATCTCTTCTTCGGGAGCTGTCATAAGTCCGAGGGGATAAGCGTCACGAAGGTCGCTTTTTTCAGAGAATGGGAGCTTTTCAAAATCCTCTGCTGAGTGTATCTCTGTTATGCCAGCCTCTTTGAGCTTTTTTCCGTAGAAGCTGCCTGCTTTTTCGAGTGCCTGTATACGACTGTTAACGAGTTCGATTTGTTTTTCTGATATTTGCATGATCGTTCATTCCTTTCATAATTAGAAATTATGTCTGAGAGCCTTTTCGTTGAGTGAGGCGAACTGAGGTTTCACGCTTTTCTTCATTGCTTCAACTGCGTCGTCTATAGTGAACGGGAGAACTCCGCTTCTTATCGCTTCACCGAGCATTACCATGTTGAGCACTTTTGGAGAGCCCAATTTCCGGCATATTATGTCTCCGTCAACTGTCATAAGATTTTCTGTACATTTTTTCAGATAGTCAAGCATTTCCGTACCGTTATAGTCTGATGCTTTCAGAGCGGCTGTAACAGGCATTATCGGACGGGTATTCACGATAACTGTGCCGCCGTCTTTGAGATATGGCAGCATTCTTACAGCCTCCGCAGGTTCAAAGGCTATTATAATGTCTGCCTGTTTCTTTCCGAACATAGGGCTGTATACTCCTTCACCAAGACGAAGGAAGCTGAAAACGCTTCCGCCCTTCTGAGCCATACCGATAGTCTCGGCACTCATTACCTGCATACCCTTTTGCATAGCACATGAGGCGGTGAGCTTAGATGTAAGGACTATACCCTGTCCGCCTACTCCGCAGAGAAGTATGTTCTTATTCATTGCACTCACCTCCTATAGCATTTACCGGACAGACCTGACTGCAAAGTCCGCAGCCGGTGCAGAGTGAACTGTCTGTCATGACTTTTCCGTCAGAGATAATGATACCGGGACATCCGAGACTGTTTATACATTTTTTACATCCGATACATTTTTCGCTGTCGATAACGTATGGCTTTTCAGGTTTGATGAGCACAGCACACGGAGACTTGAAAATTATCGCCTTGACTCCCTTTTCAGCAGCAACACGCTTTACCGTTTCAACAGCTTTGTCCAGTTCAAGAGGATTTACGGTCTCAACGGTTTTCAGACCTATCCCACGCAGAACAGCTTCGATATTGACCTTGTCAACGACCTGTCCCATCATGGTGCGTCCTGTGCCCGGGTGAGGCTGATGACCTGTCATTGCTGTTGTGGAGTTGTCGAGCACGACGAGGGTCATATCTGCCTGATTATAAACCGCATTTACAGCTCCTGTTATAGCAGAGGCAAAGAATGTTGAATCTCCGACAAATGCAAAGCAGCTTGTGTCGGGTTCGACCTTGCCTATGCCCTGAGTGATATTCACTCCCGCACCCATACACAGACAGGTGTCTACCATATCAAGAGGCATTGCGTTTCCGAGAGTATAGCATCCTATATCGCCGCAGAATACTGACTTTTTGCCCTTCATTGCCTGTTTTACGGCATAGAAGCTCGCTCTGTGAGGGCATCCTGCACAGAGTACAGGCGGACGTACAGGAAGTTCCGGAGCAGCCGGAAGCTCAGCGGAAGACTTCTTCTCCCATTCCATAAAGTCAGCGATATTATCAGCAACACTGTCGCAGGTGTTTTCACCGGCAGTTTTGACATTTCCGGTAAGCTTTCCGAGTATCCTTGTATTGAGGTGATATTTGCCGCAGATATAGGTCAGCTCACGCTCGATTATGGGGTCAAGCTCTTCTATACACAGTACCTCGTCAAGACCGCTGAGGAATTCGACTGCAAGCTTTTCCGGAAACGGGAAAGGAGTCGACACTTTCAGCACCTTCGGAGCATTCTTGCTGGAAAGTGCTTCCTGAACATAAGTGTAGCTGATGCCGTGAGAGGCTATTCCCTTGCGGCAGCTGCTGTCGGCGGCAGGGAGTATCTTATTGCGGCTGTATTCCGAGAATACGTCAGAAAGCTCTGCGTTCCGCTTTTCAATGTGGATATGTGCATTGTAGGAAAGACGTGGGAATATTACCCATTTTGAGGAGTCCTTGACAAATCCCTCAGGAGTATTCTTCACGCACTCGTCATCGTCTTTGACTTCGATAGAGGCATATCCGTGACAGACTCTTGTTGTAGGTCTGAAAAGGACAGGGGTATGGTATTTCTCAGAGAACTCAAATGCCTCCTGTATCATATCGTATGCTTCCTGAACCGATGAAGGGTCGAAGCAGGGGAGCTTTGAGAATGATGCAAAGTGACGTGTGTCCTGTTCTGTCTGTGATGATATAGGACCCGGATCGTCTGCGACCATTATTACCATGCCGCCTTTAACTCCGATATATGCAAGGCTCATGAGCGGATCAGATGCAACGTTAAGTCCGACCTGCTTCATGGTGACCATTGAACGAGCTCCGCAGTAAGCTGCACCTGCACCAAGTTCAAGAGCAGCTTTTTCATTTACCGACCATTCAACATAGATGCTTCCATTGTTGATCTTTGCGGTGGTCTCAAGCACCTCTGTCGACGGCGTACCCGGATAGCCGCTTATGACGTTAAGTCCTGCGGCGGCAGCACCTCTGGCTATCGCAGCGTTGCCCATAAGAAATTCTGTATGCATTTTTTTCTCCTTATATAATATTATCAAAAATTGTAGCATTACAACTAAAAATATTATATCATTGTGCGGACTAAATGTCAATTATCTTACATTATTTTTTGTAAATAATCTCGCATATATTGTGAGCTTACAGTTGGGGGCGTTTTTTACCGGAAAACTATTGACATCGATAAAAGTTTGTCATATAATAGCATTATGTTGCAATTCATTGTAGCAAATATATACTATAAAAGGAGAAAAATATGAAACTACTCAAACGCATCACATCAACTATGCTGTCTATGACTATCATCTCAGGAATAGCCGCCGCAGGTCTTCCGGAGAAGACGACTGCTTCCGCAGCAAATTCAAAAGTAATGTACCAGGATGTACTCTCACAATGGCAGACCCGCATCAATAATGAGAAGGCAAAATTCCCGAATGAGTCCTACTGGAACCACAAGGGGCTGAGCAGCTATAATGACGAGACCCATACTAATAAGCCATGCTATCATGTACAGGATTATGCTAAGGGTGAAAAATGCTGCAATCAGACAATAATCGAAACTGGCGAAAAACAAGGACAGTGCTATGGATTTGCATATAAGCTTGCATCGGATATATGGGGAACTACTGAGTTCTATGAATCCCATGTTGATCAGAATTATGAACCAAGAAAAGGAGATAATGTCCGACTTGAGTTCTCTGTTCAGAACAAGCCAGGAAATTCAAAACAGGGTCACAGCATATTCATTACTGATATTTCAGGAGAAAATATAACATTTGCAGAATGCAACGGCGAACTTCAGGATTGTCAGATCCGCTGGGGCCGCACCAGATATTATAACAATATCGTAGCCGAAGATGTGTGGGTCGAAGACGCAAACGGAGATATGGTCAAAAAATCATTGGTTAAGGGCGATAAGAATTCTCTCACCACTGTTACAAAGTCTTACCTCAGAGCTCATGCAACAAGATATTTCCGTCCTGTAATTGCAGGCGACCTCAACAAGAATGGAGTATTGGATTCCGATGACTCTATGATATTCCAGAATACTGTTATGACTAATGGCAGAACATTATACGATACTAAATTATCTTATTACGATGTTAACGGCGACGGCTATGTAAACACTTCTGATCTTAACGAGATCCGCTACGGCACATATAATCACAGGATCGTTATGCCTGATGAAAGTCCTTCCTGCCGCTGGAGACGTTCAAGTCATACAAGCAGCTTCACTTTCAATGACGGATGCTATTACGTAAAGAATGATCTCGGCGGAGTTTCATGGATCGGTGCTTTAGATTCAGAGCTGACCACCATATATGTTCCATCCAAAGTATATTGTCCATCCGACAAATCCTGGTATGATGTAACTGAGATAGGCTACAATGCATACAATATAAATGCAAGAGCCGGCTGGAGAACCTGTACAGCAGGTTATAGAGTAAATACATTGTATATCCCTGATACTGTCAAGAGGATACATTCATTTGCTCTTGAAGACTGGTCTATAACATCCTTAAAGTTCTCGGGTTCAAATCCTCAGCTCGAAACAGTTGACCAGTATGCATTCTTTAACTGTAAGTCCCTTAAAACACTTGACCTCTCACCTGCTAAGAAGCTGAAGACAATAGGCAACTACGCATTTAACGGCTGTACTGCACTTTATCACATTGACCTTCCTTACACAGGCAGTGCGATCGATCTTGGTTCAGGCAGCGAAAGCATTTTCGGCAGCACCGATCCTTCTTCTGCAACAATAGAGATCAAGAATCCAAATACCAGCACTTCTCCGGCAAGCAATTATCAGAGAATAAATATCTCAGATAAGGACTATAACTACTGGAAAAATAATAAATTGTATTATCATGGTAAACTGTTCAAGTTATATAAGCAGAATACATACCTCGGTAAGGTAGATACTTACATCAACTATCTCCGTCCATAAAAGAGTTCTCAGTCGTATTTCAGAAGTATTGATACGTTCTTTATGGAATAAATATGCTCCCCTTAGAGTGAACACTCTGAGGGGAGTTTTTATGCAGAGAGAGTTTGGGGGATTCAGCGTAATGCCATTAAGCTAAGAAAACGCAAAATAGTCACAGGAATCAGAAATAGATCCTGTGACTATTTTTATGAATACAATGTAAATTTTTGCAAAAAGGTATTGACAAAAAGCCGAAAATGTGCGGCGAAGCCAATCAGATATACACATCTGATTGGAGGACTTTATCGTGCAGAATTACTGTAATATCGTAAAAAATAAGCTTAATATGCTTATTCGCAGTATGGAGAAAAATGTATCGAATTTTGTTGTTGATCCTAAGAGAGACTTCATTCGTAAGAGCGAGCTTTCATTCTCAAAAACAATGAGATTTATTCTCGGCATGGGAAGTCAGACGCTTGGCAAAGAACTTATGGATTTTTACGGCTTTGATCCTAAAATGGTATCTGTATCAGCTGTTGTACAGCGAAGAGCAAAGATTCTTCCCACTGCGTTTCAGCATTTGTTCCATAAATTCAACGAGTCTTTTTCTCAGACTTGTTTCTTTCATGGCTACAGACTTTATGCTGTAGATGGTTCTGATATCCATATTCCCACTATCCCTGATGATCACAGCACTTATTACAACGCCAATGTCAATTCAAAAGGCTACAATCTTATGCATCTGAATGCCATGTATGATCTTTTGAACCGAAGATATACCGATGCAGTTTTACAGGACAGCCGTTGTGAAAATGAGCATACCGCTCTCATAAGTATGGCTAAAAACGTGAAATG
>JAFRXL010000016.1 GCA_017441505.1 Ruminococcus sp.
GAAATTCCGAAATATAGATGTGTGGGCCCTGTGCAACAAGACCCCGTGAACCATGTCAGGCGGGAGACCGAGCAGCATTAAGCGGTGCGTGTTGTGTGCCGCAGCAAGCCTGCACATCTATGTTCCGGAATTTTTTATTTAGGAGGTTGAGACATATGACTTTATTATCATTGATCAATATGCGTGCCAAAAGGGTGTTCCTATGCCTTGCACGTACTCTCCCTAAGGCGATGGCTGTGCAGTCAGCTTTTCTCATAAGTGAAATAGTGTTCTACGCTGTGAAGTCTCCGGACACAACTTTTGCTGTAAGCGATGCGGCGATCACGATATTAGCAGTGCTTCTTATATCATGGGTAGCTTTTTTTGTGATAGAACTGACAAAGTATTCTCCGTCCAATTCATATCACCGCTATGACTCCGATCTCATAGGAAGTGCATTTACAGGCATTAACCGCAAATCGGCTGCTTTTGAGAACGGACTTGAACTGTTCCACAAAGGTCATTTCCGCAGTGCTCTGGAAGTGTTCACAGACCTTGATAACTCTGACCTTAAAAAAACGAGCGAGGAACAGCGGATACTCGATTTCTTCCGTGGACGCTGCTACCATATACTCGGTACTTACCCGAATGCTCTGATATGCTACGACAAAGCTGAAAAAAGCGGTATGGATGCACCTCTTCTTCCTTTGTTTATTGCAAGATGCTGTATCAGTAACGGCGATATTGAAAGAGCCAAGAAGATATATAACGAGCTTCTCGATACGGACTATGAGTTCAGAGATATGATACGTACCGAATACGGTAAAATGTACCTCAAACTCAACGACGGTCAGAATGCACTTAAATGGTTTCAGGAGGCTATAGACAGACATGAGAATTATGCCGATGCACTCGGCGGTGCTGCTATAGCTCAGAATATGCTCCATAACTTCAAAGAGGGAGAGGAGCTTTACAGAGCAGCAATGCTCAACAATATCGAAGATCCTAAAACTTACTCGAATTATTATAAAGAAATTCAGGCTGCTGTACTGCTTGAGACACATACTGATGCAAAAGCCTGAAATATACCGCAATTACTCTGAAAAGGAGGTTTTTCCCTGTGTATAAGGCTCTGTACCGTAAATGGAGACCTATGACATTCGACGATGTCATTTCTCAGCAGCAGACTACAGATACCCTGAAAAATCAGATAATCAGCGGAAAGACCGCCCATGCATACCTGTTCACCGGTTCAAGAGGTACAGGTAAGACAACGTGTGCAAGAATACTCGCAAAGGCTGTGAACTGCCGTAATATGAAAGACGGCAACCCGTGTCTTGAATGCGATATATGCCGTGATGCCGACAGCGGTGCTCTGACTGATATAATCGAAATAGATGCTGCTTCAAACAACGGTGTCGACGATATACGTGACCTTCGTGACGGTGCTGTCTATATGCCGGAACGTGGAAAGTATAAGATATATATTATCGATGAGGTGCATATGCTGTCCCAGAGTGCCTTCAATGCACTCCTTAAAATAATGGAAGAACCGCCGGATTACGTCAAGTTCATACTCGCTACCACCGAGATACACAAAGTTCCGGCGACTATAACTTCACGCTGCCAGCGTTACGACTTCCGCAGGATAAAGCAGGAGGACATAGCTGCAAGACTTAAATATATCGCTTCTCAGGAGGAATTAGACCTCACTGATGAGGGTGCTTCCCTTATCGCAAGACTTGCTGACGGCGGTATGCGTGACGCAGTTTCCCTGCTCGACCAGTGCTCAGCCTGTGCGGAGCAGATAAATGCCGATACAGTCTCGACTACTGCCGGAGTTGCCGGAAGAGACTACCTCTTCAAGATGCTCAAAGCTATTGCGGCTAAGGACATCACAGAGGCTCTTGCGATAACAAGCAGTCTGTACGATATGTCAAAGGACCTCACACGCTTGAGTGAAGAGCTTGTGGCACAGCTCAGGAACGTTATGCTGCTGAAAGCTACTCCCGATACCGCAGAACAGCTCATACTCTGTCTGCCGGATGAGCTTGAACAGCTTAAAGAACTCGCCGGGAATACAGAGCTTACTACAGTCCTTGACTATATCTCCGAGCTTCAGGAGTGCCGTGAAAGACTGAAATGGGCTATGAATAAACGTGTGGAGTTTGAGATGACTCTCATAAAACTTTGCGGAAACGTGAAGAATGCTCCCGTAACTATTGACAATTCTGAAATTTATGATAAAATAAAACAGTTGGAGAACAAACTCAATTCTGTACCAAGAGCTATGCCTGCATCCGGACAGGCTCCTGCCGATAAGCCGGAAGTAATGGAGGCAAAGTCGCCTGCGGATGAAGAGGTGCGTCCCAACATCGACCTTAAAAAGCTCAAACCAGAGGATATACACCCTTGTGAACGCTGGGAGGAAGTCCTTGAGGAATTCCGTAAGGTCAACCCTGCTGTTGCCGGAAGTCTGGACGACTCTTTTGCCGGTATTGCCGGAAACGTCATATTCATTACATCGAAAAACCGCTTCTTTATGACTCTCTTCAAGACTAAAGAAAACGCAGTTTCTCTCGGGGAAACTATCGATCGTGTGCTCGGACAGCATTTCCTGATACGTGCCCGCTGTGCGACAACTACCGATCAGCAGAAGAATATGGCTGAACAGCTCATTAAAAAAGCAATTGACAGCAGTATCGAAACAGCTGTTGATAATAACCAATAAAAATATTTTCCCATAAGGGAAACACAAATCATATCAAAGGAGAATTTAAAATGAAAGCAAGAATACCAAGAAATATGGGCGGCGGAGCTCAGAATATGAACCAGATGATAAAGCAGGCTCAGAAGATGCAGGATCAGATCACAGAGCTTCAGGAAGATATTGAAGAAAGAGAATTTTCCGCAACAGCCGGCGGCGGTGCTGTAGAAGTTACAGTTTCAGGCAAGAAGACTATCAAGGCTCTCACTATCAAGCCGGAAGTTGTTGACCCAGAGGATATTGATATGCTTCAGGATCTCATCATCAGTGCTGTAAACGAGGCTATCAACAACGTTGAAGCTACTACTGAAACTGAAATGAGCAAGATCACAGGAGGCGTTTCCCTCCCTGGTCTGTTTTAATAGATAATGGCTGACCATAACGCTCTTCCGCTGGTGATACTTGCGGAAAAGTTCGCATCTCTTCCGGGTATAGGTATGAAGTCCGCACAGAGGCTCGCTTACCATGTTATGTCAATGGACGAGAGTGCGGTAGAGGACTTCGCTCAGGCTCTTATAGACGCTAAAAAGAACGTTCACAGCTGCAAGTGCTGTCAGAATCTGACAGAAAAGGAAATATGTCCGATATGCAGCGACGATGAACGTGATAAAAGCGTAATATGCGTGGTGGAAAGTCCTAAGGACGTTACAGCTTTCGAGCGGACAAGAGAATATAACGGCGTTTATCATGTGCTTCACGGACTTCTGTCCCCTATGGACGGGATAACTCCGGATAAGCTGAGAGTAAAAGAGCTTCTCGCACGTATCGCACAGGGCGGTGTAGAGGAAGTCATAATGGCTACAAATCCGACCGTTGAGGGCGATGCTACAGCGATGTATATTGCCGGTCTGCTGAAACCGATGGGCATAAAAGTCTCACGGCTTGCGTTCGGACTGCCGGTCGGAGGTATACTTGAATACGCCGATGAAGTTACTCTGTTCAAGGCTCTTGAAAATCGAAACGATATGTAATATTAAAGCTCCCGAAGTTCTTTCGGGAGCTTTTTGTGATTCAATACTTGAACTGACTGTTTCCGATAAACTCGCATACAAGCGAATCTGACGGAATAAGCTTATTATCAAGAGTATCTGTCTTCTCCAGTATCGCAAGAGTTTCGTTGATCTCCGGAACATCCGTCATCTCACGAAGCTGGTCGATCAGAGCTCCACGGTAAGCACTTATCTCATAAGGCATGAATGTGTCGATGTCGTAGTCGGAGCGGTACTTGTACGGCATTATGTACTTGTTCTCGCCGGCTTCAACGCTGTGGAACATATTCATAGTCTCACGAAGTGAACGCTTGCGGAACTTTTTGTCTCTTATCATCCTGCGGAGAAGTCTTACTCTTGAAGGATGCAGGACAGTTTCACCGTCAGTAACACGGGTGCGGACGCTTACGTAAATTTTCCATATCTGGTCATCGGGAACAGTGATAACGTCGGGATTCAGAGCGTGGATGCCCTCGAATATTACAAGTTCACCCTTGTTTCTGCGGAACGGCTTTCCAGCCTCTCTTGAAGAGCTTTTGAAATTATACTTTGGGAGTATAACTTCTTCACAGTTACTCATCGCTTCTATCTGAGAATTAAGCAGGTCTTTATCCATACGCAATGGAGATTCAAGGTCCATTTTGCCCTGTGAAGCGAGCTCTTTTTCTTCTGTTGAAAGCGGACAGAAATAATTATCCATAGACAATGTGTGTGTGGCGTGACCTTTTTCGTCCAGAAGTTTTTCTATCATCATTGCTGTAGTAGTCTTGCCCGAACCTGACGGCCCTGCAAGGAGTATGACTGGTTTTTCGTCACGATGAGCTATTATCTCATCTGCAATTTTATCAAGGCGATAGGTGTAGTCAGCGTTTGCGGCTTCGATAAACTCCTTTGGGGAATTCTGTAAGCCTTCGTTGATTCTGTTTACTTCAATGTTCATCTCAATAACTCCTTGGGTTCTTTTTTTATAATTATATCACACAATCAAGTATTTTTCAATAGAATTTTTATTACATTATAGACAAATCATAAAATATGTGATATAATTACAGTTGGAAAAATATATCCCTTGGAGGAATGACTATGAAAATGATGTTTATTGGAGCTACACATGAGGTAACAGGAAGCTGTACCTATGTTGAAGCTTGTGGAAAAAAATTCCTTGTAGATTTTGGTATGCAGCAGGGAGAGGACATATTTGAAAATGTTCAGATACCTGTTTCTCCGTCAGAAATTGATTTTGTACTTCTTACTCACGCTCACATAGACCACTCCGGACTGCTCCCTCTGCTTTTTGCAGGAGGATTCAAGGGAGAGATACACGCTACGGAAGCAACCTCAAATCTTTGCAGCGTTATGCTCCGTGACAGTGCTCACATACAGGAGTTTGAAGCTGAATGGCGTAACCGTAAGGGCAGACGTAAAGGGGAGGAGGACTATGAGCCGCTCTATACTATGGACGATGCTCTCGGAGCTATAGCTCTGTTCGTGCCGCATCACTATGAGACTGAATATGAGGTCAGCCAGGGTATAAATATAATGTTCCGTGACGCAGGTCACCTTCTTGGCTCTTCAAGCATAATCCTGACGCTTACTGAGGGAGATGTTACAAGAAAGATAGTTTTCTCCGGTGATATAGGAAATACCGAACAGCCGCTCATCCGTGACCCTCAGTATATAGATTCCGCTGATTACGTGGTCATGGAGTCTACCTACGGAAACAGAGTTCATGACCGTCCCACTGATTATGTTACAGCCCTCTCAGAGGTGCTCCAGACTACTTTTGACCGTGGCGGAAGTGTTATTATACCTTCATTTGCTGTCGGAAGAACTCAGGAAATGCTCTACTTCATCAGACATATCAAGGAAGAGGGACTTGTAAAGGGTCACGACGGATTCCCCGTATATGTTGACAGTCCGCTCGCAAATGAAGCTACCGACATTTTCATAAGCAACCGTGAGAGCTGCTATGATGAGGAAGCTCTTGCATTTGTCCGCAAGGGCATCAATCCTATTTCGTTTGAGGGACTTATCAGAACCGTTACAAGCGATGATTCCAGAGCTATAAACTCCGATACCAGACCTAAAGTTATAATCTCAGCCAGCGGTATGTGCGAAGCCGGACGTATCAAGCATCACCTCAAACATAATCTCTGGAAGAAAGAGAATACCATTCTCTTTGTGGGTTATCAGGCTGGAAATACTCTCGGAAGAAGTCTCATTGAGGGAGCTAAAAAGGTGAAGCTTTTCGGCGAAACTGTGTATGTAGCAGCTGAGATAAAACAGCTCCCCGGAGTAAGCGGTCACGCTGATATGAACGGACTTCTTGCCTGGGCTGAAGCCATTTCGGGAGTTAAAAAGTTCTTTGTAAATCACGGAGAAGCTTCATCCGCTGAGAATTTCAAGCAGCTCCTTATGGAGAAGCTCGGGGTTGACGCTTATGCTCCTTACAGCGGAGCTGAGTTTGACCTTGTTGAGGGCGTTGTTACCGTTGACGCTCAGCCTATACCGATACCAAAGAAGAAAACAGGAAATGCTAATATGAGTGCAGCTTATATCGAGCTGACTGCTGCTGCTGATCGTCTGGCAGAGCTGATAAAGCGTTCGGACGGAAGAGCAAATGCCGATATGAGGAAGCTCACAGAAGCTATCAACGCACTCTGCGATGATTGGCAGTTATAAAACAAAAATAAAATTAAAGCCGGCGAAGCCGGTCAATAATGAGAGTCCAGAGAGAGGTTCTCTCTCTGGCAAAGGGGTGTACGAGGGGTTACCCCTACCAGTGGTAGGGGATGTCAGCTTGCTGACAGGGGTGGCTGAACCCGATTAGGGTACAGCGTTCCCCCTAAAAAGCAGTCCAGCGAGCAAAGCAACGCTGGACGGACGGCTCGCATCGCTCGCCCCAGCTTGACTGGCATAATTACTGCGTCGGTCAAGCCGAGGTGAAGCAATGCGGACGGTTCGTAAAACCTCGCTACGCTGGTTTTACTACTTTTTAGGGGAGGCTCTGCCTCCCCTCGTACACCCTACCGCCAAAGGGATAATTATCCCTTTGGAATCCCCTTATTGCCGCCTTCGGCGGTATTATATTTTTTAATATTTATTATTGGAGGTCTGTCCATTGAACAGAGATAAAATCATCGTCAGAACAAGTATTATCGGCATCATAGCCAATATCGCCCTTGCCGGCTTCAAAGCCTTTGTAGGTATACTGACCGGCTCTATCGCTATAATACTCGATGCAGTAAATAACCTGAGCGACGTACTTTCATCAGCTATAACTATCGTAGGTACTAAACTCGCCGGTAAAAAGCCCGACAAAAAACACCCCTACGGTCACGGCAGAGGCGAGTACATGACCGCTATGGTGATCGCAGCTATCGTGCTCTATGCCGGTATAACGTCACTGATAGAAGCTATAAAAAAGATAATAACTCCACGAACTCCGGACTATCCTGTGACTTCATTCATAATTCTTGGTGCCGCTGTAGTAGTCAAACTGCTGCTTGGTACTTATGTAAAAAGAACAGGTGAAAAGGTCAACTCGGATTCACTCGTAGCTTCCGGAAAGGACGCTCTTCTTGACGCTGTTATCTCAACTTCGACTATTATCGCTGCGGTGATATTTGTTACTGCCGGAGTAAGTCTTGAAGCATGGCTCGCCGCAATTATTGCTCTTGTTATCATAAAGGCCGGAATAGATATGATGCGTGAGAGCTTTTCTGAGATACTCGGTGAACGTGTCGACAAGGAGTACTCAAAGGAAATTAAAAATACTATCACTTCTTTTCCGCAGGTAAGCGGTGCTTATGACCTCGTTCTTCATAATTATGGTCCGGATACAATGATAGGTTCTGTGCACATTGAAGTTCCCGACACTATGACCGCTGCTGAGCTTGATGTGCTCGAAAGGGAAATATCCGGAAAGGTACTCGCCGAACACGGAGTTATACTCGCCGGAATAAGCATTTATTCAGTCAATACCAAGGACGATAACGCTGCAAAGATACTGGAAGATGTGAGAAAAACAGTCATGTCGCATACCGGTATACTGCAAATACACGGCTTCTACTACAGCGAGAAGTTCCGCACTATCACTTTTGATATGATAATAGATTTTGCTTACCCTGACCGTGAAGGGCTTTACCGTACCGTATTTGATGAGATACAAAGTAAATACCCTGAATTCGGTATCTCAATTACACTCGATGTCGATGTAAGTGACTGATTTGAAGCCATAGCATTGCTGAAAATGCTATGGCTTTTTATTATTTTTATCTATAGATCCTGAACATTGACAACCCCTGCCAAAAATGCTATAATGTAATCTGAAAAAATACGCACATTGTGCGATAAAAGGAGATCATAATTATGAGCGGAAATACTAACAGCTACGAAAGCCCATTCTGTACACGATATGCAAGCGAGGAAATGCAGTACATTTTCTCTGCTGATAAAAAGTTCACTACATGGAGAAAGCTCTGGGTCGCACTTGCAAGAGCAGAAATGAAACTCGGACTTCCCGTAACAGAAGCTCAGGTAAAACAGCTTGAAGAGCATATCAACGATATTGACTATGAAGCTGCTGAGGCAAGAGAGAGAATAACTCGCCACGATGTTATGGCTCACGTTTTCACATACGGTCAGGCTTGTCCGGACGCTGCCGGTATCATCCACCTCGGAGCAACTTCATGCTACGTTGGTGATAATACTGACGTTATCATCATGCGTGACGCTCTTGAAGTAGTCCGCAGAAAGCTCATAAACGTAATGAACAACCTTGCAAGATTTGCAAATGAATATAAGGATATGCCATGTCTGGCTTATACTCACCTCCAGCCGGCTCAGCTCACAACTGTAGGCAAGAGAGCTACACTCTGGCTTAACGAGCTCCTTATGGACTTCAACGACCTTGAATACCGTATATCCACACTCAAGCTCCTCGGCTCAAAGGGCACAACAGGTACTCAGGCTTCTTTCATGGAGCTTTTCGAGGGCGATACAGACAAGATCAAACAGCTTGAAAAAATGATAGCTGAGGAAATGGGATTCGATGCAGTTGTGCCTGTATCCGGTCAGACATATTCAAGAAAAGTGGATTCACAGGTACTTGCAGTACTCAGCGGTATAGCTCAGTCATGCAGCAAATTCTCAAATGATATGAGAATACTCCAGTCCTTCAAGGAAATGGAAGAACCTCGTGAGAAGAAGCAGATAGGCTCATCAGCTATGGCTTACAAGCGTAACCCTATGCGTTGCGAGAGAATCACTTCACTTGCAAGATACGTGATGATAGACAGCCTCAACCCTGCATTCACAGCAGGTACTCAGTGGTTCGAGAGAACTCTTGATGACTCCGCTAACAAGCGTATCAGCGTAGCAGAAGCATTCCTCGGAGTTGATGCTATCCTCAACATCATGATGAACGTTACTGACGGTCTTGTAGTTTATCCTGAAATGATAAGAAGACGTGTTATGGCTGAGCTTCCATTCATGGCAAGCGAGAATATCATGATGGACGCTGTTAAGAAGGGCGGAAACCGTCAGGAGCTCCACGACCGTATCATGGACTACTCCATGGAAGCAGGCAAGCAGGTAAAGGTCTACGGCAAGGACAATAACCTCTGCGAGCTTATCGAAGCTGACCCGCTCTTTATGGTAACAAAAGAGGAGCTTGATGCAGTTCTCAAGCCTGAAAATTATACAGGAAGAAGCTCACAGCAGGTCGACGAATTCCTTGCTGAGTGCATAAATCCTATACTTGAAGCTAACAAGGACATCCTCGGCGAAAACTTTGAGATGAAGAACTGATAATTTATCCACGTTCAAGCTTGAATACGATAAGGCAACCTTAATTTAATACCGCACTAAGACCGCCTGACGGCTTTGTATCAGATCTGACTTTTGCACATATTCGGTACGACCTCAGTGCGGTATTGCCTTATGTAAATAAACCTACGCTATTAAGGTGATAATATGAAAAAACAGTACCTCGAAGCAGGAAAGATAGTCACTACCCACGGAATACGTGGGGAAGTGAAAATAATGCCGTATACCGATTATCCGGAGCTCCTGTGCGACTTTGACCGCCTCTTCATCGGCAAAGATCACAGAGAGATAGGTGTTGAACGCTCACGAGTGTTCAAAAATACGGTAATTGCCAAACTTGAAGGCATAGACACTCCGGAAGCAGCTGAAAAACTACGCAATAAGATACTATATATGCATCGTGACGACCTTGAACTCGATGAGGATACCTACTTCATTCAGGACCTCATCGGCATGGAGGTCAGGGACGCTGATTCCGGCATCGTTTACGGAAATATTGCCGATGTTATGCAGACCGGTGCAAACGATGTTTATGTGATTCAGGGCGGAGACAGAGAATATCTCGTTCCGGCTATAGCAGACGTTGTTATCTCAACAGATATGGATAATGATGTTATGACTATACGTCCTCTCGACGGGCTATTCGACTAAAGGAGAAATATATTATGAGAAAAAATAAGATTATCAGCATCGCACTTGCAATGGGACTTGCCGTAACTTTCACATCCTGCGGAAGCAAGGACTCCAGCTCTTCTGTATCAGATTCAGCAAGCTCATCATATACAACAGAAGAACTTGCAGGAAAGATTTCTCTGTGCGGAAAACAGCTGAAATATCCGCTCACACTTGCAGACCTCGGAGAAGGCTTCACTTTCGATTCATACAAGCAGCAAAGCAGCAACGGCACTATGGTCAGTCTTTTATATAATAACGGATTTGTGTGTGCTCTTGAATATTATTGCGGTCAGGACGAAGTAAACGAGAATACTCCTATCGACAATATCCAGTTCACTGCAAATGATCTCAACAGAGATAAAATTTCTATTGACGGCTTTACTGCAAACGATACTCCGGAAGTGCTTGAAGAAAAGCTCGGAGCTCCGACATCTACAAAAAAGGGAATTCGTACCTATGATACCAGTGATAACGGCAAACTTGAAGTAGTCGACATCGGCGGAAAGATATTCTCTGTTGCTTTCTTCATGAAGCTTCCTGAGAATAACAAATAACTGTCTTACAGGAGAAAATAATGAATATTGTTATTGCAACTTTATTTCCTGAAATGTGCGAAGCTGTACTCGGCGAGAGCATTGTGGGAAGAGCAAGAAAAGCCGGAAAGCTTGAAGTGAGCTGCCGGCAGATACGTGAATATACCCATGATAAGCACCGCCGTGTGGACGATACTCCCTACGGCGGCGGTATGGGAATGGTTATGCAGTGCCAGCCTATTTATGACTGCTGGAAGGCGGTATGTGACGAACTTGGCACTAAACCGCATACAATATATATGTCTCCAAAAGGAACGGTTCTCACTCAGCAGAGAGCCGTTGAACTTTCTCAGATGGAGAATATTATGATAATATGCGGACACTATGAGGGCGTTGACCAGAGGGTCATAGATAAAATAGTGGATGAGGAAATTTCTATCGGAGACTATGTACTAACAGGCGGCGAGCTGCCGGCAATGGTGCTTACTGATGCTGTTGCAAGGATGTGTCCGGGAGTTCTCTCTGATGAGGTTTGTTTTACCGAGGAGAGCATCTACAGCGGACTTCTTGAGTACCCTCATTATACCCGTCCGGAAGTGTGGGAGGGCGAGGCTGTACCGCCTGTGCTTCTCACCGGTCACCATAAAAATATTGAAAACTGGAGACACGAACAGAGCCTTGCAATTACTAAAGAACGCCGTCCCGATCTTCTCGAAAAATACGATCAGATTAAATAATACTATTATTTAACTTAAATGATAAAATGTGAACAAATCTTTACTATTCTTCATATAAAAACAATATATGCTTATATAAAATAACTATAAACAGGTTGTATAATAGTAAAAGTACTTTCCGTTTAGAAGAAATTAACATAATCTAACGTTGAATATTATATAACTTTCACAAAGCATAAAGTCGATTTTTGTAGTGATAATAAACAAGCAAAACGATTTTTTATCATCGTGATTTAATCTAAATGTAGAATTTGATGAAATCTCAGCTAATATCCGAAAAAATCCGTTGACTATGTGAAAAAATAAAGGTATAATTATAACAGCAAATGAAATAAATTGCATCCCCACATTTTCAGCTGAACAAAAATAATTATAAAGCTGAGACTACAGAGAATAGGAGAGTTGTATATGTTTGTAAGAGAAGTAATGGTTAAGAATCAGGTTGGACTTCACGCAAGACCTGCAACCTTCTTTATTCAGAAGGCTAATGAATTCAAATCATCAATCTGGATCGAAAAAGAAGAGCGTAGAGTAAATGCAAAGAGCTTGCTTGGAATCCTTTCACTCGGAATCGTAGGCGGCACAAATGTTAAGGTAATTGCTGACGGTGCTGACGAAAAGGCTGCTGTAGATGCACTTATCGAACTCGTTGACAGCGGTTTCAGTGAAGAAAACAGATAATTTTACTTAAAGAAATTTGGGGCGTTACAGCTGTAACGCCCGATTTTATTTTTCAGCACATCAGCTTTCAAGATATTCCGCCATATTTTCGGCGAATATAGCATATCCCCTCGTCGGGTCTGAGACAAATACGTGAGTTACCGCTCCGACTATCTTGCCGTCCTGTATGACCGGACTGCCGCTCATACCCTGTATTATACCGCCCGTCAGGTCAAGAAGCCGGTCATCAGTTATGCGGATGACCATGTTTTTTGTAGAATCTCCGCTGTTAAGGTCCACCCTTTCTATTTCTATGGAATATTTCTCGGGTTTATGACCGGAAACAGAAGTAAATATCTCTGCACTTCCTGTGCTTATCTCCTGACGATAGCCTAACGGGAATTCCTCAGAATCTTTGCACAGCTCTTCAAGTGCATCGTCAGTCAGTCTGCCGAAAATACCGCATCCGCTGTTTTTGTAGAGTACTCCGTAGGTCGCATCCTTGCTGAACACCCCACGAAGTTCTCCGGGTATGCCTTTTTCGCCACGTTTAGCGTCCGATAACTCGACCGGTACTGCTTCTCCGCTGTGGAGCGGGACAAGTTCTCCGGTATCAGAATCGCATATCGGATGACCGAGACCGGCAAATTCACCGGTCTGCTTGTTTATGAAGGTCATAGTGCCGATGCCGGCAATGCTGTCCCGCACCCACATCCCTCCACGCCACTGTCCTGTGGCTCTGGAGAAAACCGGTCTTAGTGAGACTGTGAATTCGCTTCCGTCACGTTCGGCGGTTATTTTTACTTCATCACCGTTACTGGCTGATATTATAGACTGAAGTCCCTTGTTTGAGGTGACTTTTTTACCGTCTGCAAGGCGGATTATGTCGCCGACCTCTATTCCGGCTTCTTCCGCAGGGCAGACCGTCCTTCCGGATTTGTCACATATGCTGCCAAGCTCGGTGACCATTACGCCTTCCATGAGCAATTTTATCCCAAATGGTGTACCGCCTGCCGCAAGTACTATCGGAGACTGCTCCCTGACTTGCACAGTTTTTACAGGTACTGCTCCAAAAAGCGAAAAAGTCACCTGCTTCTGCTCGGGAAAAGTCAGCATATCCGCTGCTACAGATTCCCGTTTGTCGGTGCAGCTCAGCTCAGGATATTCCGCAACGTATATTTCCGAGGACGACACCGCTTTCATAGTCGAGGGCAGCTTCGAGGAATAATACCCTGCCATTCCGAATAATCCTGCTGTTGCCGCAGATAATACCGCAGCAGCTATTTTTATTATTTTTACTCTTTTTTGCATTTTTCTTCCTTTCTGCGGAGCTTATGCTCCTTATACAATTATCTGCTGAAAAGGGTGCGTTATTATTGCTCCCCAAAATTAAATCTTGCCAACCAATGTTTGGCATAAAGAAAATTTCTCAGCGTCAGAAAAACTTGAAATACGTAAGTATTTCTCCCTTTTCCTTTTTGACAAAATTTAATTTGGTGAGCAATATTGAAAAAAGTGCCTGAAAGGTACACTATCATACAGGAGTTCATATAATGAAAAAATTAAAAAAGCCGCTTCGCTCCAAACAAAAGCAATATATGACAGTGCTGAAAATAATTCTGGTAGTACTGACCCTCATATATCCGCTTTTTATGACTATTCTTACCGGTGCAGGTATCGTGTATAATAAGTCCAGCTACGGCAGCACTATAACAGGTCACGGTATATCGCTCATTGTATCGGGGATAATTATCTCAGCGGCAGCTTTTCTGTGCATTTTCAGGAAGAGTTTTTTGAATTTTATTGCTCCGATAACTTCGCTGATAGGCACCGGAGTTTGTATGCGTGCCCTGTTTAAACTCATCAGCCACGCTGACTCCGCCGGTTGGTATGGAAACGGAAAGTACTCAGCCGTACCTGTCAGCGATATGTACAAGGAAAGAGTGCTTCCGGTACTCGCAGTTACTTTGCTCACGGTCGTTATTTCTGCCATACAGTACTTCTCCTACGATGCCTGCGAGGAACGCAGAGTACTCAAAAAATATCGTGAGGATAAGGAGAACGCTCCTGCACCTTCTATCATCGGGGATGAAAATGATGAATGATCCATTGTGATTATTCCCGAAATTTTCATTTTTATTCAAAAATTCTCTTGACAAATCATTTTTTAGGGTATATAATAAAACTACATTAACAAATGCGATGAAGGGAATCAAAGCTTATATTTTGTTTTCACAGAGAGCTGCCGGACGGTGAAAGGCAGTATACAGATATGAGAAATAACTCCTCCCCGAGCAGTCAACCCAAAGAAGCATAAGGCTTCGAGTAGGCTTGAACGGGTGCTCCCGTTACAGAGATATGCGTTGATCTGACGCAGATGAGTGGGTGTTTAAACACCAAGAAGAGTGGTACCACGGAGTATACAAGCAACTTCGTCTCTTCCATGCCGTGCATGGAGGAGACTTTTTTATTTCCTCATGACGGAAAAACGAACAGATCAGAAGGAGGAATATTTATGAATAACGTAAATAAGTACACAAGACAGTTCTTTGAAGCTCCGAAGACATCGATGAAGTGGGCGGAAAAGTCCTACATAGACAAAGCCCCTCAGTGGTGCAGTGTCGACCTCAGGGACGGAAATCAGGCACTTGTTATCCCTATGAGTCTCGGTGAAAAGCTCGAATTTTTCCAGAAGCTCGTAGATATAGGCTTCAAGGAGATAGAGATAGGCTTCCCCGCCGCTTCCGAGACTGAATACGACTTCTGCCGCACTCTTATCGAACAGGATCTCATTCCGGACGATGTTGCTATACAGGTGCTCACACAGTCCCGTGAGCACATAATAGAAAAGACTTTTGAGGCTCTCAGAGGGTGCAAAAACGCAATAGTCCACCTCTATAACTCCACCTCCGTTGCTCAGCGTGAGCAGGTCTTCCGCAAGAGCAAAGAAGAGATAATCGATATTGCCGTAAGCGGAGCAAAACTGTGCAAGGAATACCGTGAAAAGTACGAGGGAAATTTCCGTTTTGAATATTCACCGGAAAGCTTTACAGGTACAGAGCCGGAATTTGCACTTGAAGTCTGTAATGCTGTACTCGATGTGTGGCAGCCAACACCGGACGATAAGGTGATAATAAATCTCCCTGTGACCGTGCAGCTCTCTATGCCGCACGTTTACGCAAATCAGATAGAGTATATGTGCGAGAATCTCAAATACCGTGAGAACGTTATAGTCTCACTTCATCCTCATAACGACAGAGGATGTGCGGTTGCCGATACAGAAATGGGACTCCTTGCCGGTGCTGACCGTGTAGAGGGAACTCTCTTCGGCAACGGCGAGAGGACAGGTAATGTCGACATAATAACACTTGCCATGAATATGTACACTCAGGGTGTGGACCCGATGCTCGACCTCAGTGATATACCTTCCATAAACGAGCTCTATACCCGTCTGACGAGAATGAACGTCTATGAGCGTCAGCCGTATTCCGGAAAGCTCGTATTCGCAGCATTCAGCGGCTCGCATCAGGATGCTATCGCAAAGGGTATGAAGTGGCGTGAGGAAGGTCACACCGACCAGTGGACTGTTCCATATCTTCCTATCGACCCTGAGGATGTCGGCAGAGAGTACTCAGCAGACGTTATCCGCATCAACAGCCAGTCCGGAAAGGGCGGCATAGGTTATATACTCGAAACCAGATTCGGCTATAATCTTCCTAAAAAGATGCGTGAGAGCGTGGGCTATCTTGTAAAGGGCATTTCCGACCACAAACACAAAGAACTTCTTCCGGACGAGGTCTACCAGATATTCAAAGCAAACTATGTGGATATAGACTCGCCGCTCAAAGTCACCTCTGCACACTACAAGCAGAATGGACATATCACTGCTGATGTAAAACTTGTATTCAACAGCGTTGAGCATTCGATAGTTGCAGAAGGAAACGGCCGTCTTGACGCTGTCAGCAACGCTATCCGCTCGTGTACCGGCATAGACTACAGCATCAATGCCTATACTGAGCACGCTCTTGAAGTAGGTTCTGCTTCAAAGGCTGTATCCTATGTAGAGGTAGTTGCTCCGGACGGAAAATGCTCATGGGGAGCAGGAATAGATAACGATATTATCCGTTCATCGGTAAATGCTCTTGTAAGTGCGATAAATAATCTTATAAAGTGAAATACTGCACAAATAAAGGTGTTGAAATCGCCTTTGGTGCAAGCAATATAACAAAAAGCTTCGTTCCTTATTGATTTTATAATGATAAAGTGATAGAATAATTATATATTATCAGTAAGGAGCGAAGTATAATGAGATCGGTTTACATTTCTTCCGGTATCGTCATTATCATAGGTGCGGTCATTAACGTCTCTGACTGCGGCCTCGTTTCATTCTGCCCGAATGGCTCTCTTGCTTGATATATTTATGTATGTCAGTTTAAGCAATGAAGTTTTACCCTCCGGCAGAATGTCGGAGGTTTTTTGTTTGACAGAGACGTGAATTTTTATCCCGCATTGCAGACTGCTTTGTGTCTGTACAAAATAACATAAAAGGACAATGATAAAATGAAAATATCAGGAGCTAAGATAGTTGTTGAAACTCTTATCGAACAAGGATGCGATACAGTTTTCGGCTATCCCGGAGGTCAGGTAATTAATCTTTTTGACGAGCTTTACCTTTGCCGTGACCGTATAGACCACGTACTCACAGCTCACGAGCAGGGAGCTTCACACGCCGCTGACGGCTACGCAAGAGCTACCGGCAAAGTAGGCGTAGTTATAGCTACTTCCGGTCCGGGAGCTACAAACCTTGTAACAGGTATTGCTACAGCTTACCTCGATTCAGTACCTATGGTCGCTATAACAGGAAATGTTCCGTGCAGTCTCATCGGCAGAGACAGCTTTCAGGAAGTCGATATAGTAGGCGTTACAATGCCGATAACCAAGCATAATTTCATAGTTAAAGATATAAATGACCTTGCCGATACTATCCGTATGGCATTCAAGATAGCTAAATCCGGCCGTCCCGGACCTGTACTCGTGGATATACCAAAGGATGTTCAGGTAGCTCAGTGCGAATTCGAGCCAAAGGCTCAGCCTGTGATACCTTATCCTATCTCCTACGCTTCAGAGGATAAGCTGAAGAAAGCTGCCGAGCTTATAAATGCCTCTGAAAGACCTTATATCTACTTCGGCGGAGGCATAATAAGCGGCAAGGCTTCCGATGAGCTTATTTCCCTTGCTGAAAAAATAGACGCTCCTATGGGATGCTCTCTTATGGGACTTTCAGCTGTGCCGACAGATCATCCTCATTTTCTGGGGATGCAGGGTATGCATGGTCACTATGCATCTTCTGTCGCAGAGGATGAAGCAGACCTCGTTATCACCCTCGGAGCAAGATTCAGCGACAGAGCTACCGGCAACAAAGAGCGTTTTGCTAAGAATTTCAAGATAATACATATAGATATAGACGGTGCTGAGCTTCATAAAAATATCGCTGCTGACATAGCTGTAAGGGGCGATATAAAGGATGCTGCATCACGTCTTATCGAGCTCGTTGAGAAAAAGGAGCATCCTCAGTGGCATGAGCGTATAGAAGAGCTTCGCAGTGAGGAAAAACTCCGCACCGAAAGTGCTCTCAAAGCTGTATACAAAAAAGAATGCGGCAACTGTTCAGCTCCATGCGACAAGACCGGAATACCGGCTGACCAGAGACTGCGTCCGTTTGACATAGTCGACATAATAAGCGAAAATGCCGGCGATGCTGTTGTAGTTACAGACGTTGGACAGCATCAGATGTGGGCTGCTCAGAGATACCCCCTCACAAAGCCACGTACCTTCCTCACAAGCGGCGGTCTTGGTACCATGGGATTCGGTATGGGAGCTGCTATCGGTGCAGCAAAAGCTACAGGCAAATATTCTGTACTTTTTACCGGCGACGGAAGCTTCGGAATGAACCTCAATGAGCTTGCAACTGCTGTATCACAGAATATCCCGCTTGTTATAGTTATAATGAACAACGGCGTACTCGGTATGGTGCGTCAGTGGCAGACATTATTCTTCGACAAGCACTACTCAAATACTACTCTCGACCGCAAGACCGATTTCGTAAAGGTCGCAGAAGCTTTTGGTGCAGAAGCAGTCCGCTGCTATACAGCAGAAGAACTCAGAAATGCCGCTAAAAAAGCTTTCGCCTGCAATGGCACTTACGTTATCGACTGCGTTGTGGACTGCGATGAATTCGTTCTTCCGATGCTTCCTCCGGGCGGCTCTATAGACGACATCATCACAGAGATAAAGTGAGGTGAACATAATGGATCAGTATGTTATCGGAGTTATCGTTTCCAACGTTTCCGGAGTTCTTTCAAGAGTATCCGGAATGTTCACAAGAAGAGGTTTCAATATCGACTGCCTGACAGTCGGTGAAACTGAATCCAGCGGATTTTCCCGTATCACCGTTGCTTTCCACGGTGATAAGGAACTGAAAACACGTATAGTACAGCAGCTTGAAAAGCTTCACGATGTAAGGGAAGTTGAAGTCCTCGACAAGAATGATACCGTTATACGTGAGCTTCTCCTTATAAAAGTGAGAAACAATTCGGAATCAAGACAGGATATAATGACTGCCGTTGAGATATTCCGCTCCAAAATAGTCGACTATTCTCCTACAGCCCTCGTTTGCGAGCTTACCGGAGAGACTTCAAAGATCGATGCCTTTATCGAGCTTCTCAAACCATACGGCATCATGGAGATGTGCCGTACAGGTATAGTCGCTCTTGAAAGAGGCGAAAACTGTCTGAAAACAGCCAAATAATTCGATTTTGTTGAAACAGCATCTGCGGATGATATTCTAACATCTGCTAAAGTTTCATTCAAATATATACTTAATTATAATAATAATTCTGAAAAGGAGTAATTAACAATGGAAAATACTGCAAAGGTTTTTTATGAGCAGGATTGTGACCTTTCCCTTCTCTACGGAAAGACAATAGCTGTTATCGGCTACGGAAGCCAGGGTCACGCACACGCACTCAACGCTAAGGAGTCTCTCGGAGATAAGGGCAGAGTTATCATCGGTCTTTACGAGGGTTCCAAGTCATGGGACAAGGCTGTAGCTCAGGGATTTGAGGTCTTCACAGCTGCTGAGGCTGCTAAGCAGGCAGACATCATCATGATCCTTATCAACGATGAAAAGCAGGCTGCTATGTACAAGAACGACATCGAGCCAAACCTCGAAGCAGGCAATATGCTCATGTTCGCTCACGGCTTCAACATCCACTTCGGCTGCATCAAGCCACCGGCTGACGTTGACGTTACTATGATCGCTCCTAAGGGACCTGGACATACAGTAAGAAGCGAATATCAGGCTGGCAAGGGCGTTCCTTGTCTCGTTGCTGTACATCAGGATGCTACAGGCAAAGCTAAGGATCTTGCTCTTGCTTACGGTCTTGCTATCGGCGGAGCTCGTGCAGGCGTTCTTGAAACAACATTCAGAACAGAGACTGAGACTGACCTCTTCGGTGAGCAGGCTGTTCTCTGCGGCGGTGTTTGTGCTCTTATGCAGGCTGGTTTCGAGACTCTCGTTGAGGCTGGCTACGATCCGAGAAATGCTTACTTTGAGTGTATCCACGAGATGAAGCTCATCGTTGACCTCATCTACCAGAGCGGATTTGCCGGTATGAGATACTCTATCTCAAATACTGCTGAGTACGGTGACTATGTAACAGGTCCTAAGATCATCACTGAGGACACTAAGAAGGCTATGAAGCAGGTTCTCAAGAACATTCAGGACGGTTCTTTCGCTAAGGACTTCCTCCTTGATATGTCTGATGCAGGTTCACAGGTACACTTCAAGGCTATGAGAAAGCTTGCTGCTGAGCATCCTTCTGAGAAGGTCGGTGCAGAGATCAGAAAGCTCTACAGCTGGAGCGATGAGGACAAGCTCATCAATAACTGAGTTTACATTAATTGATACGGCAATAATATTCGACAATTATTTCGTCGGTCAAGCCGAGGGAAAAAATACGGACGGTTCGTAAAACTACGCTTCGCTGGTTTTACTGCTTTTTAGGAAGGGCTCTGCCCTTCCTCGCACACCTTCCTGCCAAAGGGTTGAGGCTAACAGCCCCGTCCCCTTTGTCACTTCGTGACATCTCCCCACACTGTGGGGAGTCACCCTTTGGAATCCCTTTTCTGCCGACTGCGTCGGTTTTATTTATATTTAATTGACGGAGCTATAAATACCACAATCCCCGCCCAAACGGGCGGGGAAAAATATATACCCATAAATTTGTACAGAGGTGAATAATATGAGCGGAAATTATTTCTGCGAGGGAGTTGAAAAGGCTTCTCAGCGTTCCCTTTTCAATGCACTCGGACATACTAAAGAAGAAATGAACCGTCCTCTCGTTGGTATCGTTTCATCATACAACGAGATAGTACCGGGACATATGAACATAGATAAAATAGTTGAAGCTGTAAAGCTCGGAGTTGCAATGGGCGGCGGTACTCCTGTAGTATTCCCTGCTATTGCTGTTTGTGACGGCATTGCTATGGGTCACAAGGGCATGAAGTACTCTCTTGTTACCCGTGACCTTATCGCTGATTCTACAGAGTGTATGGCTCTTGCACATCACTTTGACGCACTCGTTATGGTGCCTAACTGCGATAAGAACGTTCCGGGACTTCTTATGGCTGCGGCACGTATCAATGTTCCTACTGTATTCGTAAGCGGCGGACCTATGCTTGCAGGTCACGTAAAGGGCAAAAAGACCAGCCTTTCTTCAATGTTCGAGGCTGTCGGAGCTTATACTGCCGGAAAGATGTCACTTGAAGATGTTGAGGAATTCGAGAATCACGCCTGTCCGACCTGCGGTTCATGTTCAGGAATGTATACAGCTAACTCTATGAACTGCCTTACAGAAGTTCTCGGTATGGGACTTCGTGGAAACGGTACTATCCCTGCTGTATATTCCGATCGTATAAAGCTCGCAAAAATGGCTGGTATGCAGGTAATGGAGCTCTACAGAAAGAATATCCGTCCGTCTGATATAATGACAGAAAAGGCTTTCTATAACGCTCTTACTGCTGATATGGCACTTGGATGCTCAACTAACAGTATGCTCCACCTGCCTGCAATTGCTAACGAGTGCGGAGTAAACATCAACCTCGATATTGCAAACGAGATAAGTGCTAAAACTCCTAATCTCTGTCACCTTGCACCTGCCGGACATACCTACATGGAAGACCTCAATGAAGCAGGCGGAGTTTACGCAGTGCTCAACGAGCTGAACAAAAAAGGTCTTATCAATACAGATTGCCTCACCGTTACAGGAAAGACCGTAGGCGAAAATATCGAGGGATGCGTTAACCGTGACCCTGAGACTATCCGTCCTATCGATAATCCGTACAGCGAAACAGGCGGAATTGCTGTACTTAAAGGAAATCTTGCTCCCGACCGCTGTGTAGTAAAGAGAAGTGCAGTTGCTCCTGAAATGCTCGTACACAAGGGACCTGCCCGTGTATTCGACAGCGAGGAAGAAGCTATCAAGGTCATTTACGAGGGCGGGATCAAAGCAGGCGACGTTGTTGTTATCCGCTATGAGGGACCTGCCGGCGGTCCAGGAATGAGAGAGATGCTCTCACCTACATCCGCAATACAGGGTGCAGGACTTGGCTCTACAGTAGCTCTCATCACTGACGGACGTTTCTCCGGAGCTACCCGTGGTGCGGCTATCGGTCACGTTTCTCCTGAGGCTGTAAACGGCGGTACTATCGCATATGTCAAGGACGGAGATATAATCTCTATAGATATTCCTAACTATTCTATCACTCTTGAAGTATCCGATGAGGAGCTTGAAGAACGCCGCAAGACAATGCCTATCAAGCGTAAAGAGAATATTACAGGCTACCTCAAACGCTATGCACAGCAGGTTTCATCCGCAGATAAGGGTGCTATAATCAATAAGTAAATCACTATGCAGGGAAGCAGCAGCATAACTTTTTGCAGCGTGTTACAATAACGGGATTCCAAAGGGTGACTTCCCACAGTGTGGGGAGATGTCACGCAGTGACAGAGGGGACGGGGCGGTTAGCCTATTATCCCTTTGGCAAAGGGGTGTACGAGGGGGAACAGAGTTCCCCCTAAAAAGCAGTACAGCGAGCAAAGCTATGCTGTACGAACCGTCCGTATTTTTTCCCTCGGCTTGACCGACGTGAGTTGTATCAATAAAAACTTCCCTGCATATAACATACATAAAGGAGCAGACCAATGAAAGTTACGATAAGACGTGCTGTGCCGGAGGACGCTGCGGCTCTGCTGAAAATCTATTCATACTATGTGAAAAATACCGCTGTTACTTTTGAATATGAAGTTCCGACAGAGGCTGAATTCAGCCGCAGAATAAAGACTACCCTTGAAAAATATCCCTATATACTTGCAGAGGCAGACGGATGTCCCGTAGGTTTCTCCTATGCCGGAGAATTCAAAAACAGAAGTGCTTATGACTGGTCTGCGGAACTTACTCTGTATATGGATAAGGACTATCAGAACTGCGGTATCGGAAAACTCCTCTATACAAAAATGGAGGAGATACTCAGAAAAATGGGTATGACCAACCTCTATGCCTGCATAGCTGTTACTGACCATGATGACGAATACCTCACCAATAACAGTGCAGGATTCCATAAGCATATGGGATATAGTATTGTAGGTCAGTTCCATAAATGCGGATATAAATTCGGTCGCTGGTACGATATGGTATGGGCTGAAAAAATGATAGGTGAGCATTTCAGCAATCAGCCTGAGATAATAAGCTATGATAACCTCACCAATATATAAAGCCTGATGAAAAGGGCTCCAGAAAGAAGCGTGTAAAAATGGCAATGACAATGACACAGAAAATACTTGCAGCTCATTCCGGTCTTGAAAATGTGAAAGCAGGAGAACTCATCCTCGCTGACCTTGACCTTGTACTCGGAAACGATATTACCTCTCCGGTAGCTATCAAAGAGTTCGCTAAGCTTAATAAGGACAGTGTATTCGACAGAAATAAAGTCACCATGGTTATGGACCACTTTGCCCCTAACAAAGATATAAAAGCTGCGGAGCAGTGCAAACTATGCCGTAATTTCTGCGAGGAAAAGGAAGTTGCTCATTTTTATGACGTAGGCGAAATGGGCATAGAACACGCTCTGCTTCCGGAAAAAGGTCTTGTTACTGCCGGAAACGTGGTAATAGGAGCTGATTCCCATACCTGCACATACGGTGCTCTCGGAGCTTTTTCAACAGGTGTAGGCTCAACAGATATGGCTTGCGGAATGGCTATAGGCAAGGCATGGTTCAAAGTGCCGTCTGCAATAAAGTTTGAGCTGAAAGGCAGTCTGAGAAAATATGTCTCCGGCAAGGATGTTATACTTCACATCATCGGAATGATAGGCGTTGACGGAGCTCTTTACAAGTCTATGGAATTCACGGGCGAGGGTCTTGCCTCACTTTCTATGGCTGACCGCCTTTGCATCTCTAACATGGCTATTGAAGCCGGAGCTAAAAACGGTATTTTCGAGGTCGACAGTACAACTCTCGATTATATCCGTGAGCACGGCGGAAAAGAACCTGTCATTTATAAGGCTGACCCTGATGCTGAGTACGACAAGGTAATTACTATCGACCTCTCAGAAATAGAGCCTACGGTTGCTTTTCCGCATCTTCCTGAGAACGCTAAAACTTTCAGCGAGATAGAGGATATAAAGATAGATCAGGTAGTGATAGGCTCATGCACCAACGGCAGACTTGAAGACCTCATTGCTGCCGCTGAGATAATGAAGGGACATAAAGTCGCAAAGAATGTCCGCACTATCATCATACCTGCTACTCAGCAGATATACCTTGATGCTATGGAAATGGGACTTCTTAAAACCTTCATCGAGTGCGGAGCTGTAGTTTCAACTCCTACCTGCGGTCCATGTCTCGGAGGTCACATGGGCATACTCGCAGCAGGTGAGAAGGCTGTTACTACCACAAACCGCAATTTCGTCGGACGTATGGGACATACTGATTCAGAAGTATACCTTGCAAGTCCGGCAACTGCCGCTGCAAGTGCAATAACCGGAAAGATAACAAGTCCATGGGAGGTAATGGGAAAATGAAATATACTGGAAATATCATAAAATACGGCGATAACGTCGATACAGATGTTATAATCCCTGCCCGTTATCTCAATACCAGCGACCATGCCGAGCTCGCTTCACACTGCATGGAGGACATCGATAAGACTTTCGTCAGCCGTGTAAAGTCCGGAGATATAATAACTGCCGGCTGGAATTTCGGCTGCGGTTCTTCCCGTGAGCACGCTCCTATCGCTATAAAGGCAAGCGGTATATCCCTTGTCATCGCCAAGAGCTTTGCACGTATCTTCTACCGCAACTCTATTAATATCGGACTCGCTATCGTTGAGTGTCCGGAAGCTGTGGACGGTATCTCTGAGGGCGATAAGGTCGAGGCTGACCTCGATAACGGTATCATCCGCAACCTCACTACCGGTAAGGAGTTCAGGACTGCTCCTTTTCCTGAGTTCGTTCAGAAAATTATCGAAAACGGCGGTCTGATGCAGTCTATTGCTAAGGGAGTTATCCGCTGAAAGGAGTAACTTATGAAAAAAATTCTCTCTCTTATGCTTGCTTGTGTAATGTCTTTGCACCTATGCTCCTGCAAAAACGAATCCGAAAGTCAGAAGGAAGAGAATAAAAGGGTACTTAAACAGGCTGAGGAAAATGCGGCTGAATATATCGTGGAAAAATACGGCTTTGAAGCTGATATTACCGATTCAGAAATTATTTACGATATAAAAGGCTGGGATTTTATTATACCTCACTCCGAAGCTTCCACCAATGCAATTATAAAAATGGAGCATGACGGAAAAGAGTTTCAGCTCATTATCAGCGGCAACGACCAAAATACAAATGGAAGCGATGATTACCAGTATGACGAAATAAAAAACGCCTTCTGTGATATTGTTAAAAGTGGATTTGAAGAAGAATGTAGTGTCTATTACAAAAATAAAAATATTACTCTTGGTGCAAAAGAAACAGAAGATGTTTTCCTGAATGAATATTTTGACGGAAATGACCTCAGCAGCGTTTTGGAAAAGCTCGATTACTGTATTATCGAGCTTTGTGATGCTGACCTATCGGACGATAAAAAATTCAACGCTATTGAAAAATTAGCCTCATACGCAGTTAATGCATCTTATTTTTATGTAATATCGTATGAAAATAAATGGACATTTGATAAACACCCTGTTGTTTCGGATTTAGAAAAATACGGAAAATTCTATACGGATTCGACCGGTATCAAAAGTTTCAGAAAATTCGGGTATGACGGAACAAGTGAATATCATAAAATAAAGGAGTAAATTTATGGAATATAATATAGCCTTATTAAAGGGCGACGGCATAGGACCTGAAATAGTGGACAGTGCAGTAAAAGTCCTTGAAAAAACGGCAGCTAAGTTCGGACATAAATTCAATTTCACTCCGTATCTCATAGGCGGATGTGCAATAGACGCAGCAGGCATACCGCTGCCGCAGGAGACAGTCGACGGCTGTCTTGCAAGCGACAGCGTACTTCTCGGAGCTGTAGGCGGACCAAAATGGGACGACCAGCCGGGAAATAACCGTCCTGAGAAAGCACTTCTGGGAATACGCTCTGCACTCGGACTATATACCAATCTTCGTCCGGCACAGCTTTACCCTGCACTTCGTGCGGCATCACCTCTGAAAGATGAGATAGTCGGTGAAGGATTCGATATAATGATAGTCCGTGAGCTTACCGGAGGAATATACTTCGGCGACCGTGGCTACCGTGAGGGCAGATACGGTCAGGAAGCTTTCGACACCGAAGCCTATAGCGTCACCGAGATAGAGCGTATAGGAAGAGTCGCTTTCGAGACTGCAATGAAGCGTAATAAGCGTGTTTGCAGCATCGATAAGGCGAATGTGCTTGAATCATCAAGACTGTGGAGAAAGACCATGCACCGTCTTGCAGAGGAATATCCGGAAGTTCAGTACAGCGATATGTTCGTGGACAATGCGGCTATGCAGCTTGTCCGTGACCCTAAACAGTTCGACGTTATTGTTACTTCAAATATGTTCGGAGATATACTCTCTGACGAAGCTTCACAGATAACCGGCTCTATCGGTATGCTTGCTTCCGCATCCCTCGGAGCTTCTACAAGAGGTATGTATGAACCTATACATGGAAGTGCTCCGGATATTGCCGGACAGAACAAAGCTAATCCTATAGCAACTATCCTCTCCGGAGCTATGATGCTCCGCTACTCGTTCGGACTTTCAGCCGAGGCGGATGCTATAGAAGAAGCAGTAAACAAGGTACTTGATGCAGGATACAGAACTGCCGACCTTATGGGCACAGAAAGCGGAACTCCGCTGAGCTGTACTGAAATGACAGAAAAGATAATCGAGGTTTTATAAATGAATGAAAAAATAACCAGACTTTGCCAGAAACGTGATCTTCTGGTCGTATTCCGTGGACTTGCAAGGGACGAGGCTTTCAGACGACTGATGATACTGCTCGGTTCAGATACCGAGGAGCAGTCAGACTATATGATGGAATATTCAAATTTCGTCGACGAGCTCTACGAGACCGGTAATTCTAATCTCACCGAGCATATACTCAAACTTGTGCTTGAAGACGAAAATGTCTATATAACTCAGGCAGCTAACGGGAAAACACCCGACCCGAAGATACAGGAATGTATGCTCCATGAGCTGCAATATCTACAGGAGCTTTCTCAGCTTACATCCGAGGACTTTATAAGCGAAATGGACTACGACGATTTCGTGCCGGAATGGACGACCTCTCCTATCGATATTATCGGCAGCTATATGGAGCGTGTAAGTCTCATTGGCAAATATGGTTATGGTAAATATTCAAGACACAGAATGTTTATCGTAAAGGACAGCGAGACTGTGCCTGTAAAATATCCTGACCCGCAGAAACTTTCGGAGCTTTACGGCTATGAGCGTGAGAGAAAATCGGTCATAGACAACACTATCGCTCTCATAGAAGGCAGACCGGCTCAGAATGTACTGCTCTACGGTGATGCCGGTACAGGAAAGTCCTCTACGGTCAAAGCTCTTGTAAATGAGTATCATGACAGGGGGCTCCGCCTTATAGAAGTCACCAAAGAGCAGCTCCGTGACATCCCTGCTATAATCGATGAGATCAGCAATAATCCGCTGAAATTCATTATCTTTATCGATGACCTCTCTTTTTCGTCCATTGAGGACTGCTTCGGTGCTCTTAAAGCTACGCTTGAAGGCTCGGTATCCGCAAGAGCTGATAATATCGCTATTTATGCCACCAGCAACCGCCGTCACCTTATAAAGGAGAGTTTCTCTGACCGTGAGGGCGACGATATTCACCGTAATGACACTATGCAGGAAACGCTCTCGCTTTCTGCCCGTTTCGGACTAAGAGTCAATTTCAGCCGTCCGGATAAAAAATCATATACCGCTATAGCTGCTGAGCTTGCCCGCAGCAAGGGTATTGAGCTTCCGGAAGACGAGCTCGCTCTCAAAGCCGAGCAATTCGCTATATCTTCCGGTAACGGACGTTCTCCGAGAACTGCTAAACAATTTGTTAATCAGCTGCTAAGCGAAGAACGTTAATAAAATTATATTGGAGATGTTGATATGCTTACTCTCGACAAAATATACCATGCCAAATACATTCTGAAATCAGTCATCAGGGAAACTGACGTTATCCACGCACCTAAAATCAATCCGGAATCAGAAATTTTTCTGAAAACTGAAAATCTTCAGATAACAGGCTCTTTCAAAGTCAGAGGAGCATACTACAAGATGTCTCAGCTTTCAGATGAAGAAAAAGCAAGGGGAGTTATCGCCTGCTCTGCCGGTAACCACGCTCAGGGAGTTGCACTTGCCGCTGCAAAGAACGGCATCCGTTCAATCATATGTCTGCCGGACGGTGCTCCTATATCCAAAGTCGAAGCTACAAAGAACTATGGAGCAGAAGTATGCCTTGTAAAGGGAGTGTATGACGATGCTTATGCAGAAGCTCTGCGTCAGAAGGATGAATACGGATATACCTTCATACATCCTTTTGATGATGAAAACGTAATTGCAGGTCAGGGGACTATAGGTCTTGAACTTCTCGAACAGATTCCCGACCTTGAAGCTGTTATCGTACCTATCGGCGGCGGCGGACTTATATCCGGTGTAGCATATGCTATAAAAAGTCTGAATCCAAATATAAAGGTCTATGGAGTTCAGGCTGCCGGAGCACCAAGTATGTTCAACTCTATAAGAGATAACCATATAGAAAAACTCGAAAGCGTTTCTACTATCGCAGACGGAATCGCAGTAAAAGAACCGGGAGAAAATACCTTCCGTATCATATCAGAGTATGTTGACGACATTGTTACTGTAAGTGATGATGAAATATCCGCTGCCATACTCGCTCTTATGGAGCAGCAGAAGCTGGTAACAGAAGGTGCAGGAGCAGTTTCTGTAGCTGCGGCAATGTTCAATAAAGTGCCTATCAAAGGCAGGAAAACAGTATGCCTGCTGTCAGGAGGAAACATTGATGTTACCATACTTTCAAGAGTTATCAAGCGTGGACTCTTAATGTCCGGACGCTCTTACTCTATGATGATAGAACTCATCGACAAACCCGGTCAGCTTATGGACGTTTCACGCATAATAGCTGAACTCGGCGGAAACGTAACTTCTATACACCATGAAAGAGCTAACGAGGGCTCGGCAGTCAACGGCTGCTACCTCAGAATAGTCCTTGAAACAAGAAACTATGAGCACATCGATGCTATTAAGAAAGCTCTTGCAGAGGCAGGTTTCAAGGTGCTCAATTACAATGCGTGAAGTACTTTGATAAGTATAAAAAAGACAAAAATGCTTTGGAGGAAGAAAGCGATGAAGAAAAGATCATCAGTATCAGCTAAGAATAAGCCTCAAAAAAGTAAAAGCAGATCGGGGTCTCTGGTGAGCAGGATAAAAAAAACTGATATGGATGTAGTGTGTATCTATGCTTTTACAATATTGGCAGCAGTTGCATTTGCACAAGCTTTTTATTATATTGTGAAATACGAACTTACCCATGCATATACTTGTGATTCACCGCTTTACTGGGCAGTAGGCAGAGGAATGCTGAATGGTTTTATGCCATATTCTGAAATGTATGAAAATAAGCCTGTAGGAATCTTTATTTTGTCAGCCTTGTCTTTTTATTTTACCGGCGACACGATATTGTGCAATGTGATAAGTATCATTTCAGTTCTTGTCATAGCGATAGTACCATGTCTGTTTCTGCTTGAAAAATACAGGAAAAGCGTGAAAGAAGCTGCGGCAAATAATAATGGTAAAAAAACAGATACTTATGATATTTTCACTTTTATAATTGTTCTTTTAAGCGGAGCTTTGTTAGCTATATACTGCGAGACTCGTTCGGGAAGATTTCAGGTCGAATCTATGGGAGCTGCCTTTTCGCTTCTTTACATATATTCTGCACGTAAGCTTATGGCTGCTGAGGACAAAAAGACACGTATAATGAGAACTATAATTACTGCAATATATATAAGCTTTGCAGTATTAATGAAAGAACCGTTCCTGCTTGTGGCAACAGCAGGCATTCTTCTGTTTACTAAAAGTTTTAAAGATTTTGTAAGAGGGGTAATTATTCCAGATATCGTAGGCGGTATAAGTACTTTGGCTGTTTTAGGATTTACAGGTATATTAAAGCCGTATTTTACAATTTACGTAAAGCATATGTTTGATACGAGATTAAGCAGTGACGAAAACGGAACTTTGTATGTAAGAATAGGTAATCTTGCAAGGCTAAAAGACGATATAAAGTATTTTGACGACAGACTGTGGATCGTTATCCTGACAGCGTTTATAATTACATTAGCATCTGTATATAAGAAAAGTGAAAAAGAGATCTTGCTGCATACTTTCAAAGTTTTATCAGTGGCATACATTGCTTCATTTTGTGTAGGCCTTGGCGGTCAATACTTTGAGCACCATTATATTTTTGCCGTGCCTGTTTATGCATCTTTTATTACGTATGCTGCTGAGCATCTGGATGTTCTTAAATCAAAGAAAAAAGTTTTTTCGTCAGCAATACTGATGAGTTGTGTAGTTCTTACCGGAGTTGTTTTATTTGATTCCCGTACTGATTACACCGGATTATATGATAATCTTTATGACTCGATAAAAACTAAAGCCCAATATGTTGATGATGTCTGCGATCATTATGATGCAGAAAGATATCAGTACATTGGCTTTAACGGAGAATCAGAATTCTATGGACTTACAAAGCATTCTCCTATGGGACCGGCATTTGTTCAGGATCCGGATAATTTCCAGACCGAAGATACTTGGTTCTTTGAAAAGTTTAAGGAACAGCTTGATAGTTGTGATATTGTTGTTGTGGATTCATATACCACTCCTGCACTTGAAAGTTATGTAAAAAAGATACTTGAAAATGAATTTACAAAAGAACCTCCAAAAGAGAATAATTTAGAAATACCTTCTGATTTCTATTATGAGATATATTATCGAAAAGGAATGTAGGGCATCTATTATGTAGATCGGAATATTTTTAAGGAAGAAACACAATGAAGATAAGAATATCAGCCGAAGTGAAGAATAAGCTTCAAAAAGATAAAAGCAATTCAAGGGTACTGAAGAGCAAGATAAAACGTATCAATATAGATACTGTATGTATCTATGTATTCACGGTATTGGCAGTATTTGCTTTTGCACAAGTCTTTTATCATATTATAAGGTATGAGCTTTCTCATGCTTATTCGGTCGATTCACCGCTTTACTGGACAGTTGGCAGAGGAATGATGAATGGTCTTACACCATATTCGGATCTGTATGAGAACAAACCCATAGGTATATTTGTACTGTCCATTATATCGTTCTCTTTTACAGACAGCACGATAATATGCAATATCGTAAGTATAATCTCAGCTTTTATAATAGCGGTAGTACCAAGTCTTTTTTTGCTTGAGAAATGTATGAAAGGAGCTGCAAATAAAGACAAAAAAATAGATTCTTATGATATTTTCTCCTTTTTAACAGTCTTTATGTGCAGTACTATGTTAGCAGTATACAGCGAGACATATTCCGGAGGTTTTCAGGTCGAAGCTATCGGAGCAGCTTGTTCAATTCTTTATATATATTCCGCACGTAAGCTTATGACTGCTGAGGATAAAAAAACACGTATCATAAGAACTATACTTACTGCAATTTATATCAGTTTTGCAGTAATGCTGAAAGAACCTTTTCTTCTTGCAGCAACTGCAGCTGTTCTTCTTTTCACAAACAGTTTTAAAGACCTTATAAGGGGAGTGATTATTCCTGATATTATAGGCGGGATCGCTGTACTTACTGTTCTTGGAGCGACAGGTATCCTCAAACCGTATTTTACCATTTATATAAAGAATATGTTGAATACCCGGATCAGCTCCGGAGACCCTCTGCTTAATAATGGTGATACTGCTTTTAAACGTGCACTGAATATATTATTTTTGAAGGATGATGTGAAAACTTTTGATAACTTGCTATGGATAATTATATTTTTAGCATTAATTATACCACTTGCATCAGTTTATAAAAAGAATATACGCATAATTATAATTCAGGTTCTGAAAGTTGCAGCAGCAGTATTTACAGCTTCTTTCTGTGTAGGTCTTGGAGGTCAGTATTTTGATCATCATTATATTTTTGCTGTACCGATATATGCTGCATTTATTATGTACAGCGGTGAACATATAAGTCTTTTTAAAGACAGGAAAAAAGTTGTTAAGACAGCGACAATGATATGCTGTTTTTTACTCATATCAGATGTATCCTTAAATTACCGCAAGGACTACGAAGGTGATTCCAATGATAAATATAAAACTATGGCCGCTAAAGCACAGTATGTAGATGAATTGATG
Organism: Ruminococcus sp.; assembly: GCA_017441505.1. Lineage (GTDB taxonomy): Bacteria > Bacillota > Clostridia > Oscillospirales > Ruminococcaceae > Ruminococcus. The sequence goes on from JAFRXL010000016.1 coordinate 32,170, forward strand.
GATTTCTACGAAGAAGAAAGATACCAGTACATTGGATTAGGCGATTTTTTGGGCTTTACAAAACATTCTCCGATGGGACCGCTTTTTGTTCAGGATTCGGGTTATTTCCAGACTGAGGATACAGAGTTCTTCAAACAGTTTTTAGAACAGATCGATAAAAGCAATATTGTAATTTTTAGTAGTTATACAACGCCACTTCTTAAAAAGGTCGTAAAAAATATCCTTGAAGAAGATTTTACAACAGAACCTCCAAAAGAGAATGATATTGAAAAGCCTTCTGATTTCTATTATACTGTCTATTATCGCAAAGGAATGTAAAAAAGCCGTTATACAGCCAATAAGCTGTATAACGGCTTTAAAATTATCGTGATATTAACCGATTCAGAAATTGATCTTAGCTTCGAGGTAAGCAACGAGGTCATCGATAGCAACACGTTCCTGCTCCATAGTATCACGGTCACGGACAGTAACGCAGTTATCCTTTTCGAGAGTATCGAAGTCGTAAGTGATGCAGAAAGGAGTACCTATCTCATCCTGACGGCGGTATCTCTTACCGATAGTACCGGTCTCATCGAAGTCTACCATGAACTTCTTAGAGAGCATCTCGTAAACTTCCTCAGCCTTAGGAGTGAGCTTCTTTACGAGTGGGAGCACTGCACACTTGAAAGGAGCAAGAGCAGGGTGGAAACGCATAACAGTACGGGTCTCCTTCTTCTCGTTGCCGTTTTTGTCTGTAGAAACGAGTTCTTCCTCGTCATAAGCCTCAGTAACAACGGAGAGGAAAAGTCTCTCAACGCCGAGAGAAGGCTCGATAACGTAAGGGATGTACTTCTCGTTAGTTTCAGGGTCGAAGTATTCAAGGGACTTACCGCTTGTATTTATATGCTGAGTGAGGTCGTAGTCAGTTCTGTCAGCAACGCCCCAGAGCTCGCCCCAGCCGAATGGGAAGAGGTACTCGAAGTCGGTAGTAGCCTTTGAATAGAAGCAGAGTTCTTCCTGATCGTGGTCACGGAGGCGGATATTCTCCTCTTTAAGACCGAGGCTGAGGAGGAAGTTCTTACAGTAGCTTCTCCAGTAATCGAACCATTCGAGGTCTGTACCCGGCTTGCAGAAGAATTCAAGCTCCATCTGCTCGAACTCACGAACACGGAAGATGAAGTTACCCGGAGTGATCTCGTTACGGAAGGACTTACCTACCTGAGCAACACCGAAAGGAACTTTTTTACGTGTAGTTCTCTGGATATTAGCGAAGTTAACGAAGATACCCTGAGCTGTCTCCGGACGGAGGTAGAGCTCGGACTTGCTGTCCTCAGTAACGCCCTGGAAAGTTTTGAACATGAGGTTGAACTGACGGATGTCAGTGAAGTTCTGTTTGCCGCAGTTAGGGCAGGTGATATTGTGTTCCTTGATGTAGTCCATCATCTGTTCGTTGGACCAGCCTGCAACGTTAGTGCCGTCGAAATCCTCGATGAGGTTATCGGCACGGTGACGTGTCTTACATTCTTTACAGTCCATAAGAGGGTCAGAGAAGCCGCCGATATGACCGGAAGCCACCCAAGTCTGCGGATTCATGAGTATAGCAGAATCAAGACCCACGTTGTACTTATTTTCCTGAACGAATTTTTTCAGCCAAGCTTTTTTGATATTGTTTTTCAGCTCAACGCCGAGCGGACCGTAGTCCCATGTATTTGCGAGACCGCCGTATATCTCAGAACCGGGATATACAAAGCCCTTTGATTTACAAAGGTCAACGATCTTATCCATTATTTTCTCATTGTTTTTCATTTTATATGACCTCACTTTAGTTTATTATGGTATCTATTATATTTTACGTTAAAAAGGGTAAAATGTCAAGTGGCAGGGATGACATCCCTGCACCCTTTTCACGTTTTGCTCGTAAACTCGCTTACACTGTACGAGAAGGAAAGACTTTTTTCGCATACGCAAGCAAGTCCGTCACGGTAATAAAAACGCTGGACGGCTGTTTCGTATTGGTTGTCCCAGCTTGACTGGCAGAATAAACTACACTCAAGCATTTTCGGCATTTAACATATTCAGTTGATTATCCTTGAAGGAGCTGTCTGTACCGGTTGATCCTGCTGAGGTGTTTCGGCAGCAGGAGCTTGTGTGACCGGTTCAGCCGGAGTAGTTACCGCTTCCGGAGCCGGAGCTGTTTCAGCCTGAACCTGTGCCTGTGCCTGTTCCGGAGCCAGCTGAGCAGTACTGTTTATCTGTACAGTATTCAGGCAAAGCCAGTCTCTCCAGTTGATAGTATATTTTCCCTGAACGTGTATACCATCCGGAGTAACGTCCTCACGGAGATTGCCGTAACCGTCATCGAAGATAGGATTTATGTCGATATAGAAGATGTGCTGGTTATCAGCAAGAGCCTGCATCATACTATTGAGGGTATTGATGCGTTCGTTGGTGATACCGCCGGTCTGAGCGTACTCTGCGACACGCAGATTAGCTTCGATATAAATTATAGCATTCGGAGCTTTCTGGCGGATAACATTTACAAGTTCACTGTAGTTTGACATGGTAGTATCGAAGTTGTTTCCGACTTCATTGATACCGAGCATTATATAGACCTTGCCGTAGTTATTGCTTTCGAGCATTGAACCGAGAGTGCCGTTTTCGGCTGACGACAGGGCAGCGTGTGAAGCAAGACCTATATCGCAGAAGAAGTCTGCGTCAGTAAGTTCGGTTATCTTACTGTTTTCCTCTAATCCGACTGTACGTGAATCGCCGATGAACAAAGCATCATTGAGATATGAAATGTCACTTTCGACGAACTGGAAGCTCTGAGCTGCCGGCTGAGGAGCAGTAGTAGTCTCGACAGCGGGGGCTGCATTTGTATCAAGAGTTTCACCTGGTGCGGCAGTAACTGCCGGAGTTGTAGCTGCCGGAGCTACGCCTGGCTGCTGTACAGCCGAGGTAGTCATACCTTTAGTTATATCGATCTCTGCCGTACCGACAACTACTTCTTTTTTCTTTTTCTCACTGTTTGTCCATATCTGCTTGAAGATCATAGGTGAAGCCACAAGGCAGGTAAGCAGAAGGATGACAGTGTAGGTACACTGTTTGAATCTGTTCATTTGTTTCTCCTGTTCTATGTATCAGAATGTGAAATACAGGAAAGGATCGTCCATACCTTTGTACATACAGTATACTGATGCCCAGAATACCACGAGCAGGAGCAATGCACAGAAAGGTGAACCTTTTATTTTTCTATATATCCTTTCGGGTAATTTTGTTGAGAATATAGCACCGGCAAAGAAGTATTTCCTGTAAATGCCCCAGTACTTTACATAGTCCTCTTTATTGAGGACTGAATCCGCATCATGGGTGAACGGGAGAAGTCTGCTTGCGTACTCTCTTAGCTGAGAAAGGTCAGTTATGACGAATATCATCCATGTAAGCGGTATTATCAGAAGCATATAGGCGTGACCGATGATGCGGTACTTGTTCATGAACTTGCCTATATAGAATTTTTCGAGCATTATTATAGCGAACAGGACAAGTCCCCATATCACGAAATTCCAGCTTGCACCGTGCCAGAAGCCTGTAAAGAGCCATACACAGAAGGTGTTGAAGATAAGTCTCCTCGGACCTTTTCTGTTGCCTCCGAGCGGTATATAAACGTAATCTCTGAACCATGAGCCGAGGGTCATGTGCCATCTTCGCCAGAATTCGGTCATAGTGCACGATGTATACGGGTGATCGAAGTTCTTAGGAAGCTCGAATCCCATAAGCTTGCCGAGACCGATAGCCATTAGCGAATAGCCGAAGAAGTCAAAATAAAGCTGGAAGGAGTATGCGAAAATACCCATCCATGCGAGTCTTGTTGATATGCTTTCAAATCCTATCTGGTAGACATCTTTCCAGAGATGACCTATCTGATTGGCGATGAGGGTCTTGTAACCAAGACCGATAGTGAAAGTTTTCAGACCGTCCTCGACTTTTTTGATGCTGTGTGTACGGTGTCTGAGCTGAGCCGCAACGCTCTCGTAGGTAACTATAGGACCTGCAATGAGCTGTGGGAACATACTGATATAAGCTCCGTAGTTTATGAGGTTTTTCTCAGCTTTTGCTTTTTTTCTGTATACATCCGCTAAGTACGAAACATTCTGGAATGTATAGAAGCTTATGCCTATCGGGAGCATTATGTCTTTGACGGTAAGTCCGGCGTGGAAGATGTTGTTGATATTTTCTGTACCGAATCCCCAGTACTTGAAGAATATCAGCCACCAGAAGTTGAAGACGACTCCTATGAAGAGCCAGAACTTCGACGTTCGCCGGAAAGCCTCTATAAACTGAGCTATAATGAAATCAAATAATAAAGTTAAAAGAAACAGGATTATATAAACCGGTTTTTTTACGCCGAAACCATAGAATATGACGCTTCCGGCAAAGATCACTGCATTTTTATACTTTGGCGGCGATGCCGCATATACCAACATGAAAGCAGGCAGGAATATAAAAATAAACTGCAAGCTGCTGAATACCATTTTACCACCCTTTTTGTCTGTATTTCTTTTGTTCAAATATCTAAATTTATATCTTTATTTTCGGAACATATATATAGTCCAACATTATTATTCTACAATGATTTTTGTGCATTGTCAATAGAGTTTTTTAATTGTAGCAATTTGCAATAATTTAGGGGAATTAATCGTAAAAAACAGTTCAAAAAAACAAAGGGCTCACTTTTTTATACTGGTGTTTCTTTTCCATTCATCATAACCTGTAAAAGTGTGCCAGTCCGGACCGGCATAGTATGTTACAAGGTTCTGGAGCCACTGATTTTCTTCGGTGAGGTCGTGTATCTGTTTTTCGAGCTCTGCAATTTTTTCGGCGTCAGAGACAGCGGAGTCCGCCAACTGTTTCTGCCACTTTTTTACAGTGCCCTCTGATACTTTTTCACGCTCAGCGATCTCGTTTATTTTGCCTTCCTTGATAGACTCTATAGCGGATTTGCGTTTTACTTCATCAGGTATCCTGAAATCCTCCGGCGGTATTTGTGTCTTGTAAGCCTTATACCATACGAATATAGCTCCGATGACTATGACGATCGTTATGAGTGTTGATAACACCGTATTCCCCTCCTTGTATTTATATCAGTTCTCTGAAACGAAAGTACCGAGCAGGCGGAAATATTCAAGGTTTCCGTTGAGGTCACGGATAGTCGACTTTACTGCCGGGTCAGTGAGCTTTCCTGTGAAGTCCATATAGAACAGTACATCGAAGCTTCCGTCACGTATAGGACGGTTCTCTATTCTCTGGAGATTCATGCCGTTTACATAGAATTTTGTGAGCAGTCTGTAAAGAGAACCCTCTGTATGCGGTATGCGGAGCATTACCGATATAGCGTCTGATTCCGGAGCGACCTGCATGGTCCTTGCGATGCAGACGAAGCGTGTGCGGTTGAGCGAGCAGTCTGCAATATGTTCAGCGAGGATATGAAGTCCGAGCTTCTTTGCACACTCGACAGAGCATATAGCTGCTATCTTTTCTTCCGGATCGCTGTTGAGCACCTTTTCAGCAGCAACGGCAGTATTGCTGTAATCGGAGGTCTTCAGTTCGTTTACTGTGAGGAAGTCGCTGCACTGAGAGAGTGCCTGACGGTGGGAGTAAACGCATTTTACCTCTGATATAGGGATATTCTCCTTTGTTGCAAGGCAGTGATTTATCTCCACAACAACTTCTTTTACTGTATAAACGCTGTATTTTGCCATGAGGTCGTAGGTACTGTCAACGGAGCCGGCTGTTGAGTTATGAACGGGAAGTACACCGTAGTCAAGCTCGCCTGCCTGAACAGCTTTGAAGACGTCCTCGAAAGTGCGGTAGAAGGTGAGGTCCTTATCGCCGAAAATCATTCTTGCGGCAGTTTCGGAGTTAGCTCCGGCAGTACCCTGACAGCCTATGCGGGTCGCTCCCTCGAAATCCGGAGCATCGAACTCATATTCAGGGGCTTCACCGTGGATACTTCTGTCCTGAAAGATCTTGCTTATGTCCATAATGTTTGTAAAGAGTGCGGCAGTACCGTTTTCAAGTCTGCTGTCGCCTGTAAGAGCCTTTATCCTGTCGATGACCTGCTGTTCTCTTCCACCTTGAAAAATAGGCAGATTATGTTCTTTCTTATAGTCTGCGACGCCCTTGCAGAGTTCCATCCTTTTCATGAAGAGTGTAAGTATCTGGCTGTCAATATCATCTATACCGTCACGAAGCTGTTTGAGATCCATTATAATTCCTCCGTTTTATCATTTTCAACATTTTACAGTATAACAGATTTTTTTGCAAAAATCAATAAATTTGAAATAAATATATTGCAATATATACGGCAGATGTGTTATAATAATATGGAATATAGTGAGTAGGTGTCGCTGCTCGCTGGAACAGTACAGGTAATAAAAAGTGAAAAATATAAGGATACTCGGTGTTGACCCCGGTTATGCCATTGTAGGCTTCGGAATACTTGATTATGACGGTGTGAGATTTACTCCCATAGAATACGGAGCTGTGCTGACAGAAGCAGGAACTCCGTTTCCGGAGAGACTGAAAGCAATATACACGGACATGGAATTCATATTCACCAAGTACGCTCCGGACTGCATGGCTATTGAGCGGCTTTATTTCAACACAAACCAGAAAACAGCCATAGATGTTGCTCAGGCAAGGGGAGTTACTGTGCTCTCTGCCGCAAAGCGTGGAATACCTATATCGGAGTATACTCCGTTGCAGGTGAAATCCTCGGTAACAGGCTATGGAAAGGCTGAAAAGCAGCAGGTAATGGAAATGACAAGACAGCTCCTCGGACTGGCTCAGATACCTAAGCCGGACGATGCTGCGGATGCTCTCGCTATAGCCATTTGCCACGGACATTCAGTCCGCTGGGGATGAAATACAGAATTAAAAAATTTAAACAAAAATTAAAAACGACGAAGTCGGCATTAAGGGATTCCAAAGGGTGACTCCTGACAGGAGCGATGACCCTCTGTCCTTACGGACATCTCCCTGTACTACAGGGAGTAACCCCACAGTGTGGGGAGATGTCACGAAGTGACAGAGGGGACGGGGCAGTTAGCCCCAACCCTTTGGCGGGAAGGTGTACGAGGTTACCCCTACCAGCGGTAGGGGATGTCAGCTTGCTGACAGGGGTGGCTGGACCCGATTAGGGTGGGCAGAGCCCTTCCTAAAAAGCAGTAAAACCAGCGAAGCGAAGTTTTACGGACGTTCCGCATCTTTTCCCTCGGCTTGACCGACATAATTCAGCTTGACTGACGCAATTTTTATCTGTCAAAGTAATAATAAAGGAAAAATCACATGATATACAGTTTAAAAGGCAGGCTCACCGTAAAGGAACTGGGCTTTGCAGTAATAGAATGCGGCGGAGTAGGTTACGGCTGCCGCACATCATATAACACTATCTCACAGCTTGGTGAGATAGGAAGTGAAGCAATGCTTTACACATATTTATACGTAAGAGAAGATGTAGTCGAACTTTTCGGATTTGCGTCTCAGCAGGAACTAAGCTGCTTCAAACTCCTTATCACGGTATCGGGAGTTGGTCCTAAAGCAGCAGTCTCTATTCTCTCAGATGTTTCACCGGAGCGTTTTGCGTTCATTATAGCCTCAGGCGACAGCAAAACTCTGACACGCACTAAGGGAATAGGTGCTAAGACCGCTCAGAGGATAGTTCTTGAACTTAAAGACAAGATCTCATCAGAATCCGTAAGCGGAAGCGTCTCAGCAGATGTATCTGCTTTTTCTGCTATGCCCGCAGGCGGCTCGTCAGACACAGTAACAGAAGCACTCGAAGCACTAATGGTACTCGGCTATACTCAGGGAGAAGTCGCTCCTATCCTTGGTAAGCTCGACCCTTCACTTTCAACACAGGATCTTATAAAAGAAACTCTGCGGCTCATTACAGCCAGAAATTCACGCTGAAGATCTGAACTGCAAGATCTTCTGCTGATCTTATACAGAAAGGAAGATACCAACTATGAACCTCGACGAATTATTGAAGGCGGCTATAAAAGACCCATCCAAACGTTCAGTATTCTTGCAGACACTTATAAAGAGCGATGTCTATGTTATCTGCAAAAATCCGGTAAAACAGGAACGTGACCGTTCAGAGGGCGGAATACAGCTCGAACTGATAACCACTCAGAATCCGGATGGCGAAGTGTTTATCCCCTTCTTTACAAGTTTCCGTGCACTTCAGCAGTTCGCAAAACGCTATGTAGACTGTTATAAGATCAACTGTCTCAGACTTTTCGACCTTATACAGTCCACTTCAGCAGTACTGAACCCCAATTCCTACGGAAAGGAATTCTCTTCACAGGAGATAAAGAGCATCCTCATGGTCGCAAGACACCTGAAGATAAAAGCTATCTCGTACAGCGAGGCTGATATAATATCATATCGTCCTGTTGAGCACTCAGTGGGACATCTCACTAAGGCTGCAAGCAAATTTCTCTCAAAACAGCCGAACGTTGACCGTGCCTTCATTATGGAAATGATAAAGGGCTGTGAGAAGCCTCAGATACTCATTGTGCTCGACATGATAGGAAGTACAAGAAAGCTTTTCGTACCGCTTTCAAAGTACCTTTCCAAGACCGTAAAAGCTAACGAACATCTCTGCTTCATAAGCTATGAGCAGGATATGGGCAAGAAAGCTGCGGAGACCGTAGATCCGTTCTATGTCCGCAAAAAGAGATATTTTGAAAAGTAATCCAATCCAGATCAGGAGATAAGAAATTGATACAAACAGAGGATATGGAGTTCGCTCCAAGGATCATTGCACCGGAAAATATTCAGGAAGACAGCGATATAGAGGTAACTCTCAGACCGCAGACGCTCCACGAGTATATCGGTCAGGACAAAGTAAAGGAAAACCTTGCTATATATATCGAAGCCGCAAAACGCAGGGGAGAACCGCTCGACCATGTGCTTCTCTATGGACCTCCGGGACTCGGAAAAACGACTCTTTCGGCTATAATAGCTCATGAGCTCGGCGTGAATCTCCGTGTGACGACAGGTCCGGCTATCGAAAAGCCCGGAGACCTCGTGTCTCTCCTGACCAGCCTTTCGGATAACGATGTGCTCTTTATCGACGAGATACACCGCCTTTCCCGTGCTGTTGAGGAGATACTTTATCCGGCTCTTGAAGACAGAGTTATTGACATTATAATAGGTAAAGGACCTTCGGCTCGTTCGATACGTATGGACCTGAAACCCTTTACCCTTATCGGAGCTACTACCCGTGCAGGTCAGCTTTCGGCTCCGCTCCGTGACCGTTTCGGCGTTATCCAGAGACTGGAGCTTTATAATAAAGACCAGCTGACGGATATAGTCCGCAGAAGTGCTATGATACTCGGTATCCCATGCGAGACTGACGGTGCAGGAGAGATAGCAGGAAGGGCAAGAGGTACACCTCGTATCGCAAACCGCCTGCTTAAAAGAGTGCGTGATTTTGCTGATGTTATGGGAAATGGTCAGATAACTCAGGAGATAGCTTCAATTGCCCTGAGCCGTTTGGACATCGACCAGCTCGGTCTGGACAGCCTCGACAGACGTATGCTCGAAATGATAATCAAAGGCTACGGCGGCGGCCCTGTAGGACTTGAAACTCTCGCTTCCGCTATAAATGAGGAATCCGTGACCCTTGAAGACATCTGTGAGCCTTTCCTTATGCAGCTCGGCTTCCTCGGACGCACTCCCCGTGGCAGAGTAGCTACGAAACTCGCATACGAACATCTCGGATATGCTCCGCCGGAGCAGAAAAGTCCGGCTGATGAAGGTCAGCTTAGTTTCTGAAAATTATGCTTATAAAAGGTTCAAAGAGATATAATCTCAGACATAACAGCAAAAACGTTCCCCCACCGGATTTCGGTAAGATGATAAACGGTCAGGGAATGGGAAATACAGCCAATTTCCGGTACGGGATATGCCCTATGAGCTTCAATGGATGCGAGGTCATCGCAGTCCATAATGCTCTGGTGTGGCTGGGGATACCAAAGCCGCTGAGTGATGTTGCATACTTTATGGAGCGTTACAGAGTGCTTATGGGATTTTTCGGCTGCAATGCATATCAGCTCGGAAAAGGACTTGATCATTTCGGTGCAGCTTACCGCCGTACCGATAAAGTAAGCGAGGCAGAAGCCTCGAAAGCGTTTATTATCACTTTCTGGACGAAAAAACCTTTTCTTTCGTCCATACATACCGTTTTCTGCGTGAACAGAAATAACGGTATAGAGGTCTATAACAGATATAACAACCGGAATTGTACCTATATATGCAAAGATATTGAGGAAATAGCCGGAAAAAGAAGACCTATAGCTATATATATTATAAGAGATACAGAGAAAAAAGAGGAGATAATCTAAAATGTCAGGACTGTTTGGAACAGACAGTGCAAGAGGTATTACCGTTACCGAGCTTTCCTGCGAACTCGCCATGCAGGCAGGAAGAGCTGCCGCAGAGCTGCTCGCTAAGGAAGAGGGCGGAAAAATAGTCGTTGCAAAGGATTCAAAGCTATCATCGGACATTCTTGAAGCAGCTGTGTGTGCAGGTATATGCTCGTCGGGTATCGATGCAGAAACTCTCGGAGCCGTTCCGGCTGCGGCAGCTTCATACATCGTAAGGGAGCATAAAGCCTCCGCCGGTATAATGATAACCGGAGCTGCCGGCATCAGCGATGCGAGCGGTATCAGACTTTTCGCCTCGGACGGCTTCCGGCTCGACGAAAGGATACAGGACGAGCTCGAAAATTATGCGATGAACCGCAGTAAAAGCTCTGCACAGAAGAAATTTGACAACATCGGCAGGATGCTCAATTGCACTACTGCCGTAGAAGAATACATAAAACACATCAAAAGTATCATGAGCACCGACCTTGAAGGGCTTAAAATAGCTGTTATATGTGAGGAGAACTGCTCCGGACTTACTGCCGGAAAACTCTTTGCGGAGCTTGGTGCGGAAGTTGATATGGTGTCGGTAAGCGAAAATGACGATGCCGGATTCGGTGCGGAAGTCACCGACCTCGAAAGGCTTATGGATCAGGTAGCTGCCGGAGATTACTGCTGCGGACTCGCTTTCGGCGGTGACGGCGGAAGCTGCCTTGCTGTCGACGAAAACGGCAGCCTCGTTGACGGAGATCAGCTCCTCGCTATCTTCGCTAAATACTACAAGGAACAGGGCAAACTTAAAGATGATTCCGTAGTGATTAATACTATGAGCGGACTCGGTCTGCTCAATTTCGCAAAGGATAACGGCATTAAGACCGTGACTTCCGGTGCTGCCGGACGCAGCGTCATCGACCGCATGATGGAGGGCGGATATAACCTCGGCGGCGACAGGAACGGTCACGTTTTCTTCATGGACGATTCCCCCTGCGAGGACGGTCAGCTCTGCGGAGCTAAACTGCTGGAAATAATGCAGAAGACCGGTAAAAAGCTCAGCGAGCTTGCCGGTGAACTGAAAAAACTCCCGCAGATCTCACTGAATGTCCGTATAAACGACAGCAGCCGTGAGATATGGAAAAACGATCAGTCCATAACCGACCTTATCGAATGGTATCAGGGAGAATTCGGAGATACAGGAAGAGTTGTGGTGCGTGAAAGCGGTACTGCCGCTCCGTTCATCACCATTATGATAGAGGGCAGCGACTTCGGAAGAATCAATTCTATCGCTGTCGAAATAGCCGAGCGGATAAAACAACGCTGCGGCATAAAACAATAAATTATTAAGGAGCATTGAGCTTGAGAACTGCTGATAAATGGAAAGATTACATTATCCTCGATACATCTGACGGAGAAAAACTCGAAACATGGGGCGGAGTAAGTCTCGTTCGTCCCGATCCTCAGATAATTTGGAAAACTGAAAAGACCGATCCGCTCTGGAATAAGGCTGACGGTCACTACCACCGCTCAAATCAGGGCGGCGGCAAATGGGAGTTCCGCAAAAGACTGCCGGATTCATGGAACATTAACTATCGTGAGCTTACTTTCAATATCCGTCCGACCGGTTTCAAGCATACCGGACTTTTTCCGGAACAGGCTGTAAACTGGGATTTCATGGCGGATAAGATAAAAAATGCCGGCAGAGAGATAAATGTGCTCAACCTTTTTGCCTATACCGGCGGAGCTACTCTCGCTTGTGCAGCAGCAGGAGCTTCTGTTTGTCACGTTGACGCTTCAAAGGGCATGGTGCAGTGGGCAAGAGACAACGCTGCTGCGTCCGGACTTACCGAAAAGCCTATCCGCTGGATAGTCGACGACTGCGAGAAGTTCATCGCAAGAGAGATACGCAGAGGCAGAAAATACGATGCCGTTATCATGGACCCTCCAAGTTATGGCAGAGGTCCGGGCGGTGAGGTCTGGAAGCTCGAAAACTGCGTTTATGACCTCGTTAAGCTCTGCTCCGGAGTTCTTTCCGATGATCCGCTGTTCTTCCTCATAAACAGCTATACTACGGGACTTTCTCCGTCTGTTATGGGATATATACTCGGCTCTGTACTCAAAGATAAGAAGGGAAAAGTATCCTTCGATGAGATAGGACTTCCCGTAAAGTCTACTGGTATGACCCTCCCCTGCGGCTCTACGGCTATCTGGGAGAGGTAATATAGACCTCTTATGAGGAAATAATTATAAAGGAGTTCTTATTATGGCTAAAGACGACAGATTCATAAAATCTTATTCACAGGGTAAGATCAACGTTTTTGAGGTGTGGATAGACACCCATACAGGCGTTAATTACCTCGCTCACAAGGACGGCTACGCAGGCGGACTTACTCCGCTTCTCGACAAGGAAGGCAAACCGGTGATAACTTCTCCGGACCAGATAAAGTTCCTTATGGAAAACTGAGCTGTCCTCTCACAGGAGAATAAATGGAGAATATCATTGAGATAAAAGACCTGCATTTCTGCTATGAGGCTGAGGATGAAGATTCTCAGCCGGCAGAGGTGCTAAAAGGCATAGACCTTAATATAAAACAGGGAGAATTCGTGGCGGTGCTGGGGCATAACGGTTCGGGAAAATCTACCCTTGCCAAGCACCTTAATGCGATACTCCTGCCGACATCGGGAAAGGTCACGGTAAACGGCATAGACACCGCTGACGAATCCCGCATTTTTGAGCTCAGACAGTGTGCCGGAATGGTATTCCAGAATCCGGATAACCAGATAGTCTCCTCAATAGTTGAGGAGGATGTAGCTTTCGCACTTGAAAATCTCGGAGTTCCATATGAAGAGATGAGACGAAGAGTTGACGAGTCGCTGAAAGCTGTTAATATGTATGAATACCGCCTGCACTCGCCAAGCCAGCTCTCCGGCGGACAAAAACAGCGTGTGGCTATCGCAGGCATCATCGCTATGGAGCCGAAATGCATAATACTCGATGAGCCTACCGCTATGCTCGACCCTCAGGGACGAAAAGAAGTCCTTGCGGCGATAAAGCGGATGAACCGTGAAAAGAGCATAACTATAGTCCTTATCACGCATTATATGGAAGAAGCCGCACAGTGCGGCAGAGTAGTCGTAATGGACAAGGGCAGAGTAGTGCTCGACGATAAGCCGGAAAAGGTGTTCTCTCAGGTGGATAAGCTGAAATCTATCGGTCTTGATGTTCCGCAGGTCACTGAGCTTGCGTGGGAGCTTAAAGAAGCCGGTCTGGATATATCTCCGGAGATAATATCCGAGGACGAGTGCGTTGAGGCTATACTGCGTATTTTCAAGGAGTAAAAAATGAATGATATGCATTGTCCTGAGTGCGGCGGAAAGCTTTTGCCGGTAAGGGACGAAAAAACGATCGTTGTATGTGAAGCTTGTAATAAATTGTTTGATATTAATCAAGCAAATGCAAACGGTGAGGATGCATCTGTAAACGAAACTTCCGGGAAAAACAGGAAAAAGATCAATTATATTGAATTGAAAATAAATATCTATCTGAAAGACGAAACTTTCTGGTATCCTCCAAACGGTGTCTTGGATAATGACAAAATAGAGGAAGCTTTATCCCTTTTGGAGAAAGCTGTTGAGCATAACGTGAATTGTGATGATTTTAGATCGAGAATGTGGCAGCTGTACATTGATATAAGAAGCGGAAGATTACATCTGTACGATACATCTGTTGCTGATATACATAAATTCCATAAATTATTTTACTTGGCAGAAAGAAAAAATAAATTAGAAACATTATTAGAGGAAAAAGAAAAAAATGCTGATGTGATAAATATAACTGTATTTATCACTACCAAGCTGCTAAGGTATGTTTTGTATCCTCAACTTTTAATTTTTATTGCTGCGATCGTAGTATTATTCGCACATATGGAAAATAAGAAATTCGCTTTACCTATAATTTCCATATTGATATTTATTTTAGCAGTAATAATTTTCTTGATAGTGTTTGCTTCAAAATATGATAAAAAAAACAAGACAGGGAGATCGAATGATCCTGAAATAGCTAAAATAAAAGGTGCAATAGATAGTTTTAGTGATGAATTCAATGAACTTCAGTCTGAATATCAAAAATTAATATCAGATAGTGTTTCGGAATACTACAGAAACTTTGATCTTGTCGATTAATGAAAATAAAGGAGCATAAAAATTGCCGATACTTGAAACTCAGGAGCTGACCTATACCTACAGTCAGGGAACACCATTTGAAAAAACTGCGGTCGACCACGTCAGCCTGAAAATAGAAGAGGGAGAACTTATAGGAGTTATGGGACATACCGGCTCGGGAAAGTCCACTCTTATACAGCACTTCAATGGTCTGCTCAGACCAACTTCCGGAAAGATACTCCTTGAAGGAAAGGACATCTGGGAAAATAAGGAAAAAATAAGAGATGTCCGCTTCAAGGTAGGACTGGTATTCCAGTATCCGGAATATCAGCTCTTTGAAGAGACAGTCTATAAGGACATAGCTTTCGGTCCTAAGAATATGGGACTTGACGATGCAGAGATAAAACGCAGAGTTTACGCTACTGCCCACGATATAGGTCTTTCGGAAGAGCTTATGGAGCGTTCTCCGTTTGAGCTTTCAGGCGGTCAGAAACGCCGTGTGGCTATAGCCGGAGTAATGGCTATGGAGCCTAAAGTCCTCATACTCGATGAGCCTACCGCAGGTCTTGACCCTGCCGGACGTGACAAGATACTCGGTCATATAAAGGCTTATCATCAGCGTACAGGAAATACTACTCTTATAGTGTCACACAGCATGGAGGACATTGCCTCGTTTGCAGACAGGATACTCGTTATGAGCAAGGCTAAGCTTTTCTGCTTCGATGAGACTGTGAAGGTATTTTCAAGAGCTGAGGAGATAGCTCAGATAGGTCTTGATGTTCCTCAGATAACAAAGGTGTTCATGAAGCTGAAAAAACAGGGACTTGATTTCGGCAAGGAAGTATATACTGTAGGTTACGCAAAAGACCTCCTCATGAAGCATCTTAACGCAAGGGAGGGACTGTGATTTGCTGAGAGATATTACTATCGGACAGTATTTCCCCGGGAACAGCGTTATCCATAAGCTCGACCCACGATTCAAGATAATACTTACTATCCTGTATATAGTCATGCTTTTTACAGGAGATTCACTGCTCTGTCTTGTGGTCGGAGCAGTTTATACCGTCATGGCGATACTCCTTTCACGGATAAAGCTGAAAATGTTCGTGAAGAGCGTAAAGCCGATAATCCCGTTTCTGGTGATAACGGCTGTAATAAATCTACTTCTGGTAAATTCCGGAGAAGTGCTGTGGCGGTGGAAGTTCTTTAAAATAACTGACGAGGGCATAAATATCAGTCTGTTCATGATAATAAGAATAGTACTGCTGATAGCCGGAACTTCGATACTCACCTATACAACGTCCCCTATAACGCTCACGGACTCTATAGAGCGTCTGCTCTCACCGCTGAAAAAAATCCGTTTTCCGGTGCACGAGCTGGCGATGATGATGTCGATAGCTCTCAGATTCATCCCTACGCTTATCGAGGAGACAGACAAGATAATGTCGGCACAAAAAGCAAGAGGTGCAGAGATAGACACCGGAAGCTTTATGAACCGTGCAAGAAATCTTATATCGATATTGGTGCCGCTTTTTATATCGTCTTTCAGAAGAGCTGACGAGCTTGCAACTGCTATGGAGTGCCGCTGCTATAACGGCGGTGAGGGACGTACAAGGCTGAGACAGCTGAAGTCCTCGGCAAGAGACTATATTGCCATTGCGGTGACCGTTATGTTCCTTGCGGCAGCCATAATAGTGGCTCAGATGACTAAATAAAAATAAATACCGACGAAGTCGGTCAATAATGAGAGTCCAGAGAGAGGCTCTCTCTCTGGCGGTAGGGTGTGCGAGGGTTACCCCTACCAGTGGTAGGGGATGTCAGCTTGCTGACAGGGGTGGCTGGACCCGATTAGGGTGGCAGAGCCTTCCCTAAGAAGCAGTCCAGCAAGCGAAGCAATGCTGGACGAACCGTTCGCATTTCTACCCTCGGCTTGACCGACAAAAAAATCAACATTCTATGCCGTACTAATAAAAAGAGAGGAAATCATGGATAGCAAAAATAAAGTTCTTAACGCCAAAAAGTTATCCGGAGAAAAACAAAAGGGTAACTTTTCCGGAAAAAAGGTAAAAAATAATCAGAATAATATTTTTGATAAGTTCTGCAACGGCAAATTTGCCACAAGAACTTATGAAGTTCTTTTTGAAAAGGGAGTTCTTTACTTCCTGCTTTCATTCTTTATACCGATAGTTATAATGGGATATGCCTTTGGTCACTACAATATCGCTCCTTTCGGCGAAAAGACCAATCAGATGCTCGTTGTAGACCTATGGCATCAGTATTTCCCGTTTTTCCGTCAGGTGCGTGAAAAGCTCCTTACCGGAGGTTCTTTCCTGTATTCATGGCAGAACGGTCTTGGCTCGAATTTCTTGTCGCTCATATCCTACTACGCAGCAAGTCCGCTGAACCTGCTTTCTGTATTCTTCGACAAAGACCATGTCCGTGAAGCTATGACGCTGATACTTCTCGCAAAGATAGGCTTTGCCGGAGCTTTCTTCAGCTGCTTCCTGAGATACACCTACAACAGAAAAGACCTTTCTATATGCGTATTCTCAGTGATGTACGCTCTCAGCAGCTATACTCTCGGTTATTACTGGAATGTGATGTGGTTCGACACTATAGCACTCTTCCCACTGGTAATGCTCGGAGTTGTGGCTATATGCCGTGAGGGAAAGTGGAAGACCTATACATTCGCACTTGCACTTTCGCTCATTTCAAACTACTATGTCGGCTACTTCACCTGCATATTCACCATGTTCATGTTTGCGTCCGCAGGCATCATCGAGTTCAAGGGAATAAAGAAGTGGCTGTACAGTTTCTGGCTGATAGTACGTTCATCTATACTCGCTATCGGACTTGGCGGATTCATACTCCTGCCGGCATATTACGGATTACAGCTCACATACAGTGCCGATAATACGTTCCCGAAGGATACTGTATGGTACGAGGAATGGAAGAATATATTCGCAAACACCATATCCTATCAGACACCGACAAAGGTCGAGGGACTGCCGAATTTCGCCTGCGGTATGCTTGCGATACTTCTTCTCGGAGTATTCCTCTTCTCACGGGGCATAAAGATACGTGAAAAAGTTTCATCATCTGCAATGCTTGCGATAATTGCAGTAAGCTGTAACATGAATAAGCTGAACTTCATCTGGCACGGCTTCCACTTCACTAACCAGATACCTTACCGCTTCGCATTTATTTTCAGTTTCATTCTTGCAGCCGCAGCCTTCCGTGCTTATGATGTGATGATGAAAAACGGCATCCGCATCTATCATTTCGTGCTCATGTTAATGGGACCTTTCGCTGTAACATGGATGAATTATCTCGTACAAGGCGAAAACTTCAAGATAGAGGGTGCTTTGAAAAGCTCGCTTATAATCGCCGGAGCTTTCTGGATGATATTCCTTGCAGCAAAAATATTCCCGTTCCCGCATCCGATGATCCGCAGAGGATTTGTCAATATCGCTCTTGCTGCGGCAGTATTCAGCGAATTTGCAAGCAATGCTCAGCTTGGTGTAAAAGAGGTAAGCTACACAGGATACAATGACTATCCGGCACAGCACGCACAGGTACAGTCGCTGCTGAATTATGTCTCAAATAAGGATAAAGACCCGTTCTACAGAACCGAAATGGCGTACACCTACACTCTCAATGACAGTGCCCTTTACGGCTATACAGGACTTTCACAGTTCTCGTCCGCAGCAAATGTTTCTGTGACCACTCTCTGCCGCAGGCTCGGACTTTATGCGAGTGAAGCCGGCAACCGATACTATTACCGCACTTCAACTCCTGTAGTAAATACGCTTTTCGGCATAAGATATATCATCAAGAGAAACGACCTCCTTTCAAGTGAGGATGCATTCTTCAATGAGACTGAAAGTGCTGATACTACATTCCTCTACGAGAGCAAATATCCTGTTTCGCTCGGATTTATGATGAATGAGGAAATACTCGATATAGAGGATACCTCTGGACTGAATCCGTTTGAATATCAGAATGATATTATAAGGCTCGCAACAGGTATAGAGGACCCGATATTTGTGGCTCAGCCTGTAACGCTTGCTCAGTATTACGGCTTGGAAGTCACCAAAAACGGCTATGGAAACTATACATTCAGGATCCCTGAGGAGCGTTCAAACGAGCCGAGCGTAGTTTATAGCTTTGCCGGTATGGACGATGCTACCCTTTACGGATATGCAAATGCTATAGGAAGCTGCTGTAAGAGCCTTACAATAGACTGGCAGGAGGATGCTGACCTTGAAGGCAACTTTACTGCAACTCACCGTGTTGACGGCGGTGACCTTCTGAAGAGCTATCCGCTCGTATTCCCGATGGGAAACAGCCGTGACGGCGATCTTTCAAAGGTAACATTTTTCCCTGCCGAAGACAGAACATCCGGTAACTTCAAGCTTATGATATACGCTCTGAAGCACGATATTTTCCAGAAGGCATATGATAAGTTCCACAGCGAGGAGCTGAAAATAACAAGCTTCGATGATACCAAGATAAAGGGTACTGTAAATGCAAAGAAGGACGGCATCCTCTATCTTGCAATGCCTTACGAAAAAGGCTGGAACGTCTATGTTGACGGCAAAAAGACTGAAAGTGTCGAGGTGCTCAATGCTATGATGGGCGTAAGAGTTTCAGCCGGCGAGCACGATATTGAGCTTAGATACATCCCTGAGGGCTTCACCGAGGGTACTGCGGCTACTATTATTTGCGTACTCCTTATAGTTGCTATAATATGGTTCGAGGACAAACGCAAAAAAATGAAAGCTGCTGCACTTGCAGAGACTCACGAAGAAGAAACGTCAGATGCTCCGGCTGAGGACGCAACTGCTAATTTCAATCACGACAATAAAATATACGATCAGGGAGAGGATACAGCTCCGCCGCCTGATAGTGAGACAGAAAATGACCTCAGCACTCCGGCTGATGCTCAGGAGGATAAGAATGAGGAATCTTAAAGTAATGACCGCCTACAGAGGCACAAAGTACCACGGCTTTCAGCGGCAGAACAATGCACTTACGGTGCAGGAAGTCCTTGAACGATGTGTGTCGAAGGTGCTGAACGAACAGGTGACTATAACAGGCTGCTCCCGTACAGATACTGGAGTTCACGCCAATCAGTTCTGCTTCAATGTACACACAAACAGCAGTATAAAATGTCTCGGCTTTACAAGAGGCGTTAACGGAGAGCTTCCGGACGACATTTCTATCCTCAGCTGTGAGGATGCTCCGGAAGACTTCCATGCACGTTTCAACTGTGTCGGAAAAGAGTATGTGTATAAGATACATTGCAGCGAATCAAAAAATCCATTTGCTTCCGATCTGATGTTCCATTACAGAAGACCTTTCGACCTTGAAGCTGTGAAAAAGGCGGCGAGGTACTTCGTCGGCGAACATGACTTCGCATCGTTTTGTGCTGATTGTTCAAATCTTTCAACTACCGTGAGAACTATTTATTCGCTTGAAATAGAAAATAATGGAGATTCGGTGACAATGCTTGTAAAAGGCAATGGTTTTCTGTATAATATGATTAGGATAATAGCAGGGACGCTTATCGATGTGAGTGAAAAGCGTTTTTCACCTGATGACATCCCTTCTATCCTTGAGGCAAAAGACCGCCTTAAAGCCGGCAGAACTGCTATGGCTCACGGACTTTACCTCAACAGAGTCTTCTATACGGAAGATGAACTTTTCGGCGGTAATCACCGACCTTGAATCAAAGGGACAACAAAAGCGGAAAGGAGTCGTGAACGGTGCCCAATATGTATGATGTCGACGATATAGTCGATCTCAAAAACCGTAAAAACAGACGAAAACGGCTTATAAAAATTCTGGTCTTTCTGCTGGTGGCTGCAATACTTTTCACACTTTATGCAACAAAGGATATATGGTATCCGAAATTGAGAGGCATTGGCAAACAGTATAAGACTATAAATAACTCCGGTCAGCTCGCAACAGGTAATTTCCCTATCGAGTTCAGCGAAGACACCGGATACCAGCTGAGATATACCGTAAAAAGGATAATGGTCCAGAGCGATACATATCTCTACATATACGATACGGACGGAAATCTGCTGAAAAAACGTCAGCATATTTACACTAATCCGATATTAAGAGTCGCCAATGGCAAGGCACTTGTCTATGAAAACGGCGGAAATGAATTTACTCTGGAAGATGAAGAAGAAGTATTCTACAGCAAGACTTTCGATAATAAAATATTATTTGCAAGAGTAAGCTCAGACGGCTATGTCGCAGTAGTTACGCTTGCGGAGAATTTTAGCTGCGAACTTACAGTATATGACAAGAAAGGCAAAGAGATATATAACAGAAAATGTACAGAAATGGTAACAGACATAAGCTTTGTCAGCAAGAGCAAAGGCTGTATGATGAGCACTCTTACAGCTGATAAGGGAAAACTTGTGACAAGGGTAAGAAGGATCAACTTCGACAGCGAAGAGGATTTGTGGGCATCAGAGGTCATACGAACTGCCGGACTTGAAGTGTTCGGCTCGGCTGCGGGAGCTTTCGTCTATGGAACAGATTTTTGCGGATATGTAGACGATGAGGGTCAGCTCTGCACCACTTACAAATATGACGGCGAGCTTGCGGCAGCGGCAAGTATAGGCGGAAATTCCGCTGTGTTGATAAATAATGATGACAGCCGCCGTTATATAGCAGTACTGTTTGCAAGTCCTACTTCTGAACCGCTGACTATCGAGCTTGAAACAAAAGCTATCGATGTATCGGTATTCAAAGGACTCGCTTACATAATGACTCAGGATTCCGTTTTAGCTTATGATTTCGACGGCTCACTGAGGTCAACTGCTTCGATCTCGGATTCCTATACAGGCTTTGTAAGAAGTGACGATCATGTATTTTTAAAAGGATATAATGGTATAGACCGTATCGACTACGATGCAGGTGACTGACCATAAAATGAAAGGAGGAAGGTACGGCATCCTCCGTACCAAGAAAACATGGGAGAAGAATTCTGGTGGTTTTACGATGTTATCGTTGTGGCAGCGGTACTCGTATGCGGATTTATAGCTTCAAAGCAGGGAATATTCAAAGGGGTAATAACGATAACAGGAAATATAGTAGCGGTAGTTCTGGCATTTTCACTAAGCGGTTTTATCGCAAATTTCTATTACAACAACAGTACTGAGTCGGAAATAATAAAGAAGATGTCAGCTCCGGCAGCAAATTCACGTTTCGCTTTGAAAATGTCCGATTACATAGATAATCTCGGATATAACGGACTTTCAGTAAACAGTGCAAAGATAGAAGCTATCTACAAAAGCGATGCATCAAAAAAATCCTATGACGAAAAGATCTACAGCTATGTAAACAGCGTAAACGGCAAGGAAGTCGACCGTAAGGAAGTGTTCCTTGAAAAGCTCCATAAGGGCTATGCAGATGTAGTAAAAAACATAGTTTCCGCTAAGCTCAGCAAGTATGCCGCAGAGTATGCAGCAAGAGAAGTTGAGAAAGATCCGGACAGCATGAACAAGCTCATACCGCTCCTCATGAAGACAGCAGACGGCGGTACTGAAAATAACGGTGCAGCTCAGTATATAGCTGAAAACTATATAAAGTCCCCGTATAAGAACCATACAAAGCTTGTCGCTTTCATCGTGCTTATGATAGTGTTCATTGCCGCAGCATTGTTCATTGCAAGCTCCGCTAAGGTAAGACTTTATGACGATATGAAGGTGGCTACACTGACTGTAGGAGCTCTTATCGGAATTGCGAACGGTGCTATAATAACATTGGTGGCTTCAGCGATCGTAAGATTGAATGTTGTAACAGGAAGCGATACTATGCTGTTCTTCAATAATAAAGCTATAGACAAAACTTTTGTATTCAAATTTTTTTATCAGTTCATAACTGATAAATTCTAAGGCAAAATCATTTATTAACTAACAGGAGGAATCTGCCTGATGATAATGTGCAGCAGCTGCAAGAAAAGACCTGCCGTGGTTTTCATAACTTCGGTGCAGGGAAACGAAAAGAAAAATGAGGGACTTTGTCTCTCTTGTGCAAGAAAGAGGAATATACCACAGGTATCAGAATATATGAACCGTCTCGGCATAACTGACGAGGAGATAGACCAGCTCTCAGACCAGATGATGGGTATGCTCGACGGAGACGCTTTTGAAATGGGAGGCTCAGGCATAATGCCGGATTTCCTTACAAATATGTTCGGCATGAACAATGAGGACGCTGAGGGTATTACTGCTGATAATAAGGAAAACAGCAGTAAAGAGCAGTCATCCTCTCCTGCTCCGGAAGAGGGCGAGAAAAAAAGCGGTCTCGGAAGCATTTTCGGAAGAAAGAAAGAAAAGAAGCAGAAGGAGCTGAAGTTCCTCGGAAGCTATTGTACCAATCTTTCTCAGAAAGCTGCCGATAATGAGCTTGATAATATAATCGGCAGAGATAAAGAAATTGCAAGAGTTATTCAGATACTTTCAAGAAGAACAAAGAACAACCCTTGCCTTATCGGTGAACCGGGTGTAGGTAAGACCGCTATTGCAGAGGGTATTGCACTCCGTATCAACGAGGGAAATGTGCCTTTCAATCTCGCTGACAAGAAAGTTTATCTCCTCGACCTTACCGCCCTCGTTGCAGGTACTCAGTTCCGTGGACAGTTCGAGAGCAGAGTAAAGGGTCTTGTGGACGAAGTAAAGAGAGAGGGCAATATCATCCTCTTTATCGATGAGGTGCATAACCTCGTAGGTGCAGGCGACTCTGAGGGCTCGATGAACGCTGCAAATATCCTCAAACCGGCTCTTTCAAGAGGCGAGGTGCAGGTCATCGGTGCAACTACATTCGGAGAGTACAGAAAGTACATCGAAAAGGACTCTGCCCTTGAAAGACGTTTCCAGCCTGTAACTGTAAACGAGCCTACTATCGAGGACACTGTTGACGTTCTTCTCGGTATCAAGAAGCATTACGAGGATTACCATAAAGTGCATATTTCCGATTACCTCATCAGAGTATGTGCAGTTCTCTCAGAGAGATACATCACCGACCGTTTCCTGCCGGATAAGGCTATAGACCTCATGGACGAGGGCTGTGCAAGAGCCTGCATCCGCTCTCCCGAAATAGCAGAGTACGCTAAAATGCAGAAGGAAATTGAAGTCCTTGAGGGAATGGAAAAGACTATCTCAGAACAGCAGGAGCCGGATTATCAGGCACTCGCTGAGGTGAAAGGCAAGCTTATCCATGCCCGTGAAGCTATTGAGCCGCTAAAGGAAAAAGCTGAGAATGTTCAGGTAACAGAGGAAGATATAACTAAGGTCGTTGAGCTCTGGACCGGTATTCCGGCAAGCAAGATAGCTGAAACAGAATTCCTGAAGATAGCTAAGCTCGAAGGCTCGCTCAAAAAGAGAGTGCTCGGACAGGATGAAGCTGTTGAAACTCTCGCTAAGGCTATCAAGCGTACAAGAGTCCGCCTCAACAAACGCCGCAGACCTGCTTCATTCATATTCGTAGGTCCTACAGGTGTGGGCAAGACCGAGCTTGTAAAAGCTCTTGCTGATGAAATGTTCGATTCTCCGGAGCCGCTTATCCGTCTTGATATGACAGAGTATATGGAGAAACACTCCGTTGCGAGAATGATAGGCTCGCCTCCTGGATATGTCGGTTACGACGAGGCTGGACAGCTCACAGAAAAGGTACGCCGCCGTCCTTACTCGGTAATACTCTTTGACGAGATAGAAAAAGCTCATCCGGACGTTATGAACATCCTCATGCAGATACTCGACGAGGGTAAGGTAGATGACGCCCACGGACGTACTGTAAACTTTGAAAATACAATTATCTGTATGACTTCAAATGCCGGCTCTACTGATAAGAGCGTGGGAGTAGGCTTCAATCGTACAGAAAATGAAATATCCAAGGATAAGGCTATGAAGGGTCTTAGAGAATTCCTCCGCCCTGAGTTCATAAGCCGTATCGACGAAATAGTTGTATTCCACCAGCTCAGTAAAGATGACTTTGCTCATATCGCAGCACTTATGCTCGACGAAATGAAAGAACCTCTTGCTGAAAAGGATATACAGCTTACCTATACTGACGATTCTCTTAAACTCATCGCAGAAAAATCTCACGGAAAGCCTTACGGTGCAAGAGATATACGCAGAGTTATCCGTCAGGAAATAGAGGACACTATCGCAGAACTTGTAATAGAAAAAGCATCTGAAATAAAAGAAATAGCTATATCATGCAAGGATGATAAGCTTGTTGTTGAAGGTATCGAGGAGAAAAAATGATGATTAAAAAGCGTATTATCGCTGCAACAGCAGCTCTGCTCGCAGCTTTTTCACTGACCTGCGGATGTGAGGATCCTAAGGAAAGTGAAGTTGAAGAAAACAACTATGAGAGCAATGAAAAATTCGATGAAATGTTCAAGGATGTTCCGGATTCAGAAGAAGGTCCTCTGCTCACTATAAAGGACACAACTGCTAAAGCAGGCGAAGTTGCTGAGGTCACCATATCTGTCGAGAATGCGGAGGATAAGTGGAATTTCTGCGGACTTCACATAATCTATCCGGAAGAGCTCGACTGCGTGAATGTCAGCGATGATAAGCCGGATGCGGAGTATACTCCCGGGGATGCCTGCCGCCGCCTTAACCTGAATACTGCTATGGAGTGGCAGGGAAAACGTCCGGAAGAGCTTGAAGACCGTGAGGTGGGAGCTGCTTTCTATACCGCTGTATCTACCGAGAATAACGGCAAAGACGGCGATATTGTGACATTCTACCTTAAAATACCGGATGATGCAGAGTCCGGAGACGAGTACCCCGTTGACTTCTACTACTACAACACCGACCACTTCAAGGGTGTTGAAAATGACCTTGCCTTTGAGAAGTACGCTTTCTCTCACTGGAAGGGCGGTACTATAACAGTTGAATAACCATAAAGGGTCTGAGGAACTTCCTCGGACTCTTTTATATAAATAAAAAAACGACGAAGCGAAGTTTTACGGCTCGTTCGCATCACTCCTCTCGGCTTGACCGACGATATTATTTCGGCATTTTTACAAATTTTCAAGAAAAAGCACATTTCCGCTTTATTTTTTCTTTGAAATAGTGTATAATATAATTATAAGCGTGCATTTATAAATATCCGGAACGTTCCGGCTTTTAACATGAGGTGTAACATGGCAAAAAAATATTCTCTTGGCATTGATGTAGGTTCAACTACAGTAAAGACCGTTATCACTGATGAAAACGGAAGTATAATTTACTCAAAATATCAGCGTCACCTTTCAAAGGTAAAGGAGACTGTAACAGATCAGCTGAAACTCATTCGTGCAGACCATCCCGGTGAGGAGTTCACTGTCTGTATCACCGGTTCTGCCGGTCTTGGACTGGCTAATTCTGCCTCAATACCGTTTGTACAGGAAGTACACGCTGCTTTCCTCGCAGTAAAACAGGCTCAGCCTGATGCTGATGCTGTTATCGAGCTCGGCGGCGAGGACGCTAAGATAATTTTCCTTACCGGCGGCGTTGAACAGCGTATGAACGGTTCATGTGCAGGCGGCACAGGTGCGTTCATCGATCAGATGGCAACTCTTCTCGGTATAACTGCTGACGAGCTTGACGAGCTTTCGCTCCACGCACAGAAAGTATACCCTATCGCTTCACGCTGCGGAGTATTCGCAAAATCCGATATACAGCCGCTGCTCAATCAGGGTGCAAGACGTGAGGACATAGCTGCAAGTATCTTTCAGGCTGTTGTTGACCAGACTGTATCAGGTCTTGCTCAGGGACGTACTATTGAGGGAAAAGTACTTTTCCTCGGCGGTCCGCTGTTCTTCCTCAAAGGACTTCGTCATGCATTCGTAAAGACACTCGGTCTCGACAGCGACCATGCAGTATTCCCGGATGAAGCTCCGGTATTCGTAGCTTACGGCTGTGCTATCTATGCCGCAACAGCAGAGGATTCTTACACCATAGACGATATAATAGATAAAATAATAAATGCCAAAGCCTCTGACAACATAGTTACCGGAGAACCTCTATTCAAATCACAGGAAGAGTATGACGAGTTCATCGACCGCCACAGGAAGTTCGACCTCGGTTATGCGGATATTCGTACATATAAAGGCGATGCCTACCTCGGTATCGATGCCGGCTCTACTACAACTAAGCTCGTTCTCATCACTGATGACGGACGTATACTCTATCACCACTATTCGTCAAATCAGGGACAGCCTCTCGATAAAATTGCCGCACAGGTAAAGCGTATCTACGAGGAAATGAATCCCGATATTACTATAAAAGGCTCTGCCGTTACAGGCTACGGCGAGGACCTTATCAAGTCCGGTCTTTCTATCGACCACGGCATAGTTGAGACTGTCGCTCACTTCAAAGCCGCTTCGTACTTCTGTCCGGAAGTCGACTTCATCATCGACATCGGCGGTCAGGACATCAAGTGCTTCAAGATAAAGAATCACAGTATCGACAGCATCATGCTCAACGAGGCTTGTTCATCGGGATGCGGCTCTTTCATTCAGACCTTTGCTATGGCTCTGGGATACGATATTGCTGAATTCTCTCAGCTCGGACTTTTCGCTGAACACCCTGTAGACCTCGGCTCACGCTGTACTGTATTCATGAACAGCTCCGTAAAACAGGCTCAGAAGGACGGTGCTACCGTTGAGGACATTTCAGCAGGTCTTTCATCTTCAATAATCAAAAATGCTATATATAAGGTAATCCGTGCTAAGTCGCCGGAAGAGCTCGGCAAGAATATTGTCGTACAGGGCGGTACCTTCCTAAACGACGCTGTACTGCGTTCATTCGAGAAAGAGCTCGGCAGAAATGTTATCCGTCCGGCTATATCCGGTCTTATGGGAGCTTTCGGATGTGCTCTTTATGCTAAGGAGAGAGCCGGTGCTGAGCCTTCAAAGCTCATTTCACAGGATGAACTCGAAGGATTCTCATATACCTCACGCTCTGCAAACTGCGGCGGATGTACTGCACACTGTCAGCTCAACATCATAAGCTTCGGCAAGGGACGCAGATTTATCTCAGGAAACCGCTGTGAAAAGGGCGGCGGAAACCCTGTTAAGAACAAGATACCTAACCTCTATGAATACAAGTACGACAGTATCATAAATACTGTAAAAACTCATCAGCCAAGAAGATACCGTGGCGTTGTCGGACTTCCGCTCGCACTCGGCTTCTATGAGCAGCTACCATTCTGGCATATGCTCTTCACAAGCCTCGGATTCAGAGTTGTGACCTCCGATGAAAGCTCCAGAGGGATGTATTATCTCGGTCAGCACACTATCCCTTCGGATACAGTATGCTACCCTGCAAAGCTCTCTCACGGACATATCGAGAATCTGCTCGACAAGGGTGTAGACTTCATTTTCTACTCCTGCATGAGCTACAATATCGACGAGGGCGGAAGCGATAACCACTTCAACTGCCCTGTAGTCGCTTACTACCCTGAGCTTCTCCTCGCTAACAATCCACGGCTCAATAACCAGAACTTCATTCACCCTTATCTCGACCTCAATATCAAGAAGAACGTTATAAGAGTAATGGGTGAAGTGCTGAAGAAATACAACGTCAAGGGACGCATCCCTGCGGCTGTTGATGCCGCTTACGAGGCTCTCGACCGCTACCATACCGACGTTGCTAACAAGGCAAGAGAGATAATCGAACAGGCAAGAGCTGAAAAGTGTAATATAATCGTACTCGCCGGCAGACCTTATCACATCGACAAGGAGATAAATCACGGTATACATAAGCTCGTTACAAGTCTCGGAATGGCTGTTATCACTGAGGACAGCGTTGCTCACCTTGCACATACTCCTAAGCTCGGAGTGCTCAACCAGTGGACTTACCATTCACGTCTGTACCGTGCGGCTGAATACGTTACTACTCAGCCGGATATGCAGCTCATACAGCTCGTATCCTTCGGATGCGGCATAGACGCTGTTACCGGTGACGAAGTAAGAGCTATCCTTGAAAGCAGGGGGAAGCTCTATACACAGCTGAAAATCGACGAGATAAATAACCTTGGTGCTGCAAGGATAAGACTTAGAAGCCTTGTTGCTGCTATGGAACAGCCTAAAAAAGCAGATGCCAAGCAACCAGTCCACAACCTGTAAGATAAATGACCGGAGGTAATTAAATGGCTGATTATGTTAAATTTACCGAGGAAATGAAGAAAACTCATACTATCCTCGTTCCTGATATGCTGCCTATCCACTTCAAAATGGTAGTAGCAATATTTGAGTCCGACGGCTATAAGATGAAGCTGCTTCAGAATGACGGACGTGCAGTCGTTGATGAGGGACTTAAAAATGTCCACAACGATGCCTGCTATCCCGCACTTCTGGTTATCGGACAGTTCATGGACGCTCTCAACAGCGGAAAATATGATCCGGATAAGACAGCTCTGCTCATAACTCAGACCGGAGGCGGATGCCGTGCTTCAAACTATATACACCTGCTGAGAAAAGCTGTTGACAAGAACTATCCTCAGGTGCCTGTAGTTTCCCTGAATTTCAGCGGACTTGAAAAGGACAGTGCTTTCCGTATCTCCCCTAAGAGCTTCATAAAACTGCTCCACGCTGTGCTCTTTGGCGACCTCCTTATGACCTGCTATAACAAGTGCAGAGCTTATGAGGTGAACAAGGGCGAATCCAAAAAGGTGCTCGCAAAGTGGGAGAACCGTCTCGGAAATATCTTCCGCAAAAAGAGCAATATGTATCTAAAAACAAAGAAAATATACCGTGATATACTCAGAGACTTCGGAGCTATACCGCTCACAAATGAAAAGAAGATACGTGTAGGCATAGTCGGAGAGATCTACGTTAAGTATTCACCGCTCGCCAACAACCACCTTGAGGACTTCCTCATATCCGAGGGCTGTGAGCCTGTTGTTCCGTCACTTCTCGAATTCGTTATGTACTGTGCTGCCGGAACTTTCAACGATGCAAAGATATATGACAATCAGAATAAGATGTCGATGCTCTATAAAGCCGGATATAAGCTCATTTACGCAAAGCAGAAGGAGCTCATCAAGGTCATGAAGGAGCAGGACAGATTTGAACCTCTCCACGATTTCGAGCACCTCCGTCACCTTGCTGATAAGTACATAAATCAGGGTGTCGTTATGGGCGAGGGCTGGCTCATACCTGCTGAAATGGCAGCACTTGCAAAGTCCGGAGTTGACAATATCATCTGTACCCAGCCTTTCGGATGCCTGCCTAACCACATCGTGGCAAAGGGAATGTCCAGAGCTATAAAGCAAGATAATCCTAATGCCAACATCGTTGCTATAGACTACGACCCGGGAGCTACAAGAGTAAATCAGGAAAATCGTATAAAGCTCATGCTTGCCAATGCGAGGATGGGATTATGATAAAAAAACGAAGCGGCGAGGTCATCGTCACTAACGAGAAGCAGAACGAAATGCTGAAAAAGCTGTACGGTACTGTCGGCGGGCGTTTGCTTCTGAAAGTCCTCACACGCCCGATAATATCAAAAATTGCCGGAGCGTTCATGGATTCTCCGCTTTCAATACCGCTGATAAAACCGTTTATCCGCAGGAATAGCATCGATATGTCGCAGTACGAGAAGAAGCGTTATCTGTCGTATAACGCTTTCTTCACAAGAAAAATGCTGCCGGAAAAGCGTCCGATAGATATGGACGAGGACGCACTTATCAGTCCGTGCGACTCCAAGCTTTCGGTATATAGGATAAACAGCCGCAGCGTGTTCACAATAAAGGGTTCACGCTATAAGCTCAGCGACCTGCTTAAAAATGACTTCCTCGCAAGACGTTTCGAGGGCGGCTGGTGCATGATATTCCGCCTTGAAGTCGACGATTACCACCGCTATTGCTATATCGACAACGGCATAAAAACGGTCAACCACTTTATCAAGGGTGAACTGCATACCGTTAATCCGATTGCTCTTAAAAAATACAACATATATAAGCGGAACAGCCGTGAGTACACTCTTATGCATACGTATAATTTCGGTGACGTTGTGCAGGTGGAGGTCGGGGCAATGATGGTCGGCAGGATATTCAACCTGCATACCGACGGCGGATTCTGCAAGGGAGTTGAAAAGGGTATGTTCGAGTTCGGCGGCTCTACCATTGTCATGCTGTTTGAAAAGGACAGAGTTAAGCCGGATATTGATATACTCAGAAATACCGCTTCCGGTTACGAGACTGTAGTTAAGTACGGAGAAAAAATCGGTACATCCATGTAAATTAAATATATAAACCGACGAAGTCGGGCAATAACGGGATTCCAAAGGGATTATTATCCCTTTGGCGGAGAGGTGTGCGAGGGGAGGCAGAGCCTCCCCTCAAGAGTAGTCCAGCGAGCAAGGCTACGCTGGACGGCTGGTTCGTAACTGCTCCCTCGGCTTGACCGACGCAGTAATTATGCCAGTCAAGCTGGGGCAAGCGATGCGGAACGTCCGTAAAACCTCGCTACGCTGGTTTTACTACTTTTTAGGGGAGGCTCTGCACCCTAATCGGGTCCAGCCACCCCTGTCAGCAAGCTGACATCCCCTACCGCTGGTAGGAGTAACCCCTCGCACACCTCTCCGCCAGAGAGAGAACCTCTCTCTGGACTCTCGTTATTGACCGGCTTCGCCGGCTTAATTCTCTTTTTTATATTTTTATGATTGGAGGTCATATTTATGCCAACACCACATAATAACGCTGAAAAAGGTCAGATCGCTAAAACCGTTCTCATGCCCGGAGACCCTCTCAGAGCTAAGTTCATCGCTGAAAATTACCTCGATTCACCTGTATGCTATAATGAAGTCCGTGGTATGCTCGGCTACACAGGCACTTACAAGGGAGTCCCCGTATCAGTTCAGGGAAGCGGCATGGGTATGCCGTCCATAGGTATATACTCATGGGAACTTTTCAACGAGTACGATGTTGAAAATATCATCCGTGTGGGTACTGCCGGTTCAATTGCCGATAATGTAGGACTAAGAGATGTCATCATCGGAATGAGTGCAAGCACCAACTCTGCATATGCTTCACAGTATCGTCTGCCGGGAACTTACGCTCCGACAGCTTCGTGGGAACTCCTTTCCGCAGCGGTAAAGGCTGCCGAGAATAAGGGGAGCACATTCCATGTCGGAAACATACTTTCAAGCGACACTTTCTATGACGATGCCAACAGTCTTGCTCAGTGGCAGAAAATGGGAGTTCTCGGCATCGAAATGGAAGCCGCAGCTCTCTATATGAACGCTGCAAGAGCCGGAAAAAATGCACTGTGTATACTTACAGTTTCTGATTGTCCGCTAAAGGGACTTTCAACGTCCGCAGAGGAGCGTCAGACCACTTTCCGTGATATGATGGAAATTGCTCTTGAAACTGCGGCAAATGTATAAAAAGTCGATATTTCATATAATAAACACATTTATTTAAGATTATTTTAAGATTCATGGGGTATATTATAAGTGGATTAAGTAATCCCCCAATTCCCCTTCTATATTTATTTCTTCATTTATTTTGAGCTATGCTTCATGCATAGCTTTTTTACTTTTTATCTCCAAATATCTGAAAAAATTTCTCTAAACCGATGACAAATCCTTTGAAATGTGATATAATTAAATTTGTACGAATTTTTACCGGAGAGTGAGACAATGAATAAATATAAAAAACTTGCCTTTAATACAATGATTTTCGCTATCGGCGGCTTTGGCTCTAAAATACTCGCACTTCTGCTTACACGACTGTATACCAATAATATCGGTTCAAGTGATTCAAGTACTAAGGAGCTTCTCGAAATAACCGCAAACTTCCTGCTGCCTATTTTCACATTCTCAATGGCAGAGGCGGTCATACGTTTCGGGCTTGACAATAAATACAAGAAAGAGGAAGTCTTCAGCACTGCCTTCTGCCTTAACGGAGTAGGCATGGTGCTTATGCTGATCATAGGTCCTATGCTGAAATTCATAAGTTTCCTCGACTTCATTGACGGCTATACGGTACTGCTCCTATGCTTTGTGCTGTGTTCGTCGCTGAGGTCACTGTGTTCGCAGTTCGTCAGAGCAAGAGGAATGGTCAAACTTTATTCCCTTGACGGCATACTTGCTACACTTTCACTGTTCGTGTTCAACATCGTTTTCATCTCGAACTTCCACTGGGGAGTAAAAGGATTTATGCTCGCAAGTATACTGGCTGACCTGTGTTCGGCTGTATTCCTCTTCATAGTGGCAAAGCTCGACGAATTCTTCAGCATCAGGCACTACAATAAAAGGCTTGCGACAAGTATGATGAGATTCGCTGTACCGCTCATACCTACCGTTATAATGTGGGTCATCACAGGTTTCTCAGACAGACTTTTTATCCGCTATATGCACAGCGACAGGGTAACGCTCGGAAGCAGTGCCGCCGGAATCTACGGCTATGCAACTAAAGTCCCGAACCTTATCTCTATGGTTTCGACTATCTTCTTCTCCGCATGGAATATGTCCGCTATCATGGAAAACGACTCCGAGGACAGAAGCAGCTTCTATGAGAAGGTCTACGGAGCTTATGAAGCTCTGCTGTTTATCGCTTCCGCTTTCCTTATCGCCGGAGTTCAGATAGTTACTCCGATATTCGTAAGTACCAAGAATTTCAGCGAGTACGGCGATGTTTATAAGTACACTCCGGTGCTCGTTATCGCAGTACTCTTCATGTGCCTCGACCAGTTCCTCAGCAGTATCTATACCGCTACGAAACACACTAAAAACTCCTTCTGGACAAGTTTTGCGGCAAGTATGGTCAATATTATACTCAACTTCTTCCTCATCCCTGAATGGGGCATTCACGGTGCTTGTATCGCAACATTCCTCAGCTACTATCTCTGTTTCTGGTCAAGAATAATCGACGCAAGATACTATGTGCCGTTTAAATTCAACGGGGTTAAGTCGCTGATAAATACTATCGTGCTCATACTTATGTGCTGGATGATAATAGCAAAACCGGGATTCTACGGTTTATGGGTATTCCTCATGCTCGGATTTGTTACATGGAACAACTATAAGGCTATTATTATGACTGCTAAGAAACTGTTGAATAAGGCTTAAAAAATATTAAAAAAACCGGCGAAGCCGGGCAATAATGAGAGTCCAGAGAGAGGTTCTCTCTCTGGCAAAGGGGTGTACGAGGGGGAACAGAGTTCCCCCTCAAGAGTAGTAAAAACAGCGTAGCGAGTTTTTACGGACTGTCCGCATTGCTTCTCTCGGCTTGACCGACGCAGTAATTATGCCAGTCAAGCTGGGGCGAGCGATGCGAGCCGTCCGTCCAGCGTAGCTTTGCTCGCTGGACTGCTTTTTAGGGGAGGCTCTGCCTCCCCTCGTACACCCTACCGCCAACTTGATAATAATCCCTTTGGAATCCCGTTATTGCCGGCTACGCCGGTTTTTTAATAATAATAGAAAGAATTATTTTTGCCCCATTTAATATCAATAGAAAAGCCATAGTATTTTGACTGTATGTCAAATACTATGGCTTATTTTTTCTATGCCGCCACCGCCGAAACAGCGGAAGGCTTTAAACTCATATTATACTTATTACTTTGCGAGATCAGCAGGATCAAGAGAAGTAACGGAGTGAATAAGATACTTCTGTATCTGAAGTGCATCCATATTAGTAAGGTCTCCGTTATTGTGCTCGTAAACGTCAGCCCAGTATGCACCGTCATCAGTGAGAGCATTTGCGTCAGAACCGCCGATACCGTAAACGTCAGAGTTAGCAAGAGCCTGCATGATGAGAACAGCGTCATTCATCTTAACTTCGCCGCTCATGTTAGCGTCGCCCCAGATACCGTCACCGTGCTCGCTTGAAGGCTCTGTTGAGCCTGTAACGAACTCAGATTTTACCATGTCGAGCTTTTCAGCGTTGTACCAGATCTGGATCTCTGCGGACTTTGCACCTTCGTATATCTTGCTTACCGGAACTTCAACAGTGAGCTTACCGTTGGCATCTGTCTTGCCGCTCCACTCAACCTGTTCCCAGTCCTCAGCACCGGAGAAACCTACGCAGCCGTTTGTATCGAGGTTAGCCTCGCCCTCAAAGCTGATAGTAAGGGTTGCATTTCTGTCAACACCGTCAAGGCTTACAGGATACTTCTTGGTCTTATCAACTGGTTCAACTATATCGCCGGAAGTTTCGCCGATGATAGCGAAAGCGGAGATAGAAGTTTTGCCGTTTGTTCTTGCAAAGATATGCTCAATCTCGGAAGTATCGCCAGTCCAAGCAGTACCGATGCTCTTTCCGGAGTAGTAAGCTATACCGTTCTTTTCGTCTATATCGTAAGCAGAAACTTCTGTCCAGCCCTGCCAGCTGCCGTCAACAACAGCGATAACAGGAGCATCACCTGTGAACTTGATAGCAACGTCATTCTTTTCGAGGTCTGCCCAGGTAGCGTTGAGACCAGGTGTGCAGTTGCCGTCCTTTACGGAAGCATCGAGGTCGACCGGTGAGCTGAGGAGCTGTTTGCCGGTAGTGATGTCCTCGTGTTCATACTGTGTACCCTGCTTCTTGCTACCCCATGCGATAGAGTCGTCAGCGAGAACGTCCATCATCTTATCAACTACCTGAACGGAGTCTTCGTACCATTCAAGAGTTTTTCTGTTGATATAGTCGTGACGCTCAGCTGCGTCCTTATTGTCTCTTGCATCGTTATCCCAGAGTACACAAGGGATACCGTAAGCCTTTGTAGTGGAGATGTACTGATCTGCCCACTGCATACGAGCTTCTGTATTTCCATAGTTTGAAGTACCGAACTCACCGATGATAACAGGAACGTCATTAGCTATGAATGTCTTGCGGATACCTTCGAGGATATTAGCAAGTTCGAGCTGATACTTCTCAGAGAAAGTGCTGTGGTCGATGAGATTGCCCTTTTCGTCAGCATACTGCATAGCGAAGCTGTAAGGTGAGTATGCATGGATAGAAACAGCAACATAGTCATCCTCAGGAACAGCGATCTTAGAGATCATTGTAATATCGCTTGATGCACAGTAGCCCGGTATCATAAGAAGACGAGTGTCCTTATATGGAGAATCGATGCTTCTGATGAGGTTAACGAAATCAGCGTTGAGGTTGTTGATACAGTCTACCTCGCTCTGCTCAGGTCCCCACCATTCATGAAGTGTGCCGACAGCTCTTGGCTCGTTCATGCACTCGAAGATGAGGTGCTGATCGTAGTCCTTGAACTCTGTAGCGATCTGCTGCCAGATCTTGAGGAGCTTTGGCTTCATCTCGTCATAAGCAGTGCCGAGGTCAGCACGGTTTACCCAGTTCTCGTGGTGGAGATTGAGGATAACATACATATCGTTTTTATAAGCGTAGTCAACAACTTCGTGAACTCTCGCCATCCATTCAGCGTCGATATTGTTATCAGCATCGAGGTGCTGGAACCAAGTTGTAGGGATTCTTACAGTGTTGAAGCCCTTAGCCTTGATAGCATCGAAAAGCTCCTGAGAAGCCTTTGGCTGACCCCATGCAGTTTCAGAGTTAAGACCTGTATGTTCTGCAAGAGTGTTGCCGCTTGAAACGGTAGCATCGAGAGTATTACCGAGGTTCCAACCTATTTTCATATCCTCAGTAATCTCGAAAGCAGTAAGAGTTGTGTCGGCAGCATCAGTAACGAATATGCTGCTCGGAGCAACTCTGAGTGAGCTTATCATGCAAAGAGCAGCAGCAGAGATGCTTATGATACGCTTTACATTTTTTGATTTTTCAAACATTATAATACCCTCCCGTTTGATTATAAAGTTTTTAATTTTTTCATGTTCTTTAATTATGGAGATGACCCAGTGCAGTAAATCAAATCCTTAATTCACTCATATTTTATCACGTTCAACGAAATAAGTCAATAGAATTTGTGCAGTTTGCAACAAATCGGATGTAAAACTTTAAGAAATCTTTTTAGTGATTTTGCTTAATTAAACATTGCAATATTGTATGATTTAATTAAGCAAAAATGACTTTTGTATATCAGTATACTTATGTTGTAAAAAAAAGAGCTGTACAAGCAAAAAAATAACGCCGAAGGCGGCAATAATGGGATTCCAAAGGGTTCACAACCCTTTGGCAGGAAGGTGTGTGAGGAAGGGCAGAGCCCTTCCTAAAGAGTAGTAAGACCAGCGAAGCAAAGTTTTACGGAACGTCCGCATTGCTCTCCTCGGCTTGACCGACGCAAATTTTATCAATAATTTATTGCCATATTAATAAATCGAGAGAAGATTCAAGCATAATTTTAATAAGGACAAAAAGGAATAACGGCAGTCATACCAAATATGACTGCCGTTATTCAGGCGTTAAGGGAAAGGTTTGAGAGTGGTGTGCATCATTCTTCGTTTGCTGCTGATTTCCTGCCCTTTTTCTTATATTTATTTTTCTGACCGAAATTAAGGGATATAGTGAATATCTTATCGGTCATAAAGATCTTTAATGCGACGAACATACAAACTGCAAAGAATACGATCTGATATGCAAGTCCGAAGAAGAAGATACCTGTATTTCCGAACATGAGGTTCGGGATAGAAGTGAAGGTATGTGTGAACGGGATAGCATAAACGACTATCTTTACAGGTGTTGGAAGTTCGTTTATATCTGCCAGCATAGAGATCATGTAAGGTACTATAGCCAGCATCATTATCGGCATGAGCATATTCTGTACGCTCTTAGGGTCATCAACGAGTGCTCCGAGGATAAGTGAAACGGAGAGACAGATGAGGATAGTGAAGAAGAGCTGTAATCCAACGAGGATATAGTCGCTAAAGTTAAGAGCTATACCGAGCTGTTTAAGAGCTTCGTCCACTGAAACAGAGCCAGAAACGGCATCCTTTGCTGTTTCTGTAACTTCATCTGTAGCACCTGATACGAACACTGAGAATCCTATCATAAATACTGCTGCATTTATGAGAGCGACCAAAGCTGCTGCAAGCATTTTTGAGCCTATAACTGCAAGTCGTGATACAGGTGTTGAGAGAAGTGTTTCGAGAGTCTTGTCTATCTTTTCGTTTGAGATAGCACTCATGAGCATCTGTGAAGTGAGTATAATGAGTACAAAAACGATGATAGGAAGTATCATATTCTGAAGGGTTATTTTTCCGACAACTGAATCTGAACTTACTTCTGCTGACTTATCATCAACAACGGTATTGTCGTTTACCTTGACCGGAACTTCAATGAGGTCGTAATCATTTTTTGAAAGACCGTTTTTCTGAGCGATAGTTGAAGCAACGCAGTCCTTGATAAGACTTACAGCATTGTCATTTCCGCTTGAAATATTGGACATTGTTGCGGCAGACCTCATACGGTTAACGCTTATAAGCTCCGGACGCTCGCCCTTTTCAACAGAAGCTGTAAAGCCTTCCGGAATGATAACGAGATTTTCAATATCGTTATCTTCGAGTA
Organism: Ruminococcus sp.; assembly: GCA_017441505.1. Taxonomy (GTDB): domain Bacteria; phylum Bacillota; class Clostridia; order Oscillospirales; family Ruminococcaceae; genus Ruminococcus. The sequence continues at coordinate 70,173 of JAFRXL010000016.1, forward strand.
TCTTAGCGTAATCGTCACCGGATGTTTCAAAGGTCTTTATAGTTACCTCGGTATGCTCATCGGGGTCATTATTTATGTCCTCAATGGCTTTTAAAATTGCCTTAGAGAAATCTGTCTGGTCACGGTCGCAGATATTGACCTTGACGTTTTTAGTGGAGTCCACAGCCTCGTCTATAGAGGTTTTCATAACTCCGCCGAGCACCATGAAGATACCCATTGTGACCACAAGGCTGATGAGCATCTGAACATTTATCAGCTCTGCAAGTTCTTTTTTGAGCAGGTTAATGAATTTCATTCTCTAACACCACCCTTTCAAAAACTTCTTCAAGGTTTGCAGCCTGATAGCGTTCTTTAAGCTCATCTGTCCTGCCTGTTACCATGAGGTGACCTTTAGCGATTATGCCAACACGGTCGGAGACGAATTCTATCTCCAGCATATTGTGTGACGACAGCAGGAACGACATTTTTTCTTCTGCTGCGAGCTTTTTTATCATCTTTCTTATCTCGATAGCGTTCAGCACGTCGAGACCGCTTGTAGGTTCATCGAGAATAGCAAGCTTAGGTTTGGTCATAACAGCTCTCGCAAGGAGCAGTTTTCTTATCATACCTCGGCTGTAGCTTCCTATCTTATCGTTCAGTCTTTCGCCAAGACCGCATATCTCTTTAGCTCTTTCGACCGATTTGTTTACCATATCAATATCGGTGAAGAACAGACCTGCCATAAAACGCAGATACTTGATACCGGTCATATTTTTATATGCACCAGCTTCATCGGGAAGATAGGTTATACATTCTCTCACCTTTTCCGGCTCTTTCACTACGCTGTGACCTGCAACAACAGCATCACCGTCCGTAGGAGAGAGCAGAGTGGAGATCATGCGTATAGTGGTAGTTTTTCCGGCACCGTTAGGACCGATAAGTGCGAATATTTCGCCTTCGCCTATCTCGAAACTGACTTTATCAGCGGCAAGTACTTTAGTGTATTGTTTAGAAAGTGCTTTGACTTCAAGTACGTTTCCCATGATAGCCTCCTTATTCAATTGTTAATACATTATATTTATACATTTTATAATACAATGTTCTAAGTTAATAATAACACAAATACACTGATTTGTCAATACAGCTTGTAAAACTTCTAGTCATTTTTACAGGCAGGCAGCGTGACGCTGCACCCAGCCACGCTTCGCTCGTAAACTCGCTTACTCTGTACGGATAGGGAAGTTGTTTTTCGCATACGCAAGTAAATCTGTATCCGGTAATTTTAAAATTTTAAATTACCGTGACGCTGCACCCAGACACGTTCCCACTCGCTTTGCTCGTTACTCTCTGCGGCTCGGGACATCTCCTTTCGCATACGCAAGTAAATCTGTGTCCGGTAATATTATTATTTTAAATTACCGTGACGCATTACTTCTGTATGCGAAAGCAGAGTAAAAGTCTCGCAGAGAGTAACGAGCAAAGCGAGTGGGAACGTGAAATGGGTGCAGGGATGTTATCCCTGCAAGAATTTCATAAAGTTCTCTTTATTTTCGATAGCAGTTGTTGTAGGTCTTCCGAGGTCATCTCTTGCACCTATCGAGCACTTCACCTCGATAAGCGAAAGCTCTTTGCGTGACTTAGCGGCTTCAAGCTCCTTATCAAGAGCCTCAAAGCTGTCGACAGAGACTGCATTCGGGTATCCGCAGGCTTTTGCTATAGCCACAAGATCTATCTTTGAAGCAACAGTCGGCATACCTCCGACAGTCTCGTGAGCACCGTTATTGATAACGATATGTATAAGATTCTCCGGAGCATTAGCTCCCATGAGAGCCATTGAACCCATGTGCATGAGTACAGCACCGTCGCCGTCAACGCACCATATCCGCTTATCCGGCTTATTCAGAGCAACTCCGAGTGCAATGGACGAGCTGTGTCCCATAGAGCCGACAGTAAGGAAATCGTACTTATGGCTCTGACCTTTTGCAGTACGTGTCTCGAAAAGCTCACGGCTCGCCTTACCTGTTGTGGAGACTATCGGGTCTTCACCGGCAGCTGCTGCGATATGCTGGATTATCTCCTCACGGATCATAGAGTTGTCGTTTTTGTACTCTACAGGTTCATCGTATTTCAAAGCTCCCTTGCGGACTATAAATGCCACCTGCTTGCCTTTTTCAAGCAGCGGACGGAACTCCTCAACAGCATCTTCAAGCTCTTCATCGGTAGTCTCTTTGCTGATGATGAAAGTGCGGATGTCCATATCCTCCATGAGCTTCACTGTTACCTCGCCCTGATAAATATGCTGAGGTTCATCGTGAATACCCGGTTCACCTCTCCAGCCTATGACGAATATCATAGGGATAGCGTACACCTTGTCGTTAAGGAGTGAAGCGACGGGATTTATGATATTACCCTCGCCGGAATTCTGCATATAGACTACCGGAACTTTGCCTGTAGCAAGGTGATAACCGGCAGCAAGAGCGGTACAGTTGCCCTCGTTAGCGGCGATAATGTGGTGAGCCTTATCTATACCGTAAGTATTCATAAGGCAGTTGCAGAGTGCTTTGAGCTGAGAATCCGGAACACCGGTATAGAAATCAGCTCCTAATATTTTCATAAGGGATTCAGCCTTCATAATTTCCTCCGTAAAGTATATTTAAAACCTGTCTTCACAAGTAAGTTGAGTAGGTTTACCAAAATAACTAACAATTTATACGTTTTCTTACTTCTTCAAGCTCGGCAACGGTGTCTATCTCGACAATGCTCTCGTGAGCCACAGGGTGAACTCTCAGGCGGAGCTTATCAAGATTGCGGTCAACAACATCGTCCCAGAAGAGGTCTTTGTAGTCGCCGCAGCCGTAGGTCTTTTCGATAGCATCAGCAAGTATCTCAGCATCAGCGGACTTCAGGAAAGCGACACCGGTCATATTATATCTGTCGTCACCGACTTTTCCGACACGAGTGATAAATCCGTTATCATCGAGGTCAAAAACCCAGTCATCGGAGTGTCCCCTGACCATTTTTCCGTAATAGCAGGAATAGTCGGGAGCTCCGCAGAAAAGGTCATCATCAGCGGCATAGAGGTCGGCTTCGCAAATAAAGCAGTCGCCCTTTCTCAGCACTTCCCTTGCGTAATAAACCGATGAAATATTGTTCACAGTCTCATAGACCGGATTTTCAATTATCTCAACATTTTTGTACTTTTCTTTGAGATAGCCGAACTGCTCGCCAAGATAGCCGACTACCACGAATATATTGTCGACTCCACGCTTTTCAAGACCGTCAATGACAGTCTCTATCATCGGTCTTTCGAGGACTTTTATCAGCGGCTTCGGAGTTGTTTCTGTAAGAGGACGCATCCTCGTACCCATACCGGAAGCCATTATTATAGCATTCAACATTTTATCAACATCCTAAATAATAATTAAAACCGACAAAGTCGGCAGAAAAGGGATTCCAAAGGGTTCACAACCCTTTGGCGGAGAGGTGTACGAGGGGAGGCAGAGCCTCCCCTAAAAAGCAGTAAAACCAGCGAAGCGAAGTTTTACGGACGTTCCGCATCACTCCCCTCGGCTTGACCGACAAAACAAGTCACTCTTTTATAAACTAAAACAAAGTCTCACTTATTGTACTTAACAGGCACAGCAACTCCCGTAGTTTCAAGAGCCTCACGGAACACCTTGAAAAACTCCACAATATCCTTCTCGTCAATAGCACCTAACGCACAAAGACGGAAAGTATTTGTAGTGGATATTTTACCCGGATATATCGTGAATCCTCTTTCATAGCAGTAGTCGTGGACTTTCTCGAAGCTCCAGTTCTCATCGTCCGGATAAACAGCGGAAGAAACAAGACCTGCTCTCCACTCCGGCTTTATTACCTGACGGAAACCGAGCTCGTCAAGTCCTTTGTTTATGGCGTTGAAAACTCTTGTATGTCTTGCCCACTTAGCTTCCTCGCCCTCAGCCCAGTACTCTTTAAGAGCCTGTATGGTTGAGTAGATAGTCTGTACAGGCGGAGTAAAGTGCATTTCGCCGGTCTTCTCGAAGAAGTCGTACTGCAAAAAGAGGTTGCAGTAATAAGAGCGTTTCGGATATTCTGCGGACTTCTTGATTATCTCGGTATTACCGATTATGAAAGAAAGACCTGTGAAAGCCATAAGACCTTTCTGTGCAGAAGCCATACAGAAATCGATATTGTCCTTTTCGATGTCGATAGGACGCATTGCAAGAGTAGAAGTTGTATCAACAGTAAATACAGCTCCGTACTTGTGAGCAAGAGCACCTATCTCACGGATAGGATTGAGTATACCTGTACCGGTCTCGTTGTGGGTAGTATGTACGAGAGCGATGTCCGGATTTTCTTTCAGAGTTTTTTCGACAACATCAAGGTCGGGGAGCTGGTCAACAGGGAATTTAAGGTCGATATGAGGTATACCGTAGTACTGGCATATCTCGACAGCTCTTGTGCTGTAAGCACCGTTATTGACCACAAGCACCTTGCCGCCCTCCGGCACGAGGGAGTTGATGCAAACGTCGATATTTATAGTACCAGAGCCGCAGAAGAGGACTGATGTATATTTATTCAGGTCGCCGTGGACTATTTTAACGAGATCCTCACGCAGCCCTTTCATAAGACCGCCGAAGTCTTTTTCACGGGGACAAATATCAGGTACTACCTGAGCCATTTTTACGGTATCGGTAGTAGTTGAAGGACCCGGGTTAAGCAAGATATTTCTTTTGATATTCATAGCAATACTTCCTTTATAAATAATAATTAAAGACCGACGAAGTAATTATGCCAGTCAAGCTGGGGCGAGCGATGCGAGCCGTCCGTCCAGCGTAGCTTTGCTCGCTGGACTGCTTTTTAGGGGAGGCTCTGCCTCCCCTCGCACACCTCTCCGCCAGAGAGAGAACCTCTCTCTGGACTCTCATTATTGACCGGCTTCGCCGTTTTTTTATTTATTTTTGTTTTTATAGCTCGTCTATCAGAGTTATTATTTCCTTTATCGGCATCAGTCTCTCATCAACTTCCTTTGCCCTGTGATACTTCAATATATCTCTCGCAGTCTGCTCCATAGCCGGAAATGCACTTCTTGTAAGCTGATTTGCATAAATAACAATATTAACTCCGTGTTCTGCAAGCTCACTCTCAGTTATCTGATTAAATGAAGTCGGCACAACGACTATCGGTGTACTGCTGTTCTTTTCACGGAATTTATCGCAGAATTCCAGTATCTCAGCAGGGTCTTTCTTACGGCTGTGTATCATGATACCGTCCGCACCTGCCTCAACATAAGCAAAAGCACGCTCCAGAGCATCTTCCATACCCTGTTCAAGGATAAGGCTCTCTATACGGGCGATTATCATGAAATCGTCCGTGAGCTGTATCTTCTTTCCGGCTTTTATCTTCTCGCAGAAATGCTCGATAGAGTCCTGAGTCTGCTGAACTTCCGTACCGAAAAGCGAGTTCTTTTTAAGACCTGTTTTATCCTCGATAATAATTGCGGAAACGCCCATTCTTTCGAGAGTACGCACAGTATAAACGAAATGCTCGATAAGTCCGCCTGTATCGCCGTCGAAGATGATAGGCTTAGTAGTAACTTCCATAACGTCATCGATAGTGCGGTAACGTGAGGTCATATCAACAAGCTCAATATCCGGCTTGCCCTTAGCTGTAGAGTCGCAGAGAGAGCTTATCCACATAGCATCAAACTGGTCAAGCTCGCCGTTATTCTCCACAATAGTTTTCTCAGCGATAAGACCTGTAAGACCGCTGTGGACTTCAAGGGTCTTTACAATAGGGCAAAGACCTATGAGCTGTCTGAGACGCTTTCTTCTGTATTCCGGCATAGCGAGTTTTTCTCTGATACGGCGGTCGATACGCTTTACATTCTCGTTATAAGTATACGGAACATCAATGACCTCTCCGCCGTACTCACTGAGCAGAGATTCAGCGTTATCTCTTATAGCCTTCATAGGTTCATCTTTCCAGTTATCGCCGTGGATTATATAGTCCGGACGAAGCTCGGCAACTATCTTGTCGTACATTATATCATCCTGAACAACGACATCGTCGACAATATCAAGCTCCCTGACTATACGCATTCTATCTTCAAAGCTTATAGTAGGGAAGCGGTTGAAGCGTATCATAGCCTCATCGCTGAGGATGCCGACTATGACCTTGCCATATTTTTTAGCCACATTAAGTATATTAAGATGTCCCTCGTGGATGACATCAGTACAGAAACAAGTATAAACAGTTTTCATTTTATCCTCCTTGTCATTTGCACTGTTTGGAGCAGTGCATAGGGCAAAAGCCTGCAAAAATATTTTAACCTATAAACGCATATTTGTCAAGTACTATTATAAAGAGAAAAATAAAAAAGAAAAAAAAGACCGGCGTAGCCGGCAATAACGGGATTCCAAAGGGTTATTCAACCCTTTGGCAAGGAGGTGTGCGAGGGGGAACAGAGTTCCCCCTAAAGAGTAGTCCAGCGAGCAAAGCTACGCTGGACGGACGGCTCGCATCGCTCGCCCCAGCTTGACTGGCATAATTACTGTGTCGGTCAAGCCGAGGGAAGTAATGCGGACAGTCCGTAAAAACTCGCTACGCTGTTTTTACTGCTTTTTAGGGAAGGCTCTGCCTTCCCTCGCACACCTTTCCGCTCAAGGGTTGGGAACCCTTGAGAATCCCTTAATGCCGGCTACGCCGGTTTTTTTATTTTTAATTTTGTTTTTTGTCTTTTTCCTCGTCTTCCTCTTCTTCATTATCATCCATATACGCCTGTGTAGTATTCAGATATATCTCCGGATTCCGGCACACATTCATATATCTTATCTCAAAATGACAATGATTACCCGTAGAATGTCCCGTAGTACCTACCGCACCTATAAGCTGTCCCCTTGTAACAGGCTGGTCAACAACAGCATAAACGGTACTCATATGACCGTATACCGTCTGATAACCATTCAGGTGGTCTATCTGTACAAAGTAGCCGTATCCTCCCGGATTCCATCCGGCAGCAACTACGATACCGTCCGCAGAAGCGTAAATATCAGTACCTCCGGGAGCTGCTATATCAAGCCCCTTATGGTTTCTTTCGCCTCCGAAAATATCGCTTATCCAGCCGCCGTCCACAGGCCACGAGAACTCTCCCGAACCTGTTATAGGTCTTACTCCCGGATCTGGTCTTGCCGCATAAGTACCTATACCGACCTGTTCAACCACAGGTTCTTTAGTTACAACTGATTTTATTGTCTTTTTGGAGCGTTCAACGCCGTCAACATAGGTCACTTCCAGTGTATTGCGTTTCTCGCCCATTACACCGTTGACCATTACAGCTCGTGAACCGACACTGAGTGAAGAAGTTTCAATTTCAACAGTTTCATAGTCCATAAAGGAAAGTGTCTCGTACTCCTTAATGTACTGTATAGGCAGATAGCTTTCAGTCTTGGTGATGTTTATCACCTGACCGTTTCTTATGCGACCCTTTATACTCGGATTGAGCTTTTCAAAGTCATCAAGGCTCATGTTGTACTTCTGAGCTATAGTAACAGCGGTATCATCCGGCTGAGCTATATAAACGTCCTTTTTCACCGTGGAAGAAGTGAGAAGCTCGATGACCTTCTTCTGCTCCATAACGCTTTCTGCGAGGTAGATGCCCTTAGTGTACTCTACCTTATTTTTATAGGAAACTTCCTTTACATTTCCCTCTACATGGTAATTGAGAAGTCTGTTATCGAGAGCCTCCTGAACAGCGTCGCAGTCATTTACAGCACCTATGAACTTGCCGTCTATATAGATACCATAAGCCTCTGTCAGTTCCTCATCAGAAGCGGCGAGCATCTCATTTGCAAGCTGAGCTGAACTCATTATCTTATCATCGTCCGACATTATTTTCAGTGAGAAATTAGTATCGAATTCCAGCTTTTTATCATCTGACAGATAGGATATTCTCTGCTGAACTTCTCTTTCAGCCTCCTCAAAATCAGCCTCATCGCTGATAACGCCAATTTCTCTGCCGTTATACTCAACAGATATGCCGTATTCATAGCTTGAACCTATCCTGACTATACCGATAAGGAATGCTATGGAGAGTATCGGCAGAGTGTAGTTGAAAGCGGTATAGAGGATGCCGTTTTCTCCCAGAAGGAACGAGCCGAAGAAGTGTCCCATAGCTTTAGCATAAGCGGCATTTCCCTGTTTTTTAGCTTTTTTGGCAGCTATCTGAAGCTCTTTATTTTTATTTATACGGTCACGTATGGACTCTGTCATGCCTACGAGCAGCCAGAGTCCGCCTTTAAGTATAGCAAGTATAAGGTCACGGAGTTCAGATAATATGAACTCTGCCCCCCTGATGATCCCGAGCATTACCGCTGCGATCACCTTGACAGTGCAAAGACCGAATCTTGCGAATAAATTTACTAAACCATTTCCAAATTTCTGAAACATATTCTTATCCGAAACGTCCATATCATAATGACGTTCCTGAGCCATACAAGCAGCTCCTTTCCACCATATTGTTACAAAACGATTACAATATAATAGTATACCTGTTTTCTGTGAAAATACAACGAAAATCCTGCTGAAAAATTCCAGCAGGACCTTATTTTGTATATTTGCACAAAAGAGTGCTGTCCATTACTTGTCAAAATGGTAAGAATATTCAAGCATCTCAGGTGTATAGTTCTCAAGCTTTTCGAGGAGCGGAAGAACGTCCTTTTTAGCGGACTCAAGGTCGTGTTCAAGGTAGTTTCCGCACTCAACAGCAGTGCATCCCGGAATTTCATCGTTGTAATCAGCGATAAAGCGGTAAGCGTCCTTTACGAGCTGTATAGCGTCCTCATGAGACATACCGCCCTTGGTTATGAGATAGAAACCGGTACGGCATCCCATAGGACCTACGTAAACTATGTTCTTGGTGAATTTTGAGTTTCTTGCGTAAGTAGCGAAAAGGTGCTCGATAGTGTGGAGTGACGGACTTGAAACGTAAACTCCGCCGTTTGGCTTTACCATACGAACGTCATAAGTGATAATATCGTCATCGATACGTGATATGTACATACCAACTCCGAATTTAGTGTGGTCTACCTGAAAGCTTGCGATTTTTTCCATTTTAGATTCCTCCTGAAAATAAATTTATTTATTGTTAATCCGACAAGTGTATGCCGGTAAAATATGCGTCGGTCAAGCCGAGGGAAGTGATGCTAGCCATCCGTCCAGCGTTGCTTTGCTCGCTGGACTACTCTTTAGGGGGAACTCTGTTCCCCCTCGCACACCTCCTTGCCAAAGGGATAATAATCCCTTTGGAATCCCGTTATTGCCGCCTTTGGCGTTTTTTTAATTTCTTTATTAATTGAGCTCTATAAGCGAATTTATATCCTCTGGTATGTCCGATTTAACTGTTATTTTCTGTCCAGTTATCGGCTCAACAAAAGTCATCTGACCGCAGTGAAGTGCCTGCCGCTGAATATCCTCCCGTGAACCTCCGTACATATCGTCCCCTGCAAGAGGGTGACCGATATGCGAAAAGTGGACTCTTATCTGGTGAGTGCGTCCTGTTTCAAGATGTATCTCCGCAAGGGAGTATTTATCGTTAAAAGCGATGCGGCGGAAATGAGTTACCGCAGGCTGTCCGTCCTCACGGACGCATCTCAGGATTATGGACTCCTGCTCCCTTGCTATCGGAGCATCTATAGTGCCCGTTTCGTCTATAACTCCGTGAGCGGCTGCGTAGTAAACCTTTTCACAGCAGTTTTGGAGCATATTTGCTGAATGAGCGTCCTTTGCGGCTATACAAAGCCCCGAAGTATTGCGGTCGAGCCTGTTTACCGGACGAAAAGTCAGCTCCGGATAAAGGTAAGCGAAATAGTTGCCGAGTGTGTCTCCCTGATGCTTTATAGAGGGATGCACCGGCATTCCGGCAGGCTTATCGAACACCACAAGACTGCCGCTCTCGTATATCACAGGCACTTTCAGCTCGCCGTTAGGTTCAAGGAGCTTTTCGTCCTCCATTCTGAGGACTATCTCGTCGCCGTTGTACACCAAGTCTATCGAGCGGACTGTCTCGCCGCAGCGGGTTATTCCGCCATTTTGTCTTTTTAGCTTAGTGAGCAGCCTTCGGGACACTCCCTGCTTTCCCATAAGGAAGCATTGCAGGGTCATAGGTGTCTCCGACTGCACTTTCAGCCTTAATTCTTTCATTATATTCGTCCTCTTTTATATGGATAGATATACATAAAGCCCATGCGGTCAAAAATCGGGTAATTGCGAATGGAAGTCCGGCGACTGTAAGAGCTTCCGGAAGAAAAACTCCGGCGAGCTTCAAAAAGGTCGTTCTTCTGCCGTGCATAGCTTTTATGGTACGGAAAGTGAGCATAATGACGCTCCTTTCCGGATAAGCTGCCATGTAGAAAGGCAGTGCCGAGAAACTTATCTTCACCGCTGCCCACATCCCAAGCATAACGGCAGTCAGCACGAAAGCATGAACAGTAAAAAACAGCTTCTCCGGAGTATCACTGCCAATGAGCATCCTGTAAGCGGTAACGCCGCATAATACTGCCGGTACAAGAGCTAAAGTTCCGGATATTTTAGAGATAACGGCAGCCGCAAAGCTCCGCTTGAAATTTCTTCTGCTGCCCAAAACCGACTTTATGGGAGCAAGCTTCTTTTCGCCGCAAATCTGTGAAAGTCTGACCGCTGCCGCATACATCAGCGGAGCTGTGACTGCCGTCCTCAACAGCAAAAACACCATAGCCGCCGACAACTGTACTGCACTTCTGCCGCTTAAAAGCTCATCGGAACTTAGTCCGCCGTAATACAGCAGCAGGACGTATACCACAGCTTCTGCTGCTCTGAGGAAAAGCTCCGCAGCGAATGGGAGCATACATATGCCCATGGTCATTATTTTGCGGTCTTTAAGAAGTCTGCCTGAAAAGGGGATAAGCTCTCTTATGCTCATTATCTGCACCTCCGGAGGATTTGCAGATATTATTTGGACTTTATGAAGAAATATACCTTTTATTTGGAATCACTCTATTAAAAATCATCATCCTCGACAATTTTATCGTAAGGACAGTAGCCGAGTATCTCGAATGCCTGAGAATTCAGCCACATCTGAGCTGTTACGATTATATCGAATCCCATGCCGAAATCAGCATTGAGCTGTTTAGGGTCATACTTAGGAAGTCCGAAACAGCTGAGCATATTCGAGATCATGCCGGCATGAGTTATCATCGCACAGTGAGTAAGTCCGGACTCCATCATGTCCATTATTATGCTGTGCAGAGCCTTATAGGTACGAGCCGTCATTTCTTCAAGGCTCTCGCCGTTAGGCGGACGGGTATCCTTTCCGCCTCTGAGCCAAGCCTTGTATTCGTCATTATTAAGGAGCTCGTCAACGCTCTTGTTTTCAAATGCACCGAGGTCGAGCTCACGGAGGTCGTCCACAACGCATAATTCTGTGTACGGGAATAATATCTCTGCTGTTTCCGTACATCTTTTAAGCGGTGAAGAATATACTCTGTGGACTGTAGGATAATCGTACTCGTCCATTTTAGCCGCAAGCTCGCTTGCTCCCTTTACAGACAATGGCATATCTGTACTTCCTATGTATATTCCCTTTTCGTTTGCCTCGGTCAGACCGTGACGCAGTACGCTTATACGGTATCCTTTCATAGGATCATTCCTTTCACTACTTGTATATTTCAAAAAATATTATACACTTTGCACAAATCAAAGCGGCGATTTTTTAACTCTTAGTAAATCTCACAAATTTTGAGCCAAAAATTCTCCATTTTGTAATGTCAAATCTTATTTACAAATTATACCCATTGTATTATAATATTAATATCAGCTTAGCTGATAATTAAAATACGTTACTTTATCCGTCAACAGGAGGAAATACATTATGAATTCAGATTTCGCAAGAATCATCACACTTCAGAGAAAAGAAAGACACATCAGCCAGAAACAGGCTGCTACCGACCTCGGTATATCTCAGGCACTGCTCTCTCACTACGAAAAAGGTATCCGTGAATGTGGACTCAACTTCCTTGTGAAGATCGCTGATTACTATAATGTCTCTTGTGACTATCTGCTCGGAAGAACTCCTGAGCCGGAGGGAAAGACTATCACTATCGAAGATATTCCGGATGATGACGGCAATAACAGCATGAAAATGCCTTCACCTGAGATCATCAACTTCAACAGAAGGATCATCAATAACTCTATAAGTCTGCTCTTTACCCTTGCTCAGAAAGCAAACAGCATAACCCTTATCAAAGAGGTATCCTCTTATCTTATGCTCTCTGTATACAAGCTCTTCCGCATAGTTTACAACGCAAATCCTCATAACGACCAGAAGCTTTTCCGCATACCTAAGGTCATCGCAAACGACAGTGCAAACGCTATCGTCTCTATGAGCGAGGCTAATATCAAAGCGGCGTCAAGCGGTATCGCCCTTGACGGAAATGACTGCGTCGACAACTTCGACACCCTTTATGTGACTACGGCTACCCTGCAAAAGGATTACGCCCAGTATTCGTCTTCACTCCTCAACCTCATAAAACGAAGCGAAGAGAGTATCTCACGTACCCGTGCCAAGTACAGAAGTGACGGAAAATAACACATATACTATTATACCACTTTTTCACCGTTTTGAAAAGAGTTTTTTGAATTCAGCTTAATATGCAGAATCTATTAGTAATTATAGCTTGTTATAATTGCTTTTTAACGTTTGTTTGCTTACAGCAACACCGACAATATTCATAAAATTTTCAAAATCTCTTGACATTTCATCAGCAACATGATATTATAAATCTATAAAGCTTATAGTTAAAACCTATGAAGAAGGGTAAGTAGCTGTGTGCGACGCTTTTCAGAGAGCCTGCGGTCGGTGCGAGCAGGTATGTGTTCAGCAGTGAATGGACTTCCGAGGGCGAACCGAAGATGCCGCAGTTTCCGGCATTGAGTAGGCGAGACGCAGAAGGTCTGCGTTAACAAAACCGGTGTATGAAAGTACACGCTGAGTGGACGTGTAAACGTCAAGCGGGGTGGCACCGCAGAAGTATCGGACTATCGCTTCTGTCCCGGCATTATCTGCCGGAGCAGGAGCTTTTTTGTTACCCTCCGGCTAATCGGAATACACTCAAAAAATGACGAAAAGGAGTAATTATTATGGCAAACGAAAAGATCCCTTACAAAATCTATCTTGAAGAAAACGAGCTCCCGAAAGAGTGGTACAATGTGCGTGCTGATATGAAAAAGAAGCCGGCTCCGCTGCTCAATCCTGCAACAGGAGAGCCTTGCACAGCCGAGGAACTCAGCCACGTTTTCTGCGATGAGCTCGTAGCTCAGGAACTCAACGAGACCGACCGCTTCATCGCTATCCCTCAGGAGATCATGGACTTCTACAAAATGTTCCGTCCATCACCGCTCGTAAGAGCTTACTTCCTTGAAAAGAAACTCGGAACTCCGGCTAAGATATACTATAAATTCGAGGGCAACAACACCAGCGGAAGCCACAAACTCAACTCCGCTATAGCTCAGGCTTACTACGCTAAAAAACAGGGACTCAAAGGTGTTACTACTGAGACCGGTGCAGGTCAGTGGGGTACTGCTCTCTCAATGGCTTGCTCTTACTTCGGTCTCGACTGCAAGGTTTACATGGTTAAAGTTTCCTACGAGCAGAAGCCTTTCCGCCGTGAGGTAATGCGTACATACGGTGCAAGCGTTACTCCTTCCCCTTCCACAACAACAGAAGTCGGAAGAAAGATACTCGCTGAATTCCCGGATACTAACGGAAGCCTCGGATGTGCTATTTCAGAGGCTGTTGAGGCTGCTACAACTCAGGAAGGCTACCGCTATGTTCTCGGAAGCGTTCTTGCTCAGGTACTCCTCCACCAGTCCATAATCGGTATGGAGTCCAAGATAGCTATGGACAAATACGGCATCAAGCCTGATATAATCATCGGATGTGCAGGCGGCGGTTCAAACCTCGGCGGACTTATCTCCCCATTCATGGGCGAAAAGCTCCGTGGCGAAGCTGATTACCACTTCATCGCTGTTGAGCCTGCATCCTGCCCAAGCCTTACAAGAGGTACTTACGCTTACGACTTCTGCGATACAGGTAAGGTTTGTCCGCTCCAGAAAATGTACACTCTCGGAAGCGGCTTCATGCCTTCTCCAAACCATGCCGGCGGTCTGAGATACCACGGTATGAGCAGCATCCTCTCAGAGCTCTACGATCAGGGTCTCATGGAAGCAAGGTCAGTCGAGCAGACCGCTGTTTTCGAGGCTGCTGAAATGTTCGCAAGAGTTGAGGGTATACTCCCGGCTCCTGAGAGCAGCCACGCTATACGTGCCGCTATCGACGAGGCTCTCAAATGCAAGGAGACAGGCGAGGAGAAAACTATCCTCTTCGGTCTTACCGGTACAGGTTATTTCGATATGTACGCTTACGGTGCTTTCAATGACGGCAAAATGTCCGACTATATCCCTACTGACGAGGAAATTCAGAAGTCTCTTGCTGATCTTCCTAAGATAGGCTGATAAATAAATAATTATCTCTCCGAAGGCGGCATAATGAGTGTCCAGAGAGAGGTTCTCTCTCTGGCGGTAGGGTGTGCGAGGGGAGGCAGAGCCTCCCC
>JAFRXL010000017.1 GCA_017441505.1 Ruminococcus sp.
GCATACCTGAAGGCTCTGTGATCTCTTTAAGCGAGATAGTTAGTGATACTCCTGAGTATGACGAGTTTTTTGAACAGTCAGGAGTGCTTATAGGTCATGAGACAGACACAAACGGCACACTAAAGTATGCGAGATTTTTTGATATAACCTTCTTCAGTGAGGATGTAACTATAGAACCGCAGGCTCCCGTCTCAGTAGAAATGACCTATGACAGACCGGATATCGGATATGACGATTCAGAGCTCATACCTGATATAGTGCATTTCACGGATGAAACTCCGGTTCTTATGGAGACTTCTTTTGAGCAAGATGTTCAGGTGCCGGAGCAGAACGAAAGCATCGGCCAGACTGAGCAGTCTTTACCAGCTGATATGCTCAGCTTCGAGACAGATTCCTTCTCCGCCTATGGTCTGATATTCTATCACTTTGATGATAATAATATCGGTGATGCACTCGACGGTATGACTTATTCTCTTGTTAACTTCTCAAAAAGTGAAGGAGAGGCAAATATACAGAGAAATGTTCCTGCTTTGATGGGCGAATATAGATATCCGAGCAGACTTGATATAAAAGAGGTCGAGGTTTACCCTGATAGGCTGATAGATTCAGAGCCGGATGATTTTTCAAATTATGTTATCACAGATTCAGATATAACCCAGTGGACGTTTACCTGGATAAGTGACAACAAGTACTACATTACCACACAGGTAGACGGCGTTACAAAGTATCTTTCATTGTACAGCACCAAGGTAAAGCCCCCAGGCGCTGCGCAAGAAGGTGGAAAAATAGAGCTTCTTGATGAACCGGATGAGTACTCTGTTATTACTGTGAAGTATAATGAATCCTCTGCAAATAATAATCAGTACAAATTCCGATTCGTCAACAAAGACAACTGGGCACTTAACCGAAAAGGCGGAAATAATGAGCAGGGATATCAGACATATGGTCCTAATGTCAACAGCAATCAATCAACAGAATGGTTCGTACCTGCTGTTCTTACGGATGCAGAGATAAAGAACGGAAGTATTCTGCCTCCCGGTGAAATGATCCACACAGCTTCAAAAGTAAGCGTATCTGATACGGTTAATCTTACAGACGGAGCTGAAGTTGTCGTTTATAGTAAAGTATGGGATTCTCAGAATGAAGAGTACGTTAATTATGCTATTAATGGCAGCGGTGAGCTTGTAAAGGTCTGGGAGAGCGGAAGTGTTGTTCAGTGGAAAGATGGTGAAGATACAAGTCTTTACTGGCAGTTCATTGAGTATGGCGATTCAGGATATTACGAGTTCTATAATCCTGTTACAGGAATGTATCTTGCGCCACAGAACGGTCAGTTACTCTCAAACAGCACAATTGGTGTTACTCTTAACGGCAGAGCAAACGGTGAATATACTTCAACTGTTGAAGCGTGGGATGAGAATGTATGGAGCTGGTATGGATACAAATATACTGATTCCGGTCGTCTGATCCCTGTACCCGGTACTCAGTCAGCTCATATTTGCTTTGCAGTAAAAAATGAAGGTACTTCATTCCAACCCGTTGAGACTATTGACACCAAGGCTCAAGGTATAACCATAAAGATGTTTGACTACTTCGCTGAAAACGATCGAAGCAGCTTACAGACAAACATTATTGGTGAAAAAATGTTTACTGGTGAAGGTTTAGGAGCAAGAACAGGACTTTTAGAGAATATTCTGAACGAGAACGGTTATCCTGTAGCAAAAAAAACAGGGTTATCTCTCGAACCGCTTTTTACATCTAATGATGTTTATCCGGAACGTGAAGCAAATCATCTATTTATAAAGAGCACTTTCGAAGAGACAGGATATCTTGAATACAGCTGTTTCGACAATTCTGCTTTTCTTATGAAAGAAGATGGCTCCGGAGCAACCCCATCACAGGAAGGTTATGCCGATGTGTATGACTTTACTGTATATCAGGAGCTTGCTTCACCAAGCAAGGATACTTCAAAATATTCCTATCAGCGAGGAAATTTCCTCCCATATGACAGAGTTGACAATTCTGATGAACACACAAAGAATATTTATTCCAGTTCAAAAATCGAGCTCAGCCATGATGATCCGAGATATAACGAAGATATTTATGTACAGACTGATGTTGATTATCAATTCGGAATGTCTCTGGAAGCTACATTTATGATACCGGAAAACGGCTGTGATGAAAATGGCAATCCTTTGATATTTGAGTTCACCGGAGATGATGATTTCTGGCTTTTCATCGATGATGTTCTGGTTATCGACCTTGGAGGTATACATAATGCCCTTACTGGCTCGGTTAATTTCAAAACTGGTGAGGTAAAAACGTATAACGGGTATAGTGCTGATACATATTCTTATTCTACACTTATGAATTGCTTTAAAGCAGCCGGTATCTTCCCGGATAAAACTCCATGGGACGAAAGCAAAAGGGATTCCTATTTCCGTGAAAACGGCAGCTTTGAAAGCAATGAAGGAAGCTTCATGGATTATAGCTCCCATACGATGAAGATATTCTATATGGAGAGAGGTGCCGGAGCTTCAAACCTCAAGCTGAGATTCAATCTTGCAACAGTTCCCGAGAACAGCATATTCCTCGAAAAGAAGCTGACAGGAACTCAGACTACAGACTACTCCAATACCAAATATGCATATCAGCTTTATTACAGACCAGTAGGAAGTAATGAAGAATACACACTTTATGAGAATCCTGTTGGTGTGAATGCCGCTCATTTTGAAGGCGGTAACGGAGCAGTTGAGTATGCAGAAACCTCTGATATAAACGGTACATCGTATAATAGCGTATTTTATATAAGAGCAGGCGAAAAGGCTGAATTTACAATGCCCGGTCAGGAAATAGAATACTATTTCGTTGAGCTTGGTGTTCTGAATCAGGAATACGATTATGTAAATATCAATAACGAAAGAGCGTTCAACAGTGATTTCTCTTCTACCGGGGTAAGAAAATATGAGGATGTAGCATCATCGTCTGATAAGATAACCAATCGAAAACGTGTGATCTATGAGAACCATATAGATTCAGATTATCTTAAAAAACTGGTCATAACAAAAGATCTGGTAAGACTTATTGATGATGAAGAAGTTCCTGTTGATGATGACAAGACAGGATTTGAGTTCCAGATCTATTTCCTTGATGAAGACGGAACACCTGTTCCGTATAAAAAAGGAGAATACTACGTTGTAGACGATGACGGTAACTATTATACTTTTGTAGGCGGACAGCTTTCAAAGCACGGCAAGGAAAAGGTTGTCTGCAGTGTGTCCGGTAATAATGGATCTATTGCAGGAATACCTGACGGATTATCAGTTGTGATAGAGGATCTGCTTCCGACTACAAAATTCAAAGTCGAAGAGCTTCCTGAAAAGATGCCGCTGGGATATGAACATCTAAGATATGAGAGAGTCATTGATGATTCAGAAGCAACATATCATCTTATTGATTCGTCTGTTTACAACAGTGGTATCATAAAAGAAAACATAAATGCCCATATGATAGTAACAAATCAGAAGGGCTTCGGCATTACAGTCAAGAAGGACTGGACAGATGAAGAGTACACTACTTATCATGCAACCATATACATCGCCCTTTTCCATAAGGAAGGTGACGGCAGTCTGAAATATGTGGATAACACTTGCAGAGAACTGATATCTCCCAATACCACTATGTACTATTTTAATAGTGAAGAGGAAGCTAATGAGTACGTTGCGATGGAAGTTATACCGGAAACCATTATTCCGGCAGACTGGAGCGGCAATACTTCTTTAGTTACAGACTGTCAGCCATATCTCGCAAATTCATCAACTTCTTTAAATGCTGAAACACTCAGCGGCGAGACTTATGAGTTTGAGTACAATATAAGTTATGAAAAGGGTGAAGTTGAGGGAACAGGTCATAACATAAGAACGGATTCCATAGTCAATTCAAGAGATCATCTTAAGATACTAAAGCAATCTATGGATGGTGAACCTCTGAGCGGTGCTGAGTTTACACTTACAGATGTGACAAATGGCGATGTCCTTCTTAATACTATGACTTCAGATGAAAACGGTTTTATTACAAATGCTTATCTGACAGCAGGTCATAGCTACAGGCTCAATGAGATAACAGCTCCGAATGGATATGAACTTCTTTCAGGACCTGTTATGATATATGTAGATGAAAACGAAATGCTCACCATACAGAATGGCTCAGATGATAATGAGAAGATAAGCTTTGAGCTTTCAGACAGCCGGAAAAGCGGTACGCTTATCATTAAAAATAAGCCGGAAGGGATTATTTTCAGGAAGACTGATACAGAAGGGAATCCGCTTAGCGACGCTGTTTTCTCTATATACCAGTTTGACAGAACGCAGAACAAAAAATATCCATTGCTTAGTCAGCAGAATGTAGTATCTGATGAAAATGGAGTTTTCTTTGGCGGATCTCTTAACAGCGGTTACTATCTCATTGAAGAAGTTAAAGCACCAAACGGCTATGCTCAGCTGGGTGAAAGCGTTGTTATTCATATCAGACTTGCAGATAACGCTATCGATAGGCTGTACACTGTCAGGTATGATATCAATTCAGAAAAATATATTACTGTAAAAGATGTTCTGGATGAATGGCTGAATGAAAGCGAAGATTATGTAAGAGTAGATTTTCCTAATAAAAAAATATCCGGAAATCTTATTATCAGGAAAACGATTGACGGTATCGATGCCTCAAAGGGTTATCCCACTTTCATGTTCAGAGTGAAACAGACAAAGGATGAAAACGGTAATACGATCAGATCGGGACCTGAGTATATCCGCACAATTTCTTTTGATAGTTCTGATATCGAGCCTACCAAGGAGATCATGCTCAGTGATCTGCCAATAGGTACATATATGGTGGAAGAGCTTTCGTCACTTAACTACACATCTTCAGGTGTTACAGTCGAAGGCGACAGCCATCCGATAATCAGCAGTAATGTCAATGCCACGGTAAGTCTCACCACTGAAGATCCGGTGAGTGTAGCATTTACCAACGAGCTGATCGAGGACGGTCCGCCGGGTTATACAGCTTTTGCTGATAACAAGATACGTTATCCCGACTCGCAGAATGGTGAGAATTGAGGTGGCGGCTATGAAATTCAGAGTAAAAAAGAAATATATCATGCTGATCCTATCAGCTGCACTTATAGCTCTCACAGCATATACGCTTGCGTACTTCACAAGTTCGGATAATGTTACCAACAGATTCAGCGGAAAGAATGATTCTGACGAAAAAACAAATGTAGAGATAGAAATTACAGAGCACTTTGAGCCGCCGCCAGAACAAAATGATGATCCGTTCCAGAAGACAGTTCAGATAAGCAATACAGGTAATACGGATAGTTATATCCGGGTCAGACTTGAGTTCTCATCCTCAGAGATACGGGATATCTCGTGGCTGTCGAACGATGATGACAAGGATAACAGCAGTTCGTATATCAACGCATCAGAGTTTTCTGCATCTTCTTTACCGGAAGGGTGGGAGTACAGAGGTCAGGACGGCTTCTACTATTACACTGAAGCACTTCCGCCAGATGGGGTAACAACTCCACTGATAAAATGGGTGAAGACCTTATTCCCTGACGATGGATCGATAGATGCTGACGAATTTGATATCTTCGTTTATTCTGAGGCTGTTCCGGCTGACGATGAGAATGGTGAGAGACTAACTTATGAAGAAGCATGGAGATAATACTATAAGAAAAGCGCTTCGTTTCGCTGTTAATAGTATAATAATCCTGTTTATTGCAGCTGCAGTAGTCATTGTTATCCTGCTGCTGTTCAGGGTTCATGTCTATATTGTTAAAACAGGCTCTATGGAACCGGAGATAAAAACAGGAAGCATATGCTTTGTAGATCATAAAGCTGATCTTAGCGATATAAAGTGCGGAGATGTTATCACATTCCGTGTATCCGAAGGAACAGCGGTAACACACCGAGTGGTCAGAATACAGGATGATCGTCTCTATACAAAGGGCGACGCAAACAATGTTGAAGATGAAGACGCAGTAACATCAGAAAACTTCATTGGAAAATGTGTATTTGACATACCAGGATTAGGAAAAATCGTGCGATTTATCAGGAGTCCTTACGGAATATTGGCAACACTTATGCTGATAATACTTCTGATAACTGCCGATCACATTCTTGAAAAAGACATAAAGGATGAATAATATAACGGGAGGAATATCCAATGAGCAGAATCAATAAGGGGCCGCCGGAAAAGAAAGGCTACCTCGCATATGCAATAGTCAGAAAGATAATTCTATATCTGTTCTGTGCCGGTATAATTATAGCAGCTATATTGTTTGCAGTAAGCAAAACATCTAAAAAATCCATTTTCGGTTACCGATACTATACAGTGAAAACACCTTCAATGGAACCGAAATACAAGGTCGGAGATCTGGTATTTGTAAAAGTAGAGGGCGCTGATAAGATCGAAGTCGGCGATGTAATTACATTCAATCCGTCCAGCGGCAGTGAAGCATATCTTACCCATAGAGTAACGCAGAAAATGTCTGACTACCAGAATACCGGCGTTACCTGCTTCAGAACTAAGGGCGATGCGAATGACGCAGAAGATTCGTTCCTTGTCGATGAAGACAGAGTTATCGGAGCGGTTAAATTCAGAATACCTAAGCTTGGATATATAATCAGATTTATTCAGCTTCGTTGGTACTTTATTCTTCCCCTTGCACTCATGCTGTGGATGTCCTTAAGACTTATGAAGATGTATTTTTCATCTCAGGATGAGGCCCCTCTCATTTCCGCAGCTGATAATAACGAGACTATTCACCAAGAAATTTCTGAAAAGGAGAAATGATTATGAAAAATAATAAGAACAGCAAAAAGAATGATAAGAAATTACTTATTGGTTCACTTGGCCTTGCATCAGTAGTTGCAGCAGGTGCAACCTTCGCATGGTTCACATCCGAAGATCAGGTAACTAACCGTCTGTCTGCTGAGGCAGATTACAATGTATCCATCACCGAGAGCTTTACTCCGCCTGAGGACTGGACTCCCGGTCAGGAGATCAACAAGGACGTAAGTGCTGTAAATACAGGCAATATCGATTCTCTTGTAAATCTCAAATTCGGTCACTCGTTTACTGTTACAGGAAAGGGTGATCCTATAAAGGTTTCTGATGCAGCAACAGAGGACCTCGGAGCAAAGAATGCTGTTGAGGTAAGCACAGATAAGGCTAAGTCTGCTCAGGCTGGCGGATACATAGTATACAACAAGGATAAGGTCGAGGAGAATCCAAGAGAGTCTTCAAGTGATCCTTTCACAGATGATGGACTTTATATATTCCGCAGAGAGATCAAGAAGACTGTTGACGGCAGCAATAAGCTCACATCAGTTGACTATGAGTACGACGGATACTATGTTAAGGGCGGTAAGTATTACCGTATTGAAATTGCAGATGATGCAGTTACTCTCAAGACAGACAGCACAGAGGTCGATGCAGTTGATCTGACAAAGATCAATATCCCGACAGTAGGGGATGAGTATGTTTACACATACGGTGATGACGCTGAGGTAACATGGACATTCGTTAAGGCTCTTGAGGCTGATGATCCTACAGCAACACCTGCTGTTGACAACAAGACCACAGATTTTGCTGAGGCAAAGGGTATAAGGATCACTTATGCAGGTAATGATGCCACATCTACAGATGATGATATCATCGTTTATGTTGAGTTTGATCCGGCTGCTCAGACAAATTATAAGTACAATGCTGATGATGAGAAGTTCTATTATAATTATGTTCTTCCTGCAGGACAGGAGACAAAGAGCGCTCTCATCACAAGCGTAACTCTTGGCAAGGAGACTGAGGAAAGTGCATACATCAAGCTCGATTATGATCTCGATGTTCTCCTTGACAGCATCCAGGCTTCACTTGATGAGTCTAAGAACTACACAAACGAAACAGCAGATTCCTGGCTGAGTGGAAGTACAGTGAACGGCAAGCAGGGAACAGCTATAAGCGATTCTAACGGAAAGGTCGCATGGGCTGACTGATAAAACCACGGGATAAAGAGACAGTAAGGAGGAAGGTACGTTGAAAATAAGATCAATACTTGCAGCGGCTTGCAGTACGTTCCTCCTTTTATCTTCACCCATTCATGCAAACGCAGATGTTATGCTGCCTGACGGCGCACTCAAAGGACTTCCGGAAAAGCTTACAGCTATGGACAGTGACGGAAATGTAGTCAGCTCTGAAACCGGAGAGTATTTCTTCCGTGTTGAGGATATGGACTATGGTGTGACATACAGGAAAGACGTCCAGCTGATGAATCTCCGTGATGATAAAGCTTATAATATCTACTTTTATGTAGAGCCTTTATGGAAAGATGGAGAGATCGATCTTGAAGAGGGCTGTGAATGTAAATTTTTCCTTGACGGAGAAGAGTTTTATTCCGGAACAGTTACCGGTAACGGTAATTTTGATCTTACCCAAGAGGTAAAGGACTGCGGATATTATGCTCCCGGAGATAGTCATACCCTTTCATGCACCGTGGTATGGAATGAGCTTGATGTTCTTCACGGAGTAAGCAATGGACATCGTCTGATCGATAAGGATGGTGAACACTTTCTTGAGGGGCCTGATGGTTCAGGTCATGTTGAAGGGCAGATAGAATTCAAATGGATCTTTTATGCAGCCGTTGACGAAGATTATGATCCTCCGAAAACCGGCCTTCTTGCAGCTGATGGTTCTTTCTGGCTTAAGTGTATAGCCGGAGCAGCAGGTATTATGGTAATAATGGCATTGCTGCTGCTTACGAAGCGCAAGAAGGGTAAACAGAAGCAATGAGAAAATATCTTATCGCAGCAGCAATGTTAATTGTATGCACAGCAGTCATCTATGCAGGTCTGCGTTACAGAAAAGATGTATATCTTCCAGAAAAAGAGCTTCAGGAAGACTATGAACGGCTTACAGAGGAGATAGATAATATCCGGCCTGATATTCACTTTGAAGATGAAAATCCGGCTTCAGATGAAAATAATTCTCCGCTTGAAAAAGCAGAAAATTATAATAGTGATATTGTTGGATGGATCAAGATACCTGAAACTAATATTGACTATCCCATTGTTCAGTCTGATGACAACGACTATTATCTTCACCACGCTCTTGACGGAAGTGACAATCAGCTCGGTGTACCTTTTCTTGACTGTCGATGCCTCCCGGATTTTTCCGGATTTAATTCAATAGTATATGGACATCATTTTTCCGGGATGCGTATGTTTGCTCAGATCTTTTCCTTTAAAGAACGATCATTTCTGGAACAGCATAACATTGGTTATCTGATAGCTAATGATGAGGTAAAAAAAATCAGTTTTTTCGCCTATCTTAATATTAAAAGTAATTCTCCGATCTATCACACAGTTTTTCTTACTGAAAATGAAAGGGAGGATTATCTAAAAACACTCTTTTCGGAAGCAGCGTTTACTGAAAATTATGAAAAAGAAGATCTTGTGATAAGCACCTGATGCTGTTATCCACTTGTACCTATGAGTTTGAGGATGCAAGAGGAGTGCTTGTAGGTGTGATCGAGGATTCATAGTTATATTTATACTATAATCATCACCATTCGTACCCAATTGTTTTATGACATAGTACCTTAGTAATGAGAGATGAACATGTACATTTTTCCTGAACGAAAGGCGGTGTAGTAATTATGATGATCGCTATTGACACAGACAGGAAATTCATTGATGAGTTTGGTGCAATGCTCAGCCGGATATTGCCGGATGAAGAATTTGTTGGCTTTACATCGGTATCAGAATGCTTTAAGTATGTCAGAGATCATGAAGCACAGATAGTTTTCTTTAATATAGATGATATTTATCCGAATTATAGAAGAGAAAATATACTCTATGAATTGCGGAAAATGGTTCATGATCTTGATTTTGTACTTTTAGGTGATAAGAAAGTGCTCGATAATGCCACAGCACTATGGAGTATTCAGAATCGATGCTCAGATTATATTTCTAAGCCTCTGACTCCGGAAAAGCTAATTCATTCTCTAAGTGATATCTGGTTTCATAGAATACCGGAACAGACTCTTATGAATGCAATGTCTGGTATATAAAGTGATTAATAGAAATTTCTCCGGAGACCGATCCGGATAAAAGAAAAACTGCCGGATCTCCGGCAGTTTCAGTCTGTCGAAAAAGTCCAGTGCCGCACTGGACTTTTTCAATGTAATGTGGTAAAATAGAAGAGAAGGGAGCTGAGAAAAGATGCTTAGAGAAAACAAGGGCGAGCGAGAGCAGATGGAAATGGTGTGTATAGAAGAAATGGTATCGAAGGAACATATTCTGAGGAAAATAGACTCGGTAATAGATTTTACACACATATATGAACTTGTAGGAGAAATGTA
>JAFRXL010000018.1 GCA_017441505.1 Ruminococcus sp.
CCAACTCCCTTCGTATTTCTTTCTCATTTATATTATACGACAAAAAGTTGGCTGTTTCTATATTTTATAGTGACAAATTTAAAAATTATTGCTCTGATTTGCCTTTTTACCGCCTTTTGCGGTCTTTTGCTCAGGGCTATTATTATATAAGAACGGAGGTGTCGGAGTGAGCGATCAAGTAAAAACCGAAAACAATGCCGTTATAAACGTAATTGAAGACCTCGACCCTACTGTACAGCGTAAAGAATATAATGATCTGTTCCGGAAATGGAGAAAACAAAAGAACAATTCATGTGGATTCAAATTTGAAACAAACACTCGTGAACGCATTTACAACGACAGCCGTGGATTTGAAAACAAATCCCTGAAAGACGCTGAACGTTCCGCTTTAAAAAATATCATGCGGCGTATAGGATACGCAATGCTGATATATATCGTTATCGAAAAAATAATAGGAACGTCCATTATTGCTTTTCTTGACCTTCTCGGATTTGACATACATACTGATCTTTTCAGTTCATCCGTTTACGGAGGTTCTGCCGAGATAGTCATAGTCATACTGAGCATAAGCTGTATATCGCTTATCGCTCCTTCTATCTACCTGCATAAAAAAATGAAAATGCCTTTACGAGTCGAATTCATGAGCACAGTCAATGATTCCCTTGAGATACTTTCCAGCATAGGCATGACGTTGGTAATTTGTACTATTGTTTGTCTGCCTTCTGCATATTCAAGCGAAACAAAGGATATATACAACTACTTCAAACCTTCTGATGCTGACGTTTCAGTATGGGGTCAGGGAGAATTCGTTGTCTATACTATTTTTGAAGTTCTTATTTTTGCTGTACTTACCGAGGTTTTACTGAGAGGTGCTATATTCGGTGCTCTGAGACAGTTTGGCGACAGGTTTGCTATAATCATGACCTCTATCGTCGCTGCACTGCTTATGGGAGATGTATATGAAATACCGGCAGAAGTGCTCATATCAGTAGTCGCTTCTGTGGGAATGCTCAGAAGCGGAACTATAGTTTCTGCATTCTTTGTCCGGATAGTTTATAAGCTGTACCAATTCACACTGGTAATACTTCAGGGAGAAAATTCTCCTGAAATGGTGCTTCACAGGAACTTCTTCATGATAGCTGTATTCATTATAGGTGTGGTTTTATCAGCATCGATACAGTTCTCTAAAGGACGTAAAAACAAAAAGGTACTTGCCGATTATAGTTCAGAAGTCAGAGCTTCAAACCGCTTTGCTTACGCTTTAAGAATGTCACCGTTTACCGCTGTTGCCGGAGTTTGCTTTATACAGGCTTTGGTCAGACTTGCTTTTTAAGGAGCTTATATGGATAAGTATATGCAGCGTGCTCTTGAACTTGCCCGTGAAGCTTATGACGAGGGAGAAGTCCCTGTCGGAGCGGTTGTGGTAAAAAAAAGCACCGGAGAGATCGTCGGTGAGGGAAGAAACATGAGAGAGCAAGCAAAAAATGCTCTTGCTCATGCTGAAATAATGGCTATAGACTCAGCCTGCAAAAAGCTTGGCGGCTGGAGACTGCCTGATTGTGCTATGTATGTGACCCTTGAACCCTGTCCGATGTGCTGCGGTGCGATAATAAACTCACGAATAGACAACGTCTATTTCGGAGCTTATGACTATAAGAGCGGGTCAGCTGTATCTGTGCAGAAGATGTTCGAGCTTCCTTACAACTACAAACCGGAAGTTACCGGAGGAGTCATGGAGGAAGAGTGCTCAGAAATGCTCTCAGCTTTTTTCAAAGATCTCAGAGCACGAAAAAAGAAAAGATCCGAATAATAAAAACAAGGTCCGGAAGAAAGAGTTTCTTCCGGACTTAAATTTTTACATATAAAACAAAAAACTCCACATAAATGTGGAGTTCCTTGGTGCGAGTAATGGGACTTGAACCCATACGTCTCTCGACACACGCCCCTCAAACGTGCCTGTCTGCCTATTCCAGCACACTCGCATTCAGCAGTCAGTGTTGTATCTCACCTGACTGCTTTAATATTATATCAAATATAATTTGATTTGTCAAGCGTTTTTCAAAAATTTTTTTGGATTTTTTTTAAAAAAGGCTTTTTCTGCTGTTCTTGTGTGTTTCTGACGCTTTTCAATATACATATTTTCGTCCATTCGATTCAAAAAAGCATCCACAGAAGCACCGTCCGCAAGAATACTGTGACCTATAGAAAACGACAATTCATAAACTCTTTCTTTTTTGGAATTGAATATTTCCAGCTCTCTTCTGATGCTCTCCATAACATCAAGCATCTCCCGTTCACTTTCAGCGAACATAATAACTATGAATTCGTCTCCGGCAAAACGTATCGTCACGGACTTTGATGGTGTTGCACGCTTTATCAGCTTTGCTGCATCAATAAGAGCCTCGTCACCTACAGAATGTCCGAAATCATCGTTAATGCTCTTAAAAAAATCAAGGTCTATCATCAGTCCGCCAAGGTTAGCCGAATTCCGCTTGATTTTTCTTATAATGTGGTCAAGATAATTTCTGTTATAGAGCTTTGTAAGAGAATCGATATAAGACAGCTCGTTTTGCAGACTCATGTGTATGCCAACAAGTCCGAGAGCCGCAGAAGTCCACGCTATGGATATTCCATATATGTACATCTGCAAAGTGATGCCTAAAAATATAGGCGTAAGGAACATCCCTATCGGGAAGAAGTGTATCTTTCCATATCTGTGTGTATATCGCAATGTCAGGAAAGTCGAGAATATCAGATAGCCGAGCGTTATTACGTAAAACGTATAGCCTATCGGGGCACGTTTGTAAATGTTATCCTCATCGATATAAAACAGAAACCTCAGCCACACGTTTGGCACCAGTGTAAGAATAGCAAAAAATGCCGGGATACCAATAAACGGATAGTACTTTTTTATCCTTGACTCATCCTGATATAATCTGAGATCAACGTAAATACACCATATAAAAGATACTGCCATATTTGCTGCATAAAGATAGGAATTTGTCAATATTGAAAGTGCTTCGCAGCCTCTGAATGATCTGCCGTCAATAAAAAAACCTAACGCTTCTACCGCACAGCTTCCGGCTGTAAGCGACATCATTAATGTAAATAGCTTGTCACTAACGCCACGTCTTTGACGTACAAGATGACTGCTTATGAAAAGGACTGCCAGCATTGCAAAACCTATACAGTTGGTAATTACAATAGACTGTATATTCATCAATGTGTCCTCCGAAATGTTTATTAACTACATAATAACACATTTTTCGGACAATTTCAATAACTTTACAGCAATTTCGTTATTTTTTTACAAAATGTTCACGATATTCTGTGGGAGATAGCCCATTATATTTTCTGAATATTCTGCTAAAATAATTACTTTCGGTATATCCGCATTGTGCTGCCACCTCTGCGACAGACATTCTTCCGTCAATGAGCATATCTCTTGCCGCCTGCATCCTGAGCTGTGTTATATACTCACTCGGTACGCAGTCAAAGGTGCTGTGGAAAAGTCTTATAAGCTGTCGCTGTGAATAATTTGCTATTTCTGCAAGCTTGCTGACCTTTACATCAGAAGTATAATTCGTATGGATATACGCCAGCACCTTTGCAAGCTTGAGCATATCCTTGTTTTCGCTTATCTTTTCAAAGTCGTAGAGCCTCGAAAGCGTGACTACGAGCGTCTGAAAACAGGCTTTCAGCATAGCTATTCTTCCCGTAAGATTCGATGTATACTCACAGTTCATATTGTGTATCAACTGACTTATACGGCTGAATTCGACTGATCCAAGATGAAGGCTGCTGCAAAAAGTTTTTTTCATCGATGCATTTGGTTCGACCACAAATAGTGCCTGAAATCCGACGGAACCGGCAAGGTCTTCTGAAACCTCATCGAGAACGCTCTTCCGGAACATTATATTGCATATCCTGAAATTTTCAGGTTCGTCATAACCGTGCTCTGTGTCGCTTCCTATAACAAAAACATCGCCTTTCTTGACACTATACCGCTCGCCGTCAACAATATGTACAGCAGTTCCGCTGAGAACGATAACAAGCTCAAAGTAATTGTCGTGACCATGAAGATACAGCGGCTCTTCATGCACACCATACTGTATATAAAATGGGAAGCTTTCATCCTTTGTAAAGGCACTCAGCGACATTCTGAACATATTATCCCTCCTTGTCATATATGTGCTTAAATGTGTCAGAAAAATCCTGCATCTTTTTTGTCTCATCATGCTATAATCATTATAGCAGAATTTCTATTCACTTTCAAGAATAGGCGTATACAAACAACAAAAAATGACTTTGGTCATGAAAGGAGTTTTCACAATGTTCAAAACAAAAGCAACAAGCCTGCTTGCAGCAGCCGCAATGGTGATACCCTCTCTCATCATCACTCCGTGCAATGCAGAGAACCGGAACGACTCGATGCGTGACATCACCACTATGGAGCTTGTCAGAGATATGGGCATAGGTATCAACCTCGGAAATACTATGGAGGCTGCCGGCGACTGGATAGCTGAATACGGCGACGGCACTGTAAGGTCATACGAGACTGCATGGGGAAGTCCGGAAGTAACAGAGGAAATGATAAAGGGCATGGCTGAAGAGGGCTTCGGCGTGCTTCGCATACCTGTAGCATGGTCGAATCTCATGGGAGATAACTACACTATCAGTCAGGACTATATGTCGAGAGTTCAGCAGATAGTCGACTGGACTATAGATGCTGATATGTACGCTATCATCAATATCCACTGGGATAACGGCTGGGTAAATAACTTTCCGGATAATAAGGATGAAAATATGAAGCGTTATGCGAGAATGTGGGAACAGATATGCGACGGCTTTGAGGATTACGGCGATCATCTCATGTTTGAGTCACAGAATGAAGAGCTTGGCTGGGAATCTATCTGGAATCCGTGGGGAAGTACTGACGGCAAAGCTGAATCCTACGCACTCGTAAACGAAATAAACCAGAAGTTCGTGGACGTTGTACGTTCATCCGACGGTAATAATCCTGAGCGTCATCTGCTCATATCAGGCTATAACACCGGCATAGACCGCACCTGTGACCCTCTCTTCAAAATGCCTGCTGACCCACAGAACCGCTGTGCAGTATCAGTACACTACTATACTCCGGCAGGTTTTGCTATCCTCGAAGATAAGGACGAATCATGGGCAAAGGCAAGGTCAACATGGGGTACTAACGATGACCTCAACGAGCTTAAATACAATCTCGACATGATGAAGACAAACTTTGTTGATAAAGGCATACCTGTTATCATAGGCGAATACGGATGTCCGACAAAGGGCAAAGAGCCGGATTCCGTAAGACTTTTCCTCAGCACAGTCTGCAAAGCGATATATGAGCGTAATATGTGTCCGGTAATGTGGTCAACTCCGGGCGGACACTACAACAGGACCACCTACAAAATGGAAGACCAGCAGCTCGTACAGCAGCTGAAAGCTATCGGAGCAAGACAGCCTGACCCTGATAAGTCCTCTCAGCAGCCTGCCGGCGTATGGGGAGATGCAAACAATAACGGCACTGTCCAGATGAATGACGCAGTACTTGTAATGCAGGCTATATCCAATGCTGACGTATATGGTGTTAACGGTACGGACAAGAATCATATTACGGAAATAGGCGAGAAACTTGCCGATGTTTACGATAACGGCACGAGCGGACTTACTAATATGGATGCACTTCTGATACAGAAATATCTGATACATACAGTAACATCGCTTACTCCAGCCGGAGCAGCATAAAACTCAATACGCATTTCAGGGGAGGCTCAGCCTCCCCTTCCCTTATGCCCACACTATGTCGCCTGCGGCTGTTTTACTTAATAAATATTTCTCTCTCTTCACATATACTGCCCTCCGCAACATACTCAACAGTCAGCGTTATCCCCTCCTCCGTCTTTTTTTCTGTTATTTTTCTGTCTATTATCTCTGTATCTCCGGAAAGAAAATTCTTTTCATAGAGATATACCCTGCCCATAAGCTCATCCCTGAGTTCATCTTCAGTTAAAGTAGTCTCAGTCTGCTCAAACACGGTCACCTTCTTTTTGATCGTACCTATATGCAGGTCTTTTCCGAATATCTCAAAGCTTTTTTCAGATGTTTCAGTCTCAGTGAACTCGTGCTCCTTTTTGCCGATAAACAGCGGTATATCCAGACTGAAAAGTTTCAGATAATTTTCATTTTCAACTTCTCCCGAAGGTTCTCTGCGTACCGACTTAAACTCCCCCGAAAACTCGACCTTTTCCTTATACCGTCCCCTTATCTTGCCCATAGCGTGGCTTATTACAGTCCGACCGTAGGCATCGGCATAAACTCCGCTAACAAGCAGAGTTCCTTCCACAACATGGTCACCTACCTTGTGGAGCAAAAATCCGTCATATACTGTCGTTGAAATTATGTCCGCTTCCTTAGATGCAACAAGGTTGCACGGTGTACGCTCATGCACCATATCCGGCTTCCTGACTGTCTCTGTGACCTCAACTACTATCCTGTTGCCGGTGCGTCGGATGCCTGCCCACGCTATGTCGTCAAGCATGACACGAAGTTCGTTTTCGCAGTATTTAATGTCAATATCGTGTATGAATTTTCCACGGCGGATACCGACTTCATCAAGAGCAGCAAGAATGTCTCTGTCACTGACCCTTGAATTGCCCTGTATATCGATGCTCACAACTACATTTGAAAAATACAGCGAACCGAGCAAAGTCAATATCATACCTGCAATAATACCGAATCTCAGCCGGTATTTTTTTATTTTTATAAATACATTATTGTACTCATGATGTTCTAACTCAATGCCGTATTTCTCGGCGAGTTTCAGCACTTCATCAAGTCCGGAGCTATGTATCTCACCATAAAATACATCCTTTTTGCAGTACTGTCCAGCACAGCTGACCCTGCTTGAATGAAGGGCATTTATGAATTTATACAGCTCTTTTCCTTTAGCACTTATCCTTATTCTTCTCCGCATTTGCTCCTTCATTTTTTCCGTCTCCCCTTTCAATAAATTCGACCTTAGCTATCTTTCCTCTCACGATAAGTCCGTTACCACGAAAATCGTATGCTTTAAGGTCGCTGCCCCATATCTGTATGCAAAGCTTTCCCGAGATAAGCTTCATGAATATCTCGTTATACTCCTCTATCCTCCGGCAATTTTCTATGAGGAGCTGCCTGTCGCAGTCAAAATATATCTGAGGTTCGAGAAAAAAGCTCTCCCTTGCTCTATCAGCTATCTTATCAAACAATCATATCACTCCTGAGGCAGCACCGCTCAAGCTTTGTGCAGTGCTGCCTGAATATTTTTCTCTCTCAAATAATATGATTGACTGGGTGATCTTTATGAAAAAAACGTCAGAAAAAGTCATATCAGTTATCGAAGTACTCCTGCTTCTGATTTCCGCATGGTACTGTATTACGGAAACAACTGCCGTAAAAGCCGCAGTTTCTGAGGGAATGTCACGTTGTCTGAATATCCTTATCCCCTCACTTTACGCAATGCTCGCAGCTTCTTCTCTGCTCACCGAAAGCGGACTTCTCGGACTTATCCCCAAATTCATAAAAAAAGCCGCTCATAAAATTTTCGGTATGGACGATGACTGCTTCCTGATATTCCTTTTCAGCATGACAGCCGGCTATCCTGCCGGAGCTAAAATGATATGCTCCGAATACCAAAAGGGTCACATAGAAAAAAGCTCCGCAGAGCTTCTGATGGGCGTGTGCTTTGGTGCGGGACCCGCTTTTATTTTCGGCTGCATCTCAGGTCAGCTCTACGGCAGTACGGAAGTCGGACAAACTATTCTCATATCCTCAATTTCTGCCAATATACTGCTTGCTCTGCTGATCTCCCCGAAGCTGAAAAAATACGGCTTCAAGGCTGTAAAACGGCAGTCCTTTCATTTTTCCGCTGATATGCTCACGGACTGCGTTATGTCCGCAGGGAGAAGTATGTCCGGTATCTGCCTTATGGTAATTATTTTCGCTGTTGTGACGTCCATGCTCAGAACATACGGCGTATTGAACGTCTTTTCGGAGCTCCTCTCCTCGCTGACCGGACTTCCGTATGAAACTTCCAATGCAATTTGCTACTCATTTATGGACGTTTCTGCGATCTCTCAGTTACCCTCAGGCAACTATGCCCTGCTTCCGGAGATATGTGCTCTCGTTTCTTTCGGCGGAGTTTGCGTGATGATGCAGGCTGCTGCTATAACAAAAGGAACTCTTTCACTTCGTCCGCTCATAGCTTTACGCTCCGCCGCAGCTGTGCTCAGCTACTTCATTTGCCGGTATATCATGAAATTCACGCTTGCAGATGTGACTGTTCCTGCTTCCGCAGGATTCAGTCTCCATAAAGCTGCCTCACCTGTTCCGTCCGTTATGATACTCCTTATGACCTTCCTGCTTATCTGCGAATGTGACGGAAGAAAAAATGAAAAAATTTGAAAATAGTATGGTAATTTCATAACGAGTATGATATAATATGTTTATATGTACTTTTTTAATAAGGAGTGTTTATGCCAATGAAATATAAAAGGACGAAACTCGCCGGAAACGTTGGCTTTTCAACAATAATAGACGAAAAGTTCAAAACCGGTTCTCTTTTGATCCGCTTCATCACTAAACTTGACAGCAGCACCGCTTCTGTCAACGCTCTCGCTATGAGTGTGCTGACCTGCTCAAGCAGTAAACACACAACACTTGCCAAACTCAACGAAAAGCTCTCTGAGCTCTATGGTGCGAGCCTCAGCAGCTTTGCAAGAAAGCGTGGAGATGTCCAGATACTCGGCGTTACCGCTTCATGGATAAACGACCGCTATGCGTTCGACGGTGAGAACGTGACCGGTGAGATGCTCGATATAATAAAGGACTGCGTTTTTGCTCCGAACGTTGTTAACGGCGAATTCGATGCTGATTCCTACCGCATAACTCAGAACGAGCTCCTCGACCGCATTGATGCTGAGCTCAACAATAAGCGTGGATATGCCCTTTCAAGAGCATCAGAGATTGCTTTCAAAGGCGAGCCTGCTGAAAATTCCTGCTACGGCACTAAGGAAGCAGTCGAAAAGCTCACCTCAAAGGACGCTTACGAAGCTTACCTCAGACTGCTCGAAACCGCTCAGATAGAGATACACTATGTTGCATCAGAGGAAAACAACACTGTTGCTGAGCTTTTATCAGATTACTTCAGCAAGATAAAACGTGCTCCGCAGGATATTGTTTTCCGCACCCCAAGCCCTGTCCGCAGTGAGGTCGTTACAGAATCTGACCAGTTCGATGTACGACAGTGCAAAATGGTAATGAACTTCAAAACCGACAGCGATGACCGCTACGCTGTAAAGCTTTTCAGCACTATCTTTGGTGAAACTCCGGTTTCAAAGCTGTTCATGAATGTCCGTGAAAAAATGAGTCTCTGCTACTACTGTGCCTGCCGCTCTATGGCTCCAAAGGCAGCTTTGACAGTCGACATCGGTGTTGAGCGTGAAAATATCGAAAAGGCTAAAGCGGAGATACTCCACCAGCTTGACGAGATGAAAAACGGAAATATCTCGGACGAAGAGCTTGAAAGTGCTCTCCTTACTCTTGATAACGCTATAACTCAGATCGGTGATACACCTGAATCATATTCATCATGGTACTTTGAACGCTTCTGCTGCGGCGACGAAATGCTCCCTGAGCAGCTGTTCACTGAGTACAAAAACGTCACAAAAGAACGCATAATTCAGGCTGCAAATACTGTAAAGCTCGACAGTATCTATCTCATGCTCGATAAGGAGGCTGAATAATGGAAAAAAATATCATAAAAAGTCAGAACACCGGCGACAGCTGCATCCACGTAAAACACAAGAGCGGTCTTGATATATACATTTGCGAAATGCCCGGATTCAGCAGCGTTGAAGCTCTTTTCGGTACAAAATACGGCTCTATAAATACAATGTTCAAAATGCGTGACGATAAGGAGTACACTGTAGTACCTGAGGGTATCGCCCACTTCCTTGAACATAAGCTCTTCGAGAATGAGGACTGCGATGTATTTGAACTTTACGCAAAAACAGGTGCTTCCGGAAACGCCTTCACTTCCTTCGACAAGACCTGCTATCTGTTCAGCTGTTCCAAGAATTATCAGGAGTCTCTGAAGATACTCCTTGACTTCGTACAGAAACCTTACTTCACTCAGGAAACAGTCGACAAAGAACAGGGCATCATCGGTCAGGAGATAAAAATGACCAACGATAACCCTGACTGGCGTGTGTTCTTCAATATGCTCCGCTGTATGTACCACACGCACCCTGTAAAGATAGATATTGCCGGCACTGTCGAAAGTATCGCTCAGATAGACGCTGACCTGCTCTATAAGTGCTACTACACTTTCTATAATCTCAATAATATGGTCCTCTCTATCGCAGGTAACATAAAGGCTGACGAAGTACTCGCTATATGCGACGAGTACCTTAAACCCTGCGAGGATAAAGGTCTTGAAACTGTTTTCCCTGACGAGCCGGACGAGATAGTAATGCCGGAATTCTTCGAGACTCAGCCTGTTGGTACTCCTATTTTCCAGATAGGATACAAGTGCAGAAATTGCAGCGGCGAAGAAAGACTCCGCAAGAGTATGGCGGCTTCTATAGCTTCATCAATGCTCACCGACGCTTCTTCCGATATGTATAAGAAGCTCCTTGACGAGGGCATAATCAATTCAAGCTTTGGCTCTGAGATATTCGACGGCGACGGCTACTTCACCGTAATTTTCGGCGGAGAATCCAAAGAACCGGCTAAGATAAGAGATGCGATCACCGCTGAGATAACCCGTATGCTCAAAGAAGGTCTGAACGAAAAAGACTTCCAGAGAATAAAGAAATCAACTTACGGTATGCTTGTAAGAGAGCTGAATAATGTCGAAGCTGTTGCTAATCTGCTTATAAACTCCCATATGGACGGCGTTGGTCCATACGATTCGCTTTCAGTTCTCTCTGAACTTACAAGTGATGATGTAATCAACTTCATGCGTGACGAGCTTATTCCTGAAAGACTCGTTATGTCAGTTGTCGAAGGGGAGGCAGATTGATATGGCTGCTGTTGAAAGAATCAGCGATGTAAAAGAAATAAGTTTCCCTGAGCTTGGCTGGACTTTCCATATCGACCCTACCGCTTTTAAAGTCTTCGGACTTGAAATACAGTGGTACGGTCTGCTGATCACGGTAGGACTTGCACTCGCACTTATCTACTGCTTCTCAAAAATGAAGCGATTCGGCATAGACCCCGACAGAGCTATTGACGCTGTTATAGGCGGTGTGCTCGGAGGTCTTATCGGTGCAAGACTTTACTATGTTGCTTTTCAGTGGGATCAGTACAAAAAATCGTCCTTTTCCGAGACCTTAAAAGCCGTGGTCAATACCCGTGAAGGCGGACTTGCTATATACGGCGGTATAATCGGTGCTCTTACGGTAGGTCTTATTGTAAGCCACTTCCGCAAAGTCAAAAAACTCCCTCTGCTCGACCTGACAGTGCTTGGTCTGCTTATCGGACAAGGTATCGGACGCTGGGGCAACTTCGTCAATCAGGAGGCTTTCGGTA
Organism: Ruminococcus sp.; assembly: GCA_017441505.1. Lineage (GTDB taxonomy): Bacteria > Bacillota > Clostridia > Oscillospirales > Ruminococcaceae > Ruminococcus. The sequence continues at coordinate 11,599 of JAFRXL010000018.1, forward strand.
CTAACACAAACAGCTTCCTCGGAATGACTGGCGGACGCATTCAGAATACTATAATCCGTGAAACTCAGATAGGCGGAGATATGTACATCCACGATCAGGCTACAGTCGTATGGGACAAAGCTGTTCACCCATGCTTCCTTTACGAATCACTCTGGTGTCTGCTCGGCTTCTTCCTGCTTGCATGGTTCTCTAAACGCAGAAAGTATGACGGACAGCTCTTCCTCATGTACCTTACATGGTACGGTGCTGAGCGTTTTGTTGTTGAAAGTCTGCGTACAGACAGCCTCTATATAGGCAGCAGCAACCTCAGAGTTTCTCAGCTCCTTTCCGCTGTAGTCTGCATAGCTTCGATAATTTTGCAGATAGTGCTTTTCTCAAAGAGAAGAAGAGACCCTGAGAGCTTCGTGCTCTACGCAAATACTGAGGAATCTATCAAACTTATCGAGGAATCACGCAGAAAGCGTATGGGAATGCCGCCGGAGGATGAATTAGACAGCGATGATGACGACGATATAGACTATGACGATATTCTCGATGACGACGATGATGACGACGACTTCAATGACGATGAAGATGATGATATAAACTCTGATGATGTGGATATTGAAAATGAGGATGAAACTTCCGATGAAGTATCGGACGAAAACAACAAGGAGGATGAAGAATAATGGCACAGATAATCGATGGAAAGGCTGTTTCAGCCGCAGTTAAACAGGAGGTAGCTGATGAAGCTGCAAAGCTCCGTGAAGAAAAGGGACTCAAAGTTGGTCTCGCAGTTGTAATAGTAGGTAACAACCCTGCTTCAAGAGTTTACGTAAACAATAAGAAAAAAGCCTGTGAAGCAGTTGGCTTCCAGTCATTTGAGTATGCACTCGATGAGAATACTACTCAGGAACAGCTCCTCGATCTCATTCAGGTACTTAACAGGGATACAAGAGTAAACGGTATACTCGTACAGCTCCCGCTCCCTAAGCATATCGACGAAAAAACTGTTATCGATGCTATCTCTCCTGCCAAGGACGTAGACGCTTTCCACGCTATCAATGTCGGAAAGATCATGATAGGTGAGTACGCTTTCCTGCCATGTACTCCGGCAGGCGTTATGCGTCTTATCGAAAGCACAGGCACCGACATAACAGGCAAGCAGTGCGTAGTTATCGGAAGAAGCAATATCGTAGGCAAGCCTATGGCTATGCTTCTGCTCCACAAGAGTGGCACTGTTACTATCTGCCACTCCAAGACTACTAACCTCAAGGAAATATGCCTCGGAGCTGATATACTCGTTGTTGCTATCGGTAAGGCTAACTTCGTTACAGGAGATATGGTCAAGGAAGGAGCTGTGGTTATCGATGTCGGCATGAACCGTCTTGAAAACGGCAAGCTCTGCGGCGATGTAGAGTTTGAATCCGCTGAGAAGAAGGCTTCTTATATCACTCCTGTTCCGGGCGGTGTTGGTCCTATGACTATCGCTATGCTCATGAAAAATACCCTCACTGCTGCTAAACAGCAGGCTGGTCTGGAGTAATTATCAAATCATAAGAGCTCACCGGAAGTTCCTTTATATCGGGACTTCCGGTGTTTTTGTGTTTTATTGTCCTTGACAAAAGACCGTAATTATAGTAAAATTATTATAGCAAAACAAGGAGGTGCAGAATGAAAGAACTCAAACCAGATCATAGAATAAAAATGTTTGAAGAATCTTCCAAATCTCATGCATCAAAGAATATATTTGTTCAGATTCTGATATTTCTGATAGTATTTTTTCTATTATATATTTTGCAGTCTTTAGCAGCATATTTATTTGCATTGCCGGATATAATGAAAGAAATAGGAAAAGACCATGACGTTTTACAAGGAACAAAAAAGGTGAACTACAGCTATTCAAAAGAATTGACCTATGCAGTCTTTGAAAAAACAAAAGGTCGTCTCATCCTACTTTTCACCACATTGATAGGAACTGTTTCATCTATCTTTTATTGCCGATGTATCGAGATGCGAAAAGTCGGCTCAATGGGAGCAAGAAAACGTAAACTCGTACAGCATTATCTCATTGGACTTGTTGTCGGAGCTGTCATGATGACCTCCATAACGCTCCTGACAGTTGTCTCCGGAGCAAACAGTATAAAGCTTTGCACAGGAATAAACTTTGGCATAATAGCACTTTATTTCCTCGGATTCTTTGTTCAGGGCATGAGCGAGGAATTTATCTTCCGAGGCTATCTCATGACCACTGTCGGCGGAGCTAACTCCCCTGCAATTGCAATAAGCATCAGCTCTGTTGCCTTTGGATTGGCACATATCAGCAACCCCGGAATAAACGTCCTTGCTATGACTAACCTTATCCTGTTCGGAGTTTTTGCAGCAGTCTACATGATATATTTTGACGATATATGGGGCGGCTGTGCAATACACTCAATATGGAATTTCACTCAGGGAAATATCTACGGAATAAGCGTAAGCGGTTCAGGCGACTCTGAATCTGTATTCCGGACCTCTGCAAAGTCTTCGCACGCATTCCTTACCGGCGGAGAATTCGGTATAGAGGGAAGCATCTTCACTACTATCGTTCTTTTGACAGGAATTGCTGCTGTAGCTTATCTCATCAGGAAAAACGGCATCGGAGAAAAATCCCAGCCTATTAAAGAAACTGAATAAAAAGATCGCCGCCTATGGTCGCATGACCATAGGCGGCTTTATTTGGATGAGTCTGGATGTCAATTAATAAATTCTCTGTTAGTTATCATAAAATTATCGAAATCAGTCTTGGAAATCGTAACGTCCATAATATAAGTATTACCAGAATGTGAAGTAGTAACTGTTACAACGAAGTCATTTTCATTTATTTCTTTAATTTTTATTCCTTTTAGCTCTTTATACCATGTTAAAGGAGCTACATACAACTTGTTTTGGAATTCTAGTACAACTGGTATACTAACGTGAACATCATCATCATCAACTAAATCACCTTCCTGAAGACCATTTCTGTTGTCAACTAAACGTAATATTAAAGATTCATCTATATATGGTGAATAATATTCGATAACATCGTCCAGATCAGAAAATCTAGGATCTTTAAAAAGTCCGAATCCCATTTCCATTGGAGTCTGATCTTCTGCTTCAGGAGCCATTGGTACTTTGAAATATACCATTTCATTGAAATCAGCGTCAGGAGAATCTGGAAGAGTATCAAACTCTACCAATACCTTAACTAATGTATTAGCAACATTCATTAATTCTTCTTCTGAATAATCTGAAACTGTCTTTGCAGGATCAGCCGTTACAGGTTCTTTTTCTTCAGAAGTCTCAACAGTTGTCTGTTCAGTTTTTTCAGTAATCACTTCTGAAACATTCTCAGTATTCAGCTCCGTAGTTACTTCTACAGGAACTTCAACGACATCTGTAGCCGGCTCAGTCTTATTATCAGCAGATTTGTAATAAATATCAGTCATTAATGAAGGAGTGGCTTCGCCCTTGTAGTTCTTGAACATTTCATAGCTGCACTGTCCCAGAGCGACTTTTGATATTTTCCATTCGCCGCTGTCGTCCATTTCTATAAGGGCATTTACTACCTCAATATTCTCCGGATCATCATTCAGATGATAGTAACACTCCCAGACGAAAGATGATTCATTTACAGTAAATGCTTTTTCATATGTTACTTCGCAATTTTCCGGATCAAATGAATCCGGCTCATACATTAAAGTGTAAAGCTGATCTCTGTACTGTATGATCTCGCCGAAATTGCCAACATCCTCTATAACGTCACCGTCTTCATAGTTATCGAAATCAAATTCTGAAATGCCGTCACACTCGAAATAGCAATTTGATTTTTCATAGAACTTTTCACTTACGTACTGTCCCATAACTTCCTTCATTCCGGCTATTGTATGGAAATCCGGATTGTTTATCCTATAGAACTTCAGACCTGCATACATTTTACCGTCTTGTTCTTTTAATTCACAGGGGAAATCCTCGCTTTTGAATACAGAAACGCCATAATCTGCCGCATCACAGAAATAATAATAAAATGTGATATATTCCTGATCCGGGTCATTACGGTCTGTGTCGCTTCCTCTTCTTATAGCCATGTAAGGATTAAACAGTTTTTCGTATATGCATTTCATCTCCACTTCAGATAACTGAGTGGTTACTGTTTTATCATCAGCTTCTTGAACATCAAAAGTTGTCTCTACTTCTGATGCTGCCTGCATACTCTCGTTTGACTTCTTTGTTTTATGGAGTGCGGTGAAAGTAGCTGTACCGCCTCCTACGAGCACGAGAGCCGCAGCTGCTGCACAAGCTGCTCTGTACCATTTCGGCTTGCTGTATTTTTCAACGCCATTAACTGAATTTTCTTCTGTTATCTCAAAATTGCTATTTAAATCATTATATTTCTTCTCACTCATAGAAAACACTCTCCTTTTAGTTGCTTCGTCAGCTGACGGAAAGGAATTCAGTTCATCAATGACTTCATTATCAGCATTTTCAAGTATTTCAAGATCAAAATTATCTTTTTTCATTTTCTATACCTCCTAAAGATCAATTCCGCTAACTTTCAGCATCAGACGCAGCTTATCGAGTGCTCTTTTGCACCGCATACGTACTGTCGCCGCTTTCATGTTAAGCAGTTTTGCTATTTCTCCGGAAGATCGGTCATAGTAATATCTATGCAGGATAATGGTCGAATCAGGCTCTCCAAGCTCTTTTATAAGCTGTATCAGCGTAAGCTGAACATCCTTCTTTTCAGAATTTTCAACAATATCATCTTCTGCCTTTAGCTCTGTAAGCATATCCCCCTCAAGCGAAACAGAGCGGCTGTTTTTCAGCGTTATACTCCGGAAACGGTCTATAGCTCTGCGTTTGGCAATAGTAGCGATATAGCCTTTCATATCTTTATTGCCATTACTGCCCTCGGAGTAATTGAAGAATATCTCTGCAAAAACATCACTGACACATTCTTCAACGTCTTCTGTACCTGCAACGCTTCTTAGACGATTAAAAACGATCGTATAGGCATAATTAAAATACTCATCAAAAATTGCTTTATGAGCTTGTTGAGGTGAAGTTCTGACAAGTGAAAAATATTCACTGCCTGTCATCTGATTTCCTCCCTTATATGAAGTTTTCCATGGATCACTTTCATTAACCATATTCGTACAGGATCTTGAAAGTGTAACAAAAAATATCGCTGCAAAAATATTTTTTCACAGCGATAAATTATTATGCTTTTGAAAATACAAGGAACAGCACATAAGCTGTCTGAATTGTGAACGCTGCAACAACACCGACTGTAGTTTTAGCTATAGCAAATCCTCGTTTGGACTGTGCCGGAGTAGTTGCCGGAAGTTTATCCTTGCTTCTGAATATTAGCAGCATCAGAAGTCCGAAAGCTGCCAGAGCTTCAAGAGATAAATTCAGGACGAGCTCCATATCTCCGGAGAGGTCTAACTCTCCCATAACTGTAACGAATGTATTTACAAAGATGTGTACCACTATTGAAGGTATTATCGAGCCGTGTTTAAGCGTTATATGTGCAAGGAATATTCCAAGAAGGAATGCGAGCAGGAACTGCGGAAGATTTCCGTGAGCAAGTCCGAAAAATACCGCTGTAGCAAATACTGCGAATCTCTGATTTGCCTTTGAAAAGACTTTCAGAAGCATCCCACGGAAGAAGAATTCCTCCGTAACAGGAGCTATTATACAGGTGTATACGATAGATATAACGAAGCCGAGTTTAGTTACCGCATATCCTTCCATGTCCTGAACTTCTGTACTGTAGCCGTATTTTGTGAATATATCCTCTACTCCGAGCGAAATATATACTGATACTAACCATATGAACATCGCCGCTGTACAGTATTGTATGGCTTTTCCGACATCGTAGTCCCTCGTTTTTACAAGCGATGAGGCTTTCACTCCAGCCATTTTGAATCCTATCATGGCACATCCTACATTTGCCGCTATGTATATGAGCATATTCAGCGAGGTAAGTATTGATGAACCTTTCATGTAGGTAGTTATCGAGACATTGTCCGCATCCGGATTCTGTCCTTCGAGCAGCGTTCGTATTATCAACACTATTACCACCGCTGCAAAGGTTGAAGCGGCAAACTGCAACACTGCACACCAGCCTCCGATAGCGTAGAAATGCTTTATCTTCTGTCTCTCAGCATAATCAGGTTCAAGACTTATCTTATAAGCCGGAGTCTTTATCGGCGGAAGGACCTCTGAATAATCGTCATTATAATCGTGATATTCTGTCGGATTATTGAAAGGGTCTTTTGGGTCGGGCATTTCGGATAATGCTCTTTCCTGCTCTTTATCCTTTATGTGTTTTGTTAAACGATATATTTCGTGATTAAGAGCAGCAACTTCTGCATGATGCTGTTCTTCACTTATAAAGTCGGACATTATACTCCTCCTTTTTTGTATACTTACATGGAATATTGTAACATATTTTAAAGAGATTGTAAATAGCATTTTCAAGAAAAAAGTCCAGTCTGACAGGCATCAATAAAATTTTCTGCTAATATTTACATTTCACTGGAAAAGTGATATACTATTAGTGTATGCCAAAAATAACCAACGACAGGAGGTATAACACTTGTTTGCAAAAGTTTCAAGCCTCGGGCTTTTCGGTCTGAATGCTTTTCCTGTAGATGTTGAGATAGATATAAGCCGTGGAAATCCGCAGTTCGATATTGTCGGACTTCCCGATACCGTTGTAAAAGAGAGCCGTGAGCGTATACGTGCTGCATTAAGGTCATGCAGTATAAGCTTTCCTGTAGCTCAGGTCATGGTCAATCTCGCTCCGGCAGATACCAAAAAGAGCGGTTCTGTTCACGATATGGCTATATTCATGGCTGTACTAAAAGCCATGAGGATGCTCGACCAGCCGCTTGACGGATGTGCATTTATCGGTGAAATATCTCTTAACGGAGATATAAGAAGAATTAACGGAGTGCTCCCTATGGTGATGCTCGCCCGTGAGGAAGGTATAGAGTCTGTATTTGTACCGGCTGAAAATGCTCTTGAAGCGTCAGTCATAGACGGAATAAATATCTATGCCGTAAATAACGCTGAGGAGCTTATAAGACATTTCCGCAATGAGGAGCTTTTATCCCCCTGCGAGCACTATATCCCTCCGGAAGCCGCCTATAACGAAGTCCTCGACTTCTCTGACGTAAAGGGACAGCAGTCCGCAAAGAAAGCTCTTGAAATAGCTGCTGCCGGCGGTCATAATGCACTGCTTATCGGTTCACCCGGAAGCGGAAAGAGTATGCTCGCCAAGAGGATGCCCTCGATACTTCCGCCGCTCACTTTTGAAGAAGCTCTTGAAACTACAAAAATTCATTCCATATCAGGTTTACTTACTCCGGAAACGCCCATAATAACTAAAAGACCTTTCCGTTCGCCGCATCACACTATCTCCTCTGCCGGTCTTGCCGGAGGAGGTACGATACCGCATCCGGGTGAAGTTTCACTCGCTCATAACGGACTTCTCTTCCTCGATGAGCTTGCTGAATTCGACCGCAAGACACTTGAGATACTGCGTCAGCCACTTGAGGACAGAAAAGTTACTATCGCCCGTGCATCAGGTACAGTGTCTTACCCTTGTACTATTATGCTAATAGGTGCTATGAATCCATGTCCGTGCGGATATTACGGACATCCGAAACGCAAATGCATATGTCCGCAGAAAAAGGTTGCGAATTATCTTTCAAAAATATCAGGTCCGCTGCTCGACAGATTTGACCTTCATATAGAGGTCGCTCCTGTAGAATTCGGTGACCTGTCATCAAAAGCAAAGGAAGAATCCTCGGCAGATATAAGAAAGCGTGTCATGTCCGCAAGAAAAATACAGGAGGAACGCTTCAAAGGTACGGCTATAACCTGCAATGCACTCATAACTCCGGACAAGCTTCAGGAAATGTGTCCTATGGACGAGAATGCAGAAAAACTTATGAAAAATGTATTTGATAAACTCGGACTCAGTGCAAGAGCTTACGACAGGATACTAAAGGTCGCAAGAACTATCGCTGATATAGATAACTCTGAGGTCATAAAAAAACAGCATATAGCCGCTGCCGCACAGTACAGAAGTCTGGACAGGAAATACTGGTCAGAAGGATAAAAGAAAGGATTACAATGAGATCAGCATTCAAAAAATTATCAATCAACAAACATAATATCGATGCCGGATTGCTGTTTGCTGTTACGCTTTGTGCCATTATAAGTACGCTTCTCATATACTCCATCGTTGAAAGCGGACTTGGTGAGGACGAAGGCGTAGGTGCAAGCTACTGGAAGACCCAGCTAATATCTACAGCTGCCGGTCTGTTTGCAGCGATATTCATTTCACTTATGGATTACCGTAAACTCGTAAAGCTATGGTTCATATTCGCTCCGGCAGCATTGGGACTTGTCGCCCTGACGTTCACCTCGCTCGGATACCAACGATCCGGTGCGGACGATCAGGCTTGGCTAAGGATCGCCGGTTTCAACCTTCAGCCTTCAGAGGTGTTGAAACTCGCATTCATACTTACTTTCGGCTATCACCTTTCCCGTGATGAGGAGGACATGAACAAACCTGCTCATATGCTCCTGCTCCTGCTGCACGGAGCTCTGCCTATAGGCATTGTCGGACTACAGGGCGACTACGGTACAGCTATTGTATTCGCTGCTATATTCGGATTCATGATATGCTCCGCAAAAATATCGTGGAAGTATCTTCTTGCCGCTCCATTTGCAATAGGCGGAGCTGTCGCAGGAATGTGGTTCTTCGCACTCGACTCCTTCCACAAAAAACGTATAACCATACTCTTCGACCCGGGTTCAGACCCTGAGAATATCGAGTATCAGCAGGACCTCGGTCTTGCAGCTCTTAAATCAGGAAAGATATTCGGCAAGGGACTTTTCAAAGATGCCGATGAATATATCTACGTTCCGGAAATACACAACGATTTCATTTTCACATATGTCGGACAGGTTTTCGGCTTCCTCGGCTCTATCGGACTTCTTATCATCCTCGCTTATATTTGCCTGAAAATATTCGCAGACAGCCGTGTGACCCGTGACCGTCTCGGAAGATTCATCTGCATGGGAGCTTTCGGTCTGATGCTCTCGCACTGTATAATGAATATCGGTATGGTACTTAAAGTTGCTCCGGTTATCGGAGTTCCTCTGCCATTCCTCAGTGCCGGCGGTACGGCTATGATAAGTATGTACGCAGTTATAGGTCTTGTGCTCAGCACATACAGTCACAGAGCTGTTACCTATAATGTATTCTACGATGACAACGACTGATAAATATAAAAATTAAGGCTTCATACAAATCGTATGAAGCCTTTGTTTATGTTATTTTATCACTTCTTACGCTTTTTCATAAGAAGCATTGCAATAGCTATCAAAGCCAGAAGTCCGCCTGCACCTATTCCCAATGATGCCGACATATTTCTCTGGAAGAATGAAGCTGAAAGCTTAAATTTGATACTGCTCTTTGAATCTTCTGAATAGTTTCCTGCCTTATCCCTTACGGATACCAGTACATCCTCTGTTGAGTTTCTTCCGGTAGCCTTTATAGGAAGCTCTATGATGATATTATTAGCACTGTCGCTGCTCAGTGAAGCACCAAACATACGAAGTCCCTCGACATCGTACTTATGATTGTTTATCTTTACAACAATATCATTGCTGCTCAGAGCTTCAACATTCTTCATATTCTGATCAGAACAGGTTATCCTGAGCTGTGTTTCAGATTCTTTCAGCACTGCGTTATCATCAACACCTGCTATTATTACTTCCGGAGATGTTCTGTCAACCGAGAATTCTATTCCGCACTTTCTCTCAGCATAGACCGGAGCATTATTGCTGTTGATATTTCCGGCTTCATCCTTTGACTGTATATTTATGAGATAATTACCGTCAGAATTGAAATTATCGCTGTTTAACGTGTAAATATACTCATACCAGCCCTCGCCCTCTTCATTATTGTCTTTATCACCAGTAGTATTCGATTCGATATTGATCTCAGCTGAACCAAGCTTTTTGGTATCATAACCGTTTCTTATAATGGTGACCTCTCGCTCCTCTGTTATCTCAGAAGGACTTATCTCTCTTACAACGACCTGCAATTCCTCGCTTATCGGTGTACCTTCCTTGAATTTTTCTATCGCCTCGACAGCCGGAGCATTAATTACTTCATATGTTGAACCGTATCTGTTTACAGACACTGTAAGATGCTGAGGTCTTGCTGCGTTTCCAGCCATATCTTCGGCAGTTATGGTGATATTGTAGATACCGTCTATTTCAGGATCATCACCGAATATATCGTATATCAGCTCATAGCTTGCAGCAGTTGAGTACGTTCCGCTTCTGAATTTTCTTGAAGAGCTGGTATATTTATTATCGGTCTTGCCGTTTATATCGACCTTCTCTATAACTACATTGCAAAGCTTATCTGCCATTCCCTCATCTGCCATATTGAAGTCAAGGAAAGTAACAGACGGCACGAAAATTCCGTTTACAGCCTTTTTATCGGACAATTCTCCGGTGAACGACTGCATTATCTTAGGAGCTGTTGTATCGATAAAGAATGTACCTGAACTATATGGTGATGCACTGTTTCTTGCAGGATCGGTATAATTCAGTCTGAAAGAGTACTTTCCGTCTCTTGAGAATACAACGCTTGCTGTCCACTCATCAGGGTCAGAGCTGCTGCGTTTCCATGAATCAGGCTCTATATTGAGTGAAGGAAGACTTACATAGCTTGTATTATCAGAGTCAAATGCACTCAGATCAAACTTTACTGCCTTAGGATCAAAGTTATGATCCACTATCTTTATGGTCGCTTTTCTTGCAGCATGGTAGTATACCTCGTTCTTCACATCATTGTTATCGAAAGAGGCTGTAAGTACCGGAGCTGTTGTATCGATAGTGAATGCCTCAGATTTTGAAGCTTCGCTCTTATGACCTGCTGCATCAGCTGCTGCCATGCTGAAAGTATAGTCTGCATCAGCAATGAATGTTACCTTTGCCTCCCAGATATTAGCGTTATCGCTGTCAGTATCCGACTCACCGCTGATGAGTCTCCACTGTCCTACTGTATAAGAACTTTCAGCAGTTACAGGTCCGGAAGGATTTGACACAGCCACATTTATAAGTTCATTGAGCTTCTTGGTATCAAGGTTTCTCTCCTTTACTCTTACTGTAGCTGTTCTGTGAGTATTATAATACTTCTTTCCGTTTACCTCATTTGCAGCATTGTTATCAAAGGTTATCGACTGTATCACAGGAGCTTTAGTATCTATGGAGAAACTTGCAGATGATGCACTTGAATGTCCCGAATTGCACTTCATGCTGACTGAAAGATCCATATTGCTGCGTTCCTGATTTACAGAAACAGCTGCTTCAAGTCTTGTGACATTATTCTTATCCATTTCAGTGATAGTCCAGTTTATGCCGGCAGAGTCCTTGATAACTGAGCCCACTTCGTACCTGTCACCGTCGATATGGTCTATACTGCTTATGTCGATATGTCCGGCACTAAGAGCCTGACCGTCAGATGTATTCAACGCCCAGTCAACAGCAGCTATACCGGTATTATCCTTTATGACCATAGGTATGCGGACAGCCTTATCATAAAGCTTAACGCCTGTACCTGTAGTCTGATATGCTGTCTCTGGAAGCTGGATGCTTATATGCTCCTCAGCGTTGTGCTGAGCCTGAGACTCAAGTATTATACCGTCAGGAGTACGCCAGCCGCTGCAGTTTCCTGCATTGTCGAATACTCTTGCGACTATCTGTCCAGCCCAGTTTGCCGGAACTCTGAATACCGGCTCGGACTTTCCGCTGATAGTATGTATGCCTGCCTGAGCTATAAGACTGTCGTCTATATCAGTTCCGTCAGGAATAAGACTTGCATCTATGAGTGAGTACTCATAGCGATTGATACCGGAATTTACATTTCCGCTGCTATCATCGGCATTTATTCTTACTACGGTATCATCAAAGAAATAGTAACCGTAATCCATTTCCTGTGCAGGATATGAATTATCGTCCTCATCGTCTATTGAATAATCGGATTTATTTTTGTCGAAATAGAAACTGTTTATAGAAGGAGCAAAGTCCTCAGTTCTGACAGTGAACGAAACCTGCTTGCTCTTATTGCTTACATTGTCGACAGCATCGAATACGTAAGTTCCATTGCTGCCGGCAGGTATAGTCAGGGTATAGCGTTTTTTCCTGCTGATACCTGTAGCACTGTCTACATCTTCGCCTGCAAATTCGAGTTTTTCTTTTCCTAATGAGTTTATGGAATAAACTCCGGATTCCTTATCCTCAGCAGACAATGTCAGAACTACACGTTTATTAGTCCATGAACCGCTTGCGTAGCCTGATCTGTTTCCGTCACCGTCAACTACGACGGCACTTTCGATCTTCAGCTCAGGAGCTGAACGGTCTATCCTTATCGTCTTTGATACAGGGAAGGACTTGTTCATTGCAAGGTCCTCAGCTGTTACAGTGATGCTGTTTGAACCATCAGCCATATCAGCCTTGTAGTAGCCTGTATATCTGCAATCAGCACTTTCTGCCGACTCAAACAGCTTAGGGTCAGAACTTCTTGAAACGACCTTTCCGTTGACGCTTACGCTCTCTATACCGGAGTACTTATCGGAAGCTTCTACCTTATACTCAAACGGAGCATTAGTCCAGACTGAATTTTTTGAACTGCTGTAAGCGTGGAATTTAAGTCCGTCGTTATGGTAGAAACCGTTATGATTCCTGTCGCTCTTCTTGCTGTTTTCGAGAACAGGCTCAAAAGCGTTATCCTTTCCGCCGGAGCGAATTACCGGTGAAATTTTAACGTCCGGAGCTCCGGTTTCAAGATAGAGGTTGATATATCCGGTCTCTTCGTTGCTTGGAGTAACATTCTTTATATCGCCGTTTTCTACATTAACGGTATATGAAACTCCGGTTATGCCCATAGAGCTTGCCTGAACGGTAAATTCTCTGTGGGGGTCCTTATCAGGGTCGAATGTGAATTCGACAGAAGCAGATGCGTCCTCGGGAGCTTTCTCTGCATATACCTCGCCGTCACTGCTTACCGCACTTATTGTGTCGATAGTAAGCGGTACTACGCTCTTGTCCTCAGCTGTGACCTTTACTGTCATTGAATCATGACCAAAAATACCGAACGAAAGGAATCTTAGTGTTGATTTGTCTGTTGTAACGTCAAAATCTGTTATCTGTATATCAGGAGCAACTGCATTTACAGTTACGGAAGTCTTTGTTACAACACCGGTAGTTTTATCGAGGAAATAAATTTCATGCACTTCCTCACCGGTCTGCTGTATCTTCTCATGACAAACCGCTTTAGCTGCCTGTATGAAATTATATCCTTCAGACTCAGCAGAAGCCTCAAAATAATTGTATTCTGCATCTTCACCGGTAACCTCAATATCATACTCCTCAACCAGAGTGCTGACATTATAGCTCTTGCCGCTGCCGTTCCAGAGCAGTGAAGAGTCCATAGCCGGATCAAGTCTGTCGTTTATATTTGTTATATCGATAGATGCAGTATTGCTGTTTTCTTCTGCTTCTGCAAATACTACCTCATAGTTATTTTCTGTTTTTACAGTTTCAGGATCGGTGAGCGATACCATTCCGTTATTTCCGATGACTGCACCGTTTGTCTCAGCCGCACTGAATATCTCTGTGCCGTTCCTTGTTATGGACTTTACGTAATATCCTGCTTTCGGTACTGCGTTGACTGTTATACTGCCGGAGTAATTTGCATTTCCGTCAGCATCTATGCCCTGAAGCTCTGCTGTACCGCCCTCACCGGCAGTTACGCTCTGAGCAAAAGCCTGAAGCTCAAACTGTACCTGAACATTATGGCTCGGAGAATCAAGGTCAAACATTATGTCAACGAGCTTTCTTGTAGGATCATCTTCTCTTACACGAACCCCATTGCTTCCGCCATTGTAATTTACGCTGTGTATCATCCACTTATGTGCAGGATTTGATATGTCATCCACACCGTTATCTGTAACTGTAACGAGCAGCTGAGCTCCTGTGATGCCGTGGCTTACATCGAAAGAATTCTCTTTACGGTCTTCATATAAGAATCCGCTTGAATGGTGCTGACCTACTATCTCTACCTGTCCTATACCGTCGGCAAGCGGAAATACCTGACCGCTTCTTGCAAGCTCGGCAAGATCAATGCTGAGGGCAAGGAAATAATTCACCTCAATAGTCGCATTGCAGTGGATGTTAGTGGTATCAATGCTGTAACTTACAGAACCGTCCGGATTATTCTGCGGCAGAAGCTCCACACGCTTTTTGTCGCTGTCCGGTATGATATACACCTTTCCAAGTGAATAGCCGCTGTTAGGAGTAACCGTGAGCAGCCTGTGATCTTCGCTCAGAACAGCTCTTCCGAAGTTTGTATTATTGTTTATAGTAAAATCAGTGCTCTCAATTTTAGTAATGCACCTTATATCGCCTGTCATATTACTTTTATCTATGACAAGAGGCTCATTGGTAACTACAGTACCCGTATCGAACTCAACAGCTATCTGATAGACCTTGCCTGCAACAACATCAGCATTTGCAGGTCTTACAATAAACTTATCAGCCTGCTCCTCTACTACAAATTCACCGGAATCATTTTTTAGTGTCACTGTGAACGGCTCTGCTGTAACAGCACCGCTGCCGACTGTATAGAAGAAAGGCTTGGTATATTCGTTAGGGTCTCCGTCTACTCTTACCTTGGAAGCATACGGAGTTATCCTTACTTTCTCACCGTAATAATAAGGCACAGAATCATCTTTAGTATAACGTTTTATGGTATACGAACTGCTCTCCGGAACATCGCCTGTTCTGAGCTCAGTTACCTTCAAAACAGTCATATCCGGCTCAAACATATCCGACTCAAACTCAGAGTACTCATCTTCGTTGGATATAAGTATATTTCCTGTATCAGTATAGCCTCTGTGTTTGATATAATCATACGCAAGAGGTGAAAGGATAGTATTATCATTAAGATAGAAGAAAGAAGTTCCGTTCTCCGGATACACGAACTGAGATGCATTCAGGTCCCATGTATTTATAGTAACTGAGAGCTTATTGTCGGTAAAGCCATTCAGATCATACGGATTTTCTTCAAGAGTATCCTCTTTTGCAGTTATCTCAACTGTATATGATCCGGCATCCACACCAATCCCTTCAGAGCTCATAGTCTTTCTCTCTTCAACAGACTCCGGATCACTCGGGTCAGCCGGTATAACAACTGTTATGTCAAAGAAATTCCTTATAATATCATAGTATTCAACACCTATGACAAACTCTCCGACTATTTCCGGCTCACGGGATGTGATGACCAGACATGAAGGGTACTCAGATTTGCTGGTAACTATAGCACTTTTTCTGTTTTTGGACACCGGAGCTGCGTCCTCAGCATAGTAAACAGCCGTTATATCCTTATTATTAAGAAGCACATTATCCCAGCATAGTGCCGAAACTGTCAGTGCAGCCGCAACCGAAAGTGCGGAGGCACGTTTAGCCAGTTCTCTTTTTTTCATTTCTACCACTCATCCTTTCATCTGTGCTCTTTTGTTCAAATATATATAATTTCTTCCGTTAACCGCTGAATGAAAAATAATCATAAATAAAGCTAATGACCATACTGCAAACTTTATTGTCTGCGGTACATCCTTTATTATCATCATTACAACTGCGGCAGCTGTGACCGGTATCGTTATCATATCGACCGGTTTTGCCTGCTTTGTCCGGAAAAATGCAAATGCTCCCGGAGACAATGTCTTGTCTTCCTTAGAACTATCTTTTTTTCTCGCTCTGTCCAGTATAATAAGCAATACTGTTCCGGAAAGAGTTCCGGTCCAGAACAGGATACCGACTCCATAAGCAAGTACCCTTCTGATACCGGAGATATTGAAATCCGCAAATATCATCAGCAAAAATGACAGCGGTATGAGCCAGTAACAGCAAAGCATCAGCATAAATATTTTCCTGAACTTCGCCATATCCCTTTTCATGATCATCCTCCGTATATCATATATCAATTATTTCCTGAGTATGTATGAGCACTATATTTTTGGTGATCTTAAATCCTGAATATACAGGAGCATAGTCACCAATATCTGTCCCCTCAGCCGGTGTTGGCTGTGCTGCCTGAGCTGTGGCAGGAGCTGCACTGAGCACCGAGGTCTCCTGCGTGCCGTAATCGTCAACTGGTGTCTCTGAGAGCACCGAGGTCTCCTGTGCACCGTAATCGTCAACAGGTGTCTCCGAGAGCACCGAGGTCTCCTGTACACCGTAATCGTCAACTGGTGTCTCTGAGAGCACCGAGGTCTCCTGTGCACCGTAATCGTCAACAGGTGTCTCTGAGAGCACCGAGGTCTCCTGTGCACCGTAATCGTCAACTGGTGTCTCTGAGAGCACCGAGGTCTCCTGTGCACCGTAATCGTCAACAGGTGTCTCAGAGAGCACTGAGGTCTCCTGTGCACCGTTTATGTCTGCCTGAGCAGCCGAAAGCACTGTAGTTTCAGGCTTTTCGGTTGCGAGCTCATCAACTTTTATCTCCTCATTCTGAACTGTCTTCGAAGCTTCCTTATCGGCTGCTGCCGGAGGCTCTACGAGTGCCTTAGGCTTATATGCCTGTTTAAGATACTCCTGCTTTTCATAGTACTCCTTTGCACTGAAGTCCTCCTGAGGTTTATTAGCTTCTTTTCTTGAAGTTATGTCATTCTTTATCTTGTTGAGCTTGCCGGAAAATTCACCGGTAAGTCCGCTTTTCTTCTTTTTGGAATTAGGAGCTATAAAGCGTCCGGTGAGGGAATTTTCCTTCTCCATTTCGTCTATCTTACGCTTCTGAGCTCTTCCGGTCTTGATATTGAAGATATTTCTTATATCAAATACAAAAAACATTACAATAGCAGCTACAAAGAAGAGTATAGCAAGGATTATGCAGACTATAAAGCCATTGTGATATAAATTTATCAGCTTTTCAGAGTCCGCAGCAAGTATCATATTAGAAAGTGCAACTCTCATTATTCCGCACCTCCCTGTTTCTGTCGTGACTTAGCTGCATTGCTTACCTGTTCCAAAGTCATATCTATCAGCTTTTTAAGTTCCGCAGCCTGTTTATCGTTATTCTCGGCATAGTAAGTAGGATAAGTGCTGATCTTTCCGATATTCTCAAGTATCTTGCCAAACTCAGCCTTTATCTCTTCCTCAGTCTTGACTTTGAGGAACTCGTCTGCCTTTGAATAAACGGTCACAGCAAAGCTTTTATAGACTGAAAGTGCTATAGTAACAGTTTCGGTACTTTCAAGGTCCATAGCGACCATGGAAGAATAGTCGTTCCAGTAATCAAGGAAAGAGTACTCATAATAGCCCTCATTGTTTACCTGACCTCTTCCGCCGTCCTTCATAAATTTGGACATCTTAGTAATTATCTCAGCCTTTTCGGCAATTGTATCGTGATCCTTACGCTGCTCATCCTCGGCAGCCTTTTTAAGTTCATCAGTGTCCGATATTTTGCTCAGCCATGCGTATGCATACTGAGCACCTGTCTGACGAACAGAGCTGTCAGTAATATCAGCATCAGCATCAGTGTTGAAATTGAAATAGTAGTACCTTCCGACATCATAGCAGAAGAGTGCATATGCTGCCGGATCACTGTCTTTCAAAGCCTTTTCTCTCGGCTTTTCAGAAGTACCCGAAGTCAGCTTTATGAGTGTAGAGTTCTCCTCAGCCGTCAGCACACCGTCACCTTTAAAGTAGTTCAGCAGTGCATTATAAGCCTTAGCATCATCAGGTTTCAGCGAAATAGCTTTATTATAAAGATCATATGCTTCATCAGCTTCCGCAGTAGAAGCTCTGAGCAGATATGAATCGTAGGTATCAGCAGTTTTGCTCTTTTCAAGCGACTTGAACGTCAACGCTCCGCCTACCATAACAAGGCTTAATGCAGACGTTGCAATGAAAGTTCTCCACTTGAAATTCTGAGCTTTCTTACTTTCAGCATCAAGATCCTGATAGTGTTCAAGTGCATACATAAGCTCTGCACAGGTCTGATAACGGTCATCAGGATTCTGCTGTGTACATTTAAGTATTATTTCTTCAAGTCCGGATGAAAGCAGGGAGTTCCACTGCCTTATCGGGTACATCTTATACGGATATACAGCCGGATTATGACCTGTAACAAGGTGATACATGGTCGCACCAAGGCAGTATATGTCTGTTCGTGGGTCAGTCTGTCCCTGACCTCCGAACTGCTCCGGAGCAGCATATCCTCTTGTACCAAGACAAGTGGTATCAGCAACACCGGCATATTTGAATTCTCTTGCAGTACCAAAGTCAATAAGTGTTACAGAGCCGTCAGGCTTGAGCATAACATTGGCAGGCTTCATATCACGGTAGATTATAGGCGGCTTTCTCGAATGAAGATACCCCAGAACGTCGCAGAGCTGCTTTGCCCATGCTATAACATCATCCTGATCCTGAGCTCCTTCCTCCTGAAGTTTCTTATCAAGAGCATTACCCTCGATATAGTCCATAACGATGAGAAAAGTACCGTCGCCGTCGATAACATCGACGATGCTCGGAAGATTAGGATGATTGAAACGTTTGAGCATATCTATCTCAGCCACAAGTCCCTGCTTGACAACATCAAAGTCTTGCTTGCCGTCTTTACGCACTTCCTTGATAGCCCACTGCTTATTGGCTTTCTCGTTCATCGCAAGGTAAACGATACTCATACCGCCCTTGCCGATAACGTTCAGTATTTTATATTTTCCGTCAATAACTTGTCCTATTTCCAGCATAACAATCACTCAATCCGCTCGGACGAGAATAGCGGTAATATTATCCGTTTCCCGTCTGTTTTTATTTAGCTCAGTAAAATAAATCAATGTATCCAGCATTGCCTTTTCGTCTGTAAGCATCTGTGAATTCATTCTCTCAAAAAATTCCGACGGAGTTACTGTGTGTCTGAATCCATCGCTGCATAGCAGGTAACAATCACCGGACTCTATCTCTTCCGAATAAAAATCTGGAGAAATAACATCGCTCGCTCCAACGCACTGGAGCAGTACATTTCTCTGGTCGCTAACACTCGCTTCCTCAGGAGTCATACGACCCATATCTATTTCACGCTGTACATAAGTCTGATCTTTTGTAAGCTGATAGATAGTATCGGTCATTTTATATGCTCTTGAATCTCCGATATTCATTATATAGTACCTTCCGGCTGCAAAAAGCATAACAACGATAGTGGTGCCGAGACTTACTCCATTCTTCGCACCATATTCTCCTATACGGTGGTTCATATCAAAGGCTATACTTCCAAATGAATTGAATACCGCCTGATGATCTACTCCGTTCTGCACTATCTCCGGAAGCTTATTTTTGAACCAATCAGAAAAAGCGTTTATCAGAGCCGCACTTGCGACCTCGCCCTTCGCAAGACCTCCCATGCCGTCACATATAACAGCCATAAGGATCCTTCCTATTTCTGTTTCTGCCTCCATTATCAGGGCAGAATCCTGATTTGTTCTTTTTTTAATGCCTACATCGGTATGAACGGCTGTTAAAAATTTCATAGTCCTGACACCTTATTTCTGATCTGGATTTTATCTTTAATTATTAAGATAATAATTTTTACTTAATAAAACTGCACTTTTTATTTATTATACACTATTCGTCATTTTATGTCAATATACCTAACAAAATTTTATGCCCTGCTCATTAATTTCATCAATTCCTACAATACCATAACACTATTTTTTATCATTCGTGCAATAAAAAAGACTGCATCGTAATGCGGTCACAGTCTGCCGAAAAAATAGTGTTAAAGTTTTTTGTATTTTTGTTATATAAAGCTAAACCCACTTTGCTTGACACTCCAAACACTGAGTGTTATAATTACAATAATATTTTGTCTTATTATCGTTTTTAATATAGAGGAGCAAAACACAATGCACAACATTTTAATAATCGAAGACGACATTTCATTAAATCAAGGGCTTTCCATATACCTCAGCAAAGAGAATAATACATTTCAGGCATATGAACTGAAAACTGCTGAAGATATATTCAAAAATAACAAGATCGACCTTATCATACTTGATATTTCACTTCCGGACGGAAGCGGTCTTGAATTCTGTTCAAAAATAAGAGCAGCTTCAAACGTGCCTATTATTTTTCTCACAGCCAATAATCTTGAAACAGATGTTGTTTCGGGCTTTATAGTCGGCTGTGATGATTTTGTTACAAAGCCTTTCAGTATGATGATACTTCAGGAACGCATAAAAGCTGTATTAAAGCGATGTGACGGGAATTCATCCATGCGTTTTACTATCGATGACCTTGTACTTGATTTCGATAATCTGATTTTCTCAAAAGGAGAAAAAACGATAGAACTCAGCAAAAATGAGCAGAAATTACTGAAAAAGCTCATTCTAAACAAAGGTCAGATACTTACAAGAGAACAGCTCATGGAAACCATATACAGCAACGATTCGGATTTCATAGTCGAAAATGCACTTAACGTAACAATAAGAAGATTAAGACAAAAAATTGAGGACGCCCCTAAATCTCCGGTATATATAAAAAATATCTACGGACTTGGCTATATATGGACCGGAGGCATAATAAAATGAAGATACTGTTATTTATTCTTCTTATTTTATGTGCTGTTGAATTTATCTATATCGTCATTTCAAAAATTTCAGCAATTAATATGTATAAAAAGCTATCAAAAGCGTTTGATGATGCTATAAACGAAAGACCTGTAGAACTTCATTACGACGAAAGCATCTTATCTGCATTATATGATTCTATATTAAGATACATTAATATAAATAAAAGCAAACTCGAAGCTGCTGAGCAAGAAAAAGAGTCCCTGCAAATGATAATATCGAATGTCTCGCATCAGATAAGACAGCCTGTCAGCGATGTCTGTCTTTACATCGAAATGCTTGCTGAAAAAGATATACAGGATGAAGAAACACGGCTCATGCTGAACGACCTCCACCGGCAGTCTGAAAAACTGAGGTTCCTTTTCGAGGTGATGCTGAAATCTTCCCGTCTTGAAGCAGGCATAATCGCTGTAAATAATATTAAAAGACAAAGTGTAAGGAAACTCATATCTGATACTATCCCTGAACTTATAACATCGATCACTGCAAAAAATATCAATATTTGCGTTGATATAGACGAGGAGGTAACGGCTGATCTCGATTTCAACTGGACAAAGGAAGCTGTATATAACATTATCGAGAATGCTGTAAAATATACTCCTGAAAATGGAGTTATATCCATAAAAGCAATATGCTATGAGACATATGTGTGTCTTGATATTTCTGACACAGGTATAGGTATCGCAAAAAATGAGTTCAATGATATTTTCAAAAGATTTTATCGCTCCGAATCGGTAAAAGGCTACAGCGGGCTTGGTATAGGACTTTATCTTTCCCGTGAAATAATCATGAAAGAAAACGGATATATAAAAGTTTCATCGGTTATAGGAAAAGGAAGTACATTCTCGATCTTTCTCCCTTGCTGAAAAATAACAGCTTTATTATTTTTCGGTAATTATTCAGTAACTATTAAAATATATAATTACTTCATTGATCTAAATTTCAAGGAGTGAAGTCAAATGGAAGTATTAAGAGCAGAGAAACTTGTCAAACATTATGGTAAAAATCCAAATATCGTGCGTGCATTGAATAATGTGAATATTTCTGTAAAGAGTGAGGAGTTCGTTTCTATAACAGGAACAAGCGGAAGCGGAAAAAGCACTCTTCTGCATCTTCTCGGAGGTCTCGACCGACCAACATCGGGTCAGGTGTTTGTAGGGGATAAGAATATTTTTAAAATGAACGATGACGAGCTGACTATTTTTCGCCGCAGAAAAATAGGTTTTGTTTTTCAGAATTATAACCTTATCCCGATATTAAATGTCTATGAAAATATCGTTCTGCCAACTAAACTTGACGGCAAACAGCCGGATACAAAATTTGTGGACGAGATAATCGAGTCACTTGGTCTGACTAAAAAAATAAACAGCTATCCGAATAATCTCTCAGGCGGACAACAGCAGAGAGTTGCAATTGCCCGTGCACTTGTTTCAAAACCGACTATTCTTCTCGCTGATGAACCTACCGGAAATCTCGACAGTAAAACAAGTATGGAAGTCATACTGCTTTTGAAAAAAATGAATAAGCAGTTCAAGCAGACTATAATCATTATTACTCATAATGATGAAATAGCTCAGATGACCGACCGCATCATACGTATTGAAGACGGAAAGATAGTTTCGGGGGAAAAGTGATATGCTTAAAGTTCCAAATAATAAAACTATCTTTTCTCTTGCATTAAGACAGCTAAAAAGTTCTTGGATAAAAAATATTTTTTCTGTTGCAGCGATAGTACTCACTACGATGCTTATAATGACTATCCTTACTATCGGAAATACGCTTATGGAAGCCGGAAAAGCCGCACAGATGAAAGATACAGGTCAAAAATCAGAAGTATCTTTTCAGTGTCTGCTGGAAAATGAAGCGGATGCAATTTCATCACACGATATGGTAGAAAAGTTTGGTGCTTCAAGAATAGTTGCCAGAGTACATAATGCTCCATGGGATAAAACTCCGCTTGAAATACGAACTGCCGATGAAGAGTATGCCGACATGACGTACAGTCTTCCTACAGTGGGCAGACTTCCGGAAAATAAAAATGAAGTTGCTGTAAAGACATGGATGCTTAAAGATATGGGATTGCCTTGTGAAACAGGTCAGAAGTTCCCTGTTTCATTTGATGTAGATAATAAGCATTACGAGCTTGAATTTACAGTGAGCGGTATATGGAGCGATAATAAAACACTTTCTCCATACGCTACAGCGTATATATCTGATGAATTAGCTGCCGAATTGCTCCAGAATGTAAATGTTGAGGAAAATATCAGCAACGGTACGTATATCGGCTCATATCAGGCAACTGCTGATCTTGATTGTAAAGATGAAGACCTCAAAAGCGTTCTTGATAAGATAGTCGAAGATACAAATACCGATCCTGCAAGAAGTGTTCCAAGGGTCAATGAAGCTTTCAGAGATACCAAAACTGATAAAGGTACGATAGCAGCAGTTGTTTGTATACTTATCGTTGTAATGATAAGCGGTTTCTTCCTCATATACAACATCTTTTTTATTTCGATCGAAAAAAATATCCGCTCTTACGGTATGCTTAAAACAATAGGAACTACTTCTTCTCAGATAAAGCATATAGTCAATATCCAGAGCCTGATCTACTGTCTGATAGGTATACCATGCGGACTTGCTGCCGGTTACTTCATGTCTGCAAAAATGTTTCCGTATGCAGTTTCTATATCCAATGTTACAGAGAATATCGATATTGTTGTAAGTCCGGTATTTGTAGCATCAGCAGCTCTGCTGTCTTTGATAACTGTCTTTATCAGCTGTAGACACCCTGCAAAATATGCCTCTAAAATAACTCCCATAGAATCCATGAGATTCAATGGGACAAATAAAATATATCACCCTAAAAAGAATCTTATTTCAAAACGCTCCGGCATCTTCCAGATGGGATATGCAAATCTTTTCAGAAATAAGAAGAAAACTATAATCACAATTGTTTCAGTTGTTTTAGGTATGATACTTGTAAACGTGTTCTATACCTTTTCAAAAAGCTTTGATGTCGAGAATATGACCCAAACCTATATTTACGGTGATCTCATGGTCGCCGATAAAAGCTACGTCGATTTTTCTTCATCATATACCGAACCAACATATACTCTCAAAGAAAATGATGTCAAAGAAATATCCTCTTTTGAGGGAGTAAAAAAAGCTGCGGCAGTTTATTTCAGATGTGATGATAAAACTTATATAAACTCACAAGGTGAACCAACTTATTCAATGCTTTATGGTCTTGATGACTATTGGTACGATATACTCGAAGACAGCATTATAAGCGGCGATTTCGACAAGCAAAAATTCCAGACCGGAAAATACATTATAATCGCCTATGATAAAGGTGCAGATGTAAATATAGGAGATACTGTGACGGTAAACAAGGATAAAGAATATGAGGTCATGGGAAAAGCTTCGTATGAGAAATTGTTCGCATTGTCTGCAAGATATAACGTCGCAATAGGCTTCTCTGCTTACCTTCCGGCATCAGAATTGGTCAACATGAAAGATACTGATATAATGTCACTCTCGCTTTTCGCTGATGATAATGATGTGAACAGACTCAAGAACAGTCTCGACAGCTACATCTCTATAAATAATAAAGAACTTGACTACGCTGTAAAATCTGAATACAAAAATGAGGTCAAAAAGAATAATTCTCAGTTTTCTGTAGTCAGCATCACTCTTAGCCTTGTTATACTTCTGATTGGAATGATAAATTTCATAAATACTTCAATTTCTGAAATCATATCCAGAAAATATGAAACTGCCGTCCTTAATGCTATCGGCATGACTTCAAAACAAATACGCTCTATGCAGATGTTTGAAAGCCTTATCTTTGCTTTGATAGTATCACTTGTTTATGTCCCTGTCAGCACATTGCTCAGTTACCTTATAATAGGTGTTATCCTTCGTGACAGCGGTGCGTTCAAGTACCATTTCAGCATTATTCCTATAGCTGTAACACTGCTCCTTCTTATTGTAACTTCTGTAATTTTACCACTGATATTATCTAAGTTTATTAATAAGAAAAGTACTGTTGAAAGGCTTAGAGATTAACACTATATACTCCGGATCGAATATGTATATTCGATCCGGAGTTTTAATTTATTATGGGTAAATGTTAGTCCCCTACTATCGGTTCCATATATTCACCATCCCCAATTATAATATTTAGCGGGTTTGATAAATTCCAAAGTAATATATCTTTATAGATACACTTAACTACTTGACCACCTATAAAACATTCACAATTAATATCTATACTTTCAATAATACGCTTGACAATATTGATATTTTGACTAAACACATTGATTCCTAAATATTTAGGCTTACAAAAACTTATATAATTTAGTATTTCATCAACCGACAACCGTTTTTTTATACAATCAACTATCTCAACTTCAACACCATTTTTTTCTAAATATGTAGCAATATAAACTAAACCTAAAGGAGGTAAATATTGTTCTTTTTCATTTATCGCATTCTCTAAAAAAGGAGAATTCAGCAATATAAACTTCACATTTTTTCCCTCCTTATTTTTTCTATACTTGAAATAATCATCTCAACATTATGTTCAACATGCTCATTATTGTCTATTTCTTTAACTATTATTTCTTCTTTTCTAAAAAGATCTATTCCTTTTCTCATAAAAAATAATTCATTCTTTGACTGATTTTCCTTTTCAAATCTTGTAAGATTCACTCTATCACTCAATCTTTCTCTTAATATTTCCGCGTTTGCATATACAGCAATCTGTAAATCAGGTTTAGTCATTTCACTACAAATGCTCATAATAAACCCCGTATCAACACCATCTATTCCTTGAAAAATCAGAGAAGACAAAACATATCTGTCAGTAATAACTATTTGCCCTTTTTGCAGAGCTGGAACTATTTCATTATTAAGGTGTTCATATCTGTCACACATCACAAGACAAGCCAAACCGATTCCACGATGTGTTTCAGAAAAATCTCTTACATATTCACCTAAACATGTAGATGTAGGTTCATTAGTAACAAGGATGTCAAATCCTAATTCTTTTAAACGCATCTCTACCAGTCTTATTAATGTTGTCTTACCAGCGCCATTAGGCCCGTCAAATGCTATAAATACACCCCTATAATCATTTTTCTTCATAAAATCTCCTTGACTTTATAGTATATGCTCTTTACTGACTCTGCACGAATTATGAATGATATGATTATTTATTTGTATACCTTATAAATAAGTTCACAGCCATAATAACAATCATATCAAATCATTTTAGAACGTAGTTATCAATAAGCACTTCGAGCAATTCCTTATATTCCTCTTTCTTGCCCTTCTTTAGCTTTTCATGTATTTGCTGCCTTTTCATTTCTATTAATTCCTGATCATCATTATAAATAAAATACTCATGGAAATCATCATAGAAAAGTTTTGAGAGATGTCTTGGAACGCCTATTTTCTGTACTTCAATTAATTCTTTTCTTGATGTACCATGTTCCATAAACAATGCCCAGTCTTCTCCGCCTCCGCCTTTACCATCACGTTTTTCCAAAATACAAAAATAGTTTTCAAAGTAGTTTTTCAAATCATAACGTATTACTTTATCAATCTCATTTATTGTACGGTTAATTACAATATTAATATGCCTTGGATTGCTATATACAAATTCAACCATATTCATTTTACCTGAAGGAAGGTAACCATCAGGAATCCTCTTCCCTCTGGTATTATAAAGCGTCTGATTAATAATCTCATTCATGGATTTACTATTCATCCAATCCGTCATTAAACTTGCATAATGCTTAATAAAATCTTTATTTCCATATGGAAATAAAGGATTTCTTCCCTTACTTTCCTCATTTTTCCATTCATACAGTTCAAACAAATGACTTAACATTTCTAAGCAATTCTCATATGTAGGTTCCAATAGTTGCGGCGTATACATAGGCGACATATTCCATATTTTGTCCTGATATTCAGCCTTTATTAATGGGAACCTACATATTATTTCAGATGGGATTGAGAGATTCTTTCCTATTTCTGTTATCACCTTTACACTATCAGGCTCCCTCTTTTGAAATTCATTTCTCAATAAGCTCGGCTGATCATCTGCAAAATGTGATATTAAAACATTTGAAAACGCATTATAAACACGGCGTTGTGTTTCGGAAACATTTTCTC
>JAFRXL010000019.1 GCA_017441505.1 Ruminococcus sp.
GCTTTATTTCAGGTTTCAAAAATCGGTGCTTATGGCAATGAGGTCACACCCGTTCCCATTCCGAACACGGAAGTTAAGCTCATTTACGTCGATGATACTCGGCTGGTGACGGCCCGGAAAAGTAGATCAGTGCCGGTACAAATCAAAGGATCGCAGATTGCGGTCCTTTTTTATTTTATAGCATTATTTAGCTTGACATATCGCTGAATATGTGGCATAATTAAGTTGTATAGTTGTGTTATACTCGTGAGGGATAGCCGGCTTACGTCCGGCTAAATAATTATGAGAGGAGAGTAGCTAAACTATGTTTAAACAAATCACAAGCGGAATAATCTCCGCAGCTCTGTTATTCACTTCACTAAATGTGCCGAATACCAGAGAAAACAAAAACGACTCCATTGCTGTTGCTGCCGGAAGTACGCAGAATTATGCTGACGCTATGGATAAGTCGCTCTATTTCTATGAAATACAGCAGGCTGGTCCGCTTCCTGAGTGGAACAGAGTTGAGTGGAAAGCAGATTCAACTATGACTGACCCTGTTCTCGGAGGCTGGTACGATGCCGGAGATCACGTAAAGTTCAATCTCCCTATGGCTTATTCAGCTTCTATGCTCGCATGGGGACTCTATCAGTATCCAAAGGGACTTGATGATACCGGTCTGATGGATACATACGTAAACAACCTTGAATTCGTTCTCGACTATCTTGCTGATTGTGATCTGGGCACTGAGGTCATCTATCAGGTAGGAAACGGAACTATGGATCATACTTGGTGGGGACCTATCGGACTTATTCAGTATGGTATGGAGGACAATGGCCATGATTATAATGAAGTTCGTGCGGCTTTGAAGTCCTCTAAGGGATGCACAGCCGTTTTCGGAGAGATGTCCGCAGCTCTTGCTTCAGGATATGTTGCCCTCGACGGACGTATTGATGACGCTAAGAGAGCTGATTACCTCAAACACGCTAAGAATATTTACAAAATAGCTGCGACTGACCCTAACGATGACGTTTATAATAAGAGCGACGCTCAGGGATTCTACCAGTCACGTCATTACTATGACCAGCTTTTCTATGCTGCTAACTGGCTGTATATAGCTACCGGCGACAAGTCTTACCTTGACGATGCAAAGAGCTACATTCCTAAGCTCGATAAGATGCTCGGAGAGGGAGATACTGTTGCTTACGGCTGGTGCCACTGCTGGGACGATAATCTTCAGGGTGCTATGCTTCTCTACGCTATAAATACAGGTGATTCATCCGCTATTGCTCATGTTAAAAAGCATCTCGACCGCTGGGTAAATTCCGAGGAAGCTACACTTCTTCCGGGCGGTTTACGCTGGCTCACTGAGTGGGGCAGCCTCAGATATGCAAATACAGCAGCTTTCATCGCAGAAGTTGCAAGTGATACTATTTTTAAGGGACAGAATAATAGCTCCTATATCGAATTTGCTGAGACTCAGGTAAATTACGCTCTTGGCGATAACCCTGACGATTTCAGCTACCTTGTTGGATACGGCGAGAATTATCCGCAGAATCCACACCACAGAACTGCTCATGGTTCATGGAAAAATGACATGAAAGTACCTTCAAAGACTCGTCACGTTGTTTACGGCGGACTTGTCGGCGGTCCTGACAGAACCGGTAACTATGTAGACGACCGTGAAAAATATGTATACACCGAAGTTGCTACAGACTACAACGCTGGATTCACAGCTATGCTCTGCAAGATGCTTGAAGAGTACGGCGGAACAGTTGACCCGAATTTCCCTCCTAAGGAAGTTCACGACGGTCCGGAGTTCTATGTTGAGGCAATTCAGAAAGAGAGCGGCGGCTCAGGTGTTACTATCAGCTTCAAGATAACAAACCACTCCGCATGGCCTGCAAGAGTACAGGATAACATCTCATTCCGTTATTATATGGACCTCAGCGAGGTCGTTGCTCTTGGCAAGAATCCAGAGGATATTGTTATCCGCTGCGACCGTGACCAGTCAGGTATGTATTCCGGAAGGGGTGTAAAGCCTGCTGAAATATCCAAGGTCAAAAAGTATAAGGACAATATCTACTATGTGGAAGTAAATCTTCCGGACGGAAGAGCTGCTCTTCCTATCTCTGAGGGCGTTCATCAGTGCGAGATAATCCTTGCACTCGTTATGCCGGATTACGGCAGCGGCTGGGATTCATCCAACGACTTCTCCAGCAAAGACCTCCTCAATGCTAAGCCTACAACAAACGAGGAAGGCAAGGAGTGCGGAATCGTATCACCTTACGTTCCTGTTTATGTAAACGGCAAGCTTTACTACGGTTACGAGCCTGACGGCACTTACGCTGACGGACTTGGCGGTTCAGGTGATGAGCCAAAGGTCACCACAACAAAGGTAACTACAACAAAGACTACGACTACAACAACTACAACAGTACCAACTCCTGCGGAAAAGACCCTTAAAGTTGAGAACGCAGTTGTTGAGGCTTATACTCCTTATAAAGTCCTTAAACTTGAAGGCTATGACACTTTCTATCTTAATATGGATACCAATATGGATGTTGACGTTACAACCCCTGACCTGAAGAAGGGTGATATAGTTACAGGTACTATATATTATATAGAAAATGCATCCGGAATGGAGTCGCCATATGTTCCTACATTCTTCCTTAAAGTTGTTGGTCACAGCGACGATGAAAGAGTTTGGGGCGACGCTAATTGCAGCGGCGAGGTAAAGATGAACGACTCTGTACTTATCATGCAGGCACTCGCTAACAGCGACGAGTTTGGTGTCGGCGGAACTAACGAGAATGCTATGACAAGTAAAGGCGAGCTTAATGCTGACGTTTACGATAATGGAGGAGGTCTTACTAATCAGGATGCTCTCCAGATACAGAAGTATCTCATCCATTCTATTATTTCACTTGATCCTAAGGATTATATAAACTAATAGCTGAATATTTATCGGAGCAGTCATTTCTTCGGAAAGGACTGCTCCGAATTTTTATATTATAAAAATTGGGGAGACTTTTTTGAAGTCTCCCCTGAGTTTATTGTATATCAAACATCATCACTGACCTGTCTGAACTTTTTGCATAGAGTACATTTTCAGTTATGACCGGATATGAGATATATCCGAGGTCACTGTATACTTTAAGGTCGTCATTGTTGAGGTCGAGCACGTTAAGGTTGTTGCTGCTGTCGGTGAAATAAGCTTTAGTACCTATAATATTCGTATGCTTGGTGTAGCCCTCGTGTACGAGCACCTTATCCATGCCGTCAAACGAGATAGAATAGAGGTCACGCTTATTTCTGTCGGACGAATAATAGATGCGTCCTCCTGCTATACAAATATCAGAAGTTTCCTCTCCAACGAGAGTGTGAAGGTCACTTCCGTCACAGTTCATAACGTCAAGAGTGCAGCCGCTGTTGAAGTTGACGAAATATATTCTTCCGGAATTAATAGTCATATACCAGCTCTTGACCTCAGCAAGACGAGTGTAATCTGAGCCGTCTGGTCTCATGCGGCAAATGCGGTCTTTACCGTATTTAGACTCTGAGAAGTACAGCCAGCCCTCATAGTAAGTCAGCTCATAGCATTCTTCATAACGCAGCACCCTCATATCTGAGCCGTCACGGTTTACACTGCACAATGAATTATTGAGGTCAACATCGCAGAAATAAATTTTTCCGTCTGCGAGGTTCATATAATGTGCTTCCGCACCTAATATCATCTCGGAATTGCCGCCGTTTATGCGATATATGCCGTTATCATCGGAATAGAACATCTCGCTTCCGTCCATGCAGGCATAGCTGCCGTTGGCGATATTAGAAGTACCTGTATTTGAAGGGTCAGGAACGACTTCCGGCTTCTTTTTCTTTGTGACAGTCACCTTTACTTTAGCTTCTGCCGCAGGGTTATTATCGAAGGTGAGGAGTATCAGGCATTCGCCCTCGCTGATACCTGTGACCTGTCCGGCATCGTTAACGGTAGCAACCTCTTCGTCCGTACTACGCCATACCTCGTTGCTTTCGCCGGAGCCGTCCGGATACTCGGTAATAAGAGCGAAACGCTTTGTGCCGATTTCCATGGTGATACTTTCATCAGCAAGCTTGACGTTCGTATCCAATGTGGTGGTGACTGTGGTGGTGGTTTCGGTCGTAGTGGTAGTAACGGTAGTAGTTGATGTGGTTTCGGTCTCTTCCTCTGTTTCGGTTGTAGTGACGGTCGTAGCGAGCGGCTTGGAGCTTTTATCGCTGCTGTCATCATCTACCTTGCCTTTCAGAGCTAAGAGAAGTACAAAAGCAAGTATTACGAACAGAAGTCCGGCGACTATCCCAATGAGTATTTTTGAGGTCATCGCATCAGAATTTTTCTTGCGTTTATCTCCGTATGAAGCCTGATACTGCGGCTGAGCATACTGCTGACCGCCGGCAGGTTTCCTCACATCGGCATAACCTGTATTGTAGTTCTGAGGTACTCCGTTATAGCCGGCAGGCTGTCCCTGATAATTATTGTTAGGTATCGGCGGCGGAGGAGTTTGCACCTGTACTGCCGCCGGAGCAATAGCTCTACCCTCTGAAACAGCTCTGAGGTCACTGAGCATATCGCCTATATTCTGGTATCTGTCGGCAGTATTGAATGCACACGCTTTCAGTATGACTGCCGCAAGCTCCCTTGAAGCGTACTTCGGAGGCGGCAGCGGTTCACCGTTCATGCGGCGGTCGATAGCGTCTTCCGGCAGACAAACGTCGCCGAAAGGGAACTGATAGTCATTCAGCAGGCAGTAAAGCGAGATACCGAATGAATATATGTCAGCCTGTTTGGTGTAGCCGTCAGTACCGTATCGTGCGTAGTATATCTCCGGAGCTATATATCCCTCAGTACCGGCAAATGACATCGCAGATACAGATTTTTTCGAGATATTGAAATCTCCGAGCTTATATGTACCGCTTTCTGATATAAAGAAGTTTCCGGGCTTTATATCACGGTGTATTACGCCAATATCGTGAGCGGCTTTGATACCGCTTCCTATATCTATTGCGAGTTTGAGTATATTATTCTGAGAACGGTCAAATGTGCCGTCCCTCATGAGCTGACGGACGCAGGTGAGGTACTCCATACGTATGAGCATATAGTAACCCATTTCCTTGCCGCTGCTGTAAAAAGGCTTGATAGTTTCGTCCTCATAGAGCACGATATTCGGAGAGGTACGAAGCTTATACATGATAGTAGTTTCGTTCTCTGCTTCAAGCCTTTTCCTTTCGAGGAAGGCTTTGCGTTTCTCGTCATCTGCGTAGAGTGTCTCGTCAGCAACGATAGGCTCTATTTTAAGTGCAGAAACGTCGATACGATTCTCACGCTTTGCCTCTATCCTGTAGACGACGCTTGAAGCTCCGGTCCCTATCTCTTCTTTTATATACCAGTTATCCCAGAGGGGCTGTTTGATCTGTTCAAGAATAATTTTCTGTATATCGCTCATGTGAACTCCTTTTTCAGTTCTTAGAACTCTATAATCGAAAGATGTTGTTATTAACCAATCAAACTATATTATAACATATTTTTATCATGAATTCAAGGCTGAAACAGCAGAAAATCCGCTGTTTATGTATTGACAATTTTCCGGAAATATATTATAATATTATGTAATGCTATTTTAGGGGAGTATATCCCTGCTAACTATATATAACATAAGGAGTGCATTAATATGGCTTTAAAGAAGATGTCCAGAGAGAGCTACGACAAACTGGTCGCTGAGCTCGATGACCTCAAGATCAATAAACGTAAAGAAGTTGCTGAGAGACTGAAAGTTGCCCGTTCTTACGGAGACCTTTCCGAAAACGCTGAGTACGATGAGGCTAAAAATGAACAGGCTATCCTCGAAGCACATATCAGCGAACTCCAGTACACTATCGATAACGCTGAGATAGTTGAGGATTCAAACATCTCCGTTGATGAAGTCGGAATGAGTTCAAAGATCACTATCAAGCGTCTTGATACAGGCAAGATCGAGACTTTCACAATCGTTGGTACTAACCACGCTAACGTAAGAGAAGGCAAGATTTCAGATGAATCTCCTATCGGCAAGGCAGCTATGAAGAAGAAGGTCGGCGATATATTCCTCGTTGACGCTCCTGCTGGCGAGCTTCGCTTTGAAATAGTTGAGATCTCTAAGTAATTTCCGAAAGGTTGTAATGTAATGAGCGAAAATCAGGTAAATTCAGCTGCTCAGAATGAGGAGCAGGTACAGGATATAAACATTTTAAAGAAGGATCGTCTCGATAAGCTCGCTGACCTCAGAGAGCTCGGCAAGGATCCTTACCAGATAACTAAATTTGACGTTACCGGTCACGCTGCTGACTATAAGGCTGAGTACGAGGCTAAGGAAGCTGAGATACTCGCTGAGGCTAACGGCGACGAGGGAAAGGCTAACGCTGCACTTGAAGCTCTTCACGAGAACATCATCAGCATCGCAGGCCGTATCATGAGCTGGAGAGATATGGGTAAGGCTAACTTCATCGATGTCCGTGACGGCTCTGACCGTATACAGGTATACGTTCGTTCAAACGATGTTGGTGCTGACCTCTTCAAGGAATTCAAGAAGAAGTGGGACATCGGTGACATCATCGGTGTAGAGGGCTTTGTTTTCAGAACAAGAAAGGGCGAGATCTCCATTCACGCCAAGAGCATAAAGCTCCTTTCAAAGTCGCTCCTTCCGCTTCCTGAAAAGTGGCACGGACTTAAAGATCAGGATATGAGATACCGTCAGCGTTATGTTGACCTTATCGTAAATCCTGAGGTGAAGGATACTTTCGTAAAGAGAAGCCGCATTATATCAGAGATAAGAAATTACCTCGATAACCTCGGATATATCGAAGTTGATACACCTGTACTCCACACTCTTGAGATCGGTGCAGCTGCAAGACCTTTCGTTACTCACCATAACACTCTTGATATGGATATGTACCTCCGTATCGAGACAGAGCTCTACTTAAAGAGACTTATCGTCGGCGGATTTGAAAAGGTATACGAGGTCGGACGTATCTTCCGTAACGAGGGTATGGATACCTCCCACAACCCTGAGTTCACTTCCGTTGAGATGTATCAGGCTTTCACTGACTATATCGGCATGATGGACCTCATCGAGAATATGTACCGCACTATCGCAAGAAATGTTTGCGGAACTGCTAAGCTCACATATCAGGGCGTTGAGATCGATATGGAAAGTCCTTGGGAGAGACTCACAATGATCGAGGCAGTTAAGAAATATGCCGGCGTTGACTACAACGATTGGGCTGACGATGCTGCTGCAAGAGCTTGTGCTAAGGAAAAGGGCGTTGAGGTCGACGAGGGCGACTCCGCTACTAAGGGTCACGTACTTATCGCATTCTTCGATGCTTTCGTAGAAGAAAAGCTCGTACAGCCAACTATCATTTACGATTATCCTGTTGAGAATTCACCTCTTGCTAAGAGAAAGCCTTCCGACCCTGCATTCACAGAGCGTTTTGAGTACTTCATCTACTGCCGTGAAATGGGTAACGCTTTCTCAGAGCTCAATGATCCTATCGATCAGAAAGAGCGTTTCGTTAAGCAGGTTGAGGCTAAGCGTGCTCAGGGAGCTAATGCAGAAGTTGATGAGGACTTCGTTACTGCTCTTGAATACGGTCTGCCACCTACGGGCGGTCTCGGATTCGGTCTTGACAGACTTGTAATGCTCCTTACAGACAGTGCTTCTATCAGAGATGTACTCCTCTTCCCGACTATGAAGCCGATTCCGGCTAACAGCGGAAGACCTGCTAAGGAAGAGACTGAGGAATAAAAATTACTTCCCTCGGCTTGACCGACGTTAGTTTTATTATTACTTTATTGATGATAACAGGGCGGATAACATCCGCCCATACTTCTTTTGACCGGAGGAAAAATGAGTAAAAAGGAAAAAGCTCCAAAGCCGGAGGAAACTCCCGTAAAAGAAAATAATATCCCTGATGACGATGATAAGCTCGATATACAGAAAAGCGTTTTAGAGGTAAACCGTGAATTCCAAAAAAAGCGTCAGGAAGAGCAGGAAAGGCTCGAAAGGGAAATAGAGGAAAAACGTGCTGCTAAGGAAAAGCAGAAGCGTGAGGAATACGAAAAAAAGCTCCTTGAAGAAAAAAAGGAGCTTATGAGGCTGAAACAGGGACTTATTGAGGAAAGTGAGACCATACACGAAGTCCACGAGGAAGCCGTGATAATGACTCCGTGGCAGAAATTCCGCAACTTCATCTATCATAACAAATGGTGGCTCGGAATTGCTGTCGTTTTTGCAGCACTCGCCGGATTCCTCATATATAACCTCGCAACTAAGCCTAATCCGGACGTTATCGTTCTCGTTATGTGCAACAATAACGCTGTAGGCAACGAATCTGAGCTTGAAGACTACGTTAAGCAGTTTACCGATGATCTGAACCATAACGGAAAAGTTCAGGTAGCTGTTTACTATATCCCTATCGCCGAGGATATTTATGTGAATTATGCAAACGGCTCTGATACCAAGCTGACCACTCAGCTTGAATCCGCCGACAGTGTAATTGTTATTGGTGATAACTCGCTTATGAAGCTGTTTGGTCCGGACGATGATGTCTTTGTCGACCTTAGTGAGTTGTTCCCTCACAGCAAGTATTTCAGA
The DNA here is from genome assembly GCA_017441505.1 of Ruminococcus sp. Classification (GTDB taxonomy): domain Bacteria; phylum Bacillota; class Clostridia; order Oscillospirales; family Ruminococcaceae; genus Ruminococcus. Next base: position 8,652 of record JAFRXL010000019.1, read on the forward strand.
AACGGTAAATTCTATCTGCAAGGCACGGATTTCGCCAAAAAAATAGGCATCGAGGATAAATATATAACTTACGATATGTTCATAGCTGTCCGTAAGCCGAGAAAACTGCTGTATGCCGACAAGGACGATATGCAGGAAACTTATGATAAACAATTCCCTATTGTAGAAAAGATAATAAATGATCTTATGGCAAATGAATAACAAAAAACGGATTTTGAGCATTGTATACGCATACAAGCTTAAAATCCGCTTTTTTAATACCATTTCCATACCGGAAGATTTCTTACTACACCGAATATGAGCATTATCACTATCGAAACTACCTCTACAGTTTTTATGATTTTTTCACCTTTGTCAAACAGCCAGAGTACTGCACAAATCCCCCATAGCGGCATTAAGCAGAATACTATCGGATTCCAGTGGAAAGCTTCAGAAAAATTGAGCTTCAAAAGACTCCTGCACATTCTTGTCGCACCGCATCCTGGACAGAGCAGATGTCCGTGAGTGAACTTTTTTATGGGACAAGGTATTGAAAATTCTGTAGTAAAAACGAGGATAAAATAAAATATACCTGCTGCGATTAATTGCAGCAGGTCTTTTAGTTTGCGATGATTAATTTTCATTATAATGAATTGAGTTCATCTTGCATAAGTGCAAGACCAACAATTGTTAATCCAAAAATTGAAAGCAAAAGATAGAGTGCACCGAATTTTTCAGGAAGTCCTCTCATTCTTCTTGCATTGTTGAGTTTTTCGCCCTGTTTATAGTTCCAGTAAAGTGAGTAAATTCCGCAAGTGATGAATGACAATAATATTACCATACCACCGGATGTTGCATTTGTTTCACCGGCAACAGCATTAGTATCATCATTCAAACGTACTATCCATATCAACCCATAGATACCGCAAGTAATAATAGTCAGTATTATACAAGTTGCGATTGAACGTTTTTCTACTGATGATCCGAAGCCTACCCCAGCTCCGTAACTGCTATAGTTGTTTGCCTGTGAATTTGCGTCTGTGTTTGATGCACCGCAATTCGGACAATACTGTCCATAATAATCGGCACCGCATTTTGTACATTTCATGGTTAATTACCCCCAATTAAAATTTTGATGTAATTATTATATCACGTTTATGTTCACTTTTCAATATCTTACAGAAAAATTTTATAATATTTTTTTGGAATAGGAATATATTATTTTAATGAGGTGATGTATATGAAAAAACTATTGATACTGCTGCTTGCACCCTGTCTTTTTTCGTGCGGGACGCTGAACAGCTCGTCCGGACTGAATGACGCAGAAGCTCCGACAGCCTATATACAGGAAGAAGGACAGCTCTGGCTGGACTCAGTCCCCAAAAGCAAATATATCAACTTTAAAAATCAGGTCGGCAGGTGGTACCCATATATGCAGTACGAAAACTATATGACCGGAAAGACTGCCGATGAATTCAGACAGTCGGTGAGGGAGATGTTCACTTCTGCCGCAAATGAGGGAGTTAACACAGTGTATCTCCACGCACACCCAAATGGCGACGCTTACTATAACTCGGAGCTTTTCCCAAAAGGAAGTCTGCTTGACGGCGACTATGACCCTCTTGCTATAATGACCGAAGAGGCTCATAAACTCGGACTTTCAGTCCATGCGTGGATAAATCCGCTCCGACTTCAGACCGTCGAGCAGATGAATTCCGTACCGGAAAGCTACATTACTAAACAATGGGTCACGTCCGGAGCTCCCTATGTGAAAGAGGTCAGCGGACGCTGGTATCTTGACCCTGCTTATGATGAGGTCACACAGCTTATCACGGACTGCGTGAAGGAGATACTCAATAACTACGCCGTTGACGGAGTTCACATTGATGACTATTTCTACCCGACGACTGACCCTGAGTTTGACCGTGAGGCTTTTGAAGCGTCCGGAAGCAGTGACCTCAGTAAATGGAGAATGGACAATTGCACTCGTTTTGTCAAGGCGATTTATGACACTGTAAAAGCTAAGGATAAGGAGCTTGTTTTCGGGATAAGTCCGCAGGGGAGCATCTCCGGCAACTATTTAAATCAGTTTGCAGACGTAAAGCTCTGGGCTGGTAAAAGCGGTTACTGCGACTATATTGTGCCGCAGATATACTATGGTTTCAAGAATACTTGCTGTCCGTTTGAAGCTACTCTTGCGGAGTGGGAGAAGATACGTGGGGACAGCGAAGTGGCTCTTATAATCGGTCTTGCAGGATATAAGACGGGTAAAGAGGATAAATGGGCTGGGGCTGCCGGAGAAAATGAGTGGATAGACGATCCGGATATTATTGAGAAGCAGATAGAGGCAGTGAAGAAGTCGAAAGCAAATGGATATGCTATATATTATTAAATAAAAAAGAAAAATAAAAACCGGCGAAGCCGGCATAATGAGAGTCCAGAGAGAGGTTCTCTCTCTGGCGGGAAGGTGTGCGAGGTTACCCCTACCAGCGGTAGGGGATGTCAGCTTGCTGACAGGGGTGGCTGGACCCGATTAGGGTGGGCAGAGCTCTTCCTAAAAAGTAGTAAAAACAGCGTAGCGAGTTTTTACGAACCGTCCGCATTGCTTTTCTCGGCTTGACCGACGAAAAAATTATGCCGGCTTCGTCACTTTTTAGTTGCTATTGTATATTACTCTTGACATATCTATAAATATATTATATAATATTTATAATATATTTATTGTAGAAAGGGTGGATACTATGTTAAAAAAACTATTTGCTGTTGCCGCTGCATCTGCATTGGCTGTTCAGTCATTACCGTCAGTGACCTCATATGCTGCTGATGCGTCAAGCAAAGACGTTGACGCTTTGCAGTACACCTATGAGATATATCCTCTCATGGCTCCGTTTAACGAGTATTTCTTTGTCAAAACTGATAACCCGAATCCGGAGTCGTTCCGCTTTTCCGATAAGGACTCGCCATATTCCGAGACTTCGGTCATCTATAATGACGACTCTTCCTATGCCGATGTTGAGTATGAGGACACTAAAATGCATCGGGTGAACGGCGGATATATCTTCAAAAGTTTCACTACTGACGGCGGTGAACTTACCTTACAAGTCCACGAGGACATCACAAGAGCAGAGTTCAACACAGCTGTATATGGTACTCCAAATCCGGAGTTCACAGGCTATTCCCCTTATCACGGTATGCCTGTTGGTTCGTATGACAAGCATTATGAGGGCTCTTCAAGCTATTCGATAGTTGGTTATTATAAATGGGTGGATACCGATATAAAATTCAATCTGCCGGAGCTTTGTGATGACTGCGATTACCTTATAAATAAGTATTCTTCCGGTGAGGATTTCTTTGCGGATATGGATGCTGTGCAAAGCGGCTTTTCTAAGGACTGCCTTTACAGCGGCTCTTACATCCGTGGCGAGATATACCGCTCCTCAGATAAGGAGTGGAGACTGTATACTTCTCCTCATGTAGACCAGATATTCTATATTTACAGTCCATACAGCCGCAGGGATAATAAGTCACTGTTTGCTTCTGCACTATATCCGTTCAGATATGACTCGCTTGGTTTCCCGGGAATGATGGGCAAAATTTCAAAGAGACTCAACGCTGATTCATCCTATGAGTGGAGCAGTTCAAGTCACGCTCATATACAGGTGACTTATAACGGTGAGACCAAAACTTATGGCGGAGCAGGAAATGGTGAAGGTCAGGGCATATCTGAGGACAAGCTCACTCATGTTTTCACTTTCGGTGATAACGATGAATCAATTACACTGAGCGATGCAAGAGCTATACTCGATGAGTACGCTGCGGTCGAAATGGATGACGATATTCCTCGTGAGGGTCAGCTGACTTGGAAGGATATTTATGATACTGTCGGCGACGGTGCATGGGTCGACATGGGCGGCGGCAGATACGATTACCTCTATCAGCGTGATGATAAAGCAAGCTTCACCTGCGAAGAATGGGGAGTTGGTCACAATATCTATTGGGGCGGCAGTCTCGGCTACGGCTCGGATATGTGGATAGACGGAAGATATGTCAGCAAGTATGAGAGCATGGTCAAGGGAGCAGCTTTCGCTGACCACCCTCAAAGTGCTATTTTACTGCCAGAAGCTGTTGTTCCTGAGATAGTTTCTTATGAACGGAAATGGGACAGCTCCACCGGAAAATATATTTATACTTCCGCTGAAATTGCAGAAAAGACCGTTAAAAATGTCGTTTACCGCTACGACTCCACTGAGCAGCTCTGGAAAGCAACTATCAACTGGGGCGAATACGGCAATTCTATGTCCACTTTCAAAACTCTTACCGACACTGGTATAATCGATGAAAAATACTATGATATGCTCACTCTCACTCAGGAAGAGGCTGAGGCGATAGTTAATAACGGAAAGTCCTCGGCGGCTCCAGAAAGCGGATTCATCTTTGACGGCACTGCTCCTAACGGTACTCCGTTTATACGTGGTGACGTAAATGATGACGGTTATGTAAATATCGCTGATGTTGTTACACTCCAGAAGTACCTCCTTGCTTCCGGTCAGCTTGCTAATGTGCGTAACGCTAACCTTTGTGAGGATAAACTTATCGATTCCTTCGACCTTGTTTTGCTTAGGAAGATGCTTTTACAGAAAGAAAATAAGTGAAAGAGAACTGTTCTTAAAAATGTCCAGCTTTACTTTAACGTGTAAGTCTTATTTATATCAATTTTTAAGGAGCAATATAATGAAAAATCTTTTTGTAATTGATCTGCACGATTATGAGGATAATTACTCCGTCTACAGACGTCCCTCGGCAAGAGGGATAATCATTAAAAATAATAAGATCGCTCTTGTATACAGCACTAAGGAAAAATACTACAAATTTCCCGGAGGCGGTATAAAAGGTGACGAAGATATGAGAGCTGCTCTTATAAGAGAGGTCAGGGAAGAAGTCGGACTTAACGTTATCCCTGATAGTATCAAAGAGTTCGGCAGCGTTTTGCGTCGTCAGAAAAGTGACCTTTCTCCAGATACCATTTTTGAACAGGAAAACTTCTATTTTCTGTGCCAGACTGATACTCAGATGCTCGGTCAGGAGCTTGATGACTATGAGAAAGATGCCGGTTTTTCACTGAGGATAGTCGATATTGATGAGGCTATCAAGGTCAATGATGAGTACCATAGCTCCGATAAATTCAACGAGATCATGATAAAACGTGAGCTGAAGGTGCTTCGGATCGTTAAGGAGAGGTTGATGCGGTTGGATAAGTAAAATGAATTGTTTGAAATGAAAAAGGACTTTCCGTGGCGGAAAGTCCTTTCTTTGTAATGTTAGAATAATCAGTTGTTGTAGGAAATGCTGAATTTACCGATTCCTTTGTCAACTTTGAGGGAATATTTGCTATTAGCTCCCTTGAAGTCGCTTTCTGGGTTTGTAAGATCAATATCAACATTGCCAATACCGCATTTAATGTCTATATCACCGTTTACAGTACCATCAAAATTAAATTCTCCTACTCCGAAGTCTGCATCAAGACCGCCGGTAATGCTGTCGGAGATATCTATAGAACCAGCTCCTCCGTTTATGTTCAAGATGTCATCAGCTTCTATATTTTTGATGTCAAGTTCACCGGCACCGCAATCTATATCGATAGTGCTAATGCTAAGATCTTCGATTGTTGTATCACCTGCACCGAGGTCAAGATCAAGCTTTTCATAATCCTTTGAAGGGACTTTTATAGTAACACTTGTTTTTGCGTTCTTTGGGGCTACTGTACCTGCCTTAGTATTAAAATCTACAATAAGTACACCGTTTTTGATCTCAGATTTGAATGTATCAGGTACATCTTTTGCATCTACTGTGACTTTATTATCACTGCTTGGAATGATCTTGAGCTCTCCCCAGTCGATGTCTGCATCGATTTCAGTGAAGCTTTTGTCGGTAAATGAGCGATTGAAGTCATCCAATTTTGCTTCTTTAACGTTAACATTTACACAGCTTGTGAGTGCAGTTGCTGCTGCAATTGCGGTTGCACCGCAGAGTGCTGCTTTGAGTACTTTTGAGAACATGAAAGTTCCCCTCCATTCTTAAAAATTTTAGAAAATATTATAATATATGTAAGAGGCAACAGTGCCTTATTACCAACAATTTGTTGTATACAGGTAGTATATTTTTGCGTTTTTTCAAAAGAAACGTTGAAAAATTTTTTCTTTTATGTTATAATATAATAAAGCAGTAGCTATTACAAAGGATGTGGTATAATTGGGATTAAAAGCCGCAATATGTGATGACGAAAAAACTATCAGAGATGAATTGACCAAAACGCTCACAGAAATAAAAAAAGATATTTCTATTGAAGAATTTTCTTCTGGTGAAGAACTCCTCAGTTCTATTGAGCATTATGATGTCATCTTCCTTGACGTTGAAATGCAGGGAATAGACGGTATGGAAACAGCTAAACGGATAAGACGTAAAGATGTCAAGAGTTACGTTGTATTTCTTACCGGTCATATGGAATTCATACAGGATGCTTTTAAAGTAAGGGCATTCAGGTATCTGAATAAACCTATAAATGTAAAAGACCTGAGCGAAACTATCAGTGATATTGAAGATGAGATACAGGATAATGCACAGTTCATATTTAAAAGCAATGGTGGACTTGTTTCACTGAAATATGAAGATGTTGTATGCGTAGAAGCATTTGGAGACGGAATTTACGTGTATACAAAGGATATGATCTACACAAGTCCGATGTCATTAAAGAAATGTATTGATGAACTTGGTGAAAAACAGTTCATACAAGTACATAAATCTTATGTAGTCGCCTACAGACATATTAAAGCTGTTAACAAAACATTTGTTGACATGAATTATATAAAGGAAACTGTGCCGGTATCACGAAGGAAGTATCAGTCATTAAAGAACAGTTACTATGAATATGTCCATGAAAATGCTAAATATGTTTGAGGTGTGTACATGAAGGAATTGTTTTTTAATGAAATGTCATTTGCTATTGAGTTCCTAAAGCTTATGCCGATGCTGTTTTTGTTCTTCGGACTTCAATGTGTTCCGAAGAAAAATGTGTTATGGATAACAATTAGTTCAATTGTTGTACTTACCATTTTATTTTTGGCAGCACCTATGGCTCCTTCAACAGCTATAACAGCTGTTATATTCGGATGTGCTTTTGCAATGCTTGAAAAGAAAAAAAATATTTTTATTGCTTTGCTCATCTACATATACATAAGCTTGCTTGACATGATATTCAATGGATTTATAATGTATTTCTGTGGACTCGATACCAGCGATGTTCAGAATGGAACATGGCTTTTCCAATTAGTGAATATTCCGTCACTTGTTGTGATCGCATTGATGATCCTGATAAAGCGATTACGCTGGAGGTCACTCAAATACACATTATCAGCTGACTATATGATAGTGCTGATAGCAGGTGGTTTGGCAATATCATTCTATATTACTTCGATACAGCTCATTGCTTTTTCAGACGAAAAAGTTGAAGATACCAAATCAATAGCCTTAGCACTTGGAATATGCAGTCTTATATTTATTTTTATTATCATGATGCTTATGGGAAGCAAAGCACAGAATGAATCCCTTAAAAAAGAAAACGGTACGGTAAAGCAGATGTCATCTGCACTTGAAGAATACTATCTCATGCTCCTCAAAAAAGAGGAGGAGACAAAAGCTTTCCGTCATGATATAAAAGGACATCTTTACTGTATGAACGCTCTTTTTGCAGAGGGCAAATACGATGAATGTAAAGAGTATCTTGCTGATCTTTCAAAGGGAATAGAGAAAATAAAAAGCAGTGCTGATACAGGCAATGACCTTATGAACGCCATAATAAATGACCTTTCAGGTAAATATCCGGCAGAAGTAAAGATAAAAGGACATATGCCGTCAAAACTTTCAGTACCATCGTATGATCTTTGTACCATATTTTTCAATGTTTTGAAAAATGCTTTTGAAGGAGCTGAAAAAGCTGGCAACAAAAACATTGATGTTTTGATAAAAACACTTGGGACAAATTTGATCGTAGAAGTTACTAATAGTTCGTTTGAAGTTCCTAAACACAATGGAAAATGCTATCTTTCCTGTAAAAAAGAAAAGGGACATGGTTATGGGATAGCTAATGTCAGGGAGTGCCTTGATAAAATCGGAGGAGAATTCCGTCTTCGCTTTGAAAATGGTTTAGCGGATGCTGAAATATTCATCCCTGATGCTATTAGTGTTGAAATATGAGTTTAGATCAATCAGAAGCTGGCATTGATGCTGGCTTCTATTTTTTACGTTTATTAATGAAAATTTAAAAATACAAGCATTTTATTGCGTGTTCTGAATATGGCTTATCTTTTGAAAAGACGCCATAGCCAGTTGGTTAGTGAACCTATCATAGCTATACCTCCTCTTTTTATTTTCCTATTCATACTATCATATAAATTAAGAAAAATCAATACTTTTCCGGCGAACGGTATGTTTTTCACTAAATTTTCAATTTTTATGGATAAAAAGCCGAAAAATTGATACGATATCACGCTGGTTTGGTTAATAAAAACTGATTTTTTCTCTATGACCGCTCACCGTACATATGTTACCGTTGACCGTGTGCTTGTTGAATTAATAAGTGCAATTTGCTATACTTTAAATTAGGTGTATATAAATTTCGAATGATGTTTATATGGTATGATATTGTGAAGATAAATAAAATATTTTTATGAAATTCAAACTATCACAGACCTGAAAATGGGTGGTATTATATCATAAACGGAGGGATAGTTATTTTTCAGGATAAAAAATTAAAAGTAGTTGTATTTCCTCATGCCGGAGGAGGTACTTTGTTCTACAGGGATTTTAAAAGTGCTTTTAAGAATTCTGACGTATCAGTCATACAGTATCCGGGACGTGAAGAGAAATATGCTCAGGTTATGCCGGATACCGTTGGTGAGCTTGCAGATGAGATATTCAAAGAGTACAGAGATCTCTTTAAGAGCGATTATGTGATATGGGGACATAGTATGGGGAGCACAGTGGGCTATGAAGTTGCCAAGAGGTGTGAGGAGATACTTCATAATCCTCCGATAGTATTCTTTAGTTCAGGAGCTGCTGCACCATGCAATCCTACAACTAAAAAAGTTAAATTATCAGTAGATTCTGATAAGGATTTTGAAGAACTTATGGATATGTACGGCGGTATAAGCGATGAGCTGAGAAAGGATAAGGATTTCCGTGATTATTTCTATCCGATAATTCGTGGGGATATGAAGCTTCTATCTGATTACAGGGATAATGAGCATATAAAGCTTCGCTGTCCGGTCAGACTTATAGAGGGCACCGAGGATGGATGTGTTATTGACAAGTGGAAGTTTTATACCGATTTTGACATCAATGTTAAATATCATAACGGCGGTCATTTTTTTATAAACGATCATAAACAGGAAATTGCTGATTATATCGAGAAAAATGCTATGGAAGTACGAAGTAGACGAAGGGGAACTTCCGGATACCGAAAAATAACATGAGTTTATAATTTATAAACAGAGAGTGAGTTGTAATATGGGAAATAATAAGATCATTGGCGTAGTTGGTGCCGGTGTCATGGGAAAAGGCGTTGCACAAAGATTTGCACAGTACGGTTTTAATGTTATCATACATGATATTTCCGAGAAGGCATTAAAGACTGCCAAAAGGGAAATAAGCAGAGCTGTTGCTTTTTCAGCTATGATGAACAAGAGCATCGATGTTGACGGTACTGTTTCACGCATAAGCTTTACAAATTCCTATGAAGGATTTGAGAACGCTGATTTTGTAGTTGAAAATGTTACAGAAAACGAAGAAATAAAGCTCAGTGTTTACCAGGAACTTGAAAAAGTCTGCAAAGATGAATGCATATACATGGTAAATACTTCATGTATCCCGATAACAAAGATCGGAAGTATAACTTCCAGAAAAGAAAAAGTTATGGGGGTTCATTTTATGAATCCGGTGCCAATGAAGAATTTTGCAGAAAGCATCAGGGGCTGGTATACTTCTGAGGAGACTATTGAGTCTGTAAGGACACTCCTTGAGGCAGTCGGAATTGAGATTGAAGTGGTTAACGATAGTGCGGGATTCGTCTCAAATCGTATTTCTCATCTCTATATGAACGAGGCTATGTATCTTGTTTATGAGGGGGTTGCTGAAGCTAAGCAGATAGATAATATCTTCAAGAAGGCTTTTGCTCATAAAATGGGACCTCTTGAAACTGCTGACCTTATCGGTCTTGATACTGTTCTTGATTCGCTTGAAGTGCTTTATCATCAGTATGAGGATTCAAAGTATCGTGCTTGTCCGCTTCTGAAAAGAATGGTCGAAGCTGGACTTCTTGGAAGAAAGTCCGGAGAAGGCTTCTATAAATATTGATTAAAATTATAATGAAATAATATAAATTAAAAATCTGAAAGGTGAGTAATAATTATGAATAACGAGAAAGTTGTAATGGAGTTTTTAGGAAAGTATTTTGACGTTTCAAAGGTAAACAAGGATGCTAATATCTTCGAGCTTGGTTTTGTAAATTCACTTTTTGCAATGCAGATGGTAAGCTTCCTTGAGAATGAATTTGATTTTGAGATAAGCAATGATGAGCTTAATCTTGATAATTTCAAGAGCATCAATTCAATCCTTGCGTTTATTGATTCTAAATCTGAATAAGGAGTCTTGAATGAATTTGGAAAACATATTCGGAAATCTTATTCAGGGAAGCGGCAAGGGAATAACTTTTACTCATGAGGACAGAGACGATGAATTTTGTTCTTACGATGAATTGAAAGAACATTGTGCAAAGCTTGCTGCTTATCTGAAAAAGAAAGGTGTTAAGCGTGGAGATGAAGTGCTTGTTCACAGTGCTGATCTGAAGTACTTCATTACATCTATGTGGGCTTGTTTTTACGGCGGATATATTGCAGTACCAATAGATAACGGAAGCAATGATACTAAAGCACAGACTATAAAATATATACTGGATTCTATGAAGGATCCATATATCATCTGCGACAGCATTTCCAAGGAATACTACTCAGGCGAATTTGCTGACAGAGCTTTTGATATTACCGGCATTGACCTTGAAACTGATAAGTTTGAATGTGAACCTCCGGTAAGCATGAAGCCTGAGGATGTGATTTATATTCTGCATTCATCAGGCTCTACAGGCACACCTAAGGGAATAGCGATAAATTTAAAAAATGTGATAGTTAATGCACAAAGTGTCATACGTAAATATAATGTAGATGATAAGGACGTATTTGTTGCCTGGCAGCCGCTGACACATTGCTTTGGTTTACTTGTATTTCATTTTGTGCCGTTTATTGCTAATGCTGATCAGATTCTTATTCCAACGGCTGATTTTATGAGGGATCCTTTAGTATGCTTGAGAAAGGTAGATATGTATCGAGGAACAATGCTTGGCATGATACCTTTTGCATTAAAGAAATTCATAAATTACTGTAAACAAAGTAAAGAGACTTTTCATTGTGATCTGTCATCATTACGAGGTATCTTCTTAGGCGGAGAACAGATCAATCTGGAAATATGTGAAGAGTTTTTAGATGTGATCGAAAAATATAATTCGGGAAGATGTGTTTTCATACCTACGTATGGTCTTACAGAAGCAACAGCTATTATAAGTTTACATGATAATCGGGAATTTATGAAAAAATATCATATTGTCAGTGGAAGCATTGAAATAGGAAATAAAATAGATCCGTTAAATGATATTAATAGTTCTTGTTATTATATTGGAAATGGAATGCCTTTAGATTGTATGAAAGCAAAGATCGTTGATGAAAAAAATAATGATCTTGATGAAAATACAATTGGAAGATTAGTTGTTTCGGGTGAGAATATCTCACCTGGATCATATTATAAAGGCAAAGTAACTCCTTTGAAAGAATATGAAAACGGCTGGCTCGATACCGGAGATCTTGCTTTTATAGCTGATGGTAAAATAGTTATAGTTGGTAGGAATAAAGAGATCCTTGTAATGAATGGTATGAAATTTGCTGTAAGTGATATTGAAAATATTGTGATCGATACAGTAAAGGATGTTTTCTCTAAGGTGGCTGTATGTAATGGATTCTGTAAAATAAAGGCATCTGAGCAGGTGTATGTTTTTATCGAAACTGATATTTCACTTGATAATATCAAAGAGAGAAAGATCTTCTTAAAATATCGTGATATTATAAGAAAAAATGTATTTGAAGAAACAGGTCTTTTAATAGAAAATGTATTTCCTATCGTAAAGATACCTGTGACAGGTAATGGAAAAACAAAACGTTTAGAGCTTTCAAATCAAATTAATCTGGGTGTGTGGGATGAGTGTGAAGATAAGATCAAAGATCCAATGTACGCAGAAAAAAATGCAGGAGTTGATAAAATGACTATTGAAAAAGTAAGAGATATTATAAAAGAAATCATTTCCGGTTCAACCAAACTTCTGGTTGATGATATTGATATACAGTTCCACGATTATGGTATCGTTTCCGCAGAAATACCTCGTGTTGTAAAAGAGATCAATGAAAAATTCGGAACTGATATTGAAGTATCAGGTATATTTAATTATCCTAATATCAGAAAGCTTGCAGATTTTGTATATGAAAATATGAACAGCAAAACAGCTGAAAAGCCTGTTGTTGTGGAGGAAGATAATTCCGATAAGAGCAATAAGCTTGCAATAGTTGGTATGAGCTGCCGTTATCCGGGCGGAGCAAACAGCATAGATGAATTCTGGAAAGTACTTGAAGAGGGGATTGACGGAATTATAGATGTTCCTGAGGACAGATGGGAGCTGGAACGCTATTATGACAGTGATAAGACAGCACCCGGAAAGATGTATTGCCGTACAGGCGGCTTCCTTCATACTGATATATATGGATTTGACACAAAGCTCTTTAATATGTCTCCTAAGGAAGCTCTTGCAGTTGCTCCGGAACACAAAATACTTCTTGAACTCACTCTTGAAGCATATGAAAACGGCAATCTGAATATCACCGATTACAATGGTACAAATACCGGCGTTTTCATAGGTATATCCACAAATGAATATACAGCTACACAGTTATATTCAGGTGATTATAAAAAGATAGATGCATATGCACTGACTGGTACTTGTTTTAGTACTTGCTGCGGAAGAATTTCCTATACGTTCGGTTTTGAAGGTCCTTGTCTTGCCATAGATACAGCTTGTTCATCATCACTGACAGCTCTTCAGGTAGCTTGTCAGTCGCTTAAAGGCAGACAGACTGATACAGCCGTTGTAGGTGGTATAAACCTTATGCTCACTCCTGCACCTAATATCGGATTTTCTAAGCTTCAGGCAACATCTCCGGAAGGACACTGTAAGTCATTTGACGATTCTGCTGATGGTTACGGCAGAAGTGAAGGTGCTGGTGTTATCATTATCAAGCGTCTTGAGGATGCTGAAAGAGATAATGATAAGATATTTGGTGTTATCCGTGCTGCTGCTATCAATCAGGACGGAAAGAGCAACGGACTTACAGCTCCTAATGGTGCTGCTCAGGAAAAGATCATCAAAAAAGCACTTAAAGAAGCTGGTATTGATGCTGGCATGGTCAGCTACGTTGAAACTCATGGTACAGGTACAAAGCTTGGTGATCCTATTGAAGCTGGAGCTCTCACAAAAACTTACGGTGAGGCAAGAAGAAATAAGTCACCTTTGATGATAGGTTCTGCAAAGTCAAATATCGGACATACAGAAGCAGGTTCCGGTATGGCTGCTATGATAAAGGTGCTCATGTCAATGGATCATGATGAGATACCAGGAAACCTCAATTTCAATACTCCAAATACATTTATTGATTGGAAGAACAATAATCTTTCTGTAGTAGCAAAGAATACAGAGTGGAAGTCTGACGGCGGTCACCGTTATGCTGGTATAAGCGGATTCGGATTCGGCGGTTCAAACGCTCATATAATCGTTGAAGACTATTTCGACAAAACCCAGAGAGTATCAGATACCGGAGAAAAGGGCTGCGATCTTATGCTCAAACTTTCAGCTAAGTCAGAAGTTTCATTGAAGCAGTATGCAGAGAAATATGTTGAATTCCTTTCAAAGTGTCCGGATGAGGATGTACCTTCTATACTCAAACTTGCAAATACAAGCAGAGTTGACTATGAGAGTCGTCTTGTTGTTACAGGTTCTGATAAGGAGACTATCATTGCTCGTTTGAAAAGCTACATCAGCGGACAGGCTTCCGATGGTGTATATCATAACGGAAAAGACGGTATATCCTATGTTAAGGAACGTACACCTGTATATATGTTCACAGGTCAGGGCTCACAGTATGTAGGCATGGGACGTGAACTCTATGAGAAGTCAGCAGTATTTGCTGAGAACATGGATATCTGTGCTAAGCTATTCAAGCCATATCTGCTCTGTTCTATAACTGATATGCTTTATGGTGAAAAGGCTTCTGATGAAAAGGTAAACAAGACCTGCTATTCACAGCCGCTCATCTTTGCATTTGAGTACTCACTCAGCAAGTATCTTGAAGCTTGTGGAGTTAAGCCGGCAGCAGTTATGGGACATAGTATCGGTGAATACGCAGCAGCTGTAGTTTCCGGAGTTATGTCTCTTGAAGATGCTGTTATGGCAGTTGCTATAAGAGGTCGTCTTATGGATTCTGCTCCTGGTCACGGAAGTATGGGTACATTGTTCGCATCAGAGGAAACAGTAAACGAGCTTATCGCACCTTATGCTGAAAAGGTATCTATCGCCACAAGAAATGCTGAATCGAACTTCGTTATTTCCGGTGAGGCAGATGCTGTAGAGGCTATCTTACAGGAAGCGGAGAACAAGAAGATCGAAACAAGACGACTTGTAGTATCTCATGGATTCCATTCACAGCTCATGTCACCTATACTTGGCGAGTTTGAAGATATTATCAGTTCTGTCAAGATAAATGAGCCTGAGATCACTTTCGTATCTGCACTCTATGGTCGACCTGTAACATCAGCTGAGGAACTTTCACATGATTACTGGGTACGTCATATCCGTGAAAAGGTCGATTTCTACAGTGCAGTAAAGAGCATTGAGGATAATAAGAACTATATCTTCACTGAGGTAGGCTCACATACTGTTCTTTCTTCACTTTGCAAGATGATACTTTCTGAAAAGTCAGAGATATGTCCTGCACTCAGACGCAAGTTCCGGGATAATGCTCAGATAGCTGCAATGCTCGGAATACTCTATGTTTCAGGTATAAATATAGACTGGAACAAGATAAGCTTTGACGGTATAAAGAATATTCCTAATCATACATTCCTTCCTACATATCCTTACGATAAGCAGCATATCTGTGCTGAACTTACACTTGAGTTTGATAATACTGCTAAAACTGGAATCGATGGAGATCCGCTACTTGGACAGCATATTGAATCTCCTCTTCTTGATGGTGCAAACATATATCAGCGTCTTTTCGATGAACAAGAGCCTAAGTTCATGCCTGAGCACGTTATATTCGATAAGCCTATATCTCCGGCAGCAGGTCATATGTCTATGCTCATCTCAATGATGAAGAAGAACAATAAAAATGCTAAGAGATGTATAATAAGTGCAGCTGAGTTCCGTGCTCCTCTTGCAATTGATACTGACGAAACAAGAGTTGTTCAGTTCTGTCAGGCTAAGCCTGATGCATCCGGAATCAGTGATGTATCTATTGTCAGCCATTCTGAGAATTCCGAGTGGCTTACACATATGGTCGGCAAAGCTGAGGTATCAGATGAATATGCAGTTTCTGAGGAAGAGTTTGATGTAAGAGAAGCGGAAAGAAAAGAGTTCAGACTTGATATTGAAGATACCGTTTATGGACTTATGCGGAGTACAGGTTTCAATCTTGGTGATACGTTCAGAAGAATTGAAAAATATATAGTGAACGGAGATTATGTTATTAGCTTCCTCAGAGCTCCGGAAAATCTTCCGGATGCTGATATATATACATTATATCCCGGAGTGCTGGATTCTATATTCCAAACAGGTCTTTGTGCAGTTTATGATGAAATAAACGAAAGAAACAAAGAGAATAATGTAAATGATAAGAGTACAGTTATACCATATTACATTGAAAGTATCGAATTTAATTATGTATCGTTTAAAAATCTGTGGTGTACCGGAATTTCCAAGATAAAAGATGATATATTATATGGTTCTGCAAATGTATATAATGAAAATGGTGAGCTTGTTTTAAAAATGAAGGGATTTATGGGCAAGATCACAAATCGTTCAACACTTCTTCGTGAAATGTCCGGAAATAAGGATAAAATGTTCTATCAGGTCAACTGGGAGAATGTTAAGCCTGAGATAAGCAGTAACGTCAATACTTTGCCTGTATGTGTTTTAGCTTCAAATGATGAGGATGCGAAGAGATTTGCAGATAAGTTTGCAGAGAAATGTGCAAAAACAGCATACGCTGTTTACAACAGCGACGGCAATGTTGATTCCTGTATAGGAGCATTCAAATCACTTGCTTCCGGAGCAGCTGATGACAAGTGCAAGATCATGTTTATATGCGGTGCTGAAAAGGCAGATGATACTTATCTTTATGTAAGAAATGCTTTTGAGATAGTAAAGGCAATTCAGGCAGACTATGAACTGAGTGGAAAAGCTGAACTTCATTTCCTTACTCTCAACGCAAACAGTGTTGAAGAGAATGAGGGAGCAGATCCTGCTGATTCACTGGTATGGGGCTTTGTAAAGAGTGCTCGTGTAGAGCATGGAGAGATCTTCGGCGGTATAGTTGATACCGATGAAAAGAACTTCAATGAACTTTCAGATATTCTTATCAACGCACTTACTGACAAGAGCGACGAAGAAATAAGCATACGCAATGACAAGATGTATATTTCCAGACTTGCTAAGGCTGAAAAGACTTCCAAGCTCACATCTGAGCCGATAAAGTTCAGCGATGATGCATCATACCTTATCACCGGCGGTACAGGAATGCTTGGTCAGGTATATACAGAGCAGCTTCTTGGTCATGGAGCTAAGAACATCGTTCTGGTTTGCAGAAAGCAGCCTTCAGATAAGGTAATGGAAAATCTTAACAGAATGAAAGCTGAATATGATGCTGACATTACGATTGAGTATTGTGACCTGAATGAACTTTCAAATGCGGAAGAGCTTATTTCACGTCTGGCTTCAAATGGCAAGACTATAAAGGGTATCGTACACTGTGCAGGTGTTCTTCGTGATACAACAATAAGCAGTATGACTTGGGAGAACTTCCAGTTTGTACTTGAACCAAAGACTAAGGGTATCCGCAATATCGTAAATGCAGCAGGTAAGGATAAGCTTGATTTTGTTATAATGCTTTCATCTGTAGCTTCTATATTCGGAAACTATGGACAGAGCAACTATTCAGCTGCCAATAATTTCCTTAATGGTTATGCTGCTCAGCTCAATGCAGAAGGAGTAAATGCATATCCGGTATGCTGGGGACCATGGCAAGGCGGCGGTATGGCTTCCGGTAATCAGAGTATTGATGAAAATCTGAGCAGAATGGGTATAGAATCATTCTCACCTGAGATCGGTGGAGAAATAATAGGTTCACTTTTAGATAAGCCAAGAAAACACGTTGTTGCTGCTGATGTAAATTGGAAGCAGTATGCAGAAAATATTGGAAAGACTCAGGCAGAACATTTCATTGTCGAGCTTATTGATAAATCTGATGCTGATGATGCATTATCTGATTCAGATAACGGTAAGTTCGTTGAAGAACTTAAGGCGTTGTCAGAGGATGAGAGAAAAGAAGTTCTTCTTGAAAAATTACAGAAGATATGCAGTGATATAATGGGATTCCAGGGAGATCAGAAACTGGATCCGTATTCATCTATCAGTGAACAAGGTGCAGATTCATTAATGACTTTCACAATGAGATCTAACATAAATAAATTACTTGGAACAGAGTTAACAGTATCAGTATTCTTCAACTATCCGTCACTGGATCAGCTGACAGACCACTTGCTGGAAGATGTCCTTGAATTTGATGAAGAAGAGCAGGATGAGGATATAGACGATCTGCTTGAATCAATAAATAAATTAACTGAATAATCAAGAGGGTGTAACGTACATGAGTGAGGCAATCTCAAAGAATAAAGAAGCAGTATATAAAGAAGCTTTGCAGAAAGCAAAAAATAAAATAGAACAATTACAGGCTGAGAATGCACAGCTTAGTTCTGAAAATAAGAAATGTGAAATAGCTGTAACAGGTTATTCATGCAGATTTCCAGCCGGAGCAAATAGTCCGGAAAAATACTGGGAACGTCTTTCAGAAGGATTTGACGC
This sequence comes from Ruminococcus sp., assembly GCA_017441505.1. Lineage (GTDB taxonomy): Bacteria > Bacillota > Clostridia > Oscillospirales > Ruminococcaceae > Ruminococcus. Next base: position 26,971 of record JAFRXL010000019.1, read on the forward strand.
AGTAAGTGAGATAAAGCGTTTTGATATTGATGATCTATATGATCTAAATGCGGATGCTCCTGGAAAGATAGCAACGAGATATGCCTCATTTCTGGACATTAATGTAAAAGAATTTGATAATGTTCATTTTAATATTTCAGCAATAGAGGCGAAATCACTTGATCCTCAGTACAGACTTCTTATGGAAGTGTGCTGGGAGGCTCTTCTTGATGCTGGAGAAGATCCTGAAAAATTAAAAAATAGTAAAACAGGTATATTCATCGGAATAGATTCTTCGGATTATACAAGAGCGGTATTTGGTTCGGGGGATCCTGAGAATATCGGTTCTTACACACTTATGGGAATATCTCAGCATACAGCAGCAGGACGTATAAGTTATTATTACGACTGGAAAGGACCGGCAATTGCTTGTAATACTGCCTGTTCGTCTTCGCTGTCAGCCCTTAATTGTGCTATAAGCAGCTTGAAAAACGATCAATGCGATATGGCGGTAGTTGGTGGGGTAAATCTCATATTAGACTCTGATACCTTCGTTGGACTTTCACAGTTGAATTCTCTTTCTTACGATGGCAGATGCAAAACATTTGATGCATCAGCAGATGGATTCGGTCGTGGAGAAGGATGCGGAGCGATCATACTCAAGAGACTTGACGAAGCTGAAAGACAGGGAAGAAATATACGTGCGATAGTAAAGGGAATATATGCTGGTCAGGACGGAAAGTCCAATGGCTTCTATGCTCCTAACGGAAAAGCAGAGCAGAGAGTAGTAGAGAGTGCAATAGAAAATGCAAAGGTTTCTGTAGATGATATTGATTATGTAGAAACTCACGGAACAGGAACAGTTCTGGGTGATCTTATCGAATCACAGGCTCTATGCGGAGCTTTCAAAAAGAAGAAAAATAAACTGAAGATAGGTTCAGTCAAATCAAATATGGGTCATCTTGAGGCAGCAGCCGGAATGGCAAGTATTATCAAGGTGTTGCTTTCTATGGAGCATCATATGCTTCCACCAAGCATCAACATAAAACAGCTTAATCCTGAGATAAACTGGAATAAGCTTGAAGTTGTGCAGTCACTTACAGAGTGGAAAAAAGAAGACGGCTCACCTTTGATCGCTGGTATTAGTTCCTTTGGTATCAGCGGTGCATTGGTGCACACCATATTTGAGTCATACGAAAAGGAAGAAAATACAGAAGCCCTTCCTGAAATACCATGTTCACTTCTTACGGTTTCAGCGAAAACTGAAAAACAGCTTCGTGCATCTGTAGAAGCTGCAAAGGATTACATTGAAGGAAATCCTGATAAATTCGATGACATCATTTATTCAATGCAGAAATGCAGAAGTACTCTGCCTATAAAGTATGCAGTATGCGGTAAGGACAGAGAATCACTCTGTGCAGAGATACAGGCATCACTTGACAGCGAAGATGTATATGATACATATACAAAAGAGCCGTCTGCAAAGAAGCATAAGATAGCTTTCCTGTTCACTGGTCAGGGAGCTATTTATAAAGATATTGCTATTGAACTTTATAACTGCTCACCAATCTACCGCAAATACTTTGACCTTTGCAATGAGCTTTTCAGCAAAACACTTTCAGTATCTATCCATGATGCAGTATTTGGAGAAAATGAAAACTGGGTAAAGAGAGCTGTATACTCACAGGCAGTAACATTCAGCGTGGAATATTCACTTTATCAGTACTGGACATCACTTGGAATAGAGCCCGATATAATGCTTGGACATAGCATAGGTGAATATGCAGCGGCTTGTGCATCAGGAGTTATGGCACTTGAAGATGCGGTGCAGATGATCTCATGGCGTGGACAGATGATGGATTCTGTAGAACCTACCGGAAAGATGATGGGAATCCTATCAGACCGCAGTTCAGTAGAAGCAGCAATAGCTGAAAGCGGAACTCAGAATGCCGGAGTTGCAGCCTGCAATGCGGATAATAATGTTACCCTTGCAGGTCTTGCAGATGCTGTAGATGAGGTAGTTAATTGTCTCCAGAAGAAAAAACGAGTTTTTGTAAACGACCTGAATATCCCATATCCTTTCCATACAAAGCTGATGTCACATTATGAAGCTGATTATTCAGCAAAAATGGAGAAGATAAATTTCAGTAAACCGGATAAAACTATCGTATCTACAGTAACAGCGGATAACGATGGAAGTGTATTTGCCGACAGTCATTACTGGGCAGAACATCTGTCAAAAACAGTCCGTTTTGCAGAAGCAATACGTAAAGTCAAAGAGCTTGGAGCAGATATATACATAGAAATTGGTGGAGCAGCAACACTTACCGGACTTTCTGGACAGTGTCTCGGAATAAATAATGATATGCTTTTCCTGCCGTCACTTAGAAAGGGCAAGAGTGCATATGCACAGCTCTCAGAAACTATTCAGCAGCTTTATCTGAATGGTATCGAAATATCTTACGATGCACTTTATGCCGGACTTAAACACTCATATACTGATCTTTATCCATATCAGTTCCAGAGGAAAGAATTCTGGATAGAAAATGATAAAGGCAGTGATAGGAAACTGCCCAAAACAATAGTTGAAAGTGAGAAAGTTGTTATGCCAAAGGAACAGAAAAATGATGATAAAGTAAACAGAGTAAAGGAAAATCTGCTTAACGAAATAAAGAGAGTAACGGGAAATGATATTGAAGACATCAGAACAGATCAGGATATGTTTTCACTTGGTCTTGATTCACTAATGCTTCTTTCTTTAGGGAAGCAAATAGAGAGCAGCTTTGGGGTAGAGATCCCAATGGATACATTCTTTACAGAACTCAATACAATAGATGCACTTGCTGAGTATCTGGCAGAAAACCAGATGGAAATGCCGGAAGAAGATACGGCAGAAACTGATCCTGTACAGTCAATGAGCGAGGCAGATACAGAAGCGGAAATACCAGTAAATTCTGAAGCTGTACCTATTCAGTCAACTGGTTATAATGTTCCAGCAGCAAATATCCCGGTCGGAAATGAAGATGATATATCTTCACTTTTCAACAGACAGCTTTCAATTATTCAGGAGCAGCTTGCGGTAATGAAGATGCTTGGAGGAAAGATGCCTGCTGGACAGACAGTTCAGACAGCTGTACAGGTTGTTCCGGAAGTTCAGAAAAAAGCAGAGGCACCCAAAAAAGAAGTAAAGAAAATGGATACTTCCTACTATAAGCCATACCATAAAAATGACTATAAGGCAGCAGACATAAGCATTACCGGAAGCCGGGAGGAATATGTCAAGGAAGTAATGAGCAAATATGTTGCTAAAATGCCTTCATCAAAGAAGTATCTTGAAAAATATAGATTTGTAAATGCCAATGCAAGACATAATGCCGGATTCAAAATGGAATTCAAGGATATGTTGTTCCAGGTCGTTGCAGAGAGCGGACACGGATCACATATAAAAGACTTGGACGGAAACGACATAATCGATATAACAATGGGATTCGGAGTAAATATGTTTGGCTATGCACCTGAGTTTGTAACAGATGCATTGACAGAAGAAATGAAGCAAGGATTCCCACTTGGTGCACTTGGAAGAAAAACAGGTCAGGTAGCAGAGCTTATTTCCGAGCTTACAGGAAATGAAAGAGTATTCTTCTGTAATTCAGGAACAGAAGCAGATATGTTTGTTGTAAGAATAGCAAGAGCAGCAACAGGAAAGAAGAAAATAGTATACTTCGGTGGAGCGTATCATGGAACATCCGACGGAGTACTGGGTCTGCCATTTTATGAAAAAGACGGATCGATATCTGCATTTCCGATGGTGCCCGGTATTACTGAAGGAGCTGTATCAGACCTTGTAGTTTTGAATTATAATACTCCAAGTGCTCTTGAATACATAAAAGACCACTCTGATGAGATAGCAGGTGTGCTTGTAGAACCAGTACAGAGCAGAAGACCTGATATACAGCCAAGAGAGTTCCTTCATGAGCTAAGAAAGATAACTGAAGAGAATAATGTAGCTCTTATTTTTGATGAAGTTATCACTGGTTTCAGAATATGTGCAGGAGGAGCACAGGAATATTTTGGAGTTAAAGCAGACCTCACAACTTATGGTAAAGTTCTTGGTGGAGGAATGCCTATAGGTGTAGTTGCAGGCTCTGCAAGATTTATGAACAGCGTTGACGGAGGAGTATGGAATTTCGGAGATGATTCAGCACCAGAGTACGAAAATCAGAGAACACTTATCACAGGTACATTCTGTCATCATCCTCTTACAATAGCAGCGGCATATGCAACATTGTCACATATAAAAGCAGAAAAGGATACTCTCTATCCTGAAGTGAATAAAAAAGCAGACTATATGGTAAATACACTGAATAAATTCTTTGAAGAAGAGAAAGTGCCGTTCCATATGGTAAATTTCGGAACACTTTTCCGCTTTATGATGGGCAAAGAGTATGAAATATTCTATTACTCATTACTTGAAAAAGGAATATTTGTATGGGAAGGAAGAAACTGCTTTATCTCTACAGAGCATACATATGATGATATTGAGCGTATTATTTCAGCAGTAAAAGAAACAGTACATGAAATGAAGGAAGCAGGTTTTTTTCCTGAATCTTCTGCACTGAAAACAGACGCAGGTGTAGAAGATAAAAATACGTTAGCAGATGGAGTAATAACCAAGCCTGCATCATTGATCCAGCAGCGTCTGTATATAGATACAAAATTAAATGAATCAGATCCTTATGATGTTGTATCAGCTTTTTCGCTCACTAAGAAGATAGATGAAAAAAAGCTGGAGAATATAGTTAATAAAATAATTCAGCGGCATGAAGTACTTAGAACGTCATTTGCAGAAGAAAATGGCGAAATCGTAATGAAAATCCATTCGTCATGCAGAATAAAGATAAAGCATATGGAATCCTCAGAAGATCATGTTAAGCTGATACAGGATTCTCTGACAAAGTTTGATCTTTCCAAAGCACCGCTTGTAGAAGTAATAATCGTAAAACATGAAAATGAAGATGTTCTCATATTCCATTTTCATCATATAATAGCAGATGGAATGTCAATGAGCAATTTCAATCAGGAATTTATGGCATTGTATGAGAATAAGAAAATTCCGGAGCTTAAGAAACAGTATTCAGGATATGTAGATTATGAAAACAAGCTGATGACAGATAAATGGATAAGCGACAGGAGAGAATTCTGGTTAAATGAACTTGAAGACTGTGTTACAGGAATACCGCTGCCGTATGACTGCACCCCTGATAAAGCGACGATGGCAGGTTCGACATATGTAGAATATATCGATAAGGATATCACTGGTAAATTGAAGAAAGCAGCCATGGAGCAGGGGGTATCACTGTTTATGATCCTTTTGTCAGTTATGGATGTAGTTCTGCATAAAATATCAGGCGAGAAGAATTTTGTGATCTCAACACCTGTTACAACAAGATTTGCCGGCGGCTTTGAAGACAATATAGGTATGTTCACGAATACAATGGCTTTAGGCTGTCATATCGGGCCAGGTGAAAGTTTTGCTAAGTTGTTGAAAGATGTAAAGAAGATAAGTCTTGCTTCATATAGCCGGTCAGATTATCCGTATAATATGCTTATAAATGATTTAGATGCAAGAGATGAAAAAGCAATAAATGTGAATTTTGTTTATGAGAATACAGACGGAAGAGATCCAAATCACGGAAGTGACTTTAATTTAAAATACATACCATTTGTTAAGCCTGTTCAGGAAAATGAGTTGAGCATAGAATTCCTTGAGGGAAATGGTGAAATAGAAGTACAAATTGGATATCAGACAGATTTGTTTAAAGAAGAAACAATAGCAAGGATATTCGGATATATTAAGAATATCGTTAATATTATAACTGAGAATCAGGATGTACGTATTACTGATATTGATATATTGTCTGATGAAGAAAAACAGCTCATCCTGAACAACTTCAACGCAACAGAAAAAGAGTATCCAAGAGACAAGACAGTAGCAGAGCTGTTTGAAGAGCAAGTAAAGAAGACACCAGACAATATTGCACTTGTATTCGAGGATAAGAAACTCACATATTCCGAGCTTAATTCAAGAGCAAATAGTTTGGCACATAAACTGAGAGAGCTTGGAGTAAAGCCGGATGATTTCGTAGCGATCATAGCAGACAGAAGTCTTGAAATGATTTGCGGAATCTATGGAATAATCAAATCAGGCGGAGCATATGTGCCAATAGATCCGACATATCCAGAGGATAGAATAGCGTTCATGCTTGAGGATTGTCAGCCAAAGGCAGTGCTTAAGTATACAACAGAGAGTATAACGATAAATAATGAAATACCGGTAATAGACCTCAGCGAAAGCGAGGTCTGGGAAGGTGCGTCTGACGATCTGGAAACTGTGAATAAGCCAGAGGATGCGATATACTGTATTTATACATCAGGTACAACAGGAAAGCCTAAGGGAGTAATCAACAGAAACTATGGTCTTATAAACAGGATCATGTGGATGAACAGCAGATATCCAATAGGAACAGGAGATACGATACTCCAGAAAACAACCTTTACATTTGATGTATCAGTTTGGGAAATCATCTGGTGGAGTATAGTAGGAGCAAGAGCAGCTTTACTTATCCCTGGAGGAGAAAAAGAACCAGATACGATATGTGATACAATTGAGAAGTACGAAGTAACAACAATGCACTTTGTACCATCAATGCTTTCTATGTTTGAGGAGTATGTGCAGGAAACAGTTGGAGCAGCAGAAAAGCTTAAGAGTTTAAAAAATGTATTTGCAAGCGGAGAGGCACTCAAAAAAGTTCATGTAGATAATTTTTATAAGATAGCTGAAAGTGCAGGACTTGGAATGAAGCTTGCAAACTTCTACGGACCAACAGAAGCAAGTATCGACGTAACATACTATGACTGTGTAGTTGAAGACAGAAATAGTGTTCCGATAGGAAAGCCGATAGACAATACACAGATATATATTGTAAATGGAAAGAATCTGTGTGGAATTGGTATCCCGGGAGAGTTATGCATAGCTGGAGATGGACTTGCAAGAGGCTATCTTAACAGACCAGAGCTCACAGCCGAGAAGTTTGCAGATAATCTCTTTGGAGAAGGAAAGATGTATCATTCCGGAGACCTTGCAAGATGGCTTTCTGATGGAAATATCGAGTATCTTGGAAGAATTGATGATCAGATCAAGATCAGAGGACAGAGACTCGAATTAGGTGAGATCGATGCAAAGATTCGTGAAATAGAAAATATCAAAGATTGTGCAGTAATAGCAAAAGCAGACAGCACAGGAGATAAGGCAATATATGCATACTATACAAGTGACAGTGAAGTGAGTGTATCCGAGATAAAGGATAGGCTCAGCGAAAGCCTGCCTGAATATATGATGCCAGCATATATGATGCAGATTGAAGCAATACCAGTAACAAGAAACGGAAAGCTTGATAAGAGAGCACTGCCTGAGATAGAGGCAAGAGCAACAAAGGAATATATTGCTCCAAGGAACGAGATCGAAGAGAAGATATGCAATATATTCAGCGAGATACTGAATGTAGAACAGGTCGGAGTAAAGGACAGTTTCTTCGAGCTTGGAGGACACTCATTGAGAGCAACAAGACTTGTAAACAGAATAGAAGCTGAAACAGGTACAAGAATTGCCCTTAAAGATGTATTCAGTCATCCTACAGTAGAGCAGCTTGCGGTACTTGCAGGAGCAGAGAGTGAAGAATATATTCCGATACCAAAGTCAGAGGAGAAGGAGTATTATCCGATGTCCTCACCTCAGAAGAGAACATATCTTATCCAGCAGATGCAGCCAGAGTCAGTAACATATAATATGCCAGCAAATCTGAAGCTTACAGGAGAAGTGCGTCCGGATGATCTCAGAGCAGCATTGCAGGAAATGACAGAAAGACATGAGATACTGAGAACAGAGTTCCTGATGATAGACGGAGATCCTGTACAGAAGATACTTGACCATGTAGAAGCAGACTTTGAGTATGTGGTAAGTAGTGAATCAGATGAAAAGCTGATGAAGGACTTTCTGAAGCCGTTTGACCTTGCGAGCGGAAAACTTGTAAGAGTGAAGCTTGTAAACAAGGGCAAATATTACCTTATGATGCTGGATATGCATCATATTGTAGGCGACGGAATGAGCATGAATACATTTACAACAGAGCTTATAGCGTTGTATAACAGAGAAAAACTCGAACCACTTACACATCAGTTCAAGGACTACAGTGAGTGGATGAGAAGCCGTGATCTGAGCGGACAGGCAGAATATTGGAAGAGTCAGTTCGATGATGAGATACCTGTGCTTGATATGCCAACAGACTTCCCAAGACCGCAGGAACAGAGTTATGCAGGAACAATGTTCTTTGAAACCATTAATGAAGATATAAGCAGAAATATTAAGGAGCTTGTAAAGAAAACAGGTGCGACAGAGTACATGGTATTTCTTGCAGCAGTAATGGTTACATTAAGTAAGTACAGCAGACAGGAAGATATTGTAATTGGCTCACCTATCAGTGGACGTACTCACAGAGATACTGAGAATATGCTCGGAATGTTCGTAAACACACTTGCAATGCGAGGCAAGCCGGAGAAGAACAAGACATTCAGTCAGTTCCTTGAAGAAATCAAGAATACTTGCTTAAGGGCATATGAGAATCAGGAATATCCGTTTGAAGAACTCGTTGAAGCAGTGGATGTACAGAGAGATATGTCAAGAAGTCCGCTGTTTGATGTGATGCTTGTAATGCAGAATAATGAGAGTGCTGAATTGAAACTTGGAAGCAGTAAAGCGGAAATATTTGAATATAACGGAACAATAGCCAAGTTCGATATGACATTCAATATTTCCGAGAATGATAACAAGTTCGTAGTAGGATTTGAGTACTGTACTGATCTGTTCAAGGCAGAGACAGCTGAGAGAATTGTGAAGCATTTTGAAGAAGTGCTGAAAGCTGTGACAGAGAATGCAGAGCAGAAGCTTGGCGATGTTGAAATGGTGACAGAAGAAGAGAAGTCACTCATCCTGAACGATTTCAACGCAACAGAAACAGAATATCCAAGAGACAAAACAGTAGTCGAACTGTTTGATGAACAGGTAAAGAGAACACCGGACAATATTGCTTTAGTGTTTGAAGGCAAAGAAATGACCTATGCAGAGCTTGATGAAAGAGCGAATCGACTTGCGAATACACTTGTAGAGAAAGGTGTGAAGAGCGGAGATTACGTAGCATTATTCATTGAGAGAAGCTTTGAGATGGTTATCGGAATTTACGGAATAATCAAAGCCGGAGGTATTTACGTACCGATCAATACAATGTATCCGGAGGACAGAGTAGAGTACATAATCAACGACTGCGGAGCAAAAATACTACTTTGCGGAGCAACATCGCTTGAAGTAGGATTCAATGGAGAAAAGATAGACATCAGAGAAGAATCAGCATATAGTCAGAACAATATTGCACCGAAGGCAGAGCTAACACCTGAGAGTGGACTTTATGTAATTTACACATCAGGAACAACAGGAAAGCCAAAGGGCGTAGAGATCATGCATAAGAACGTTGTCAGACTTATGTTTAATGATGATTTTGAGTATGATTTCAATGAAAATGATGTATGGACAATGTTCCATTCATATGGATTTGACTTCTCAGTATGGGAGATGTATGGTGCAACACTGTACGGAGGAAAGCTTGTAGTAGTAAGTGAAGATGAAGCAAAGGATCCTGAATTATTCATAAAACTGCTTAGAGAGCAGAATGTAACAGTATTGAATCAGGTGCCTACAGCGTTCTATAATCTAATGAGAGTAGACAATGGAGACAAGCTTGATGTAAGATACTTGATATTCGGAGGAGAAGCATTAAATCCAACAAAGCTGAAAGATTGGAGAGAGAAGCATCCAAAGTGTAAGATCGTGAATATGTACGGAATAACTGAGACAACAGTACACGTAACATACAGAGAGATCGGGGATGCAGAGATTGAAAGAGGAATTAGTGATATAGGAAAGGCAATACCGACACTCAAAACATATATCATGAATGGTGATACTATGTGCGGAATAGGTATTCCGGGTGAGCTTTGTGTAACCGGAGAAGGACTTGCAAGAGGCTATCTCAACAGACCGGAGCTTACAGCAGAGAAGTTCGTAAAGAATCCATTCGGTGAGGGCAGAATGTACCGTTCAGGAGACCTTGCAAAATGGCTGCCAGATGGAAATCTTGAATATCTTGGAAGAATCGATGAACAGGTAAAAATAAGAGGATTCAGAATAGAACTTGGGGAAATCGAAACAAGGATAAGAGAAGTTGGAGGAATAAGTGACTGTGCAGTAATAGCAAAGGCTGACAGAAACGGAGAAAATGCAATATTTGCATACTATACCGGAGAATCAGAAGTTGATCCAACAATAATAAGAGAACAGCTTAGTGTAAATCTCCCTGACTATATGATACCTGCGTATATGATGCAGATAGAAAGTCTGCCGATTACGAGAAATGGTAAACTCGACAGAAGAGCACTGCCTGATATTGAAGGTAAAACATCAAGAGAATATGTAGCACCGAGAAATGATATTGAAAAAGCTGTATGTGAGGCATTTAGTGATATACTGAATGTCGAAAGAGTTGGAGTACAGGACAGTTTCTTTGAACTTGGAGGAGACTCAATCAAGGCAATAAGAATAATCTCGAAGCTTAGAAATGCAGGCTATACAGCAACAGTGAAGGATGTAATGAGTGGAAAGACAGCAGAGAGAATAGCACTTGCTGTAAAGAATGCAAATGAGAGACAGAAGTACGAACAGGGAGAAGTAACAGGTAAGATAGAAAGTACACCAATCATTAAGGAGTTCTCAAAGTGGAACTTGGCAAAGCCTGAGCACTTCAACCAGTCAGTGATGTTCCCTATTGATGGAATAGACAACAATATAATTCATGAAGCAATCGACGAACTTGTAAAGCATCACGATGTTCTTAGAGCAGTATACAGGGAAAATACGCTGGAGATACTGCCAATATCAGAGAGTAAGCTTTGTGACTTCTATGAGTTTGACTACAGCAATGAAGCAGATAAGTATAAAGCAGTAGAGGATAAGTGTACTGAGATACAGGCAAGTATTGATCTTGCCAACGGTCCTCTGGTAAAGATAGCAGTATTTGAACTCGGAGATACAAAGCAGATGATGTTCTGCATACATCACCTTGCAGTAGACGGAGTATCATGGAGAATACTCAGCGAAGACTTTGAGACAGCAGTAAGCCAGATCAAGGAAGGAAAAGAAGTAAAGCTTCCTGAGAAGACGGCATCCTTTATTGAGTGGAGTCAGAAGCTAAAAGAGTATGAAGAGAGGCTTGGAAGCAAGGAAAAGGAATACTGGAAGGAAGCAAATTTAAGGATATCAGAGGGATTGGTTGTAGGAGAGTATACAGAAAACGAAATTGGATCCTCAGTAGTTGAATTTAGTAAAGAAATAACAGAAAAACTACTTACCAAGAGCAGCAATGCATATGGAGCAAAAATAGATGAGGTACTTCTTGCCGGATTTGCAAGAGCAGTAGGAAGAATAACCGGTCAGAAGAGCGTTGCAATAAAGCTTGAGGGACACGGTCGAGAGGAGATACACGAGCCTATTTCAATAGACCGAACAGTAGGCTGGTTCACAAATATATATGCAATAAGTCTGAAATGCTGCGAAGATAATGATGAATCGATAATAAATGCGAAAGATACCATAAGAAGTGTACCGAATATGGGAATGGGATATGGATATGTTGAGCATAATGTAGAACCAGATATTTGCTTTAATTATCTTGGTGAGATAATCGAAGGAGATGTCCAAAATATAAATCAATATAGCAGCGGTTTGGAGGTCGCAAAGGAAAATGAGGGGCTTGATAATATTTTGGTAAATGGTCAAACCATAAACGGAAAGCTTAGTTTTGATGTGATTTGTCAAAAGCGGTATGGACAGAAATTTGCAGAACGACTCAAAAAGGAATTTGAGAACAGTTTGATTGAACTTGTAATATCGCTTGACAGAACAGAAAAAAATACTAAAACTTTATCAGATATGGAATTTGATTCACTTGATAGTGATGGACTTTCATTTATAAATTCATTATTAGGTTGATCGGAAAGGGCAAATATATTATGGTAATTGTTAATGATAAGATCCAGAACATTTATCCGTTGACTCCTCTTCAGAATGGAATGTTATTTCATAATTTATATGAAAAGGAGTCAAGTGCGTATTTAATACAACTTGAAATAAAAATAGAAAAAAATATAGAGATCGGATCAATTAAAAAGGCATTAAAGCTTTTATCTGACAGATATTCGGTTTTACGTACTTTTTTTGTACATGAAAAAGTTAAGGAACCATGTCAGGTAGTATTAAAAGAGCGTGAATTAGAATTTGAATATGTTGATCTGTCAGATCGCATTGAAACTGATAAAAATAATACAGTAAAAGAAATACTTTCTTTAGATGTGAAAAGAGGATTTGATCTTCAAAATGATCCTTTGCTCAGATTAAAGTGCATAAAGCTTTCTGATAAAGAAAATATATTTATATTCACTAATCACCATATTATTATGGATGGATGGTGTAATACAATACTGTTTAAAGAGCTTTTTAATTATTATGAGAGACTTAATAAAGGAGAGTCTTATGATACTATCCATGATGAGATAATTCAAAATAATGAGATAGGATATGATTATGGTGATTATCTGAAATGGCTTGGTAAGCAGCCTAAAGGAGAAGCCGAAAAATACTGGGCAGAAGAGCTTGAAGGATATGATAATGAATGTGACATAAAGCCAATAGTCAAGCCTGAAGCTACAGAAGACCAGATAAGAGAATTTTCATTTGAATTGGATCATGATACGACAGAGAAGCTCAA
>JAFRXL010000020.1 GCA_017441505.1 Ruminococcus sp.
AAAATATCTCAAACGTGACTTTACCGCAATTGATATGTCACTTGAACACCGCAGCTATTTTGTTGACACTCCTAACGGCAGCTACCAGATAGATGTTGTCTGCTCAGATGACCTAATTGAAGAATTTATGGAACGTGCAAAACCGATATTTGACAGTCTCGTTCTTGGAAAATAAAGAAAGATAAAAATGGTGAAGATATTTACTTACTGACGAGCATTGAAAAATTATTTTTTAGGGTGGTATAAGCTATGAACGATTTTATGAATGACATCAACAATAACGAACCGGACAGCAATACGGTAATACCGGTAAAAAAGCCTGATTATTCTGACGGTTCTCCGGCTAAAGAAGCCGTATTCTCTTCTGCTGACGTGTATGCGGCAGGCAAGCTTGAACCTATCAGGGAACGCTCTGTAGTCGAGGACATACTGAAAGGTGTTCTTGGTGCTTGTATAGGAGCTCTGCCCGGACTTCTGCTGTGGATACTCATAGGAAAAATAGGATTTATAGTCAGCATATGCGGACTTATCCTCGCAGTTGGTACGGTCGGCGGATACCACTTTATGACAAGCGACAAAGACCTCTCGCCTACTGTGGGAGCTGTGGTCTGTATTCTGGTAATCGTTATAGGAATATTCTTTGCAGAAAAAATAGTGTGGTGCTGGGAAATGACCGACCAGTTCAAGAAATTCAAGCAGGAATATTACTCCAAAATGGCAGAATGGGGACTCGAAGAAGAGGCTAAGGGTCCTATAGGTCAAAAGGTGCTGAAAGAAGAATTCGGCTTCACTGAGGGTACTTTCAGCGACTTTTTCAATAATTTCCACCACACTCTCGATGTTCTTGACCTCGAAAACAAGTACCGAAGCGAATTGATAAGATGTTATATCTTTGCAGCAATAGGAGCAGCATCGTTTATTGCGAAATTCCTACAGCCGACAAAGATATAGTCCGCCTTATCGTAAATAATAATTGCCCTTCAGGAGAAAATTATGAAAAAATCATCTTTCATCACGATAGCAGCTGTGACAGCTTTAATGCTAACAGGCTGCTCAGCAAAAAACAGCAGCTCAGATAACAGCTCAGCTCCTTCACAGACTGCTGCTTCAACTCAGGAAGCTGAAACTGCTGCTTCCGAAAACAATGAGATCGTCCCCCAGACACTCAGCTACGGCGAGGCTGAATATACCTCCGCTGACTTCTCTGACTACTCCACTCAGGACTTCTCTTTCAGCATCAATAATGACTTCCAGCTGAATGATTCCGGTGCTGAACAGTCTGAAAGCTCAAAAAACTACACCTTCGACAACCCAAAGGCTCAGATGCTTATACACAGCTTTGATGCCTATGCAGAGCCGAAAACTCTCGAAGATGTCTTTTACAGCATCTCAACCAGCAGTCCAGATATAACCAACGTCTATACCGAACATGACGAAAAGGACGGAATATACACATTTATCATCACTTCTGTGACCGATTACGATGCAGCTACAGTGGCTATCGCTATAAAAAACGGGTACGCATTTGAGGTCGAAGCTCAGAGCTATCCTGTTGACAATATCCAAGCCGTTGTACCTATGATAAAAGATATTGTCGAGTCCGCTGAGCTTATCTCAGACAAAGAGCCGCCTTCGGGCATCGGTAATATAGATAATGATATTATGGCTCTTGAAGTTCCTGATAATATGGTGGTAACGAATGAACTGTCCATAGGTTTCGAGACTGATGACTATAATAATACAGGACGTTACAACGTACTGTATAAATGTGCTGAGACCAAAGAGCAGTACCAGAGCAGCATCAACATCACTATATTTGAAAAAAATGAAGGTGATACCGCTGAAAAGATCATTACTGAAATGAATGCTACTTACAATCAAAGCTTAAATACCACTGATACCGTTCAGAGCCATTCAGAATTCAAGGGCATTCCGGCAGAAGAACTCTCTATGACTTTACCGGACCACTCCAACTCTGCTCTCAAATATATCGTATTTGAAAAGGATAATTATATCGTCCAGATAAATACCCTCGTAAGCGAGAACTCTGCTGAAATAAAAGACGACTTCAATGATCTTATCGACAATATAAAACTTAAATAACAGAAAGGCTGAATATGCAAATAAAAACTATTGTCTCCGCAGCCGCTGTCATGGCAGTGCTGTTTACCGGATGTGCTTCAAAAGACAGCAGCAGCTCCGGAAATTTCATCCACGGGAAACCTGAGTATACCTCAGACGAATTCGATACCTACTCCACCGAGAACTTCAAATTTAAAGTAAACAGCGGCTTTGAAACATTGGATACGAAGTATGATGAGGACAACAGCGATGACGCAGACCCGTTATCCTATACTATTTTTGATAATGATATACCACTATCACTCGTCATTGTTGATAAAAAAACTGAAACGGAACCGGCACTTGAAGAAGAGGAAGCTATAAAAAAGCTCAAACAGCTATACAAAGATAATATGATAGGCGGCGATATAAGGAATGAACACTCCTCGCATGACAACATATATACATATATTATCGATTACTCGTCAGGAGACATTTCAACAGCTGTCGCAGTTGCCTCAAAAGGCGGTCATTCGCTGACTATAGCTGCACGTAATTATTTTACAAAAGATTCCGACAAGGTACTTCCTATCTTGAAGGATATGATAGAGTCCACAGAATACACACCCTGATGTGTTTAACATGAGCAATAAAATAATAATTTACAGGAGGAATATAAAAATGAAGAATGTATTAGTAGTAGGCGGCGGCGGAAGAGAGCACGCTATCATCATGAAGCTCGCAGAGAGTGAAAAGGTCGGCAAGATATGGTGTACTCCCGGAAACGGCGGTATATCCAAGTATGCTGAGTGCTTCAGCGTGGGAGCTACAGATATTGACGGCGTAGTTGCTCTCGCTAAGGAGCTTAAACCTGATATGGTGGTAGTTGCACCTGATGACCCGCTCGTGCTCGGTATGGTAGACGCTTTACAGGCTGAGGGCTTCATGACATTTGGTCCAAAGGCAAATGCAGCTATAATCGAAGGTTCTAAGGTATTCTCAAAGGAGCTTATGAAGAAGTACAACATCCCTACAGCTTTCTATGAGGTATTTACAGAGTCCGATAAGGCTATCGCTTACCTCAAAGAGCAGAACAGCTATCCGGCAGTTATCAAGGCTGACGGTCTTGCACTCGGCAAGGGTGTTATCATTGCTCAGAATGAGGAGGAGGCTATCGCCGCAGTCCACGATATGATAGACGAGCTCAAATTCGGCAAGAGCTCCGCAAGAATAGTTATCGAGGAATTCCTCACAGGTCCTGAGGTATCAGTGCTCAGCTTCACAGACGGAAAGACTGTTGTTCCTATGATCTCATCTATGGATCACAAGAGAGCTCTTGACGGCGATAAGGGTCTGAATACAGGCGGTATGGGAACTATCTCCCCTAACCCGTGCTACACAGAGGATATAGCTAAGGAGTGCATGGAGAAGATATTCCTCCCGACAATAAACGCTATGAACGCTGAGGGCAGAACATTCGAGGGATGCCTCTATTTCGGACTTATGATTACTCCAAAGGGACCAAAGGTAATTGAGTATAACTGCCGTTTCGGTGACCCTGAGACACAGGTAGTGCTCCCTATGCTCGATGCTGACCTCTATGAGATATTCGAGGCTATCTATAACCACGAGCTCGATAAGGTCGACATAAAGTGGCACGACGGAAGCTGTGCCTGCGTTATCATGGCAAGCGGCGGCTACCCTGAGAGCTACCCAAAGGGCATAGAGATGAATGGCTTTGACGATAAGGGGCAGATAGACGGATGCTTCGTTTACCACGCAGGCACAAAGCTCAGCGATGACGGAAAGTTCCTCACAAACGGCGGACGTGTCATCGGTGTTACTGCAAGGGGCAAAGACTTACAGTCCGCACTCGACAAGGCTTACGAGGGTGTATCAAAGATAAGCTTCGAGGGAGCACATTTCAGAAAAGACATCGGTCAGCGTGCTCTGAAAGCTCTTGACTGAGGAAAGTACCATGCATAAAAAGCTTGATTTTGGTCTGACGCTATGTCTTACGGGAAATATAATGTTTCTGCTGTTCGCAGGCATCACTTATATTTACTATAAGCTCTTTTTCAAGGCATCACAGGGATTTATAAAGTTCCTTGAATTTGCAGACTATATGGTGCTGATATTCGGTTTCATGGTGTTTGCTGTGGGACTTTACTTCATCTGGACTACCGCTCGTATGAGACTAAAAATGAAGTCTGCCATAGCATTTTATATACTCATGGAAGCTGTGCTGATGTTCTGCGAGCTGCACTCGTATCTGACAAGGGATTTCTATCATCCATATTCAACGGCACTGGCTATAATACATTCGGTACTGTCAGCGGCAGTATGCTTCTCGCTGATAGAGCTTGACCCGTATAAGAAGTGTCTGGAGGTATTCCTGATAATCTGCATAGCGATAATACTGACAGGTATGCTTGGGATAGTATTCGGGATAAGACTTTATTTTGGGATACTAATAAATGCGGTCGCATACAGTGTACTTTTTATTGGATTGAAGAGGATGCTGAATAAGGAAATGATAGAGGTAGACTGTCACGGTGACAGGGCGAGAGTTGCGGAATATCGAGGATTCTTTGATGATAATGATAATGAGAAAACTGACGCACAGCGTGCCAAAGAGCAATCAGAGCAGAATAACAAATAATAAATAAAAAAGAAAAAATAAAAAAACCGGCGAAGCCGGTCAATAACGGGATTCCAAAGGGATTATTATCCCTTTGGCGGAGAGGTGTACGAGGGGAGGCAGAGCCTCCCCTGAGAAGTAGTCCAGCGAGCAAAGCAACGCTGGACGGACGGCTCGTAGCACTCGCCCCAGCTTGACTGGTGAAAGAACTAAATGCGAACCTATATTACAGGTTCGCATTTTTTGTCGGTCAAGCCGAGGCAAGCAATGCGGACGGTCCGTAAAAACTCGCTACGCTGTTTTTACTGCTTTTTAGGGGAGGCTCTGCCTCCCCTCGCACACCTCTCCGCCAGAGAGAGAACCTCTCTCTGGACTCTCATTATGCCGACTTCGTCGGTTTTTTATTTTTTCTTTTTTATATTTCTTTTTTATATTATAATTG
This sequence comes from Ruminococcus sp., assembly GCA_017441505.1. Taxonomy (GTDB): domain Bacteria; phylum Bacillota; class Clostridia; order Oscillospirales; family Ruminococcaceae; genus Ruminococcus. The sequence continues at coordinate 5,145 of JAFRXL010000020.1, forward strand.
GTCTCAACTGTATTCCGTTCATCGCTGCTATTGCCGCCTGCGGTATCTTCTCAAACTCCGCCACAAGCGATGTCGGCTTCTTTACCCAATCATCCTGCCGCATCGGTACAAAATAATAATTCTTCCGATTAAAAAGCTCCCCTATATTCTTCGCCGAACCAAGCAGTGAATCATTTGATGCTATCGCAAGCAAAACCGGCTTTCCGCTCCGCAGATGCGACTTCACTGCCATAGTCACAACACCGTCTGTAACCCCGTTTGTGAGCTTTGCGGCTGTATTTGACGTACATGGAGCTATTATCATAAGGTCGGTCATTGACTTAGGTCCGATAGGTTCAGCTCCGGATATATCTGTTATCACATCCCTGCCGGCAATATACCTGAGCCGTGCGAGATTTTCAGACCCCTTTCCGAACCTTGTATCGGTCAAAGCGGCATTTTCCGACATTATCGGTATTAGCTCAGCTCCGGCTTCACGCAGACAAACCGCCTGCTCAAAGCTTCGCTCAAACGTACAGAAAGAGCCTGTCATAGCGTAGCCGATACGCAGTCCATTAAGTATATCATTCATGTTCGGTGCTCCTTTCTGCGATTATAAGTTCAACGGTTTCAGCTATCATTTCACCTGCTGTGACCGGAGCTGTCCTGCCGGGAAGTCCGAGTGCCCAGATAGTTTTTATGCCGAGTTCAGCCGCTGAATTAAAGTCGATGCCACCGGGTTTTGAAGCAAGGTCAATGAACAGAGTTGCCGTACTCATCCTGCTCAGCCGCTCACGAGTGAATATCATATCGGGAACGGTGTTGAATACTACTGTATAATCGCTGTCCATAGTATTTGCGGTAACCGCTTTTATGCCGTGGATACGTGCCTTTGCAGCTCCGTTCGGATTTCTTACTGCCGTGTGTATCTCAGTTCCGAAACCTTTCAGTATCTCTGCAAGAGCAGTGCCGATGCGACCCATTCCTGCTATCAGCACCTTAGAGCCGCTCAGTGTCACGGGAAGTTCTTCAAGTGCAATCTGAACAGCTCCCTCAGCGGTCGGGACTGCGTTATTCAGACTAAGCTCCTCACGCTCCATATAGTCCACAACAGCATTATCCGGAAAATAACTGCTAAGCCGCTTATCATACTTTCCGGTGAGGATAACTGCTTCCGGAGCAAGCAGTCCTTTCAGCTCGTCAGGTACAAGAGTGCCGCTGAAACACGGTGTTGAGATACTCCCGTTTTCAGCAAGCGGAGGTACCGGAAGAAGCAGACAGTCATAAACACCATCAGGGACAATATCAAGTCCATCGGGAACAAGTTCTTTGTCCCAGCCTGCAAGTGTAATATCGTATTTTGCCGAAAGCCGCTCTGCACAGTATATCTGACGCATATCGCCGCCGGCAATAAGTATTCTTTTATCAGTCATATATTCTGCCTTTCTTGATTTGATTTTTATTGAGTTTTATATATTATATGCAGTATCCGAAAAAACGGTAATAATAATAAAGTCGTTCCGGGAATTATTTTGCTTTACCCAAACTAACAGTCTGTTGATAAAACTGTGCAAATTTCCAAAAATTGTGAAACCTTCCTGAAAACCCTTGATTTATTATAAAAAGGTGGTAAAATATAATTAGCACTCAAAGAAAGAGAGTGCTAACCAATGATTTGCTAATTATTTTTAGGAGGTATATATCATGACTATCAAACCATTACAGGACAGAGTTGTTGTTAAAATGGTAGAGGCAGAAGAAACTACCAAAAGCGGTATCATCCTCTCCGGCTCAGCTAAGGAAAAGCCTGAAGTTGCTCAGGTCGTTGAAGTAGGTCCGGGAACTGCTGATGTTAAAATGGAAGTTAAAAAGGACGATAAGGTCCTCATTTCAAAATATTCAGGCACAAACGTTAAGCTCGAAGGCGAGGAGTACATCATCGTTAAGATGGAAGACATCCTCGCAATCGTAAAGTAATTTTGGTATAAAGGAGATATTTATCATGGCTAAAGATATTAAATACGGTGAAGACGCAAGAAAAGCACTTCAGGCTGGTATCGACAAGCTTGCTGATACAGTAAGAATAACAATGGGTCCTAAGGGCAGAAACGTAGTACTCGATAAGAAGTTCGGTGCTCCGCTCATCACTAACGACGGCGTTACTATCGCTAAGGACATAGAGCTTGAAGATGCTTTCGAGAATATGGGTGCTCAGCTCGTTAAGGAAGTTGCTACTAAGACTAACGACGCTGCCGGTGACGGTACTACTACTGCTACACTCCTCGCTCAGACTATCGTTCGTGAGGGTATGAAGAATATCGCTGCCGGAGCTAATCCGATGATCTTAAAGAAGGGTATCTCTAAGGCTGTTGACGTTGCTGTTGAGACTATCATCGCAAACTCCAAGACAGTTTCCGGTTCTGACGACATCGCAAGAGTTGGTACAGTTTCTTCTGCTGACGAAAACGTTGGTAAGCTCATCGCTGAGGCTATGGAAAAGGTTACTTCCGACGGCGTTATCACTATCGAAGAGAGCAAGACCGCTGAAACTTACAGCGAAGTTGTTGAGGGTATGCAGTTCGACCGTGGTTACATCTCACCTTACATGGTCACTGACGCTGATAAGATGGAAGCTGTTTACGATGACGCTTACATCCTTATCACTGATAAGAAGATCTCTTCTATACAGGAAATACTCCCACTCCTCGAACAGATCGTTAAAATGGGCAAGAAGCTCGTTATCATCGCTGAGGACGTTGAGGGCGAAGCTCTTACTACTATCATCCTCAATAACCTCCGTGGAACATTCAAGGTTGCTGCTGTAAAGGCTCCTGGTTTCGGAGACAGACGTAAGGAAATGCTCAAGGACATCGCTATCCTCACAGGCGGCGAGGTCATCTCTGCTGAGCTCGGTCTTGAACTCAACGAGACTACTATCGATCAGCTCGGTCAGGCTAAGCAGGTAGTTATCCAGAAGGAAAACACTATCATCGTTGACGGTGCAGGCGACAAGGAAGCTATCAAGTCAAGAGTTGCTCAGATCAGAACTGCTATCGAAAACACAACTTCTGATTTCGACCGTGAGAAGCTTCAGGAAAGACTTGCTAAGCTCGCTGGCGGTGTTGCAGTTATCAAGGTAGGTGCTGCTACTGAGGTTGAAATGAAGGAGAAGAAGCTCCGTATCGAGGACGCTCTCGCTGCTACAAAGGCTGCTGTTGAAGAGGGTATCGTTGCAGGCGGCGGTACAGCATTCGTAAATGCTATCCCAGCTGTAAACAAGCTCGTTCCAACTCTTGAAGGCGACGAGAAGACTGGTGCTAAGATAATCCTTAAAGCACTTGAAGCTCCTGTACGTCAGATCGCTGAGAATGCAGGTCTTGAGGGAAGCGTTATCGTTGATAAGATGATACGTTCACGCAAGGTAGGCTATGGTTTCGATGCTTACAACGAGGTTTATACAGATATGATCCCTGCTGGTATCGTTGATCCTACTAAGGTAACACGTTCAGCACTCCAGAATGCTGCATCTGTAGCATCAATGGTACTCACAACAGAGAGTCTTGTTGCTGACATCAAGGAAGATGCTCCTGCTGCTCCGGCAATGCCAGCAGGCGGAATGTACTAAGCAGGCAGGGATGACATCCCTGCACCCATTTCACGTTCCCACTCGCTTTGCTCGTTACTCTGTCCGAAGCGGGAAGTCTGCTTTCGCATACGGAAGTAAGTCCGGTGCGGTAATAAAATACAAATAAAAAAATCGACGAAGTCGAGCAATAATGGGATTCCAAAGGGATTATTATCCCTTTGGCAGGGGGTGAAACCGAGGGGGACAGCGTCCCCCTGAGAAGCAGTCCAGCGAGCGTAGCAACGCTGGACGGACGGCTCGCAGCACTTCCCCCAACTTGACTGGCGTAATAATTAAAGGCGAACCATATTAGAGGTTCGCCTTTTTTGTCGGTCAAGCCGGCAGCGTCACGCTGCTTAGCACTCTCACACCGAGAGTGCTAATTTTCATAATACCGTCACATACCTTTGATATTTCTTTCATAAAACAGGACTATCATATAGATAATGAAACGAAAGGGATGATACCAATGGAACGGTGTATATATCAAAAGTAATCGCATAAAATAAAAATACAAATTTATTGGAGGTATGACTTATGATGTACGGACTTACACCTTTTGGAAGAAATTTCGATCTGTTCAACGTTTTTAATGATATGGATAAGGACTTTTTCGGCGGTGCTATGCCAATGAATTCCTGCAAAACAGACATTAAAGACGAGGGAGATAAATATATTATGGAGTCAGAGCTCCCCGGCTTCGAGAAAGAGGACATCAAACTTGATATAAATGGTTCTTACCTCGTCATAACTGCTGAGCACAGCAATGTCGACGAGAAAAAGGACGACAAAGGCAACTATATCCGCCGTGAAAGAAGCTACGGCTCTTACAAGAGGAGCTTCGATATTGCTGATGTTGATACAGCAAATATCACTGCCGAATACAAAAACGGCATCCTGACTGTTGGTCTTCCGAAGAAACAGCCGGAAGCTCCGGAAACAAGAAGGTTAGAGATCAAATAACTGTTCATTCTTAAAATGAATAAAAAGTCCGGAAGGGGTCGATTAAAGACTCCCTCCGGACTTTTTATCGTATTTTCAATCTATGCTTGTAGAAACAGACCATACTTCTATTCCATGTGAAGTTAGCTTATCGACAGTTTCGTCCGGCACTTCATCCATACCGACTACAACAGTTTTTAGGGAATCCATTTCAAGAATTCCGGATATATCTTCAAGCACTATATGTTCAAGATTGATATTCGTTACCGTGTCGAGATCGGCAAATACAGAGCTGTCCTTTAGCACGTATTCATGATCTTCATGGACTATATAGCCGTCCGCAGTTGTTCCTGAGAGCTGTATATGGTCAAGCTTTGCACACTCTTTCAGTGCAGAAAAATTTTTCACATCGCACTTATCAAAAACTATATCTTTAAGCTCACTGATATAGACACCTTGCAGGTCTACTTCGGAATTAAAGAACGAGACCTCTTCAAGCTTTTCGTATGAATTCAGCTTTGGTGCAGCTTTATACAGCTTAGCATAAAAGAAAGTAAGTGAGGAAAGCTCCTTAAAATCCCCGAAATCTTCGAGTATATCATCATTCACTTTTGAAATGGAAAGTCTTTCAAGCTCAGTGAATTTGTTGAGCTTTTTGGTAGAAAAATCCTTGCTTTTGGCATCAATATTCAGTGACTTAGAATCCTTCGGGTAGTATCTTCCTTCCAATTTTACTTTATCGATTGTGCGATAGATATTAAAACCAACGACAGCGGCAATAATTGCAATTAAAGCTATAAATCTTTTATTCATAAAGATCCCCTTTTCTATAAAAGTTTAATTTCTATACCATTTTCTTTCAGCTGTGTGATAAACTCAGCGGAGATTTTGTCCTCTGAGACTTTAACGACTTTAAGCTTTTCCATTTTCAGCAAGCCTGAAATATCTTCTATCTCTATGTTTTCAAGGTCAAGAATACTCACACTGTTGAATCCCTCGAAAAAAGAGCTGTCTTTCATAACATATCTTGTTTCGTTATCGCCCTCCTCTATCGGGACTATATATTCGTCAACAGCTGTAGATTCAAATTCCATACTTATCAAAGAAGAACACTCTTTCAGTGCGGATACATTCGTGAGCTTGCATTCGTCAAAATAAAGATATTCCGCAGTACTGCTGAATTTTTTCAGATCAACGGTCGAACGATGAAAAACTATTACGCCAAGTTTTGGGTATTCCTCCAGCTTTGATAAAGACTCTGATAATTTTGAATAATAAATATACAGCTCTTTCAGTTTATCAAAATCACCGAACTCACCGAGCATCTCATCATTGATATGGTCAATGGTGAGATGTTCAAGCTTTTTGAACTTATTCAGCTTCTTAACGCTGAAATCCTCTTCATTAGCGTCGATATTCAGCCATGTGCTTTTCTTTGAGTAGCTTTCACCGCCTATTGAAACCTGGTCCGAAAGACTATATAAAAACATCCATACAAATGCTGCTGCAGCGGCTATGAGCACCATCGAGACCGCTTTTTTAACTTTTGCTTTCATTCTCTCTTCCTTTATCAGAAAAGAACCTCGGTTCTGACAATGTGACCTTAACTCCCTTATCTTCAAGCTCCTTGACCATATCATCGTCTATCATGCCTTGAGTAGCCGTAAACTCTTCAAGGCTCTCCATATCATTGATTCCGGAAATATCCTCGATATAAGTTTCATCAATACTAAGGCTTTTAACGTTGTCTAATTCAGCAAAGGCAGAGCTGTCTTTCATTGTCAGTCTTTTATCAGCTTCATTGTGATCAATAATGTCAGCGACGCTTGAACTTGCAAGTGAAATACTTTCAAGTGAATCACAGTTCTTCAGCTCGGAAATATTTTTGACTTTGCTGTCGAACAAAAAGATTATTCTTACAGCGTTATTCTTTATTCCTTTAAGGTCGACCTCTGAAAATTGGAACAGAATAACATCCAGCTTTCCGTATTTATTCAGCTCTGATGCACTATTTTTTATACTGGCTCCATAATTAGCGAAACACTCCAGCTTATCAAAACTGCCCATATCCTCCAAAACATCATCATTTAGTTTTTCCGTGCCAAGATATTCAAGCTCAGAGCACTTATTAAGCTCACTTATCTTGAATCCCTTTTTCTGAACATTGACAAGATCAAGTTTATCTACACTCCTCTTGTGGATAGTCCCGTTTATTCTGACATATTTCGACTTGAATATGATAGTGCCGGTAATTCCGCCGGCTGCGACCAGCAAAGTAATTGCTGTAATGATAAATTTCTTCATAAATATCCCCTTTTGCATTTATAATGTATGCCGCACTACCATATGTAATGCGGCATTAAAAATCTTTTAATAATTACCGGAGGTGTCCTCGATAAGCTTGAACTTAATGTCATAATAGCTTATCTTGCCGTCCTTATCAATGTGAGCACAGGTCGCAGGGACTGTATCTCCCGCACCGTACTTACTGCTTATAGTGTCATAGAATTCGTTATAGGTCTTGATAGGAGTTCCGTCGACCTTAGTGATGAAGTCCCCGACTTTAAGGGCGGTATTCTTTATATCGGAGTCCTCGCTGATGCTGTCGATATAGATACCCTCGAAGTCCTCAGGAAGTGCAAAACCGAGCTTTTCCTCGATTATTTTCAGCTTAGAAGCGTCAGACATATCAACAAGAGTGATACCGATGCGGAATCGTCCTCCGATATGACCGCTCTTGATAAGCTCCTCGATGATAGGCAGAGCCTCATTTATAGAGATAGCGAAGCCGAGTCCCTCGAAGCTGGAGCTTACGTACTTTGAAGAAGTTATGCCTATTACCTGACCGTACATATTTACCAGAGCACCGCCGGAGTTACCCGGGCTTATGTCAGCATTGGTCTGGATGCAGTCCATTTCAAAGCCGGTGGAGTCGCTTCTTATCTTACGGCTGACCGCTGAAACGATGCCGTCAGTAACAGTGCTGGAGAGATTTGCCGGATTTCCGATAGCTATAACAGTCTCACCGACTATTGCTTCATCGGAGTTGCCGAGAGTTGCCGGAGTAAGCTTATCTGTATCGACCTTGATAACGGCAATATCAGTCTTGACATCTCGTCCTACTATTTTAGCCGGATACTTGTCGCCGTCAACGGTACTGATAATGTGGTAGCCTTTTTCTTTGAGTACATGAGCGTTTGTAACGATATATCCGTCATCAGAAATAACGATGCCGGAGCCTGTTCCGAGGTAAATATCCTTTTTATAGGCATTAGCGTCCTCGTAGGTGTATATCTCAACAATAGACGGACGAACAGCAATCGCCGCACCCTCGGGAGTATACTTGCCGTTTTCGTCCTTGAAATTTTCTGGTTCATTAGCTCCCTTTGGCTTTGACTCACGGTAGAAAACGACCTGCTTAGCTTCAACAAGCTTATCTATAGACTCCTTGCTGTTAAGTATATCATATACTATGCCGTACACGCCAAGCAGGAAAGCTCCCACAACAAGTACTACAAAGAGTATAACAGCAGCTTTTACTCCGGGAGTTTTTTTCTTGACCTCAGCTGCCGCAGCCTGCTCAGCCTGTCTGCGTTCAAGCTCCTCAAAGCCGATAGGTTCGTACATGAAAGCGTCATACCGAGGCTGTCTTGGAACATTATTTCCGAATGTGCCGTACTGGTTCGGCGGAGGTATCTGACCGCCGCCAAAATTGTTGTAAGGCTGCTGCGGACGTGCTCCGTAGTTATTCGGAGTACTCCCCCCCTGATCGTAGGGGGGAGGCGGAACAGGTCTGCTCCCATAGGGGGGAGGCATACTCATTCCCTGTATATAGCGGGAATTTGGATTTTGCTCCTGAGAGGGGGGATTTTCCTGCGGTGGTGTATGACCGGTATTCTCCTGAGGAGAATTAATATCTTTTTCGTCCATAATATCTCCTTATAATAAATAAAAAATACAACAAAAGCCAGCAGTATAATACTGCTTGTATATATGCGTAACAGTAATTAAAAATATTACCAGATACAGACTTCCCTGCTCATACAGAGCAGCGAGCAAGGCGAGTGGGAACGTATGACGGTTGCAGGGATGTCATTCCTGCTTATCATTCTCCAGAATATCTTCCTTGAATTCAGGAAGTTTTTCCTCCTCATGCTCTTTCCTTATCTCAGGCAGTTCTTCCTTCTCATAGTCTTTTCTCATTTCCGGCAGAGCTTCATTCAGCTCAGGCTGGTCATCACGCTTATCTTCCTGTCTTTCCTCTGACTGCTTCTTTTTCTTATGATCCTTACCGGAGCTCAGATCAGGTATCTGTATCTGGAACTCGGTATACTCGCCGTGAATGCTCTTGACGATAATATGTCCCTTATGGAGATGAACGATCTTACGTGAGATAGAAAGTCCGAGACCAAGACCGGCAGCGTCCTTGCCACGGGAGGAATCTGTTTTATAGAAGCGGTCGAATACCTGCTGTATCTCCTCTTCTGTAAGACCCTCGCCGGAATTGCGTATACCGATCATATACACGTTTTCGTTCTTATCGAATGTGAATGTGAGAGTACCGCAGTCGTTTACGAACTTTACAGCGTTCTCTACTATATTATAGACTACCTGCTGCATGAGGTCTTTATCGACCACAGCATCAAGTCGCTCACTGTCAAGACCCTCAACACGAAGGTGCTTATCCTCTATACGCTTTTCAAACATGAGGACGGTCTGGATAACGAGGTCGGTGAGGTTAGTCTCTTTGAAATTCGGCACGAGAGTTCCCGATTCATAGCGTGTCATATTCAGCATTGAGGATATGAGTATGCGGAGTCTCTGCATTTCCTTTGACACCAGAACAAGGTACTCATTCTGCTTATTTTTCGGGATAGTGCCGTCAAGTATTCCGGACACAAAACCGCTGATAGTGGTCATAGGGGTCCTCAGCTCGTGGGAGACATTAGCGATAAAGGTCTTGGAGGTCTGTTCGCTGTTCTCAACATCAGCCGCAAGAGCATTAACGTAATCGCACAGCTCCTTTGGTATTCCCTCTACATCAGTGGTTATCTTCTCGGAGAAATCGCCTTTTGCGTACATCTCGCAGACTTTGAGGAAATCGAACTCATAGGCTGCAAGCTTCTTCACACGTTTTCTCAGAAGTATGAAAGAGAGGTATGCACCTAAGAGTGCAAAACCGAGGTAGAGTGCGGTGACTTTGATCATGAAAACATTGATGCGTTTAGTCTTTCCGCAGAAGAGGATATACATTTTACCCTCGTTCTCGTCATTTTCCTTTGAAGAGAGATAAGTTCTCGCACCATAAAGCAGATACGGTTCACTCTTTGAGAAAGCGGTCTTTTCGAGTTCAAGGTATCTTCTTTTTTTACCGTCTATAGCCTTTTTTATAGTATTTGAGAGCGGCTTTTTCTCGTCCTCATTCGGTTCGGGATGAATTTTCATGAATGCTTTTTCGTCCTCAAAGTCCTTGCTGTCGTAGTCAAAAGAGGAGAAAGTGCACTCACCATCTTTATTGTAAATGAGGATCTTCAGCTTGTTTACCGATGTAAAACGGTAATGCAGACGCTGTATGTCCTCTGTCGAAAGCTCTCCGGACTCATTGAACTCATCCTTCAGGCAATTTATAAAGAGGTCGCCTGTACTTTTAAGAGAATCAAGCTCTGAATTCTTGTACGCTCTTGTACTAAGGGTGACTACAATAACTCCGAGGAACAACAGTACGAGACACAAAGTTATCATTGAAAATCTGAATGAGCGATAATATGAACTATCTTTATAATTCAATCCAAACACCTCCAAAACGAAACAGGTGCAGGGTGTGATGACCCTGCACCCATTTTAGCATCGCCTATATGCTTTTATTTTTATTGATACGACAATAATTTTGTCGGTCAAGCCGAGGGAAGCAATGCGGAACGTCCGTAAAACTTCGCTTCGCTGGTTTTACTACTTTTTAGGAAGGGCTCTGCCCTTCCTCGTACACCTTCCCGCCAAAGGGATAAGAATCCCTTTGGAATCCCGTTATTGCCGACTTCGTCGATTTTATTTTTAACTGCCTTTCAAGTCCCCATGTATCAGACTTCCGGCAGTTTTACAGGCTCATTCTTCTTCGTCAGCTTCAAATTTATATCCTACGCCCCATACAGTCTTCAAAGCCCACTTATCGGAAATACCTTCGAGCTTTTCACGCAGACGCTTGATATGAACATCTATGGTACGGGAATCACCATAGTACTCAAATCCCCATACTTCGTCAAGAAGCTGATCTCTTGTATAAACTCTGTTCGGATTTGAAGCAAGATAGAAGAGAAGTTCAAGCTCTTTCGGAGGAGTATCGATAGTTTTTCCTGCAACTTTAAGCTCGTATCTTGTCATATTAACAGAGAGCTTATCATAGTGGACTTCCTTTATCTCAGGTTCAGCAGTACCTGTGCCGACACGGCGTGTAACAGCATTGATACGTGCGATAACTTCCTTTGCATCAAAAGGTTTAACGATATAGTCGTCCGCACCGAGTTCAAGTCCGATGACCTTATCTATAGTCTCGCCCTTAGCGGTTATCATTATTATCGGAACATTTGATTTTTTTCTTATCTCACGGCAAACCTGCCAGCCATCGATACCCGGCAGCATTATATCAAGCAGCACCATATCCGGCTTCAGGGCATTGAATTTTACAACAGCCTCTTCACCGTCGTGCGAGAGAATAACACCATAACCATCCTTTTCGAGGTAAAGGCGAAGGAGATCACAAATATTTTTATCATCGTCAACAATAAGAACTTTTAAACTTTTATCCATAGCCATTTGAACAAACCTCATTTCTTTTATTAATATATTGTTACTTTTATTATACCTCAAATTATTTATTTTGTCAATTATTTATTGAGTAAATCATAAGAAAAAAGGTATTAATTAAAAATATAAAATAATAAAAACCGGCGAAGCCGGCTTAATGAGAGTCCAGAGAGAGGTTCTCTCTGGCAGGGGGGTGAAACCGAGGGGGACAGCGTCCCCCTAAAAAACAGTCCAGCAAGCGTAACAACGCTGGACGGACGGCTCGTAGCACTCGCCCCAGCTTGACTGGCATAATAAATTGCGTCGGTCAAGCCGAGGAAAGCAATGCGGACGGTCCGTAAAAACTCGCTTTGCTGTTTTTACTGCTTTTTAGAGGGAACGCTGTACCCTAATCGGGTTCAGCCACCCCTGTCAGCAAGCTGACATCCCCTACCACTGGTAGGGGTAACCCCTCGCACACCCCTTTGCCAAAGGGGTGGGAACCCTTTGGAATCCCGTTATTGCCCCGGCTTCGCCGGTCTTTATCTTTATCTTTTTAAATTAAATAATATTTCAATATGCGATATATCCTCAGCCTCGCCCTGCTCAACACCGCACATACCGCCTGCGGAGTCACCCCAAGCCGCTTAGCTATCTGCACAGTATCTATATTCTTATAATAGTATAGCATAACTATCTCCTTCTGCTTCTGAGTAAGCTCATTGTTTATCACCTTCACCAACACTCTTTTTATCCTCACAACAGGCTGATCGTCCGTATCATAGCCGAGTATCGAGCGGATGCCCTTATCAGCCTCACCGGTGAATGAATCGGAATAAGTCTCACGTTTCGACACGCTCTTCCGCCCTCCTTATGTAACCGCTTATGCGGTCGATTATATCAGTAAGCTCGATGTTTTCGGTTTGAAGCAGACTGATGCGGCGGTCGAGGTCGAGCTGCTCAATAGCTTCTTTGTTGCCTTGATGCTTGTACTCTCTCCTCAGCGAATTCAGTTGCGAGAGCCGCTCTTTTACCAGAGCACGGCTTTTTTCGTAGGAGTTCAATAGGTCTTTCATTTAAGGAGGCCTCCTTTCAGTGCGATGTAAATTAGAGTTAAGGGAGAAAAATCATAGTAGCGTGAACAAATGTTCGATTCCTTGTGCTTATTATTATAGAACAGAAGTTCGTTCTTGTCAAGAGGTGTAGAATATATGTTTTATTTTTAATTATCTGACAGTCCAGTCCGCATTTTTATTGACACAAAATTTCATTTGCGATATAATTGTAAAAAAGGAGGGGGCTGAAATGAGAAGAAAAGACCGTGAGATCACCAAAATCGAGGATATTTTAAGCATAGTCGACAGAGCAAAAGTGCTTCGGCTCGGACTTTTTGATGATGATTTTCCATATATCGTACCGCTGCATTTCGGATACGAATATACTGAGGGAAAGCTGATTTTCTATATGCACAGTGCAAAGGAAGGTCACAAGCTCGACCTGATAAGACGCAATCCAAATGTATGCATCGAACTCGACTGCGACACCGAGCTGATTTCGGGCGGAGATGTCCCATGCAGCTATAGTTCGTCATTTGCCTCTGTAATTGGTCGTGGACACGCAGAGATAGTGGACGGCGAACAGAAAAAGGTCAGGGGACTTTATCTGCTTATGAAAAATCAGACAGGTCGTGAATTTGAAATAACACCGCAAATGTCTTCTGCGGTAGCAATAATAAAAGCGGTAGTTTGTGATTTCAGTGCGAAGTCAAAACCAAAGGGATAAAGGAGAATATCGTCATGACCAATATCAGCTGTCTGCTTGCCGGACTTACAAGACTGCTAAGTCCGCTGGTGCTTGTTCAGATATGGCACAACAAGACCGGAGCTCGCCGGTTGCCTGCGATAATTGCCTTTATAGCGTGTTTTCCGGTATTTATTACGGGAGCAGTAGTGCGTTCAGGATTCAGTCACAGCGACTTTTACTCCTTCTATCTACAGCAAGGACTGCTCTATGGAATACTGGAAGAAACTGCGAAATTTCTGGTGCTGAAGTACTATCTCACGTCCTATACCGATACTAAGGACGCAGTCACCTACGGCATCGGTCACGGAGCGTTCGAGGAATTTAGTGCAGGAATGACCTGCCTTTGGCTGATAGGCACAGGAAGAGCAGCTTCGGGCATATTCTGGGTAAACCTATGGTCGGCTGCCGAGGGGACTGCCTTTGTGGTGGGACTGACTGTGCTCATATTTTACGGCATACGGACTAATAAATCGCAGGTGATGCTGCCTTTAGCGATAATGCTTCATGCTGTCAGCAATGCGTTCACGGGATTATTCAGTTTCAGCGAACTCATTGTGATAACGTTCAACACGCTTATGACCGCAGGTATTTGCTTTGCGGCATACAAATGCTGGGTGAAATTAGAAAACAATTAAAAAAAACATAATAAAAGCCGGCGAAGCCGGTCAATAACGGGATTCCAAAGGGTGACTCCCCACAGTGTGGGGAGATGTCACGTAGTGACAGAGGGGACGGGGCTGTTAGCCTATTATCCCTTTGGCAAAGGGGAGTACGAGGGGTTACCCCTACCACCGGTAGGGGTAACCCCTCGCACACCTCTCCGCCAAAGGATCGCAGACCCTTTGGAATCCCGTTATTGCCCGACTTCGTCGGTTTTTATTTTTTGTTTTTTATCTGCTGATAGCTTTACTACACAAAAAAAACTCGCTCTCTTTGTGCAAAACTACAAAGTTGACTTTTCCATTTTATCCCCCCGACTTACCGTGTATACTCCGCAAACGGCTATATACAGCTTTTTTCAGTTAGTTCACTCTTGCAAAAAATTATGAAAAACACACAAAAAGTACTTGCTTTATAAATAAAGTTATGTTATAATGATATTTGTAGTGCTATATCCTGTCAAAGCCACGCTTTGAAGCGATAAAGCAAAAATAAGACGGTCATCCGTTTAAATTAAGGAGAAATGACATGAAAAAAGTTGTTATTATCGGTGCAGGTCCTGCCGGACTTACTGCCGCTTATGAGCTGCTTAAAGACGGCTCAGGAGAATATGAAGTTACTATCCTCGAAGAAACTAAAGACATCGGCGGTATCTCTAAGACCGTAAACTATAAGGGAAATCGTATGGACATGGGCGGTCACCGCTTCTTCTCCAAAATGCCGGAGGTAAACGAGTGGTGGAGCAATATGCTCCCATTACAGGGTGCTCCTTCCCGTGACGACATCATGCTCAGAAGACGTGTAAGAATAGAAAAGGGCGGTCCTAACCCTGAAAAGGAAAACAGAGTAATGCTCATGAGACGCAGAGTCTCCCGTATCCTCTTCAACAACAAGTTCTATGACTACCCTGTTTCCCTCAAACCAGAAACTATCAAGAACTTCGGTTTCTTCACAACTATGAAAGTCGGATTCAGCTACCTCGCTGCCGTAATTCATAAGCGTCCGGAGACTAACCTCGAAAACTTCTACATCAACTGCTTCGGTAAGCAGCTCTATTCTATGTTCTTCGAGTACTATACAGAGAACCTCTGGGGTCGTCACCCAAGCGAGATAGACGCTTCATGGGGTGCTCAGCGTACTAAGGGTCTTTCTATCGTTGGCATCATCAAGGACTTCTTCGGCAAGCTCTTCAAGGTAAAGAACCGTAAGGTGAATACTTCACTTATCGAGGAATTCAAGTATCCTAAGCTCGGTCCTGGTCAGCTCTGGGAAGTAACTGCTGACGAGATAAAGAAGCTCGGCGGTACTATCATTATGGAAGCTCCTGTAACTAAGCTCCACAAGGACGAGAATAACCACCTCACCGGCGTTACTTACGTCAAGGACGGTCAGGAAGTTCAGCTCGACGGCGACTATGTTATTTCCTCTATGCCTGTTAAGGATCTCGTTGCAGGTATGAACGACGTTCCTGAGAATGAGGCTCGTATCGCCGCAGGACTCCCATACCGTGACTATATGACACTCGGTGTGCTCGTTCCAAAGCTCAACCTCAAAAACAAGACTACTATGAGAACTGTCGGAAATATAGTACCGGACTGCTGGGTTTACGTTCAGGACAGACGTGTTAAAATGGGTCGTTTCCAGATCTATAACAACTGGTCACCTTACATGGTAAAGGACCTCAAAAACACTGTATGGCTCGGTCTTGAATACTTCGTTACCGAGGGCGATGAGTACTGGAATATGACTGAGGAACAGTTCTCTGCTTTCTGTGCTAAGGAAATGGTAAAACTCGGTCTTATCAGCAGCACAAATGACGTTCTCGATACTCATATGGAAAAGGTCAAGAAGGCTTACCCTGCTTACTTCGACACCTACGACGAAATGGATACTCTTATCAGCTACCTCAGCAAGATAGACAACCTCTACTGCGTAGGACGTAACGGTCAGCACCGCTACAACAACCTCGACCACTCCATGGCAACTTCCTTCGAGGCTGTTAAGAACATCAAGTCCGGAACAGCTGACAAGTCCAACATCTGGAGCGTAAATACTGAGAAAGAATATCACGAGGAGAAGAATAAATAATGGCAAATCCTCAGCTTCAGGAGGTCAAGGACATCCTCAGCAAAAAGCAGTTCGGCAAATTGTTCGCCGGAGATACTGAGAATACCTTCATCCAGTTCTTCCGCTACCTCTTTGTCGGCGGATTCGCTACCGTTGTGGACTGGGGTGTTTCCTTCATCCTATTCAAATTCGTTTTTCAAGAAAATTACGCCGTAGCTGCAAACTCTATCTCGTTTGTAGCCGGTCTGATAGTCAACTATGTTATAAGCACATTCTGGATATTCCGCAATTCTAAGGTGGAATCCAGACTTATGGAATTTCTGGGATTCGCTGCGATCGGTCTTGTGGGACTGTTCATGACTATGGGCATCACAAAACTGTTCGAGATATGGCTTGCGGACACGACCAGTCTGTATCAGATACTCGCTAAGGTAGTATCAACAGCGGCTGCGTTCTTCTGGAATTTCTTTGCAAGAAAAGTATTCCTGTTTTCAGGGAAAAAACAAGAAAATTAAAACAAATCGCCGCAGGCAGGCAGCGTGACGCTGCACCCTTTCACGCTTCGCTCGTAAACTCGCTTACTCTCTGCGATACTTTTACTCTGCTTTCGCATACGGAAGCAATGCAGTGCTGAAATTACCAGATACAGATTTACTTGTATATGCGAAAAAAGATGTCCCTGCTCGTACAGAGTAGCGAGCAAAGCGAGTGAGAGCGTGATACGGGTGCAGGGATGTCATCCCTGCCGGCTCGACAGACGAAAAAGTGGGATGCCCTGAAACGGCATCCCTAAAATATGTATATTAAAAAATAATTATTAGAGGTGATACAATGGCTGAAAACAAAAAGTCCAAAAACAGCTCCTCAAAAGCTGAGAAAGCTGTAAAAGCAGCAAAAGATCAAGCAAATGAAGCTGTTGAAACTGTTGAAACAGCAGCCGAGGATATAGCTGATACAGCCGCAGATACCATTGAAACTGCTGCTGAAACCGCTTCAGACGCTGCCGAAAACATCATCGGAGAACCTGACGCTGTTCCGGAAGCTTCCGGCGACGCTGCTGCCGTTGTTCCGGAGCTTACTCCTAAGGAGAAACTCCTCCTGTTCTGGAACAATTACGGTAAAAAAGGCGTTAAGGTGCTCTCGTATCTTATCCCGTTAGCAATATTCATCGCAGTTGTGGCTCTTATGGTCTACTACATAACAGTCGCTTACAAGAAAGAGTTCCACGCTGACTGTACAGACACTATCATGTGGGCAAACGCTTCTTTAGAGGGCGATGCGGTCTATGATAAGGACTTCGGATATGCCTGCTTCCTGCCATTCGGAATCAACGTGCCGATGCAGCTGTTCATACACTGGTTCGGACTTTCCATGAAGGCTCACATCTGGGGTATGATGACCTATTTCATACTCCTCACAGGTTTCTTCTGCCTTATGCTCAGCGAAATGCACTGGGACATCCGTGCTATCTGCCTCGGAGCTTCCGGTATGCTCGCCATGACTACCTCGTCCCAGAAAATGCGTGAGATCTTCTGGCAGCATACTATCTACTACTCGCTGGGAATCCTGTTCATCGTCATAGGACTATTCCTCTATTTCAGGATAATGAACCTTGCAGAGCGTCAGCGGAAACTGGGTACTGCAAGCAATAAGGCGAAAATCAATTTCCTGCGGATACTGATAGCATTCGTGATACTCCTCGTGTTCATCATGTTCACCGCTACAGACGGTATCTCTGCACTTTCTATCTTCGCTGCACCTTTCGTCGGTGCTGTATTTATCGAGCACTTCGTTGATACAAATAACAAGATAATCAGCAAAAAGAGCCTTATCACTGTAGTTTCTGTCGGTCTTTTCGGACTTATGATAATACTCGGCGGAAAGCTCAACGAAAAATGGGTCGGCGACCTCGTTGCAGGCTACGCTCAGGCAAACTCGAACTTCTCTCCAATGGGCGACTGGACTGAACACTATCACTCTTTCCCACTCGCTTGGATAAAGCTCCTCGGTGTTAAGGATATGGGCGGTGTTCCTCTTAACGAAAAGGAAGGCGTTACTAACCTCATCTACATCGCTTCAGCTATGATACTCCTCGTAATGCCGATAATCGCTACTTTCTTCTATCCTAAGTTCAAGAAGTCAAGGGATGCAAAGATGCTCCGCATTGCGATCTGGATGCACTGGGCAGCATTCGGCATCAATATCCTCGGATATATCGTCGGCGTTATCGCTGCTGCTGACTGGAGACTTACTCCGGCTATCGGCACTTCACTTATAATCTCTATCCTCTTCATCCACTGGGCTATCGCTAACAAGACCAGTGCTTCACGAATTGTTGCGATACTTGCTGTACCAATGGTAATGGTAAGCTACCTCAACATGAAAGAGATCAAGAAGATGCCTAAGGACGGCTATACCGAGAACAACCTCTACGGTCTGACAGAATTCCTCGAAGACGAGGGACTTTCCTACGGTTATGCTACTTTCTGGAACGCTAACGCTATCACTCTCCTTTCCGATTCAAACGTTAAGGTACGTGACGTTAATATCGACCAGAACGGCGTTTCCAAGAGAATTTACCAGTCCTCTGAGAATTGGTATCTCGATCAGGAGGGTCAGAAGGACTACTTCCTGCTGACAAATCCTTATGAATACCAGACACTTATGGATATACAGAGTCCGCTTCTTAACGAAGCTATGGAGACTAAGTCGGTATTTGTGAATAATACTGAGTACAAGGTGCTCGTATTCGACCATAATATAATCTATTATTAAAAAAGCAGCGTGACGCTGCACCCTTTCACGCTTCGCTCGTAAACTCGCTTACTCTCTGCGAAACTTTTACTCTGCTTTCGCATACATCAGTAATGCGTAAAGGTAATTACTGGATACGGACTTATTTGCGTATGCGAAAGCAGACTTCCCTACTCGTACAGAGTAACGAGCAAAGCGAGTGGGAACGTGAAATGGGTGCAGGGATTTCATCCCTGCCGGCTTGACCGACAAAAAAGGCGAACTTATAATATGGTTCGCCTTTATTTATTACGCCAGTCAAGCTGGGGGAAGTGCTGCGAGCCGTCCGTCCAGCGTTGCTTTGCTCGCTGGACTGCTTTTTAGGGAAGGCTCTGCCTCCCCTCGCACACCTCTCCGCCAAAGGGATAATAATCCCTTTGGAATCCCTTATTGCCCGACTTCGTCGGTTTTTTATTATTTTTTAAAGAGTTTATTTTTGGAAAGGGTTTTTATGAATACTCCAATTTTTGATTTTATTAACAACTATAATTCCGCCGGTACTCTCCGTACCCATACCCCCGGACATAAAGGCATCCCCCAATATGCCGACCTCGCTCCGCTCTACCACTTCGACATCACCGAAATTTCCGGTGCGGACAGTCTCTTTGAAGCCGACGGCATCATCGCTGAAAGCGAAAAAAATATGTCCTCACTCTATAACACCGCCGCCACTGTCTATTCCGCTACAGGCTCGACTTTATGCATCCAAGCTATGCTCGCAATCATGAAAATGGAGCAAAGACGTGTCATTGCAGTCCGCAACGTTCACAGGTCGTTCCTGAATACTGCCGCACTCCTCGACCTCGATGTTGAATGGTCTGTGCCGGAGTATACTGCCGGACTTCTCTCCGGTAAAGCTGACCTCGCCGACCTCGAAGCTCACCTGAAACACAGTGACGCTCCTGCCTGCATTTACCTCACTTCTCCTGACTACACCGGTGCTTTAGCTGATATTCCGGCTATCAGTGCCCTCTGCCGCAGGTACGATGCAAGGCTGATAGTCGACAACGCTCACGGTGCTCACCTTGCTTTCATGCCGGAGAATCTCCATCCTATCGCACTCGGTGCGGATATGTGCTGTGATTCTGCTCACAAGATGCTCCCTGCCCTCACCGGAGCGGCTATGCTACACACTTCACGTCCGGAGTACGCTTCGCAGCTAAAGTCCGCAATGAGCCTTTTTGCAGGCACAAGTCCGTCTTATCTCGTAATGGCTTCGCTCGACCTGTGCAGCAAGTACATCTCGGAGCATATCCGTGAGGACATAAATCGTAATCTCGCTGAGCTCAGCCGCTTCCGTGAACTTTTCAACACTAAGCTGACTTTTGTTGACGGAGAACCCTTCCACATCACTATCAAAGCCGCTGAGTCCGGATATAACGGCACGGAATTCGCTCAGGCACTTCGTGAGAACGGTGTTGAGTGCGAGTACTCCGACAGCAGTCTTGTGGTACTTCTCATGTCGCCGGTCTATCGCTCTGAGGACTATAAAAGGCTGTCCCACGCCGTTTCAGCCGCTATGGAAAAACTTGAACGCTCCACACCTATAAAGGACGACTTCTCGCTGACGCTCCCCAAACGTGCAATGTCGATACGTGAGGCTGTTTTTTCAACATCCGAGGACATAAATGTTGAAAACTCCGAGGGCAGAATCTGCGGAGCTGTCAGACTTCCGTGTCCGCCGGCAGTCCCTATCGCCGCAAGCGGTGAAATTATCGACCAAAATTGCATAAATATTTTCAAAAGGTATGGCATCCGGACTGTAAATGTGGTAAAATAATATGGGTGAATCTTATGAATAATAAAGTTTTTGGCAACGAACAGCTGGTCTCGACGCTCGAAGCTATGTCCGTGACCGGAAGAACTGCCCATTCGCTGATACTTTACGGTGAAAAAGGCTGCGGCAGAAAAACTATCGCTAAATATTATACAAAATTGCTGATGTGCGGAAATAAGTCCGGAGACAAGCCTTGCGGTGTCTGCGAGACCTGCCGCTCTATCGACGAGGACAGGCATCCGGACGTTTCAATAGTCCATAAATCAGGTAAACTCGGCGGATTTTCTGTCGAGACTATCTCTGATGTCGCTCGTGACGCTTATGTCATGCCGAACAACAGCAGCGGTGTAAAAGTCTATATCTTCGGAGACTGCGATAATTTCGATCCACGTCCGCAGAATAAGCTCCTCAAACTGATAGAGGAACCGCCGGATTATGCTTATTTTATTTTTACAGCTCAGTCGAAGTCCGCTTTTCTGCCGACTATAATCTCACGCTGCGTCTGCTTCGGAGTTGCTCAGTGCAGCGATGATGAAGCACTTGAAGCTCTGAGCTGTTTCGGCTGTGAAACTGACGCTTCCAGAAAGGCTGTTGACAGTTTTCACGGGAATATAGGTCGGTGTCTTGAATACATCTCTGACGAGGAACTAAGAAAAAAAGTTGATTTGACAAAATCGCTCGCAGATAGTATAATAAATAAGGACGAATATCACCTGAATTCAGTCATATTTCCTGTCAGTCGTGAACGCCGTGACGCTATAGAAATACTGTCGATGCTCGACCTGCTTGTGCGTGATGCGGCTGTGCTTGGCAAGGACTCTGATGCGGCGGCTATTGGATGCTGTAGAGAGCACGCTAAGAGGCTCGCAGAGGAACTGACTGCGTATCAGGCTATAAGGATACATATGCACGTTGAAAGGGCAAAGAGGGCTATTGACAGCAATGTTAGTCTGCCGTTAGTACTTGCCGCACTGTGCAGTGATATAATTGACATATAAAAAATAAAAAAAGAATAAAAAGCCGGCGAAGCCGGTCAATAACGAGAGTCCAGAGAGATGTCATCTCTCTGGCAGGGGGTGACCGAGGGGGCAGCGTCCCCCTGAGAAGTAGTAAAACCAGCGAAGCGAAGTTTTACGGACGTTCCGCATCGCTTCCCTCGGCTTGACCGACGAAAGTAACTATGCCAGTCAAGCTGGGGCGAGCGATGCGAGCCGTCCGTCCAGCGTTGCCTTGCTCGCTGGACTGCTTCTTAGGAAGGGCTCTGCCCTTCCTCGCACACCTTCCCGCTCAAGGATTATGAACCCTTGAGAATCCCTTAATGCCGGCTTCGCCGGTTTTTGTAAATTTATAATATTTTATTGCTGAAATAAATTACAAGGAGTTCTTATGAAAGAAATTGTCGGAGTACGCTTTAAAAGCGTCGGAAAAATATACTACTTCTCCCCCGACGGCATTCAGGCTAATGTGGGAGATCACGCTATCGTGGAAACTGTCCGTGGTGTCGAGTGCGGCGAGGTCGTTATCGCCAACAGACAGATAGAGGACGACCAGATCACTTCTCCGCTAAAACCTATCATCCGTATCGCTACCCTTGCCGATATGAAAACCGTCGAGCAGAATAAACAGCGTGAGAAAGACGCTTTCGCTGTCTGCGAGGAAAAAATCGCTTTCCGTAAGCTCAATATGCACCTCGTGGATGTTGAGTGTACGTTCGATAACAATAAGCTCCTCTTCTATTTTACTGCCGAAAATCGTGTCGACTTCCGTGAGCTCGTTAAAGACCTCGCTGCTGTGTTCCGCACACGTATCGAGCTCCGCCAGATAGGTGTCAGAGATGAGGCTAAAATTCTCGGCGGACTTGGCATCTGCGGCAGAGAATTCTGCTGTAAAGGCTATATGGGCGACTTCCAGCCTGTGTCCATTAAAATGGCTAAGGAACAGGGACTTTCCCTTAATCCTACCAAAATCTCAGGTACCTGCGGCAGACTTATGTGCTGCCTTAAAAATGAACAGAATGTCTACGAGGAATTGCTGAAGATAACCCCTAAAATCGGTGCTATCGTTGTTACTCCGGACGGCGATAAGGGCAGAGTTGAGGACGTTAACCTCATCACCGGCAAGCTCAGAGTTAAAACTGAAAAATCTGAGGTCCCTGCTACTCTCGACAGAAGCGAGGTAAAGCTCCTCAAAGACGGCAACATCAAGCTCAACAAAGAAGAGCTGAAAGCTCTCAAAAATTTAGAGGATAAATAATGCAGCAGAAAGTCAACTACGGCAGATTGCTCGATGAGAAACTCGCTGAGCTCAAACGCTCCGGCGACAGACCTTCCCTGCTGCTCCATGCCTGCTGTGCTCCTTGCAGCAGCCATACGCTCTCATATATCGCTGAATATTTCCGCATCACCCTCTATTTCTATAACCCCAATATCGCTCCGCAGTCTGAATATGAGTTCCGCAGAGATGAGCTTAAAAGGCTCGTCCGTGAAATGGGTCTGGACATAGAGGTGCTTGAAGAGGACTACGACCCCCAGCCTTTCTATCAGCTCTCAAAGGGACTTGAAGACCTCCCCGAACGTGGCGAAAGATGTCAGAGGTGTATTGAGCTGAGACTGCGTACTTCCGCTGCTAAGGCAAAACAGCTCGGCTGCGGCTTCTTCACCACTACCCTGACTATAAGTCCGCATAAGGACTGCTCTTTCATCAACGAGTGCGGCGGCAGGATAGCTCAGGAATCCGGCGTTCCTTACCTCTTCTCAGACTTCAAAAAACACGAGGGCTATAAGCACTCAATTGAACTCTCTAAGCAGTATGACCTCTACAGACAAAATTACTGCGGCTGCGTGTTCAGCAAGATAAACAGCGAAAAACTAAGAGCTGAAAGGGCAATTCAAAATGGCTAAAGAACTTAAAACCAACGCTATGCGTTTTCTCGATAAAAATAAGATCGGTTACTCCATTCAGACCTATGAGTGCGATGAGTTCATAGACGGTATCCATACCGCTCAGCAGCTCGGTCAGCCCCTTGATGTGACCTTCAAGACCCTCGTCGCTCACGGCAAAACTGGTAACTACTACTGCTTTCTGCTCCCCGTAGCCTCCGAGCTCGACCTCAAAAAAGCCGCTAAAAGCGTCGGTGAAAAATCCGTGGAGCTGCTCCACGTAAAGGATATTACTAAAGTTACAGGCTACGTACGTGGCGGATGTACTCCCATTGGCATGAAAAAACAGTTCATGACTGTCGTTCATATCTCAGCTCAGCCTTTGGACCTTTTCTTCATCAGCGGCGGTCGTATCGGTACGCAGATACAGCTCTCTCCTAATGACCTCGTTGATGCGATAAGAGGAAAGTTTGAGGATATTGTTTTGGAGTGAATGATAATTATACTCTGCTAAAGAAGGTGAAATATATTGAACGAGAACAATACTAAATCCGAAAATAAAAGTATAGATTACAGTAATAATTCCTTGGACTATTGGAGCTTAATGCATAAAGTAAGGTATCACCTGATATACAGCGATTTATATTTTCAATATTATACAAATATTGTACGCAGATTTAAATGCTTGCAGCTTATAGCTGGTTCTGGAACAATAGCTGCATGGCAAATATGGCAAAAATGCCCCATAATATGGTTTTTGATTTTAATGGCTTCTCAACTATATAACCTGCTTGAAGGAGTACTGCCGTATTCTTCACGCAAAGAAGCATTACGAGTAATAAAAGAAAAATTAGCTTATCTATCCTTTGAAATAGAAGCTGATTGGCGATCAACCGTGTCCGATTCAAACGATGACCTATTAATAAAAAATCTTTGCAATAAATACTCAGAAGCATATGCAAAAATGGTAACTGAATGTTTGCCGGATGACAGAATCCCCGATGACGAAGACTTTAAGAAAAAGGCAGAATCAGAAGCTGATTTATATTTAAAAAATACATTTGGCAGGTGAGGATTAATGTTAAAAGAAAAATATAGAGGTATTGAAAGTTTTGATCCTCAAGAATCAGCGATCAAACTTGTATGCCAATATAACGATTTGTTTGTTACAGCCAGCATTTGTGAAGTCATATTAGGAAATAGAATAAATGTTTGTTTTCAAAATGAGAAAAGTCAACATAAAATTCCTCTAAAAGTCTTTGTTTCAGATATTAAGCTTTCAAAATCAAATGATGCCTATAGAATAAACGTGGATATATCTTTAAGTAAAGATTATGGAGTATTTGACAAACTCACTCTTTCAAGTGATATAGAGTATTTATTTATCCCGCCTGAACCTAAGCCGGCACCTAAACCGCCGATAAAGCATCCACCAAGCAACAAACTAACGTATATTATCGTTGCTAACAACAGAATAGTATGCCGTAGTGAAGACGGATTTATATTTCAATTGATCTCTAAAACACAATACCATGAAAAAGAGTTCTATGATGAATTTATGGGATAAAAATCTAAATGATAGTAACAATGCCTGTGTGCCGTTATTAATTCTCAGTCTCTCAGCCCAGCCGGCCGCTTGGAGTTCACCCCTACGACACCGCCGAAAGCTCCGGAAGCGGCGAGCACCAACAGTTTAGCGGGACTTGTAAAGCTGCCGACAGCAATTAACGCAGCAAAAACGAGTAACAGATACAGCACGCAGCCGCAGACTGCTCCGAGGACGAGACCGTGACGGCGGCGGTACTTACCGCATATAAGACCTGCACTCACAGCTCCGACCGCAAGAACAGCATACACCGCATATCCAACGAGGCTAACGTCTTTGAAGAGTGCAAAAACTACAAAAGAAAACAGCAGCACAGCGGCTGCCATAGATAAAAGACCGCATAACGCAGAAACCGCTATACTCAGCGGCAGAGAAGTCCAGATACACTGATGTTTACGGTGCATAAAAAACCTCCGCAAAAGATTCTTTTAAATTCTATGCGGAGGTTTGATTTTTTATTCTTCGTCGTTCTTTTTCTTATTTTTTTTGGACTTTTTATTTTCGTCCTCATCGTCTGTGAGTTCAGCGGAAGTTATTCCAGCACTCTCTGACTTCTTGTTTGCCGCAGCAGCCTTTGCAGCCTTGAAACGCTCCATAGCGGAAACGTTCTCAGTGATAGCCCATGTTTTGATACGCATTTTGGACTTTTCGCCGCCGGTTTCGATAACAACGGTGTCCTCACCTGTTTTGATAACGATACCTACGATACCGGCGTTAGTAACGATCTCGTCACCAACTTCGAGGCTCTGCTGCATTTCCTTCTGTTCCTTTTCTCTCTTCTTCTGAGGTCTTATAGCGAAAAGATAGAGAAGAGCGAACATAATGATCAAAGGCAGGAACATACTCTTGAACATATCTCCGGCACTTACAGCATTGCCGGAAGACTTTTCAGCAGCTTCGGTAGCGTCCTCAGCGAAAGCGTACATAACGTTCATAGCAGCCACAGCTGTAACCAATGCCGCAGCACTAATGGAACTGATAATTTTTTTCATAATTGTCTCCTTCTGCCGCAGAACAGCGGCGTTCATAAACATTTCACAATACAAAGTTTATTATAACATATTTGCGAAAGGAATGCAATAGTTTATAAAAATTAAAAAAGAAAAATAAAAAAGCCGCCCCGAAGGACGGCTTTAAATATATCATTTCGATCAAACGAGCTTGATGATAGCCATTTCTGCTGCGTCTCCACGGCGTGGACCGATCTTAACGATCTGTGTGTAACCACCGTTTCTGTCAGCATACTTAGGAGCGATCTCGTCGAAAAGTTTCTTCGCAACGCTCTCCTTTGTTACATATGCATATACCTGACGCTTGGAGTGCAGATCATCATTTTTACCGATAGTGATCATTTTCTCGGCAACTGCACGTACTTCCTTTGCTCTTGTAACGGTTGTTTCGATCTGACCGTTCTCAAGAAGGAAGGTTACCATGCCTCTGAGCATAGCCTT
>JAFRXL010000021.1 GCA_017441505.1 Ruminococcus sp.
CTTTTATTTATTTTTCCGGACTTTCGTTAACTGTCTGAGTTATATTCGGAGCTTCCCCCTGCTGCTCCGGAGCCGGAACTATCATCTTGGCATTCGGATCATATTTCAGGATAAGCTCCTTGATCTTGTCATCAAGCGTAAGATTATAAGTAAGTTTAAGAGCCTGCAAAGCATTAGGAATATCCTTACGGGCAAGGAACACAGAAGCAAGCTCGGCAGCTACACTTATAACGTCCTTATCCGGACCAAATGTTATATCATACTTTTCCATAGTCTCGATGATCTTTTCCCTGCCCGGATATGTCACAGGCTTGCCTGTAGCGTCAGCTATATGCTGGAGCTCACGAGGAATAGCAGGGTTAGGTGACATCATGGCACTTGCACTGTAGAAAGCGACAGCATCGTCATATTCATTGAAAGCTGTGAGGATATATCCAACGTTAGCATAGCATCTTGCGATCGCTATAGGTGATGAAGCTATCTTCATAGTCGCTCTTGTAATTTCGAGTAGACGTGACTTGTTGTGGAGTATCTTATATACCTCAGCAAGTTCAAATTTAGGCGAAACGTCTATAGGGTTGTACTCCTGAGCCTTTTCCAGTATCGGGATTGCGTCCAGAGGAGAGCCTGTTTCAGTGAGTATATAGGCGTATACAGTGATAAATTTACAGAAGTCAAAAGGAGTGCGGTTCAGAGCTTTCTCCGGCTTATAGAGGAAGTGATACATATTGTCCTCGAAAGGGTTGCGGAGCGAAACGAACTTTGAATTTTCAGTCTCCTTGAATTCCAGAATTATCTTCTTATAGAGCTTTTCAGCGAGAGGCTTAGCTTCTACAGCCTTGCTCTCATTGAGAAGAGCGTCTATTTCGTCATAGATCTCGTCGAGTCTTTTGCCGTCGATATAGGTAAGACGCTTTATTTCCTCACGCTGCTCCTCCGGCATATTCTCCATAAGAAGAGCACCGGCAGCATTCACGCCGGTCTGATCGCCGTTTTTTATGAACTGCTCGACCTCTTTTTTCAGCATAGCCTCATTAGCAGCCTTATCATCGGTCATTGCAGCTTTAAGCCTGTTATATATCTCATTATAAGCCATGTAATTTTTCCTCGTTTCTCTAATTTAATGCACTGACAACCGGAGGCTGCCAGTGCATTTTAATGATTTTCTGTTTATTAAAGACCTCTCTTAGCCATATCCTTTCTGAATTTGGCATCGATCTTATCCTGCTTCTTTTTAGCTTTAAGTTCAGACTTTGTCATGAAGCGTATATCCTTTTCCTCCGGAGCAGAAGGCATACTGCTTCCGCCTGTCGGACGTGATGGTGAGCTTGAAGTAGGACCTTTATACTCCTTGAATCCTGAAACTGTAGTCTGAGCGTTCTTCTGCTGTTCTCTGAGCATTTTTTCCTTAGCGGAGTTATCGCCCATAGTAGAGAGAACGTCCTCAACAGATGTAAGGATAGGACTGTTAGCGTGAAGTCCCTGAGTTTCGATAAGGTTCTTATTAGCATAGTCCTTAGAGCTTGCGATAGCATTGATAAAGGACTGTGATGTAGACTTTGAATGCGGATTTACTGCTATCTTTGAGATATTTGCAGTAGGGGTTGTATATGGAGCATTCGGGTCCTGAGGACCGAATTTCGGCTTCTTTGGAACAGGTGAATTCACAGGAGCTGCCTGTGGAGCTGCTGCCTGAGGTGCAGGAGCAGGGATTTTCTGTCCCGGAAGCGGAGCAAATATCGGCTGACCATTCTGGTCGAGACCTGTCATCTGCATCTGAACGTAATTGTAAACAGGCTGACCGTTCTGGTCGTATCCTGCGAACTGCGGAACACTTATAACCTGCGGCTTTGGCATCTGAGGAGCGACCTTTGGCTGTGATGCCGGAGCAGTTGGCTGAGCCTGAGCAGTTCTTGCCTGAGGCTGTGCCGGAGCTGCCTGCTGCGGTACTGGCTGAGCCTGAACAGGACGTGCCTGAGGCTGTACCGGAGCTGCCTGCTGCTGTATCGGCTGAGCCTGAACAGGACGTACCTGAGGCTGCACCGGAGCTGCCTGCTGCGGTATCGGCTGTGCCTGAGCAGGTCTTGCCTGTGCTTGTACAGCAGCTGATGCCGGAGCAAAAGTCTGCTGTCTTATCTCGTCTGCAAAAACTGGTGTACTATATCTATACTTATTCATATCATCTTCAACGCCCTCAACGGTAGATTCATTCAAAACTGTAGTTTCTTCGTAATCGTCATCCATAGACTCATCTGTGCCTATCAGAGAAGCTTCAGGAGATGAAATATCTTCAAGTACCGGAGCTGCCGGTGCTTCATTTACAGGAGCAATATCCTCCAAAACAGGAGCTGCCGGTGCTTCGTATGCAGGAGCTATGTCCTCTAAAACTGGTGCTGCCGGTGCTTCGTTTACAGGAGCGATGTCCTCTAAGACCGGAGCTGCCGGTGCTTCGTTTACAGGAGCAATGTCCTCCAAGACCGGAGCTGCCGGTGCTTCATATGCAGGAGCAATGTCCTCCAAAACAGGAGCTGCCGGTGCTTCGTTTACAGGAGCAATGTCCTCTAAAACTGGTGGTACAGGTGCTATATCTTCTAAGACTGGAGCCGCCTGAACTCCCTGCTGTCCGAAGACCTGAGAAGCAACGTTTTCCCACTCGTTTTCATTCTGTGCATTTGGCTGTTCATAGACCGGCTGACCGTACTGCGGCTGTACCGGCTGTTCATAGACCGGCTGACCGTACTGCGGCTGTACCGGCTGTTCGTAGACCGGCTGACCATACTGCGGCTGCATCGGCTGTTCATAGACCGGCTGACCATACTGCGGCTGCACCGGCTGTTCGTAGACCGGCTGACCGTACTGCGGCTGCATCGGCTGTTCATAAACCGGCTGACCATACTGTGGCTGTACCGGCTGTTCGTAAGCTGGCTGACCGTACTGCGGCTGCACCGGCTGTTCATTGATATAAGGATTGTTAGCGGCATAGTATGGATTCTGTGCCGGAGCAAGCTCGTTTTCTTCAACGTCGATAACGCTTGTGTCATCAGCGTACTGACTTACAGGCTCTGTCGCATAGCCGCTGTATGCAGGCTCGGCAGGCTGATTGTTGACAGAGAACATTTTGAGAAGTTCTTCCTCTGTTCTTATATCCTGGACCGGTGGCTGCTCGTAGGTATTATTTGCGTAATTCTGCTCGTATGGAGCTGCCTGCTGCTGATTGCCGCCGAGTGAAATGTCAGCCATTTCCTCCGGTTCTTCGTAAGCAGGCTGAGGAGTTTCAAAAATGTTCTGCTGTTCCGGTGAAGGGATAGCGAACTGAGCGAGGAAATCGTCGCTCTGCGGAGCATTCTGCTTTACAGGAACTTCTTCCTCAACAGTTTCTTCCGGCTTCTGTACAGCGAACTGAGCAAGGAAATCATCCTGAGCTTCCGGTTCCGGCTCGGGTTCTTCCTTTTGAACATTTATTGCAAAAGCAGCAAGGCTGTCATCCATAGGAACACCTGTTCCGGGGATAGTTCTCTGTACAGGTGCCGGTTCGGGTGCAGGTGCGGGCTGAGAGAGGACTTCTGTCTCGGCAGTTTCCTGATTAGCAGCTTCAGCGGCTTTGCGTGCTTCCTCAGCCTCTCTTGCAGCTCTTTCAGCATCTGCTCTTCTTCTCTCTTCAGCTTCTCTTGCAGCTTCTTCCTCACGTCTTTTTTCTTCAGGTGATTTAGTTATCTTAGCCTGAGTATTTCCAAGCGGAACGATCCCCTCATCTTCAAGACCTCTTTTAGCTCTTGCTTTTTCCTCCTTGAGGATACGTGCCATTTCTTTTTTATCCGCCTTGATTATCATTTTAGCGAGCTTTTCTTTACATTTTTCGCAGGTGATCTCCTTCAAGTCGGTCATAGTGCTTCCACGGCGGTATTTTGTAACGTTTTCCGGTTTAAGGAGGTTTATGCCGCAGCCGGTCTTTTTATCGTCACTTGTACCATGAACTTCATCGTTGAACGAAGATGTTACGAGTGTAATATCCATAATGCTCTCCATCTCTCTCTCCGTATATCGGTGAGTGCCGCTTTACGGCAGCGGCAGCCGATTTCCCAAAGACCCGCACACAGAAACGAGAAGTCTGAAAGTGAGTATGAATAAATGTCACAGACTAAAGATGTACGGATCGTATCAATACACTTATATTATACCTTATGCGAAAATAAAAATCAACACTTTATTTGAAATTTCCATGAAAAATTATACGATTTTCAATTTTTTTGGAGAAAATAACAAATCGTTATCTGGTTTTTTGTCCATATTTTTGGTTGCTGACCCCATATAAAATTATGCACTTTTTAGTCAAAAACACAAATCGTGACTATATATTGCTATATTATGGGTGATCGGTTGACAAAAATATGTGTAAATGTTATACTATGGTTGATTATCGGTGAAAAAATACAGATACAGAAGGGGTCGCCGGTACATAAAATTATTACAATTGGTCATAAATGGAGGTAATGATCATGAGAAAATTTTACAAACGCACTGCGGCCGGCATCATGAGCCTTGCACTCGCTCTGAACGCCGCAGGCTATACGCCAGCACCTAAAGCAGATGCTGCCGGAAACGGCGTTACTATTAATGAGGTATGCCCGAAAAACACTGTTTACCCTGCTCCGGACGGCGGTCTGTATGACTGGGTCGAGCTCTATAACAGCTCGTCATCGTCTATGGACATAAGCGGCTGGGGACTTTCAGACAAAGCTGCCAAGCCTTACCGCTACACTTTCCCGTCAGGTACAGTCATCGGTGCAGGACAGAAACTGACTGTCTTCTGCGATGCTGATGCCGGAGCTGTGAATACTTCTATAGTTCCTTTCGGACTTTCAACTTCCGGAGAAACACTCACCCTCACTGATACTTCCGGAGCAGCAGTCAGCACTATCACTTTTGAAGCTATGGCATCCGATACTTCTTACGGACAATACCCCGACGGAAGCGGAGATTATTTCGTTTTAAGCTGCACTCCCAATAGTGCAAATACCGCTCCTGAAGGTTCAAACGCTATTAAGACTCCTGAATTTTCAGCTGAAAGCGGATTCTACGATAACGAATTCCAGCTCAATATCTCAGCTCCTTCGGGAACTACAGTATATTATACTATCGACGGAAGCGACCCGACTTCTGCTTCCGAACGCTATACAAACGGCATCCGTATATACGACCGTACAAACGAACCTAACGTTTACAGTGCAAAAACTGATATAAGTGCAAGTAATGTCGCAGCACCTACTAAGCTCGTTGATAAGGCTATGGTGGTACGTGCGGTAGCTGTAGACGGTCAGGGAAGAACAAGCGACATAATCACAAAGACTTATTTTGTCGGAACTACTAATGGCTCTTACTATAAAAATATGAAGGTAGTTTCTCTTGTTACCGACCCTGATAACCTTTTCGATTACGAAAAAGGTATCTACGTAAAAGGTAAGATATTCGACGAAAAAAATCAGACTCAGCAGAATCCCGGCGGTCCCGGAGGTCAGGGCGGTCCCGGAGGCTGGGGCGGCATCGGCGGCTGGGGCGACTTCGGCGGCTTCGGCTGGGGAATGGCAAACCCTTGGGAAATGGAAGCAAACTATACTCAGCACGGCAAGGAATGGGAAAGACCTGCTTCATTCGAGCTTTTTGAAAACGGCAAGAGCATACTTTCTCAGGGCGTAGGAATCCGCATAAAAGGTGCAGCTTCAAGGTCTTCCGCTCAGAAGAGCTTTAACATCTACGCTCGTGCAGATTACGGTAAGGCTGAGCTTGAATACGATTTCTTCGACGGCACTTCCACTAAGAAGAAAAACGGCAAGACCGTTAAGAAATACGAGGGAATAACCGTAAGAAACGGCGGCAACGATTGCAGCTACGCTTTCTTCCGTGACTCTATAAACCAGAACCTTGTTGCTGACAGAAATATGGCTGTAGAAGCTACAAACCAGTGCATGGTATTTCTGGACGGCGAATTCTGGGGTATCTATCAGATAATCGAGCGTGTAAGTGACGACTACATAAGCAGTCACTATGATATAAAGAAGAGCGATGTTGCTATCATCAAGAACTTTGAAGTCGAGGAGGGCACTGAACAAGACCTCAACGACTGGAATGCCCTCATGAAGAGCTGCACCGAGCAGGATATGAGCAACGATCAGAATTATCGTCAGCTCTGCGAAAAGCTCGATATACAGAGCTATATCGACTACTTTGCAGCTCAGATCTACTGGAACAATACCGACTGGCCGCAGAATAACTTTGCTGCATGGAGATCAAATGCGATCGATGAATCCAACCCTTACGCTGACGGAAAATGGAGAATGTTCCTCTTCGATACTGAGTACTCAACAGGTCTTTACGGCAACGGTACTACTGCGGATGCCAATGCATTCCAAAGAATAACTTCATCTCAGACAAGCGAGGGCAGGATGTTCTCAGCACTCCTCAAAAACAGCGAGTTCAAGGCTCAGTTCGAGCGTACTATGATGGACTTGTATAACTACAATTTCACTCAGGAAAAGACTGAAAAGGTAATCAAATACTACAGCGAGAACTTCCGTCAGCAGATACTCGATACCTTCGAGAGATTCTACTCTGATTCATATTCAGGTCAGAAGGGCGTTCAGCAGCTCGAAAAGGAGTACAGGGCTGTCACTAATTTCTATCAGTCCCGTGGAAGCTATATACAGCGTCAGATGAAGAGTGCACTTTCACTCACAGGCGACCTCAAAACTGTCAATATTTCTCAGGATACCAACAAGGGTAAGGTTCGTGTGAACACTGTCACTCTTGGTAAAGATTATTCAACATGGAGCGGTCAATATTACAGCGACTATAATATAACCGTTTCTGCATTGCCTGAAGAGGGCTATACCTTCGACCACTGGGAAGTAAGCGGAGCTGATCTCTCCGGTCAGCAGCTGAAGAGTAAGGAACTGACTGTAAAGCTCGATTCAGATGTTACTCTCACTCCTGTATATACGGCTGAAAGCAGTACCGATAAGGGTGATTACAACAACGACGGCAGTCTCAATGTCGCTGACGCTGTTGTGCTCCAGCAGTATCTTTTAGGCAAGAAAGTCCAGATAAATTTTGTCGACATGAATAACGACGGCAGTTTGGATTCATATGATTTGGTGCTGCTCAGAAGAGCTTTGATAAAGAAAAAATAAATAAAAAAACGCCGAAGGCGGCGATAACGGGATTCCAAAGGGATTATTATCCCTTTGGCGGGAAGGTGTACGAGGTTACCCCTACCAGCGGTAGGGGATGTCAGCTTGCTGACAGGGGTGGCTGGACCCGATTAGGGTGGGCAGAGCCCTTCCTAAAAAGCAGTCCAGCAAGCAAAGCTACGCTGGACGGACGGCTCGTATCACTCCCCCCGGCTTGACCGGCGTAATAACTAAAGGCGAACCGTATTAGAGGTTCGCCTCAGCTTGTCGAAAAAGTATTATTTTTTAGGGGACGCTCTCTCGTGCAGAGCGTCCCCTCTTCAAAAACAGTCCACCGGACTGTTTTGGTATTCACCCCTTGCAGAGCGTTTTGCGACTATATGTGGGGCTTTGCCCCACGCCCCACAATGGCTTTCAGCCCTTGACCTGACCAAAGGGTTGAAAACCCTTTGGAATCCCATTATTATGGTCATTCTTCTATTTATAGTTTTTCAACAGACTGAGGCAACACCGCACAAAGCTTGTGCGGTGTTGCCTTAATATTTTACAATATTCCACACAACATTCAGTAATATTTTATGCAGCCATAAAAATTTCAAATATCTCTTGCATTATGTTCAGTTTTGTAGTATTATTAATAGTGTATTGGTAGTTTTATTTCTGCCAGATCATTACTTCTTAAAGGAGGCTTTTTGTGAAACTTCTTTCTATTGTCGTTCCCTGCTATAACGAGCAGGAGGTGCTTCCGATGTTCTACGACGAAATAACCAAGGTCACAGACAATATGGCTAAGACCTACCCCGAACTTGAATTCGAGTACCTCTTCATCAACGACGGCTCTAAAGATAATACACTCAATATTCTCCGTACCCTTTCGGACAGAGATAAAAGAGTAAGATATATTTCATTTTCAAGAAACTTCGGCAAGGAATCCGGTATGTATGCCGGTCTTCAGAACGCTAAGGGCGATTTCATCGTCGTTATGGATGCCGACCTTCAGCATCCTCCGGCTTTCCTTCCGGAAATGTACAGCTATGTCCGTGACGGCGAGTACGATTGTGCTACCACAAGAAGAGTGAGCCGTAAGGGTGAATCCAAGATACGCTCGTGGTTCGCAAGAAAGTTCTATAAGATAATGAATAAAATATCACAGACCGAGATCGTCGACGGTGCTCAGGATTTCCGATTCATGTCAAGACAAATGGTCGACGCTATTCTCGATATGAGCGAGTATAACCGCTTCTCAAAGGGAATTTTCAGCTGGGTAGGCTTCAATACAAGATACATCGAATACGAGAACGTCGAGCGTCCTGCCGGTACAAGCTCGTGGTCTTTCTGGGGACTTTTCAAATACTCCCTCGAAGGTATCATGGCATTCTCGACCGCTCCGCTCGCTATAAGCTCCCTGCTCGGTATCGTGAGCTGCATCATTGCTTTCATACTTATGATAATAACCGTCATCAAAACTCTCGCTTTCGGAGAGGACGTTGCAGGTTATCCGACCACTATCTGCGTTATATTCCTGCTCAGCGGTCTTCAGCTCTTCTGCACAGGTATCCTCGGACAGTATCTCTCTAAAACTTATCTTGAAACCAAGAACCGTCCGATATACATCACTAAAGAGACAGAAGAGATATACCGCAGCCGTAAAAACAACAAGGCTGAAAACAATAAGTCGGAAACTGAAAAGTAACATGGGAGGTGCTGAGATTTGTCAAAACGTATGGGATTTGTAGTCTCAGTACTATTCATCGTAGTCATAGTACTCGCTCTGGCTATCACAAGATTCCAGTCTGATACCTCTAAATCTACAGGCTCGAAAAGTACAAGAACAGATATTGAACGCCGCCTCGGCAGCGACAGCAGCGGAAATACCATTTTTGAGGACAAAAGCGGTCTTTACGGAGTCGCTGACAGCTCCGACAGAATAATAATCGCTCCGGAATGGCTCGAACTGAACTTCGCCGGAAAAGACCACTGTATCGCCTCAAAACGTATAAGCGGCAAGCTGCTCTTCGGCTGTCTGGACTATGAGGGTAATCTCGTAGTCCCCCTTATCTACAGAAATATCGCTCCGCATACTTTCGGAAACTTCCTCTTCTTCTCAGCTGAGCCGTATTCAGATCAATCCTGTGTGCTCTATGACGAGGATATGAAACCGATGTTCAACCGCTCATGGGAGAAAATGTCGCTCAACGGTGACGAGCTCATCCTTCACAGCTCATCGGGAACTTATTTCTATCAGGTGAGCAATTCCGGTCTTGAACTAAGAAATGCGGTCATATCCGGAAATATCCTCGATTGCTCATATACTATGGATATGGACAGCAGGCATATGCTCGAAAACCTCGACCCGAATATGCTCGAAGAAATGTGCAGTATGGCTGAAAGATACATTTCGTTCGCCTTCACGGGCAGCGGTGAGTATCTCTCGGATATAAAGGCTGTCAGCAAGCCTTCTTTTACAACACTTTTTCCGGATGAAAAAAACATCCTTTCAAAAAAACTTACGGATATATCAAATATATACATCTATCCGATGCTTTCGGATAACGGTAATCCAAGATATGCGGCAGCTATAACTGTCAAAACCGAACTTGTGTATACCGATGATGAGGACAAGCCGCTCACGCTCACGGATACCTGCAAGGCTATCGTTGAGTTTTCAGGCGGTTCGGTCAACGACCTTGCTGCGGTATCAGGTTCATTCCTCAGCAAAGCCCCGAATTATCCTAAACCGGAAATAAAAGAAGAACCTACAACTCAGCCCGAATCTTACGACGATACAAACTACAGCGACTACGATAATTACGGGATATTCGCCTGACCACTAACGGAGGATTATACTATGAAACACAGCAAACTCGCACTTATCGCAGCTGTCTCGCTTATGCTGACAGGCTGCGGAAAAGATGACCCCGCTGATGAAAATATCAGCTCCAGTGACGTTGTTGTTACTGTCGCTGAAGAAGTGACAGAGACTTCCACCGTTTCGGAGGAAACCACCGAAGCCGTAACAACTGAGGTTTTGACAACGGAAGAGGTCACAACTGAGATGTTAACGACTGAGCCGGTCACTGAGACTGAAACTGCTGCGTCTGACAGCAAGAGCAATCTTATAATCGAAAATTTCGGTGACGAAAACGAAGGGTCATCCCTGTGCTACATCGACGGTCTTGAACTTGGTATGACTAAGGAGGAAGTCTTTAGCATACTCGGCGATGACTATGATAACATGGTCGAAAAATCCACCAGACCTTCGGTGGAATATGAATATAAAACAAAAACAGATACCGATTACGGCACAGACCTGCCCGGGTATATCTTCGCTGAATTCGATACGGAAAATAAACTCATCTGCTTCGGATGCCACCTTGGTCCTATAGGCGATATTAATGACCCCGTTTATCCCTACGGTGAGGGTGAGCTCGAAAGAGCCTATAACAGACTTTTGCAGGAAATAGAGCTTCGTTTCGGTGCTCCTACCAGCTCTGAGAACCAGTACTCCGACAGCGGCGTGCGAGCTCAGAACACATGGGATACCGATGAGGGGCAGGTATGGGCGATATACGGTATAAATCTGTGGGCAGCAGATGCTCCGGTCTCATACGAAAAAGGTATTAATGAGGTAGTAGTTTCGTACTCTATCAATTATTAATACGGCAATAAAATATTAATAAAACTCACGTCGGTCAAGCCGAGGGAAGAAATTCTGAACGTCCGTAAAACTTTGCTTCGCTGGTTTTACTGTTTCTTAGGAAGGGCTCTGCCCACCCTAATCGGGTCCAGCCACCCCTGTCAGCAAGCTGACATCCCCTACCGCTGGTAGGGGTAACCTCGCACACCTTCCCGCCAAAGGGTTGGGAACCCTTTGGAATCCCTTTTTGCCGACTTCGTCGATTTATTAATATTTAATTGCCAGAGTAATAAAAATATATAGGAGAATAGAATATGTCTAAAAAAGTTGCAGTTATCATGGGAAGCGACAGCGATTTCCCTGTTGTAAAATCAGCTCTTACAGAGCTTAAAAAGTACGGCGTTGAATTTGAATGCCGTGTTATGAGTGCTCACCGCACTCCTGCTGAAGCCTGCGAATTTGCTTCAAATGCAAGAGCAAACGGCTTCGGTGCTATCATTTGTGCCGCAGGTATGGCTGCTCACCTTGCCGGTGTTGTCGCAGGTCATACCACACTTCCTGTTATCGGCATCCCGATGAAATCCAAGGCTCTTGAGGGCGTTGACGCTCTCCTCGCTACTGTTATGATGCCTCCGGGAGTACCTGTTGCTACTGTCGGTATCGACGGTGCTAAAAATGCTGCTGTACTCGCTGTACAGATGCTCTCTCTGGCTGATGCCGAGCTCGCTGCCAAGCTTGCTGACGAAAAGAAGAAAATGGCTGAGGGCGTTATCGCTAAGGATAAGGCTTTACAGGAGCAGATAGCTGCACTTTGATGAACAGTTACAAGTACCTTTTATTTGACCTTGACGGCACTCTTAACGCTTGGATCAGCAGATATGCTGCTGAAAATATAATATACAGGAGAAAATAATATGCTAAACAATTTACCACAACTGCCGCCTCGTTTCGACCTTCTGTCAGCACAGCGTGTATGTAATTCGACCTACATCACGCTCGTAGACAAGATCACAGGTGTTACATACGTCAGCGTCACAAACACTGTGGATTCTTCTACTGTCATGCAGCCCCTCCTCGACAGGGACGGCAACCCCTATGTTGATCCACGATACAGCGGAAAATAATCCAATCATACCTACAATTTCCGTAATGATGCGGAATTGCATATATAATCATTTACATAATTCTCAAGGAGGAATTTTAAAATGGCAAACATTGAAAAGAAGGAACAGCTCTATGAAGGAAAGGCTAAGAAGGTCTTCGCTACTAACGATCCGGACCTCGTTATCGTTGACTACAAGGATGACGCTACAGCTTTCAACGGCGAAAAGAAGGGAACTATCGCAGGTAAGGGCGTTATCAATAACAAGATGACAAACTTCATGTTCAAGATGCTCGAAAAGGAAGGCGTTCCTACTCATCTCGTAGAGGAGATCAGCGACCGTGAAACTATCGTTAAAAAGGTTTCTATCGTTCCCCTTGAGGTTATCATCAGAAACGTTGCCGCAGGCAGCTTCTCAAAGAGAATGGGCGTTGAAGAAGGCAAGAAGCTCCTCTGCCCTATCCTCGAATTCAGCTATAAGAACGACGACCTCGGCGACCCATTCATAAACGATTACTATGCTCTCGCTCTCGGTCTCGCTACAAAGGAAGAGATCGACACTATCGCTAAGTACGCTTTCAAAGTTAACGAGTTCATGGTAAACTTCTTCAAGAAGCTCAACATCGACCTCATCGACTTCAAGATCGAGTTCGGTAAAACTTCCGACGGCACTATCATCCTCGCTGACGAGATCTCTCCTGATACCTGCCGTTTCTGGGACAGCACAACTCACGAAAAGCTCGATAAAGACCGTTTCCGTCGTGATATGGGCGGCGTTGAAGAAGCTTATCAGGAAATCATGAAGAGACTTATGGGTGAATAAGCATGGGCGGATTCTTTGGTGCAGCTTCAAAAAATGACTGTGTTACCGATGTTTTCTTTGGTACAGACTACCACTCACATCTCGGTACAAGACGTGGCGGTATGACCTCGTATACCGATACTCTCGGTTTCCAGAGAAATATCCACAGTATTGAAAACTCCCCTTTCAGGACAAAATTCGAGAATGACGTTGTTAAGATGAAGGGAAAACTCTGTATCGGATGTATAAGCGATACAGACCCACAGCCGATACTCGTCCGCTCTAAGCTCGGACTATATGCAGTTTGTTCTGTAGGCATTATCCGCAACGCTGAGGCTCTTACTCAGGAGCTTCTCGATAACGGCTGTGCTAACTTCGAGACTATGAGCAGCGGTGCTATCAACTCCGGCGACCTCATAGGTGCTCTTATCGCTCAGAAAGATTCATTCGTTGAGGGTATCCGCTACGCTCAGGAAAAGATAGAGGGTACTATGTCCCTTATCATCCTCACCAAGACCGGCATCATCGCTGCAAGAGATCAGTTCGGCAGACTTCCTATCGTTATCGGCAAGAGAAGCGACGGCTTCTGCCTCTCTACTGAATCTTTCGCTTTCCAGAAGCTCGGCTATACCACTTACAAGGAGCTTGAAGCAGGTGAGATCGTTGAGATAACTGCTGATGAGTGCAAACAACTCTCTGCCGGCGATCCCGACAAGATGAAAATATGCACCTTCCTCTGGACCTACTACGGCTATCCTAATGCTGTATATGAGGGTGTGAATGTCGAGGTAATGCGTACTCGCAACGGCGAGATAATGGCTGAAAACGACATCGCTAACGGCTGTCTGCCGGATGTTGACTACGTCTGCGGAGTTCCTGATTCCGGTACTCCTCACGCTATCGGCTACGCTAACCGCAGCGGTATCCCGTTCGCAAGACCTTTCATCAAATATACCCCTACATGGCCAAGAAGCTTCATGCCTACTAACCAGAGCATGAGAAATCAGGTGGCTAAAATGAAGCTCATTCCGGTACACGAGCTTATCGAGGGCAAGCGTCTTCTCTTCGTCGATGACAGTATCGTAAGAGGTACTCAGATGAGAGAGACTGTTGAATTCCTCTATGAGAACGGTGCAAAGGAAGTTCATATGCGTTCTGCCTGTCCGCCTATCATGTACGGATGCAAGTACCTCAACTTCTCAAGAAGCCACTCTGAGCTTGAGCTTATCGCAAGACAGATAATCGACGAGTTCGAGGGTGCTGAGGGTGTTAAGTATATCGCAGAATACAGCGATACAAGCACTGAAAGAGGAAGACGTATGCGTGATGAGATATGCCGCCGTCTGAAACTCACTTCACTTGAATTCCAGTCACTCCCGGGCAAGGTAAAGGCAGTTGGTCTGCCTGAGTGCAAGCTCTGCACATACTGCTGGAGCGGCAAAGAATAATAAGTCTCTGTCAAAAAACAGAGCATAAACATACAAACGGAAATTGTCCGGCACACCATTCCGTAGGGCGGATACTATCCGCCCGTTAAGGCTTTTGCTGAATGGGCGAATGGTATCCGCCATTACAATTTCCCCCATATTTCCAAAAAATATTTACGGAGGATTTATCATGAACAACAGTTTTTCCGAAAGCTATAAAAAAGCAGGCGTTGACGTTACTGCCGGCTATAAGGCTGTAGAGCTTATGAAGTCACACATCGCTCGTACTATGACAAAGGGTGCTCTTTCCGGTATAGGCGGATTCGGCGGTCTTTTCGAGCTTGATATGACAGGTATCCAGAAGCCTGTTCTCGTTTCCGGTACAGACGGTGTTGGTACTAAAATAAAAATAGCTTTCATCCTTGATAAGCATGATACAGTCGGCATCGACTGCGTTGCTATGTGTGTAAACGATATTATCTGCTGCGGTGCAAAGCCACAGTTCTTCCTTGACTACATTGCCTGCGGAAAGAATATCCCTGAGAAGATAGCACAGATAGTATCCGGTGTTGCAGAGGGCTGTGTACAGGCTGAGTGTGCTCTTATAGGCGGAGAAACTGCTGAGCATCCTGGTCTTATGCCAGAGGATGAATACGACCTTGCAGGTTTCTCTGTAGGTGTTGTTGATAAGTCCAAGATACTTCAGCCTGATACTCAGAAGGCAGGGGATGTGCTCATTGCTATAAAGTCCAGCGGTGTGCACTCAAACGGATTCTCACTCGTAAGAAACGTTTTCGATGTTAACGAGAAGAACCTTTCTGTTCATTTCGACGACCTCGGAGCTACTCTCGGTGAGACACTTCTTACTCCTACACGTATCTATGTTAAGGCTATAATGAAGCTTATCGATACTGTTACTGTAAAGTCTATCTCTCACATCACAGGCGGCGGATTCTATGAGAACATCCCAAGAGCTCTTCCAAAGAACCTCGCAGCTAAGATCGAGAGAAATGCAGTACAGGTACTTCCTATATTCGACCTCATCGCAAGAACAGGCAATATCCCTGAGAGAGATATGTTCAATACTTTCAACATGGGTGTTGGTATGATAGTTTCTGTTGATAAGAATGATGCGGACAAGGCTATTGCTGCTATAAAGGCAGCCGGTGAGGACGCATATGTTCTCGGTGAGCTTGTTGAATCGGAAGACGGAGTAATTATTTGCTAAGCAAATAAAAAAAGAAAAATAAAAACGCCGCAGGCGGCAGAAAAGGGATTCCAAAGGGTTCACAACCCTTTGGCGGGAAGGTGTACGAGGAAGGGCAGAGCCCTTCCTCAAGAATAGTCCAGCGAGCAAAGCAATGCTGGACGGACGGCTCGCATCGCTCGCCCCAGCTTGACTGGCATAATATTTTTCGTCGGTCAAGCCGAGGAAAGCAATGCGGACGGTCCGTAAAAACTCGCTACG
Source organism: Ruminococcus sp. (assembly GCA_017441505.1). Classification (GTDB taxonomy): domain Bacteria; phylum Bacillota; class Clostridia; order Oscillospirales; family Ruminococcaceae; genus Ruminococcus. Next base: position 15,621 of record JAFRXL010000021.1, read on the forward strand.
CTGTTTTTACTGCTTCTGAGGGGAGGCTCTGCCTCCCCTCGCACACCCTACCGCCAGAGAGAGAACCTCTCTCTGGACTCTCATTATATCGCCTTCGGCTCACCTTTATTATTTTGAAATGTAATTATGAAAAAATTTGTATTTTCTCTCTTAGCTGCTTCCCTCGCAGCTCTTAATGCAGTCTCTTCTCCGGTATTCTCAGCCGGCGGCTTCCATAAGTATGACCTCAATAAAGACGGTGTCATCGACGGTTTCGATATGTCTCTCGCACGCCGCAGTCTGCCTGAAAATGAGCTCTCTGCTCTCCAGAAATACCTGCTTTGCAGCGGTACTCTGCCAAAATCTCAGTCGGACTTTACTACCGAATTTACCATTGATGAGTCCTGCATCCTCGAACCTAAAGGCACTATCCATACCGGTGAGGGTACTTTCTACGGCGGCGGATACGAGGGCGGATGTGCTATGCTCGACCCCGTTTCCCGTGATTACTGGATAGTAGCTATGAACCTCGCCGACTATAACGAAGCTCAGCTCGCAGGTGCTTACCTCGAAGTTACAGGTGAACTGGGTACTATAAATATGCTCGTCACAGACCTTCTGCCGGAAGGCAAAAAAGGTGACCTCGACCTGTATACCGACGCTTTTCCGCTTATCGCTCCCGTTGAAAAAGGCAGAGTTCCGGTAAGCTGGAAGATAGTTCCGCTGGATTCAGCCGAGAACGCTCCGATGTCGTATAAGTTCAAAGAGGGTACATCTGAATACTGGTGTGCCGTTCAGGTGAGAAACCACCGCTACCCTATAACTAAGCTCGAATACCTCAACGCAGACGGCGAATTCGTGGAGCTCCCACGCCGCCGGTTCAACTACTTTGAAGCTCAGAGCGGTTTAGGTGCAGGTCCTTTCACCTTCCGCATAACCGATATTTACGGTCAGCAAGTCATCGACAGGGATATACCGCTCTCTAAGGACGATTCCGTGATATACGAGGGACACGCTCAGCTTCCGCTGTGACGCAGATGCTCAAACGGAGTATTTTATGAAAGTAACTAAAGCTGATCTTTTATGGGCGGCTCTCTCTATGGTCATCGTGGGTGTTTCCTACAAACATGGAGCTCTGCCCAAAGGAATAATACTTATATATCTGATAATGGTATGTCTCTTTGTATGGCATATCGTCAGTATCAAAAAAAGACTTAAAAACGGTATCGCAGTTTACGGTACTGTTGTGGACTACCACGAAAACAAGTTAAAGAAAAAACACGGCTGGTTTCCGGTCGTGAAGTATACGACAGAGTCCGGACGTGAGATAACTTCTGTGTATTCGATCGAAGAGTGGGAGCAGAGTTTCAGCATCGGTGACGATGTTCTGGTCTGCTATGACCCCGATGATCCGCTGTTCTTCTATTTCTCAAATCGTCAGGACGATATGTTCAGGGACTATTACCGGTTCATCCTCTTCGGCGGTATTTTAGCTGTGCCGCTCACAATCATAGCGTCATATGTATAGATCAGCACGAAAGGAGATTGGATATGATCTTCGCTTTGACTATGCTGGCTTAGTTATTTTGCCAGTCAAGCTGGGGGAAGTAATGCGAACGATCCGTAAAACTTTGCTTCGCTCGTTTTACTACTTCTTAGGGGGAACTCTGTACCCTAATCGGGTTCAGCCACCCCTGTCAGCAAGCTGACATCCCCTACCGCTGGTAGGGGTAACCCCTCGGACACCCCCTTGCCAAAGGGATAATAGGCTAACCGCCACGTCCCCTCTGTCACTTCGTGACATCTCCCCACACTGTGGGGTTACTCCCTGTAGTACAGGGAGATGTCCGTAAGGACATAGGGTCATCGCTCCTGTCAGGAGTCACTCTTTGGAATCTCATTATTGCCGCCTTCGGCGGTACTTGTTTATTTCTTTTAATACGGAGGTATTACCAATGAAGAATATAGTCGTACTGGTCTCCGGCGGCGGAACTAATTTGCAGGCTCTTATAGATGCAGAACGCTCCGGTGAAATAAAGGGCGGCAGGATAACTTGCGTCATCTCCTCTAAAGAGGGTGCTTACGCTCTCGAAAGAGCTGCTAAAGCCGATATTCCTACAAGAGTTATCCCACGCAAAGAATACAGCGACAGTCTCAGCTACAGCAAGGCTGTTCTTGAAGCTCTCAACGAGGAAAAAGCTGACCTCGTTGTGCTCGCAGGCTTCATGACTATCCTCGATGAATGCGTGACTTCCGCTTACGCTTACAAAATAATAAACGTTCACCCTGCTCTTATCCCGTCTTTCTGCGGAGAAGGCTTCTATGGACTTAAAGTTCACGAAGCGGCTCTTGCTTACGGAGTAAAGGTCAGCGGTGCTACTATACACTTTGTCAACGAAAAAGCCGATGCCGGTGCGATAATATTGCAGGGAACTGTAGATGTTCAGCGTGACGACACTCCGGAAGTGCTCCAGAAGCGAATCATGGAGAACGTCGAGTGGAAACTGCTCCCTAAGGCTGTATCGCTGTTCTGTCAGGACAGAATAGACATCGTGGACGGCAAGGCTTACGTAAAGTGACCGGAAACGAGGTACATTACCATGATAATAGGATTACAGGACAGCAGGTTCTGGCGTGAGGGCAAATTTATGAACACCTTCTTCCGCAAAGCTATGCAGATACTCATCTATAACGGTGCGGATGTGGACTATGCGGAAAAGTGCGTCAGGGACTTTAATTCCCCCTCCGATGAACTGCTGGATAAGATATACTCCGGACTCCTCCTACACTGTATCGACTCGCTCAATAAGTGGGCTGAGATAGATAAGCGTGACGAGATAGAAGCCAAGCTCAATATGGAGATAAGTCCGTTTATGGACGCTTCAAAGCTCGTAAAATGCCTTACTCCGGCGAATCTCTCTGTAAGGGAGTCTCCGGACGGCGAGATCGGCTGGCAGGCAGAGTTCGACTGCCTCTGGGAGCCGGAAAAGGGTATCGAGATAGTCGTGCTCGGCGGTGAACTGCTGTATCTGGGCAGCTTCTGCGACAATTCCCCGTGGGATGAGTTTCCGGCTGACGATATGTCAAATTACGTAAACCGTATCTGTAAATAATTAAAGCTATGAATATAAAAGGGATAAAAGAAAATCAGACTGTTCAGAAGCTCTTTCTCTGCTTCTGGATGTATGCCGTAGTGGGCTGGTGCTATGAGGTATTCCTTGAAGTAGTGGTATACCGTTGGGGATTCTCAAACCGTGGTGTCCTATTCGGACCCTACTGTCCGGTCTACGGTGTGGGAGCACTCTGCTTCCTGTTCTGCTTTGGCAGAATAATGAAGAAAAAAGACGTGAAATGGCTGAATATAGCTAAACCGTTTATCATTTTCCTCGGATGTATGACTGCTGCTACACTGATAGAGCTGGTCGCAAGCTACATCCTTGAAGCCACGACAGGAAAATGGCCGTGGCAGACCTATGCAGACTACAAATACAATTTTCAGGCGAGAATAGCCCTTTCCACATCTATAAGATTCGGTCTGGGCGGTGCAGTCTTTATGTACATTATACAGCCGCTGTTCAACATGATACTCGCTAAGCCTTCAAGAAAAGTGCTGAATTACATCGCCGCCGCAGTCCTTGTGACCGTGACAGCAGATGTGATATATACATTCTTTATCAAATAATCCAAAAGGAGAAATCACAATGAAAAAGCTTGATATTGCTCAGGAACTCAGCTCAAACGCATACCCGGGAAGAGGTATCGTTATCGGTAAATCAGACTGCGGAAAATACGCTGTGACCGCTTACTTCATTATGGGAAGAAGCGTCAACAGCCGCAACCGTGTTTTCGTTGAGGACGGCGACGGTATCCGCACTCAGGCTTTTGACCCTTCAAAGCTTGAAGATCCACATCTCATCATCTACGCTCCGGTAAGAGTGCTCGGCAATAAGCTCATCGTTACAAACGGCGACCAGACTGACACTATCTACGAGCTTATGGACAGACAGCAGACTTTTGAACAGTCTCTCCGCACCCGTGAATTCGAGGACGATGCTCCGAACTATACTCCTCGTATCTCCGGTATCCTCCACTTCGAGGACGGCGGCTTCAACTATGCAATGTCCATTCTCAAAAGTGCTAACGGCAACCCTGATTCCTGCCAGAGATACACTTTCTCTTTCACAAATCCTATCGCCGGCGAAGGAAGATTCATCCACACATATATGGGCGACGGAAATCCGCTCCCAAGCTTCGAGGGCGAGCCTAAGCTCGTTGGCATCAGCGGCAATATCGACGACTTCACAGATATGCTCTGGACTAACCTCAACGAGGATAACAAGGTCTCTCTCTTCGTTCGCTATGTGGACCTGGAGACAGGTGCTGTTGAAACTCGTATAATCAACAAAAATAAGTAATATTTTATGGACGGCGTTTTCGGAGACCTGTACGCACTTATTGCGGTCAACGGAAACGCCTGCCCTGCATAATAAAGACAACTTTACAAGGAGATACCATGGAGATCACAGAATTAAAATGCCCCTGCTGCGGTGCAGATATACCTAACGTTGACGGCATGGACGGTATACGTTTCTGCCTTTTCTGCGGAACGAAACTAAGCCTTGATTACGGTGCTCAGGAAGTTCATATCGTTGATGAAGCAAAACTCGCTGAAATACAGCTTCAGAACAAACTTATGGATGAAAAACAAGCCGCTAAACATGAATATATCCGGAACAGAAGAAGCTGGAATATTATAACTACTCTTATATACATCATATGCTTTTCGCTTATTGCATACGGCTTTTACGATGTAGATGTCAATGACGAGATGATCGGGATCGTATTCTTTTTATTTCCTGCGATCATGCTGCTGATACTGCCCCCTGTACTCGCATTCAAGCACCCTATACCGCCAAAAGATTTTGATGAATTAAAAGCTCCGAAACGTGGAGCTGTGATCGCTCTGCTTTATTTTATCAGCTTTGTAACTTTCTGGTTTGCCGTATTTCTGCCGGTAGCTATTGTTGAGGGATGATAAATTATGAAGATAATCGTTCTTAAATACCCGAACTGCGGACAGAATATTGAAGGCATTACTGACCTTTCAAAAGTCAAATTCTGCACAAACTGCGGTTCAAAGGTGGAGATAAATAACTATATCCATATTGAAAACGAGTCGAAACTGAACCATGTTGAGGAGCAGCTCCGAAATATCGAGGATATAAAACGTGCCAAGGCAGAGTATAAAAGAAAGACTCCGATATGGTTTTTTAAGGTTATACTGACCTATTTGCTCACCGCTGCTATACTTTTTATCACCTGCGAATCCGCTTATACCGACAAGGAAGTTATTCCGATGATACTTGCTTTGCTTGCCGATGCAGCATTTTTTATTTATCCATGTATATTTACTCCCAAACGTCCGCTGCCGCCGAAAGGTGCAGAGGGATTATCCAAAGTAAATCAGGTTGTTACCGCACTGACGCTTCTTGCTGTCGGAAGTATTGCTGTGTTCACCTCACTCTTTATCGGGCTTGAATGATAATGGTGATATAAATATGAAAAGAAAAAAACAAAACTGGAATTATGACCCAAAAGTCCTTAAAGTCCCAAAGGACAAAGCTAACAGGAATTACCGCATTATATTCTGGGTAATACTCGGTTCGGCACTGCTCATCCTTACTCTTGGACTGCTGTTTATACTTAAACTGCAAAAGGACAGCAGCACTATATTCTATGCCATTATTTACGGCACTTTAATGAGCATTACTTCTATTGGAATGCTAAGGATATTCCCATATCGTGACGAAAATGACGAAAAGAAAAATAAATTCAAGCTCCACGCTTTTACTCTCGGCTACTCCCTGCTGGTGACTGCTGCAACAATTATTTATATATTATCATGAGGTGGAATATGAAAAAATATCTGCTCATTCCCCTGCTATGCGGACTTACGCTGACAGGATGCGGCATGATAAACGAAAGCTCGGATACAGCTGCATCTCCGGCAGATGAAACGGTCGCTTCCGAGACTGAGGCTCATACAGATACAGATGAAGGAACGTCCGGCGAGAGTGAAACTGTTACCGCTGAGGAAACAGAAGTGACCTCCGCTGAAACCGTAACTGTTGAGACACAGTCAGAGATAGTCCCCGCCGACTGGGACATTCCCGACGACATCCTACAGCCGGACAGAGAACCTTTTGAAGCTGAAATGAGCGGCGAGACTGTCACTATAATCCCCGAAACTCCGGCATATTACATGGTCACTTCTTCCGACAGTCTGAAAATGGTGTATGTAGGCTATTTCGACGAAAACGGCAGTTCCATTAAAACCAATATATACACGGGCGGTCCCGAAACTACTGTACACAAGTACAATGAGAACGGCAAGCCTGTATCTTCACTTGTATTCAAGTTTGACGACGGCAAGTACAATTTCAAAGAAGAATACAGCATCAGCTATCGTCCGGACGGCACTCTTGAAAGCTCGGAACTAAAAAAAGCTGACGGAACATCCAGCATATCCTACTTTGACGAGCATGAAAACTTTCTTTACGAAACCAACAGACCCAATTATATAAATGAGTACGAATATGCTCCGGACGGCAGGTCATATAAGAAATACCACTATAAAAAAGGCGGAGACACACCTATCTTTTTAAATGAATATACACTCAATGACAACGGCGATCCGCTCACAGAAACCCACGTTATATCTGACTCTTACAAAACCGTCACTGAATACACCTATGATGATGACGGAAAATGCCTGAAAGAAGTTGGAAAGACTATAAACGAAGGCTCTGAAAGTATTGATTACGTGTCCGTTTATACCTACGACAGGCAAGGTCGCAAACTCAGAGAGGAAATAACCGAATACTCGGATGATGAAGAAAAAACATCTGCCGTTGATTACTATTACTATGATAATGGAGAGAGAAAATGAAAAGAATAATACCTATCGCTCTGTTATGCGGACTTCTGCTTGCAGGATGCGGAAAAACTGACGACAGCAGCTTTGGGACAAGCAGTGCTCCGGCAGAAAAAGTCACTTCCGGTGAAACTGCGACTGAGACTGCTCCGGCAGAGATAGTCCCTGCCGACTGGGACATACCTGAGGACATCCTACAGCCGGACAGAGAACCCTTTGAAGTAGAAATGAACGGCGAGACTGTCACTATAGTTCCCGAAACTCCGGCATACTATATGGTATCATCCTCGGACGCTCTGAAAAAGAAGTTCGTTACCTACTTCGATGCCAACGACAATCCCATAAAGAACAATCTGCTCGGTTCAAGCTCTGAAAGCATCGTATATAAGTGTGACGAAAACGGAAAGATACTCTCTACGCTCCGCTTTGAGTATGACGACGGAGAGTACTCATTTGAGGGCGAGGAAACTCACAATTACCGCAGTGACGGTACTCTCGAATCAATCGTAGTCACCAAAGACGGCGAGGTAACCAACACAGGTTACTATGACGAGCACGAAAACTGGCTGTATAACGACGAAGATACGCTCGGTATCAGCACCAGAATGGAGTATGAATACGCTGAGGACGGAAAGTCCTATAAGGAAAAATACTACTCCTCCAAAGACGGCTCCAAACCAACCATGGTTTATGAGTACACTCTCAACGATAAAGGCGACCCTATCACTAAAACTGCCGACATTGGCACGGTGACCGAATTCACCTACGATGCCGACGGAAAATGCCTTAAATCAGAAGAAAAATACGTTAAGGACGACGGCAGCGAAAATATTTTTTCCTCTACTGTATACTCCTATGACCAGCAGGGACGTAAGCTCAAAGAGGAAACAACGTCGACTTTGCTCGAAGAAGAAAACAAGAGCGTTATCGAATATCACTACTATAAATGATAGGAAGTCATTAAATGAAAAAATTGCTATCAATTTCCCTTTTATGCGGACTTCTGCTCACAGGATGCGGAAGTAATACTGCGAAAAGATCAGGTTCTTCGGAACTCCCCCCACTTGCACCGCCGGAACGTCAGGAGTTCAGTCAGCCGCTTCCGGAAACCGCTTCTTATACACGCTATGTCCGCAGATTCAAGAACAATCAGTTCGAGTCCAAAACTGCCGAGACCTTTGACGACCACGATAATATCATCCGCACCGCTGATGTAAATGTTACTACCAACTCTGAAACTCCGACAAGGCAGTACGCATACACATACAATGAGGACGGCACTGTTGCTGAGGTCTGCGACTACGGCTATGTGTCCACAAGAACTGTCTACACCTATAACGAGGACGGTAAACCGCTGACTATAGAAATTTTCGATGTCGATTCCGGAGTCCTTAAAAGCACCGACTCCTGCACCTACAACGAACACGGCGACCTTACAAAACAGACCCGTATCACAGGCAGTAAAGAGACTTTCATAAGTGCCTATAAGTACGAATACGATGACAATGGCACTATGACAGTACGTTATGAGCTCTGGAGCGACGACACTGAAAAGTCCAAAGAGGAATTCACTTACAACGGCGGCCTTATTTCCGATACCGTTAAGTACATCTACGGGAGCAATGAGCTTTACTGCTCTAAATTCCACTATGAGTATGACCCCGAAGGCAGAGAGCTGCTCACGGAACAGACTGATATGACTGACGAAAACACGGTCAAGGAGACCTATGCTACTGTGAATACCTATGACAGCACGGGAAGACTTATAAAGCGTGAGAAAAAAATAAACGGTATAGTAAGCGTATATGAGCTTTACGACTACCAGCAGGGATGACATCTTTATCAGGTAATTTCAATATTTATTAATACGGCAATAGATAAAATATAGGTCGGTCAAGCCGAGGAAAGTGATGCGAACGGTCCGTCCAGCGTTGCTTTGCTTGCTGGACTGCTCTTTAGGAAGGGCTCTGCCCTTCCTCGTACACCTTCCCGCCAAAGGGTTGAATAACCCTTTGGAATCCCTTAATGTCGCCTTCGGCGTTTTAAATATATTTAATTTCCGGAGTAATTGATTATCGTCACACCGCCGGATCGACCGGCAAAAGAACTTATAAACGAGGTAAAAACTATGAAAAAAATATTGACCGCTATTCTTTCCGCTGCCATTTTTATGGGAGCTTACGGCTGCGGAAACAGCAAAAGCAGCTCCGAAACTTCAAGACCTGAACCGTCAACTCCGCAGGAGAAAGTTGCCTATGAATGGACAGACAGCTATACATACAAGTCCGACGGCTCTGTGTTCTACAGCTATTTACAGCCCGAAAGCTACATCCAGCAAATGAAAGACAACGGCTCATGGGAAAAGTCAGTCATTGCTTTCAATCAGAAAGAAAGATTCTGGGACGAGGCTGACTATACCCTATCGCAAACTGCCGTACTCAACGAAGCTCAGCTGAAAGGTGCTGAAAAGAACTTCTGCGATTTTTATGACCTTGAATCCGCAAAAGTTACAGAGGGATATGAATTCACAGCTGATATAGACTACTCAGAAAAAGGCTCTAAAAAATATGACGAGGACAAGGTCTTCTGCGTTGTCATGCTTGAAGGCGAGGGCTGGAAAGTCATAAACAGTACATCAGCTGAATTGCAGTGAAATAATAAAATAATGACAATAAGCAGTGAGGAGTCTGCCGCTCTTCACTGCTTATCTTTATATAGTCACATTTCAGCATATCAATATTGACATTCCCCCTGTATCATGGTAAAATATTAATGTGTATGCTTTTACGGCTGCACATCAGCAAGATCCAAAGCAAACGTCCCATTACAATGTACCGGAGGATATGAAAATGCGTATTTCATTCGATCTCGACAAAACGCTCTTTGTTGATCCCGAGAGCATCCCTGTTGAACCGGAACTGCAATTCCCATTTAATAAGATCTACAAAGACAGACTAAGACTTGGAGCAGCTTCTTTTCTCAAAGAATTGAGCAATTCTACCGTTGAGCTCTGGTTATATACCGTTTCTGACCGGAGTGAACGCTATATCCGCTCCTATTTCAATCACTACGATGTGAAGATAGACAGACTGGTATTTCCCAGAAAAGAACCGGAACTGTCTCCCGCAAACACTACGACAGATATACACGTCGACGACAAAATGACGGTATACCACAACGGCGATTCTTTCGTCTATGACATCAATGGCAGCGAAAAAAGCTGGACAGACATAATAAGATCTGAGCTTGAAAATGTAAGGATCACAAAGCTCATTGAAAAGTACGGACAAGCCTGAAATTCAGGTTTTCCATATAGTCAAAAAGGAGGACATTACTATGTCAAATGAAATGCAGTTAAAATACGGATGCAACCCTAATCAGAAGCCTTCAAGAGTTTATATGGCTGACGGAAGCGAGCTCCCTATCGAGGTACTCTGCGGCCGTCCGGGATATATAAATCTCCTTGACGCTCTCAACGGCTGGCAGCTCGTTAAGGAGCTCAAAGCTGCTACAGGTGTGTGTGCAGCTACTTCCTTCAAGCACGTTTCACCTGCCGGTGCTGCTATCGGAAGACCTCTTTCCGATGACCTCAAAAAGATATACTGGGTAGATGACCTCGGTGAACTCTCCCCACTCGCAAGTGCTTACGCAAGAGCAAGAGGTGCTGACAGAATGTCCTCTTACGGCGACTTCATCGCTCTCTCTGATAAGGTAGACGTTTGCACCGCTAAAATGATACAGCGTGAGGTAAGCGACGGCGTTATCGCTCCTGACTATGACCCTGAGGCTCTTGAGATACTCAAATCAAAGAGAAATGGTACTTACTGCATACTCAAAATAGATGAAAACTACAAGCCTGCTCCCATCGAGACAAAGCAGGTATACGGCGTTTCCATCGAGCAGGGACGCAATGAGCTCGACATCAACCGTGAGCTCCTCGCTAATGTCGTTACTGACAACAAGGACATTCCGGACGATAAGAAGGACGACCTCCTCATTTCACTTATCACTCTTAAATATACACAGTCAAACTCTGTTTGCTACGTTAAGGACGGTCAGGCTATCGGTATAGGTGCAGGACAGCAGTCCCGTATCCACTGCACTCGTCTTGCAGGTCAGAAGGCTGACAACTGGTGGCTCAGACAGTCTCCAAAGGTCATGGGACTTCAGTTCGTTGACGACATACGCAGAGCTGACCGTGATAACGCTATCGATGTTTATATCGGTGACGAGTACGAGGACGTTCTCCGTGAGGGCGAGTGGCAGAGAATCTTCAAGGTAAAGCCTGAGGTATTCACTGTTGAAGAAAAGAAAGCTTGGCTCGCTAAGAATACAGGAGTTTGTCTCGGTTCTGACGCTTTCTTCCCATTCGGTGATAATATCGAGAGAGCTAAGAAGTCCGGCGTTGAGTACATCGCTGAGCCCGGCGGTTCTATCCGTGATGATAACGTTATCGAGACTTGCAACAAGTACAATATCGCTATGGCATTTACCGGAATTCGTCTTTTCCACCACTAAGCAGGGACGAAGTCCCTGCACCCGTTTCACGCTTCGCTCGTAAACTCGCTTACTCTCTGCGAGACTTTTAATCTGCTTTCGCATACAGAAGAAATGCGTAAAGGTAATTACCAGATACAGACTTATCTGCGTATGCGAAAGCAAACTTCTCTACTCGGACAGAGCAACGAGCAAAGCGAGTGAAAGCGTGAACTGGGTGCAGCGTCACGCTGCCGGCTTGCCCGGCGAATTCACTTCATAAATGCAACAATATCGAACTAATTCAAACTATGGATAAATGGGGAAACAATATGAAAATAATTTTCTACGGAATAGATGACTGCGAATATGCAATGATAACCGGAAGACCAGCTATCATCGCTCCTATACTGGTTCCAGAAGAATATCTGAAAAGTCTGGACTTTGTTCAGCTTATAGACGGTCGGTGGTGTCATTTCATGACTAAAACCGAAAACGAATACTACATAAAAAACAGCAATACCGATCCCTTGGTTATGGATAATTATAAAATTTCAGGGATAACTGACGAACCTAAAAATTACCTCAACTATTATGGCATAGAATACTGCGAATATGAAATTATAGCCGGTAGAACAGCTATCGTCGCTCCGAATGGGATCGACGAGGAAAAGCTCAAAGAATGCAGCTTCATACAGCTTGCGGACGGTCGGTGGTGTCACTTCATGGATAAATATGAGTATAATGCTTATATTTCAGGCAGACATCATTTTGATGGTATTAATCTATACCCGTGCAACGTCAAAAAAACATCTACGCTCACTAAAGCGATAATAGTATGTGTATCAATTTTACTGTTATTCTTTTATCTGCTGCTACTTTTTAAGAAATACGAAGATGAAATAATATTTATTCTTTTTTTAATTATGGTTTTATAAGTCACAGATCAGCATTAAATTTTTATTTTTGCAGGAGTAACGATCATGAAAATAACCTATTTTACTATTGAAAACTGCGAATACGAATTAATAGACGGAAAACCAGCAATAATCGCTCCCGAAGGAATTGACGAGGAAAAGCTCAAAAAATACAGCTTTATACAGCTTGTTGACGGACGTTGGTGTCACTATATGGACGATGCTGAAAAAGCGTACTATAAAGCTCAAAACGATACCAGAGCATTGACATTTTCTCAGCAGAATATGCTGCCATATCAGCAAAAATACGACCGCAAAAGAAAAATAGATTTTTATATTACATTTACTTTAGTATTATTATTGTTAATAGGAATAATCTTCTTATTTATAGACTTTAAAATCGGCTCAATTGTAATAATTGTAGGTTTTTGGGGGATATTTATAAGCACTCTTCTTCATAACAAATCAGCAGAAAAAGCTCTTATAGCAATTGTTGTTATTGTACCTATATTATACCTTGCTTTTATAATCTATGTAATGTACCGTGTCAACAAAGAGCTTACATTTGATACCTGTGATAGCACCTCAAAAGCAGGCGATGAAGCCTGCGATACTGCTGAGGATATAGGTGAAATGGGAGCTCAACACATCTACTATTGGGAGTAAAAAAACATGAAAATAACATACTTTGGAATAAAAAACTGCGAATACGAGCAGATAGATAACAGACCTGCAATAATCGCTCCGGCAAGAGTAAGTGAGGTATTACTGAAGTCAAACGGATTCATACAGCTTGTGGACGGTCGGTGGTGTCATTTTATGGCTGACTACGAGATAAAATACTTTAATGAATCCGGTCAGGCGGACACATTGGAATTTCCTCCTACTCCGTCGGAATATCAGTCCCCGGAACCCGAACCGCAAGACCAGAAAAAAGCCGATATTCTGACTATAATTTCCGTAATATCAGCTGCTGCCGGACTTACCTTCCGCTTCATCGACAAAGAATCTTTCGGATTCATTTTGGTACCGGTCGGAGTTGTGCTGATAATAATCACACGCATACTCTATCCTTACCATAAACCTTCAAAGGTTATCGCATGGATCTACGCTGCGTTAGCTATACTATACATTATCATGCTTATGATGGCATTTTTCTTGGTTATGCACGCTATAGAGACTGCCTGCGACTCTTTATAAAATATGACCATACACATAGATACCGACCACCTTATACTGCCGTTTTACCGGATATTCATACTTTCAGCCATTCTTGCCGGTATGGGAGTTATATTCCGGCTGTGCAGAAAGCGTGGTATACCGACTAAAAAGAACTTGCTCCTGCTTGCACTGATACCCACATCGAGCTGGTCCTGTGCTTTTCTCTACACCTTTATTCGGTCGGGAGGAAAAAATCTCGGACTTTCCTCAGTGGGAGCGGCTATCGGAGTTTACCTTGCTGCAATAGCTGTATCACTGCTCCTTCCACGTATCGGAGACCGCAATGTGCTCCTGCAAAACTGTACCTTTGCCATGCCGCTGATGTACAGCATCGCTAAGCTTGGCTGTTTATTTGCAGGGTGCTGTCATGGGGTAGAATATGACGGCATATTCCACATTGAATACTCCGGAGAAAAAAACGGGAATATCTGCGTTTTTCCGGTACAGCTTCTGGAATCGGCAGTATTTCTGGCAATATTCATTGCGGGGATGATAATGCTGAAAAAGCGAAACAAGTATTCAGTAAAAATAGTGCTGATAGCATCGGTATGTGCAAAGTTTTCTTTGAGCTTTTTAAGAGCCTGATAATACGGCAATACTGTACTGATAGAATTTCGTCGGTCAAGCCGAGGGAAGAAATTCGGACGGTTCGTACAGCATTGCGTTGCTCGCTGTACTGCTTCTCAGGGGGAACGCTGTTCCCCCTCGTACACCCCTTTGCCAAAGGGTTAATAAACCCTTTGGAATCCCTTCTTTGCCGACTTCGTCGTATTTATTTATAAATAAATGATATAGGAGAACGCCATGAAAAAACTAAGACTTTTCGCCATGATACTTGGATTATCAATGTCGCTCTGGAGCTGTGGTGACAAAGAAAGCTCCTCAACATCAGAACCCGTCAGCGAGCCGACCACTGAAAAGGTCGTCACCGAGGTCACAACAGCTGAGGAAGTTACAACCGAAGCGGTCACAGAACCGGAACTCCCTGTCTGCATTTCCAATGACAGTGCATTCATATTTCACCCTCAAGAGGGAAGTCCATTTGTTCAGGACAGAGACTATATCGGCTATGACAAAGTCAGCTTTGTGCTGAGATACTCACGCACAGAAGAAAAACAGGATGCTGAGATAATCGCTATGGACTATACCGACACGGATATGGATATTGACGAATTTTCGGATACTATGCTTGCCATATTCTATGAAAAAGATGCCGCCGATAAGCTCGTGATAGACGATCTTGAATTTAACGGTCACAAAGCTAAATCAATTAAAGGCGACAGCAAGGCTAATTTCAAAAGCTTCTTCATACTTGAAGGCAGCGAGGGCTGTTTCATAGTATTTATGATATATCCGGAAGAAAACGCTGATATGTCCAGCTTTGAAAGTGACCTTGCGGAATTCCTCGGCACTGTCGAGTACGTTGACCCCAAAGGCGACTACAAAACTATGCGGTCGGCAGACGATATGTTCACATACCTGCTGTATTCTCACAATCATCTCTTCGAGACACGCTATGATGACTATATCACTCTGAGTTTAGATTCTCCGAATGGCAAGCAGGCAATTGTAATGAGGTCTGTGAAGTGGAGCAATCTTGATGCCGACAAAATGGAAAAGGAGCTCCGCAGCACTTATTCAATAGGTGACGATGTTGAAACTAAGTACGGCGAAATAAACGACATACCTACCATGTGCTTCCTCGATATGCCGGCAAATATCACCAATAAGTACAAAGACATCATCCTGCTTTACGGCGGGTCCTCATGCCTTATCATCGAGACAACTCACCTTGTAAGCAAGGATATTGTGGATACAGCAATTAACGAAATACTAAAAGACATAAAGTACAATGGATTTGAAAAGGACGAGTACATTTCATCCGAAAAAGACAAGATCAAATCTGAAATTTAATTTATGATATAGGAGAAAACCATGAAAAACAAAATTTTACTAATTTCACTTATCGCTTCTCTCTCACTTTCAGCAGTAAGCTGCGGCAGCAAGGACAGCTCATCTGAAAGCAAAAATACCGGCAGCTCATCTGTTTCCGCAGCAGAAGAGACTGCACCGGACGAGAATTCCGGCGAGCCTGACTCCGAGGAAGTCACGGCAGAAAATACGAAAGCTGCCGATCTCACTGATATACCTCAGCCAACACCGATACCGGACCTTTTTTCCTACGACCTTCCGGAAAATGCTGTGGAAAAAACTGAGTTTGCTGACTCCGACAGGAATTATAAAGCTTACGAAATAGGAGAAAATGCATTTATAACATTTTGCCCTATGATCGATTATCACCAGTCTGCTCACTATGCAGGAAATTCTATAATGGAAGACCACATAGCCGATGAAGAAAAACAGTATAAGGACGTTGCCGGCAGTGACCTCGAATTAAACGGAGTTCCTGCATTCAAATTCACTGCCAAATGCAATGATAATAACGTCGATTGTGACTATAGCGGCGTATTCCTGCAATACGGCAACGGCGATATTTTTACTATGCTGTCTATTTATCCTTCCGCAGAAAAAGATAAGTACGAACCTATTTGCGAACAGATAATAAGCTCCGTAAAATACCTCGGTGAGCCTTTAAAAACCGAGGACGAACAGTACAGCTCCGATATATGCTCGATGACCGTAGGCAAGGATTTCTATTCCGTTGAAAAAAATAACGGAGTAGCAGTTCAGCTCAATATTACCAACAGCATGAAGGAATATATGAGCCGTATCACTGTAAAACCGGCTGAAAAAACAATTGAAGAACTCCAAAAGTCTTGGGAAGAAAAGGGCAAGTCCGAACATATTGAATCCGGTGAGG
Source organism: Ruminococcus sp. (assembly GCA_017441505.1). Classification (GTDB taxonomy): domain Bacteria; phylum Bacillota; class Clostridia; order Oscillospirales; family Ruminococcaceae; genus Ruminococcus. Next base: position 31,969 of record JAFRXL010000021.1, read on the forward strand.
CTGCTATTGGAAATTATAACGCAAAATATCTCAAACGTGACTTTACCGCAATTGATATGTCACTTGAACACCGCAGCTATTTTGTTGACACTCCTAACGGCAGCTACCAGATAGATGTTGTCTGCTCAGATGACCTAATTGAAGAATTTATGGAACGTGCAAA
>JAFRXL010000022.1 GCA_017441505.1 Ruminococcus sp.
AAATAAAAAATTCCGGAACATAGATGTGCAGGCTTGCTGCGGCACACAACACGCACCGCTTAATGCTGCTCGGTCTCCCGCCTGACATGGTTCACGGGGTCTTGTTGCACAGGGCCCACACATCTATATTTCGGAATTTCCATTTGGTCTGTCCGGTTCGAGCAGTCTTGCTCTTTTAACATTATAACATATAGTGGTTGGTTTGTCAAGGATTTTTTAAATTATTATAATAATATTATTTAGCTGCCTGAATATTTTTCCAAAAATTTTTTAAAAATCGTGTTCGCTTTTTGAAAACTGATACGAATGTTTATTATGAAAGCCACAGCAGCGGCATCCATAAAACAATTTTTAAATCAACATAGCCGTCAAACGGCAGAAACGGAGAGGTATATTATGAAAAAAACAATTACTATTTCTATCATCGCCTGTGCATCACTTTTACTTACAGGCTGCGGAAGCATTGTAAGCAGCTCAGACAATACATTACCAAGCAAATCGGCTGCAACAGCTCTTGAGCACACAGCCGTTACAACAACTGCTGAAACACCCGTTGAAACAACTCAGGTCGTCACAGAACCTGTTGCAGCAGCTGACATTATCTCACCCGATGACGTTGTCAACGAGCATAAATTCGTTCTCTCTGACGGCTCCGGTGACACTGTTACCTATGCTGACCTTTATGAAAGCGGCTTAGCTAACGTTTCCGCAGAAGGCACTCCATTCTGCTTAGTGCCTCAGGGAGCAGCTGCCGGTTCAAGGTATTCTCAGCTCTTCATAAGCAACGACGGCGGCAACACATGGGAGGAAAAGGACGTTTATCAGGAAAGAAACGGCATCGCCCTCAGCTTTGCAATAGAGGACGGATCACTTGTCACTTTCACATATCAGACTCCAAACTGCGAAGCTTACCCAGTAGCGTACTCCTACAGACTTTCCGGAGATAAGCTCATCCGCACAGAACAGAATGACGTTTTCAATGACGTGACTTTAGATGACGGCTCAGCTCTTGACCCGAACGGCAGCTATGATTTCTCAGCAGTCTATGAGGGCGGTTATCAGTTCCATTTTGTACTTGAAGATAAGAATACAGGGGCTAAAATGGATAAAACAGGTACACTCGATCCCGAAAATCTCTGCCTGACTTCACTCCATGACTAATTCAATATAAATATCACGCTAAAAAACATCCCGAAACGAGTATTTCACGTTTCGGGATGTGCTTTTTAATAAAATGTAGCCACCTCTTTTTCAGGCGGAGCTGACGGAGTAATATCGATAACGCTGAGTACAGGGCCTTTTCCCTTATAGAATTTGTGCTTCTGTACTTTTATTTTTGCCTTCATGATAAACCAGCCACGCTGCTGTATTTCGGCAGCTTTTTCCGATTCTACCACAAACCAGCAGTACTGGATGTCCTCAACGCAGCAGGTCATTACGTTTCTTCCCATAGCAAAGGTATTTTTCGGGAACTTGGCATTATGAGCTGCCATACCTTTAAAAGTAATGGTCTTGCCGTCGTATTTAGCAGGTTCTTCCATAATATCACGGTAGAACAGAGCATAGTCCGCATCCTCTATGACTATCTCATCTGCTTCAACGTCAAACGGGAGCGGGTCTTCAATGTCGTCATAAGCAACAGCACCGTCAGTATACTCGTAAGCTATCTCAGTGCGGCGGCTCACCCCACGTACTATCTTGTGGAATTCCTGAGGGTCGAAAGTACGCTCCATGCGGTTGAAGACCACAAGCTCGCACATATTCAGCTTGTCGACCACAAGACTTCTCATATTTGCGTTGTAATTGAGGAATGTGGAAGCGTCAGCAAAGAACATCACCTGATATATAGCCCAGCCCTCCGGCATAGCGTCGAATAGGTCGTTGAGCAGCCACATACCGTTATATTCAAGAACAACTCTTTCAGCTTTAGTCTCGCTAACAAGTCTTGCGAGATTAGCTTCATTGAGTTCTTCCTTATCCTCGATAACTCTTATTTCAACATTTTTGGAAGGATATTTTGAAACATCGTACTCCTCTACACCTTCCTCGCAGGTGAGAAGAAGTGTACGCTCGCCGTTATTGAAGCGTTTATCCTCCATAGTTTCCTGTATGAACTTTGTTTTTCCGGCTTCGAGGAATCCAAGGAACAGATATACCGGAACTTCATTCTGCATTTCAGGCATTTACAACTCTCCCTCCGGATCACTTAGAAGCGTGGAATAACTCGGCAATAGCGTCCTCTTTTATCTTGGAGCCGATAACGCAGAGACGACCTATAGTGCCGGCACTGCCTGTACGCACATCAGGTACTCCCGGAACATAGTCAAAGTGTATCCACTGACCGTCCTTGCCTGCAACTATACCCTTAGCTCTGAGTATCATGCCGTATTTCTCTTCATTTCCGAGTGCTTCAAGTGCATTTTTGATCTCCTCAGCAGTATATGCTTCCGGAGTTTCAACTCCCCAGCTGGTGAATACTTCATCAGCGTGGTGGTGATGATCGTGATCGTGACAGCCGCAGGTACAGTCCGGACCGTGGTCGTGATGATGATGCTCATGTTCATCATGGTCATGATCGCAGTGATGATGCTCGTGCTCGTCATGGTCATGATCGCAGTGATGATGCTCGTGCTCATCGTGGTCATGGTCGCAGTGATGATGCTCGTGTTCATCGTGGTCATGGTCACAGTGATGATGCTCGTGCTCGTCGTGGTCATGGTCGTGGTGATGATGATGCTCGTGCTCAGCTTCTTCAAGAAGTGACTTCAGCTCGTCATCAAGAGTATTCTTCTGGGTCATAGCGTCAACTATCTGCTTGCCTGTGAGCTGATCCCACTCCGTTGTAACGATAGGAGCTGCCGGATTGAGCTCTTTAAGACGTGCTATAACATCATCTATCTTCTCAGCAGAAAGACCTGTTGTATGACTGAGTATGATGCAGCTTGCGTAAGTTATCTGGTTATTGAAGAATTCACCGAAATTCTTCTGGTACATCTTGCACTTCTTAGCGTCAACAATAGTTGTGAAGCCGTCAAGCTCAACATCGTGTGCATTTATATTCTGTACTGCACGGATAACGTCGCTGAGCTTACCTACGCCGGATGGCTCGATAAGGATACGGTCCGGAGCGTAGTCAGCAAGCACCTTTTCAAGAGCTTTTCCGAAGTCTCCGACCAGTGAACAGCATATGCATCCGGAGTTCATTTCTGTTATTTCAACTCCTGCATCCTGAAGGAATCCGCCGTCTATTCCAATATCGCCGAATTCATTCTCGATAAGGACAAGCTTTTCGCCCTTATATCCTTCAGCTATGAGTTTTTTGATAAGTGTAGTCTTTCCGGCACCAAGAAATCCGGAAAAAATAGTTATCTTAGTCATATATAACACTTCTTTCTTAATGATGTGATTTTTTACGTAACTATTATTATACCACAGTACACTTACAAATGTAAAGTCCCATAACGACCATATACGCAAAGTTTTACCAAACTATCACATTTGTCAAGGTGTTATACACGCAAAAAACTGCCGGAACTCATTTTTATGCAAGTTATAGAATAAAAAATATTGACTGTTCATCTAATAAATGATATAATTATTGTTGGAGTGTAAATATGATGCACTCCTATACATGATATACGGAGGAATAAAAATGAAAAAACTTTTATCAACTTTACTCGCAATGACACTCGTAGCTTCGCTTGCTTCATGCGGCTCAACTAACGACAGCAGCTCTGAGAAGTCAAGCACATCTTCATCAGCATCTTCCGATAACGGCGATGACAGCGGAGAAGAAACAGAAGAAACTTCTCTTGGTGCGGAAGAATCAGCAAAGGCTTTCGGGAAGATAGCAGGAACATACTATGTAAACGGCTATGCTACAGAAGGCAAAAAGCCCGAGAAATTCGAGGATATGAAAGAATACGAGGATAAGGTCAACGAAGAGGGCATAACTATATCCGAGGACGGCATTCTCCGCATCGAGGGCGAAGAGTACCAGCTTTTAGCTCAGAAAATAGAAGAAAATCCAGACGATGAAACTAAAGGCGATAAACTGATATTCAGCGTTAAAGGCTGCGGTTTCTCGATTGAAAACTATGAAAAGAAAAAAACTGCCGCTGCAAAAGACTACGACGGCTACGCTGTATTGGAATACACCGAACGTCCTTCCTATGTTGACGATGAAGGTGTAAATGTCATAGGATATAACTCATTGTCATTACATTATAGTCCCAAGGGCAAAACATCTGCACCGATCTCAATAAGTCTTGACAGCGATCAGCCTGAGAAGAACTATAAAGACCCTCTTACTGATGAGAGCAAAGAGGAATTCATTAAAAGGATCGCCGGAAGCTATACTTTAAATTACGGAATGCAGAACAGCTCAAACCATACTATCGAAAGATATGCCGACCCTTCAAGCGATGAAGTAAAGAAGATATTCGAGGACGATCCGGTGACTATCTCCGAAGACGGTGTTCTCCACTTTGACGGCAAGGACTATCAGCTCGAACCTCAGGAATTCGATCCTGAAGAGGGTGAGGGATTTTTAAGCGTTGAGGGCAGCGGATTCTCTTTAAAGGAATACAAGAAAGGCATCGGTCTGGATGTTGCTGAAAAGGGCTATTCCGGAGCTGCTCTTGTAACTTACAGTGAATCGTCATTTACATTTAATGACCAGAAAACTGTAGTTCCGGACATAACTGTGTATCTGACAAACGGTGAATCAGATTCAGCCTGCGTATCATTTAATTTCAGCGGCGAACAAAAATAAAAAGGAGGTATCCTTTATGATAAAGATACAAACAGAAAAAGCTCCGGCAGCTGTCGGACCGTATTCACAGGCTATAGTTTCAAACGGCATGGTCTATACAAGCGGACAGATAGCTATCGACCCTGCTACTAACACCATTGAGGCTAAGACAATAGAGGAACAGACTGAACAGGTAATGAAAAATCTCGGTCATGTGCTCATGACTGCCGGTTCTTCATTTGAAAAAGCTGTAAAAACTACCTGCTTCCTCGCAGATATGAACGACTTCGCAGCATTCAATGAGGTATATGGCAAGTACTTCACATCACTTCCGGCAAGAAGCTGCGTAGCAGTAAAGACACTTCCGAAAAATGCACTCGTAGAAGTCGAAGTTATTGCAGAAAGCTCTATCTGAGCATATAAAATGAAACCTTGCAGGGGCGGAGCTTCCTCCCCTGCATATTCCATATAAAGGAGCAAATTTATGAATGTACGTGAATTGCAGGACGCTGTCCTGAAACTGAAAAAAGAAACAAATACTGCCATTCTCGCTCACAGCTATCAGGCAAGAGAGATAGTCGAGATCGCTGATTTTACCGGCGACAGCTATAAACTCAGCGTTGATGCTACAAAGACTGATGCTGACAATATCCTTTTCTGCGGAGTTCACTTCATGGCAGAAACAGCTAAGATGCTCTCCCCTCAGAAAAGAGTTTACCTTGCAAACAAGAACGCAGGATGTCCTATGGCTGAGCAAATGGACGCTGAAATGATCTCTGCTCTCCGTGAAGCTGAACCGGACAGAACTGTAGTCGCTTACATAAATACTACTGCTTCATTGAAGACAGTCTGCGATGTCTGTGTTACTTCTTCAAGTGCATTGAAGATAGTAAAGGCTCTTGACGCTGAAAAGATACTCTTTATCCCGGACTGCAACCTCGGCGACTTTGTTAAGAGAAACTGTCCTGATAAGGACATAAAGCTACTTCAGGGCGGATGTCCTACTCACGCAAAGGTGACTGTTGCTGAAGTTGAAAAGATAAAGGCTGAACATCCGGACGCTCTTTTCCTTGTTCACCCTGAATGTCAGCCAAAGGTAGTTGCTCTTGCTGACTATGTCGGCTCTACATCCGGCATTATGGACTATGCAAGAAGATCAGATGCAAGTGAGTTCATAATCGGCACTGAAACTTCCATTTCAGAGCATTTGCAGTATGAATGTCCTGATAAGAAGTTCTATCCGGTAACTAAGGACATTATGTGCCACAATATGAAGATAACAACTCTTCCGGACGTTTATGCATCTCTCCTCGGTATCGCCGGCAAGGGCGGAGATGCCTTCGAGATACTCATGGATGATGAACTTATCGTAAAGGCAAGAAAATGCATCGATGAAATGATAAGACTGGGCGGCTGATATGACTGAGATCGTTGAAAAACTCTACAGTACCGGCGACCTCTCCGACAGCGAGCTTGAACAGCTCATACTCACTGACGACGAGGAAGCTGCCGAACTTCTGAAAAAATATGCGGACGAAACACGCCGCAGGTACTACGGTGATAAAGTCTTTCTGCGTGGACTTATCGAAATATCCTCCTACTGCAAAAATGACTGCACTTACTGCGGTATCCGCAGAAGCAACAAGGACGCTGACCGATACCGTCTGAGCCGTGAGGAGATATTCGCCTGCTGTGAAAACGGCTACGAGCTTGGTTTCAGGACTTTCGTGATGCAGGGCGGTGAGGACTCTTACTTCACGGACGATGTAATGGTCTCCATAATATCAGAGATGCGTGGGAAATACCCGGATTGTGCGATAACTCTGTCTCTCGGCGAGCGTTCCCGTGAGAGCTATAAAAAAATGAAAGATGCCGGTGCTGACCGCTATCTGCTCAGACACGAGGCTGCCTCTGAGGAACTTTATTCAAAGCTCCACCCAAAGGAAATGAGCCTGCAAAACCGCAAAGAGTGCCTTTTTACACTGCGTGAACTCGGCTATCAGGTCGGGGCAGGATTCATGGTCGGAGCTCCCTTTCAGACCGTAAAAGACCTCATCTGTGACCTCCGCTTCCTACAGGAGCTTCGTCCGCAAATGATAGGAATTGGTCCATTTGTGCCGCATCATAATACTCCTTTTGCTGACGAAAAAGGCGGTACTCTTGAACTCACGCTCAGACTGCTGGGAATACTAAGACTTCTGTTCCCTAAGGTTCTTCTTCCGGCTACTACAGCTCTCGGAACTATATCGCCTATCGGCAGAGAGCTTGGACTGAAAACCGGCTGCAACGTAGTAATGCCGAACCTTTCTCCGGTCAAGGTGAGAAAAAAATACGACCTTTATGATAATAAGATCTGCACCGGCGAGGAAGCCGCTGAGTGCCGTGGATGCCTGCAAAGACGCATCGAATCCGCAGGATATACCGTCGCAAATGAGCGTGGCGACCAGATAGATTTCAAAATAAAATAACGACGAAGTCGGCATTAAGGGATTCCAAAGGGTCCCCGACCCTTTGGCGGATGGGTGTGCGAGGGAAGGCAGAGCCTTCCCTAAAAAGCAGTAAAACCAGCGAAGCGAAGTTTTACGGACGTTCCGCATCACTCCCCTCGGCTTGACCGACATAAATTTTACCAATATATTATTGCCGATTAACAATACCCACATTATTATACAGGAGAGTGACATAATGCGAGTTAGATTTCATCTCCCGGATTTTTCGGGAAATTTCAAGCTTAATTTCATGTTTGCCGAGATGCTCAGACACCGTCCGGAGTTTTTCCGTGAGGGCGTTGAGATAGCTTCTTTCTACGGAGTTTTTCCGCCATGTCTCTGGAACGGCGGCAGAACTCAGGGCGGCATGACTGACAAAAATTATATCAAGAACGTTATCAAGGCTTTCAATGAACGTGGAATACCTCTTAGATATACTTTCACCAATATGATGCTGGAGAAAAAGCATCTCAGCGACGACCGCTGCAATATGATCCTCAATCTTTCCAATAACGGACTCAATGAAGCTATCGTAGCTTCTCCGATACTTGAAGACTATCTCAGAAGAAATTATCCAAAGTTCAAGCTGACAAGCTCCACCTGCAAACGCCTTAATACGGAAGAAGCTCTTTTAGCTGAGCTTGAAAAGGATTATCACATAGTCGTTATTGATTATGACCTCAATAACAAATTCGACATTCTCGAAAGACTTCCGAGAAAAAAGGATATAGAGTTCCTTATCAATGCCTGCTGTGAGCCTGAATGTCCGAGAAGACTTGAACACTATAAGTCAATAGGTCAGCAGCAGATAGCCTATTGCGAGCATATCAAAAAGTACCCTAACCTGCCTTTTGATGTAGTAAAGAACGATCCGCATAATTTCAGAGACTGCCCTTACTCAAAGCGTGGCATCTTCGAGATTCGTGACCTCCGCACTCATATCAAACCAGACGATATATGGGAAAAATACGTTCCTATGGGATTCGAGCAGTTCAAGATAGAGGGACGTACTGCAAGTCCGCTCAATATCCTTGAAACTTATATGTACTATATGGCTAAGCCGGAGTGCCGTGACGAGGCTCGCTTCACTCTGCTCAAAATGCTCGAAAATTCAAAGGCACTGATATTCAATTAAAGGAGGACATAAGCACTATGAGAGCACGTTTTCATCTTCCTGATTTCGCCCAGCACTTTATGTTCAATCTCATTTTTGCCGATATGCTCAAACACCGTCCGGAGCTCTTTCGTGAGGGCGTTGAAATAGCCTCTGTATACGGAACTTTTCCGCCTGCGATATGGAACGGCGGACGCTTTGCAAGCGGCAAATGCGATAAAGGCTTCATAAAGCAGGTCATAAAGTCTTTCAACGATATTGGCATACCTCTGAGATTTACTTTCACAAATCCGGTTCTTGAAAAGAAACACGTTCACGATGAATACTGCAATATGATAATGCACCTTGCAGACAACGGTATGAACGAGGTCATTGTGGCTTCTCCGATACTCGAAGAATATATCCGCAAGACCTACCCCAATTACAAGATAACAAGCTCTACCTGCAAGCGTATCACAGAGCCGGAAAAGCTCTATGAAGAGGTCGGTAAGGACTATCATATCGTCGTTATTGACTATGACCTCAATAATCATTTCGATATTCTCGAAAAAATTCCGGACAAGCAGAAGTGCGAGCTCCTTGTAAATGCCTGCTGTAACCCCGGATGCAAACTGCGTTCCGACCACTACAAAATGATAGGTGCAGAAACTCTTGCGTATGCAGAGCATATGAAAAAAACAAACGCTCCGACCTTTGATTTCAAATTGTCCTCAAAATATGCAGAGTACATCAAAGACGAGATCATCGAATGCAAGTGTATGGACAGGTCTGTATTCCAGATAAAAAATCTGAGAACTCATATAAGTCCGGATGCGATATGGGATAAGTACATCCCTATGGGCTTCGAGCAGTTCAAGATAGAGGGTCGTACTATCGAGCTCTTCAACCTTGTTGAGCACTATATGTACTACATGATAAAGCCGGAATGCCGTGACGAAGCACGTCTTTTGTTCCTTACACATCTAAAAAATGAAAACGTTATACAGGCACGATTCTAACGAACGGAGTTGAATGTCATGAAAGCTGCTGCTGTTTTCAGCGATAATATGGTCCTTCAGAGAAACAGACCGGTGAGGATATTCGGTAACTGCAAGGAAGGTCAGGAGAATATCACAGTAAGTATACCTGAGCTTTCAGTCTCGGCTAAAGCTCTTGTAAAAGGCAGCAAATGGGAAGCTCTGCTGCCGCCTGTCGATGCCTGTGAGGATTGCACCGTTGAGATAGCCTCCGGAGCTGTAAAGATAGTTTTCAGAAATGTCGCAATCGGCGAGGTATGGCTTGCCGGCGGACAGTCAAACATGGAGTTCGAGCTGCACAATGAGCTTCACGGAAATGAAGCTCTTGCGGAATGTTCCAAAGAGAACGTAAGATTCTACTACACGCCGAAGTGTCCGATGAATGACGAAAACTTACTCCGCTCGGAAGCTGAGAGCTGCTGGAGTATGCCGTCAGAGCAGAATTCTAAGGCATGGTCGGCAGTTGGATACTACTTTGCAAAAGAGCTCAGCCGAAAGCTTGGAGTTACCGTTGGTATCATCGGCTGCAACTGGGGCGGAACTTCTGCTTCTGCGTGGATGAGCCGTGAATATCTCGGACAGGACTCCCGTATCCGCTCCTATATCGATGAATACGACGAGGCTGTAAAGGGAAAGTCCGATGAACAGATGATCGCTGAATACGATGATTACAGCAAGCGTCAGTGGGAATGGGAGCAGCGTAAGGAGAAATGTCTGACCGAAGACCCTGATATTTCTTGGAGCGACCTTATCAAAAAGTGCGGCGAGAATCTTTATCCGGGTCCGGCAGGTATCAAGAATCCCATGCGGCCGTGCGGTCTTTACGAGACTATGATAACACGAGCAGCTCCATATACGCTGAGAGGTGTTATCTACTATCAGGGCGAATCCGATGACCACAGACCCGAATGTTATGAAGTGCTCATGAAAGCTCTGATAGAACAGTGGCGAAGCGTCTGGAAAGATAACGAGCTGCCGCTGTTAATGGTGCAGCTGCCTATGCATCGCTATAAAGACGATCCGGACTTCAAAAACTGGGCGATGATACGTCAGGCACAAATGAACGTTTTCCGCACTGTAAAAAATACCGGTATCGCTGTTGCTCTCGACTGCGGAGAATTCAACGAGATACATCCTAAGGAAAAAGCAACTGTCGCTCACAGACTTTACCTGCAAGCTCTTTCCGAGGTCTACGGACTTGCAAAGCAGACCGAAACTCTGCCGCCTTTGTTCAGTTATGCCGTTGCCGAAAATGACCGCATAAGACTGTATTTTGATAATTGCTGCGGATTTGAAGTTCGTGGGGAGCTTAACGGCTTTGAAATTGCCGGAGCTGACGGCGAGTTTAGTCCGGCAGAAGCCTCCACAGACGGAAATACCATAGTGCTGAAATGTGACTATAAAGCTCCGCTGACCGGAGTAAGATTTATGTGGACTAACTATGCAGAAGTGGCTCTTTACGGCAAAAATGGACTTCCGGTACCAACTTTTAAAAAAATTTTCTGAAAATGTGTCCGCTTTTGAGGAGTTGTTACGAATGTTTATTATAGAGGGGACTTCTTGTCCCTACCTCCTCCTTATTTTTAATAGGTGACAGGCTTGAAATTGTGCCTGCTCATAAAGTTTATATTTATTATTTAGGGAATTCTTTTAAAAAGAGTTCCCTATTTTTTTGCAAACAAAAAACTCCTGCAGCAGAAGCTACAGGAGCATATCTCAATTATCATCAACTTTTTTTCCGGCATATATCTTACCTATTGCAAATGCCGCTACATCTGCAAATACGGACGACAGCCTCATCACAAGCACATAGAGCACTATCTTGTCCGAGAAGCTGTTTCCGCATACAAAGAGCATAACCCCCTCACGGATGCCGATACCTCCGGGAGCTCCCGGGGTAACGAAACCGATTATCCATGCGAACATAAAAGCTCCGGTAAGAGTTACAAACTCCTTTGTGGAAGCATCGCTGCCGACAATAAGCATAAGGCAGATAAAGTACATTACCGCAGACACAGAATTCTGGAGCAGATAGTAGAATATGCCTTTCATCAGCGTCGGACGATTTTCCTTTTCAAAAGCCTTTGAATACCTTGAAATATAGGATGCGAGCTTTTCACGGAATTTAAAGCGGATGAGAAATATCATTACTATCATCAGCACTATCCCTACAGCACCGACTATCAGCAGATTTCTGCCGTATTTTCCCATAAGCTCCGCTATCTTGCTTCCGAGAAGGATCACAGAAATAATTCCGGTCCAGAATACGCAGAATAGTATATCAAGGACTGTCGCACAGGCAACGTCAACGTGACTTATGTTCATATCAGCCGCAAGCTTGTTGCGTCCGACATACTGGAACACATTTCCCGGAAGATACTTGTATATATTCGACTGCGTATATACAGGCATTGCTGCGGAGAAAGGTATCTTTCTTCCGGAGAGTGACTGTGTGAATACGAGCCACGGGATGCACGAGAAGATGATTATTACAGTCTGTACGATGCACCCTATTACAAATGAGGATATAACACGTCCGGACTTGAACTGTGACGGACTTATATCCATGTCCAGCAGCTTCTTGACCACAAACGCAAGAGCCGCTATCATTATGATATTGCCGGCTGTCTTTATAATTTTCTTAAAATTCATACTTACTTTCTTCCAAGCATTTCTGCAAATAATTTTGTATACTGACGGCAGATAGCTTTCCATGAGTACTTTTCACGGGTATATCTGCTGAATTCCTCAGCCTTTTTCTTGTAAGCCTCACGGTTGGCACAGAGGTCTTTTATGCGGTCAGCGTACTGGTCAGAATTTCCGCTCTCCATGACCCAGCCGTTTTTCTGGTCAATAACAGCGTCACGTATCCCCTCTATACCGGAAGCAAATACTGCAAGACCTGCAAGACTTGCCTCAACAGCAACAAGTCCGAATCCCTCCATATCGCCCTCAACGTGGATATTAGGCATTATGAAAGCGTCTGCGTGAGTGTAAATAGAGTTGAGCTCCTCAGTCTCTACTCTGCCGAGCATTTTCACCTTATCGCCAAGACCTTTTTCCTCTATACACTGTGCAATTCTGTCGTGGTCTTCACCGCCGCCGACTATGAGGTACTTTACCTTCTGGTCTTTCAGCTTAGGCATAACGTTGCGGACAAACCACTCAACGCCCTTTCTCTTGACAAGTCTGCCGACTGTTACAAGCACTACATCGTCATCAGAGATATTGTTCTTTCTGCAAATCTCGCTGTAGTCCGCACATTTTCCGCTGAACTGCTCTGTATCTACTCCGCAGTTTATAACGCAGGAGCGTTTGCCGCCTCTTTTACGGAAAGTATTGTCGGTCTCACGGCTTATCGAGATATACTTATCAAATTTATTATAGAAAAGCTTCAGATAGAACTGATAAAGCGGATTCTTGTAGGTTATATCGAGTCCGAAAACGTTTACGACTACCTTTTTGCGTGGGTAAAGGAGCTTTGTGAAGAATCCTATGCCGCTCATGAGAGCGTCACCGACGAATATCACGTCATATTTTCTTGCCTTTATAAGAGTCTTTATACCGGCATACGGCAGGAACCACACAAGGTGTTTCTGCGACTTTCCAAGAGAGATAATATCCGCAGAGACCTCATCGGGGTCAAAATTATTATAGAGATTATAGCTGAAATTCTCCATTCCGCCTACAGCCGGCGGATATTTTCTGGTTATATAAAGAAGCTTAATTTTTTTCATTTTTCTTCTCCTGAGCATTATTTTCTGTCGGTACATCTGTTATCAGGTCAGCAAATTTGCCTGATGAGCACTCCATTTTTCTCACTCTGTACTGTACGTCTTCAAGGAGCTTTCGGTTTGAAGCGATAGTATCGCCGAGAAGTCCGAGAGTGATTGTCTGGAAGCCCATCATAAGGAGTATAGCTGTGAGGATAAGTGACTGTACGTGTCCGTCACCCTCGCCCATGCCGAGGAGTATAAGGAATCTTACACCAAGTATTCCGCCTAATCCCATGAGTATAAGTCCGATAGTCATAAAGAATTTAAGAGGCTTATACATTACAAAGGAACGTGTTATAACTGTGGATGAACGCTTCATGTATCTCCACATACTTGAAAACAGTCTTGAAGGACGTGTCTCAGGGTTTGTTCTTATCGGAACAGAAGTCATGGCAGTCTTATTATTGCCTGCCTGAATTATGGTCTCAAGGGTGTATGTATATTCATTTACAACATTAAGGCGGAGTGCGGCTTCTCTTGAATAAGCTCTGAAACCGCTCGGAGCGTCAGGGATGTCAGTACCGGAAGCAACTCTTACTACCCAGCTTCCGAGGTGCTGGAACTTCTTCTTCTTCCATGAGAAGTGCTCAGTATTGTCTATAGGACGCTCACCGATAACTATATCAGCCTTGCTGTCGATGATAGGACGTACTATCTTTTCAATGTCCGCACCGCAGTACTGGTTATCAGCATCAGTGTTTACGATAATATCAGCTCCGAGGTGGAGGCAGGCATCTATACCAGCCATGAAGCCCTTAGCAAGTCCCTTATTCTGCTTGAAAGATACGATATGGTGGAAGCCAAGCTCCTTTGCACGTTTTACGGTGTTGTCCTTGCTTCCGTCATTGATTATGAGGTATTCGATAGTATCGATGCCGTCGATATGCCTTGGAAGATCATTATATGCGAGCTCAAGTGTCTCTTCCTCGTTGTAACAAGGTATCTGGATTATAAGTTTCATATCATTATTCCTTTCTATTTTACCGGTACGAACTGTACTGAATTTATCGGTATTCCGAGATCTCTGCTGTCATCTGGATTTATAACAGAGGCATTCCATAGAGGAACTGTTATCTCAAGAATATTTTCAGAATCGTTTACCAATTCTTCGGGTACTTCATAGTGAAGCGGCTGACCGTTATTTTCACGGGTTATACTGTCTGTTCCGACCTTTTCGCCATTGAGGAAGACCGTTACCTCAACTTCATCTTTGCCCATTTCGGTAAGAGGAAGCATATTTGCAAGGTTGATGTTGAGGTCATAGGTCGCAGGGAAAAGTGAACATTCAAGTTCAGTTTTCTCGGAATTTGTCCAGCAGAAAGATGTTTCAAGAGCCGAAACTCCGCTGAACATAGAGTAGTTCTCCGATGCCGTATAGAGCAGATTGTATTTTCCGTAGGAGTAAAGCCCGATAGTTTCATCGTTTAAATAGAATTTATTGGACATAGGAACGAGTTTTCCTGTACTTTGTGTATCATCCTCGCTGTGGTGGAGCTTGTTGGAGTATATCGTAGCATAAGCATCCTCATCAGGATTTTCCTTAGCAATATAGAGCACTCTGCAATACTTGACGAGAAGGTCTTTGAACTGGTTTTCATCGTCATTTATTTCAGGAAATACTCTTGCTCCTGTTATATTTTTTATCGGCAGCCACAGACGATAATCATAGTCTGACGAGATAACAACACAGTCTGTAGGAGCGATATGGTCGCAGAGATCATCTATTATGCTCCATTCCATACGGGTATCATCAACATTGTTGAGCAGATAGTGGTCGTACTTTGCTTCATAGCACAGACCAACAGCAGTCAGAGGGATCAGCAGTTTAGCTCCGAAGCGGTCAAGCACAGTAACGGAGAATATAACTGCGACAGAGATGAACGGTGCGAGGTAGCGTGAGTAATAGTAATAGTACTGGATCTCGTATCTGAGGAATGTCGAGTAGACGAGTATACAGTAGAAGAACATCAGGAACAGCACAAGTCGGGAGTGGTCGGCAGCGAGACTTTTTGTGAATATAAAGCCTGCGATAATGCCTGCCGGCAAGAGGAGTATACCTGCATTTCCGGCAAATCCGACGAGCGTAAGGTTATTTGCCTGATCCCAGTTGCTGTATCTTCTGAATGCTTTCAAAGCAATATACAGAACCGGCATAAGTATCATAAGCTTTAAAAGTATGTTGAACCATTTGTTTTCAGCTGCCTTTTTTATAAACTTATTGGGGTTAAAGCCTTTTTTAGTCATCAGCAGCAGAACAACAGCAAAGATCGCAAGTATAACTGTAGCTATGATCGCAGCAGCAGTTACATATTTGGAAATATTTGAATCCTTTATTCCATGCTTGAATACCGGACTGTAGTTATTTATGGTATATACAGGCTGTACATGACGCATCATGTAGAAGCTTGCAAGATAACCGGCAGTTGTCAGCGGCATAAGTATTGCATACTGCTTTTCACGGGTGAACACGAACATTCCGGCATACACCATGACGAACAGCGGCAGTACTGTATATATGGATACATGGTAGCATCCGAACACCGCTATCGGTATTATCGAGAACCATTTCTGCTTTGGATTCTGGTCGTCTGTCATAAAGTAAAGGAACGCCAGAGGCAGAAGTGCGAGGAATATCTCTGTAAGTGCAGACTTCGCTACCCATATAACTACCGGAGCAAATGCTGCCGCTGCACAGGCACAGAATGAAGACCAGTTTTTTAGCTTCAGGTTCTTACATACGAAATATACAAGGAAGATAAGGCATATGTAGAAGATAGTCTCAATATCCTGCATATCCTCCATACCGAATATAGTGCCCCATGTTGCGAGGAATGCCGAGTAGGTCGGTATACCGTGCATAAGGCCGGCAGTCCTCTTTCCCTTAGTGCCCTCAACTTTCAGCGGAAAATTAGCACTTGGGATGTCATAGCCTCTTAAATGTTCAAAGACTGTAGCTTTAAAATCGCCTTTCTGATCGTTGGTATCAAGTTCGTAATACTCGTTGAAATCCTTGACCTTTTTGGTATTGCCGTTTATGAACATTATAGCCTGCGTCTGATATACGCCCTCGTCCTGTCCCATACCAAAGTATTCATTTTTCAGTGATACAAAAGGGACAGCAACAAGTGATACTATAATAGGTATAAGCATAGGTTTCAGCGAAAGATCACAGCTTATCAGCTTTTTTAACCTGAAAGGCTTAGGTCTTCGCAGGAATACCACAGCCGCAAGTATCAGCAGATCAAGTGCGGCTGCACCGGCGGCTGTACGGAAAACTGTATATTTATCGAGCACGAAAAGTCCCATGCTCACAAAAACGTGAGAGAACAGCCACATCAATATTCCGAGGACTATTTCTTCTATGATATTTTTATTTTTGTACCAGATCACAGTGCTGAGAACGGAGAGAAGAACTCCGCCGAGGCAGGTGAATATGAATAACATTTTATAACCTCACTCCTAACAAATTCCATTGATAAGTCCGCTGAATTTCTTTATTATAACGTCCCAGCGGTAATTTTTTTCGATATAATCTTTGGCATTTTCACGCATTATGCCGTATTCCTTCTCGTGGGAGAAGATATAATCGACTATACCTTCAAATTCAAAGTAATTCATATAGTAAAGTCCGCCGTTGCTTTTCAGACAGTGACCTTTGAGTACTTCGCATATGCCGTTTACTATTACCGGTACAGAAAGTGTCATTGCTTCAAGTACCGATATGGACAGACTTTCAAATTTTGACGGGAGAACAAGTGCTTTTGCTCCGGAAATACCGCTGAACTTATCCTCTTCGCTGACAAATCCCAGCATAACAATGTCCTCGTGTCTTGGTATCTCGCATACAGGCTTGCCCATGAGGACTAATTTCAGCTTGCTTTCGGGACGGCGTTTCTTGTACTCCATAAAGTATCTGAACATCATAGGGCAGTCCTTGCCCTCATCGATACGTCCGACGTAAATGAGGTAATCGCCCTCTATGCCGAATTTCTCACGGAAAGCCTTTTCATCCGGCTCACACGGAATGTCCACACCTGTTCCCATTACCTTGCACGGGATATTCTCTGTGTGGAAAAGTCCCTGAACGAGAGCTTTTTCCTCGTCCGTGAGGAAAACGTAAGCCTTTGGCTTGCGGAAAATAGTCTCAAAGCTCTTGAAATGGATGAATGGTTCTTCGTGAGCAGTCGAGATGAATATGGATTTTTCAGCGACCTCCGGCATACCCATTACAGTAAGGTAGTAGAGGTATGTCACGAAGATGAAAGCATCGTAATCGTCCTTGTGCGAGCGGATATAGTCAATAGCGGCAGGGCAGTTCGGTCCCTGCTTTTCAAACCACACCTTTTCATCAGCTTCGTCAGCCTGACCTGCGGAAAGTTTTGCAAGGTAAGCTCCGTTATATTCATTGAAGTCCTTCGCACGGCAGGTTACTACCGGAAAACGTCTTACGTGAACTCCGTTTATATCTTCCTCATTAGCCCTGTAATGATTTTCCCATGTTGTATAATCTATGGCTTTTGTGGTGATGACATCCACCTGAAATTCGCCTGTGAGCCTTTCAGCGATAAGTCTTGTATAATATTCCGAACCGCCGTTCACTTCCAGACCGTAACGCTGATTTACCAATGCTATTCTTTTCATTATTCGATCTCTCCGGAAATATCTTGGAAAAATTTCTTATATTTATCGACGATAATATCCCAGTCGAAATTATCGTTTACGTACTTTTTACCGTTGCTTCCCATAAGCCAAGCGGTGTCCTTGTGTTCGGTGATGTAGTCGGTACAGCCCTCGAACTCGAAGTAATTGCCGAAATACAGACCTCCGTTGGACTCTGATACAAAGTTGCGTGTTACGGCACAGTCCTCGTGAACAAGTACAGGTCTGCCGCACAGCCAGCTCTCCATAATGACCAGCGAGAAGCTCTCGTTCTTAGAGGGCTGACAGAGGAACTCTGCCGCTCCCTGAGCGTTATACTTATCCTGACGGTCAACGAAACCGAGGTCTAAGATGCGTCCGTTATCGACAAGCTCCTTTGGAAGCTCTATCTCTCCGCCGCCGATAAGGACAAGTCTGAGGTCGGTATCACGGCGTTTTATATACTCGGAGAAGTACTTAACGAGAGTGTGGACATTCTTGCCCTCGTCCTTGCGTCCGGCATAGAGTATGAACTGCTCTTTCACGCCGTATTTCTCACGGAAAGCGGTGGGGTCGGGAACAATATCGGTGTCCATACCTATCCCCATTACTATAGTCTTTGTGCCGCTTTCGGAGAATCCGTAAAGACGCTCCGCAAGCTCGGCTTCCGGACGTGCATTGAACACCATGCCGGCAGTCTTTGGGAAAAGCTCCCTGAACCTGCTCATATAAGCGTAAGCCTCATCGTGGAAGCAGGGGATGAGCACTGATTTATGCGGAAGGAGCTTTGCTCCGTTATAGGTAGTTCCGAACATATACGGTATGAATACGAACAAGGAGTATTCCTCGCAGTGTTCGCTCATATAGTTATAGAGGTCGGGACTGTTCACCATTTCGCTGAGGAAAACGTCCTCTTCCTCCGGACTTACCGGAGCTTTGCTCATAAGCTTTGCATTTACAGCATCGAATGCTGCGGTATCTCTTTTTCTGACTTTGAATCGCCTTATGGTGATGCCGTTAACGGTCTTGTCGAGACCCTCTTTATAGTAATTCTGACTCCAGTCCGCACCGAATTCCTTGACGCAGGTAGTCAGTATCTCAAGAGGTACTCCGGCACTGTGCAGATGACCGGTAACCTCACGAAGCTCCATTTCCGCACCGCCGGGGATGCCGTCGGCATACCACGGGATAACAAATCCTATTTTCTTCATTTTATCCTACTCTTTTCCGTTTATCTTCCGATAAACCCTTTAAGCTGTTTCTCAAATATATCTCTTATGCGGTCGTATGAGAAGTCTTCAAGTCTTTTTCGCTGACCGGCAAGTATCTGCTCTCTGAGCTGTTCGTCTTTCAGCACACGGTCGATAACTCTTGAAACGAATATCGGGTCGTTGTCGTCAAGGAGAACTCCGCATCCGCCGAGAGTATCGGAAATAGCACTTGTATCATAGGCTATTATCGGGACATTGAAGAACATCGCCTCAGCAAGAGGAACGCAGAATCCCTCGTGCTCGCTCATACAGACAAAAGCGTCAGCAAGACTGTACCATGCAAGTATCTCGCTGAACTTTATATGACCTGTAAAGATGACATCGTCGCTCAGTCCGAGGGCGGCAGTATATTTCACAAGTCTCTGATAGTAGTTTTCCATACCTGTGTATGAGCCTACGAGTATAAGGCGTGAATCCGGATCCAGTCTCTTGTACTGATAAAAAGCTCTGATAACGTTCTCCTGCTTTTTGTTAGGAGCTATTCTTCCGACAAAAATAAGATTCTTTTTGCCGTCATCGTACTTTTTCATCAAAGCCTTGTCCGGAGCCTGTTTATAGTCCTCGAACTTTATAAGTATCGGTCTGACATCAATCGGACATTCATAACCCATGCGGACAAGCTCAGCCTTGTTATAGGCAGAGTCCGCAAGACAGTACTCGACCTTGTCTTTAAGGTAGCTTACCCCCTTATAGCCGTACTCGGTAAGTGATGTAGCGGCAGTACTATAGGGGCGGAAGAACTCCGGAGGGGTTATGTTATGGTAGACCATTATTTTCCGGCATTTATACTGGTCGAGCTTGAAAGTAAGCTCAGTGCCGGTAGATTTATGGTAAATAAGTATATCGTCCGGTTTAAGACCCTTTAGCTTATCTATGTTTTTTGCAGTATCTGCGGGCAGTCTTTTGTCGATATTTTCCGCATATATATCGGTATCATAGCCCATTGCGGCGATAGCACCTTTCAGTGCGATAGTGTCATTTCCGATAGCATCGCCGAAAGACATTGTTGGCAGAAGCTGTATTACTCTCATGCTTCGTCCTGCTTTCCGAGTGCTTCACGGAGAGCTGTATTCTCACGTTCAAGGGCGGAAAGACGGTTCAGAAGCTCCTTCTGAGCGAGTTCAAGAGTCTCGATGCGGTTTTCAAGCTCGCTGTTATCCTGAGCCTGAGGCTGTGAGCTGATAGAGCCACGGAAGGTATTCAGCACGCTTACTGTATTTGCGTTGAACTCATTCTGCTCGAACACAACAGGCTCTACATAGAACTTCATAAGCTTGCGGAGCACCTTTTTGATGAACACCTTTATGGAGCTTCCGGCAAGAGGCTTGTAAGGCTGGATATAGTAATGTGCGTTCATATGAGCAAGAGCTTCGTCCGCATCGGAAAGTGTAGCATTTCCCTCACGGGTGACCTGTACAGGCTTGCTGTACGGAACATCCTCGAAGCTGAGCATATCCGGAGTAAGTCCTTTTTCTCTTATGTCACGCTTTATCTGTGCCATTATCTCTTCAATGTTGATATTTTCCATTTTATTATCCTTTCAAACTATTTTACGGCAACGACAGCATAATCCTGACTGCCGTAGAGCAGCTCTGAGACCTGTTTCATAGCCTTATTGAATTCTTCCGTATTCTCTCCGCCTGCGATTTTCAGTTCAGGTATCTCATAAGGCGGACGGCTTGCATCGGTGTAGATTATCTCGATACTGCGGAAACCGGCTTTTTCGAGGTAGTATTTCATAGTAAGAGGGTGTACCGGTTTTATATGTGAAGGGTCGATATAGAATGCGTTGGTATATATTGCAAGTGAAGTCGGGTTCGGAGTTTCCAAGATTATGCAGCCTCCGTCTGTGAGCTTCTCATAGGCGGTATTGCAGAGACGTATTATCTCATGCGGCTGGAGGTGCTCCACGACCTGTCCGACGAAAATTCCGTCTACATTTTCCTGCTTTGCGAGATATTCGGAACCGTCGCCGCAGACTGCTTTAAGTCCCTTCATATTGCAGTAATCGGCATAAGGCTCATAGATGTCCACACCGCAGGCATTTATGCCGTTATCCTGCATGAGCGAGAGAAATTCTCCTCTGCCGCAGCCTATATCGATAACATTTTTCTTGTCTTTGAAGTATTTTAAATAGAAAGCCTGAGCTTTTTTGATGCTGTCTATAGAGCCACGGAAGTGATTTTCAAAATCGAAATAATCTATGCTTTCGTAATCAGAGCCGTTATTTTCAGCCTTCACCGTTACGGGAGCTGCCGCTGTCTCGGACTGCTGAACTGTCTGCACAGCCGCCGGAGCATTCTTCAGCTTCTTTTCAATGCCCGAAAGCTTCAGTTTCAGGAATTCATCGTCTGCCGAGAGCTTTTCCAGAGCCGCATTGTTGTTCCTGAGGTTGACACTTATATTATCAAGTTCATCTTTAAGGAAAGCAACTCCCCTGCGGTTATCCTCGATGACTGCACCGTGTGTTGCGAAAAGTGCGTTCATCTGGTCGAGCGATGCCTGTATAGCAGAGAGGTCTTTGCAGATATTGTTTATCTGTTCCTGCTTTTCGTTGAGGTCAGCGTCAACTGCTTCAAAACCGTCGATAACAGCTGAGAACAAACGATTGCGAAGCTTTGCCTTGAATCCGCCGGCTTCTTTAAGATTATTTATAAAATTTCTGATATTGCTCATTGATATTTCCTTCCGTTAAATGCTCCAGTTATGAGTGATACGAGCGATCCCCACATCACCTGCTGCGGAGATCATTTCTATGGTATATGCTTCACGGTAATAGTCAACAGGGATGCCATCACCGGTCTCTATAGCGAAATCTATGAGGTATTCTCCGGGCAGCAGTCCGACTTTTTCGAGAGTTATCTCAGCTGTACCGTTTTTGTCAAGACTGAATTCCGGATGCTTGTCTATTCTCGTGTTAGTACCGTAGCACTGAACTCCGTCACGGTTGAAAATGCCGATACCGAAAACAGCGTCAGTAACTTTTTCTTTGACCGTATAGTCAAGACGGAATTTTATATCCTCACCTGTACGGAAAATACGCTGTTCAGCACCGTCGGAAGTGAAAGCTTTTATCCTCTTTATGCGGGCAGCACCGCTTCCCCAGCGTTTTTTCTCCTCGGGAGTTTCTTCCGCTTCGGTATTTTCCTCTGCCTCCTGCTCGCTTCCGGACTTTTCTTCCTCTTCCTGCTGATTTTTCTCTTCAAGCTCCTTACGGGTGCTTTCCTGTAATTTCTGTCCCATAAAGTCGAGATATTCGAGGTCTATCTCTTTCGGCGGACCTTCCGCACGGATAAGTCCCTCATGTATCCATATAGAGCGGTCACATATCTGCTCTATCTGTCCGAGAGAGTGTGACACGATAACTATAGTAGTGCCGTGGGACTTTATTTCTTTGAGCTTATTGAAGCACTTAGCCTGAAAGTTCGCATCTCCGACAGCAAGTATCTCGTCTATGAGGAGTATATCCGCATCAACATTGATCGCTACTGAGAAAGCAAGTCTCATATACATACCGGATGAATAAGTTCTTACCGGATTATCGATGAATTCTTCGAGTTCAGAGAAGTCGACGATGTCTTTCAGACGTGCGTCTATCTCCTTTTTGGTAAGGCCGAATATAGATGCGTTAGTGTAGATATTTTCTCGTCCGCTCATATCCGGATGAAAGCCTGCACCAAGCTCGATAAGGCTTGAAACCCGACCGTTCATGGTGATGCTTCCGGTATCGGGGTACATTATTTTGGTCAGCAGTTTCAGAGTTGTGCTCTTACCGCAGCCGTTGTGTCCGATAAGACCGATAGCCTCGCCTTTTTTGACTTTGAAGCTTATCCCACGAAGCACTTTTCTTTCTTCATACCTGCTGCGTTTGCGGAACAGCAGTCTTTCTTTAAGCTGAGAGCCTTTATCAAGGAACACCTTGAAGCTCTTGGTTATATTATTTACATCTATTGCGATTTCATTCTGAGCCATTACAGTTCCTCCGCAAAATGCCGCTGGAGCTTATTGAATACCAGACAGCCGATAATAAGAAAAGCTGCTCCCAGACCTAAGGCAAAAAACAAAGTTGACAGGTCCGGCATCGCCTTGTTATAGAGCACAGTTCTGTAGCACTCGATGACATGGGTCATAGGGTTCAGGTTGAAGAAAGGCATCAGCCTGTCGGGAACTATGGATTTATCGTACATAATAGGGGTCATATACATCCACATCATCGAGAGTATTCCGAGGATGTGTTCAAGGTCTCTGAAATAAACAGTTACGGCTGATGTCAGCAGAGCCATACCCAGTGCCATTACGTACTCAACGCCCATGATTATAGGCAGGGTCAGCAGGGCGGCGAAATTTATCCCGACTCCCGTGACTATTATTACCGCAAATATAACTATGAAACACAGCAGCATATTCACAAAGCAGCTGGTCACGTATGATATTGGTATGACCATACGTGGGAAGTATATCTTCTTTATAAGGTCTTTCTGAGCGACTACAGAAGAAGCTCCCACCGTGATTGACGATGAGAAGAATATCCACGGTATCAGTGCTACGAAAAGGTAGAGGTAATAGCGGTCGATGTTAGCTTTCAGGATGTATGAGAAAACTACGGTATAGACCACAAGCTGTAAAAGCGGGTTTATGAAAGTCCAGAGGAATCCCAGGACTGAGCCTTTGTATCTGCCTCGGAGGTCTTTTTTTACGAGGCTGGCAATCATTTGTCTGTATGCATACAATTCTTTTATGGTGTTCATTTATATCTCCTTAAAATAAGCACAATTTTCCATTGTATCTTTTAATTATATCACAGGCAATATACACTGTCAAGGGTGATAATGCCGAAAAATCACGACATTCCGGCGAAAAACTGGTGCTTTGGCTATAACGAAAAAAGCCTTGCTGTATAGAATACAGTAAGACTTTTTGTGGCTCTTCATTATTTATGATACTTTCCGCCTGTTGAGATCTGGAACGAGCGGTAGATCTGTTCAAGGAGCATAACTCTTGCGAGCTGGTGAGGAAATGTCATTTTCGACATCGAGAGCCTGAGAGTTCCCATTGATTTTATCTCCGGATCAAGACCGAAAGAGCTTCCTATTATAAAGGTGACCGTACTTGTCCCCTCAACTCCTGCGGAGCTTATTTTCTCGGATAATTCCGGACTTGTAAGCTGTTTGCCCTCTATGCACATTGGTATTATCATGCCCTTTGCAAAGCGTTTTATCTGCTCGGCTTCCTTTTTGAGTGCAGAAGCTATCTCCTTTTCGGACGGAGCATCGCTCAGACGGCACTCATCAAGCTCGTGCAGTTCAAATGTACAGAATCTTGAAAGTCTCTTTATGTACTCTGCACAGGCATTTCTGAGGTAGTCCTCTTTAAGTTTGCCGATGACTATAAGATTTATGTTCATCAGAAAATAACAGCTCCTCCCTGAGTTTCCACCGGAGCAACTCCGAGCAGGTAGTCCTTGCAGCGAGTGTACTGCGGAAGGCTGTTCTGCACAGTACTGTCTGCGATATTCGGACGGTTGTTGTCCTGACTGAGATGTCCGAGTATGAAATGAGTAGTTCCACGTTCAATAAGTCTTCCGACCTGCACAGCACAGTCGTCATTCGAGAGATGACCGTTAGGCGACAGTATCCTCTCTTTAAGGTACAGCGGATAAGGTCCCGTGCGGAGCATATTGTCGTCATAGTTTGCTTCTATGAGCACGAGCCGGCAGCCTGTAAGAGCCATATCGACTTCCGGAGTAACGTGTCCGAGGTCAGTGCAAACGGCACAGTACTTATCATCAGAAGTATGTATCCTGTATCCGCAGCTCTGTATGGTGTCATGAGGTGTATTGAAGCAGCTCACCTCGCAGTCCGCACAAGCTATCGACTTGCCTGTCATATCTATCACAGGCGATATGGGAGCTATCTTTCCGGTATCACTGAGCCGCTGGAGAGTTCGTTTTTGTCCGTATACAGGCAGACCTGTCTTTTTTGTCAGCATAGCGAGACCGGCTATGTGGTCGGAGTGCTCATGGGTTATGAATACAGCCTGAACAGCCGACAGTGGTATATTGTTCACGTCAAGTGCTGCGGAAAGCCTTTTGAAGCTCACTCCGCAGTCTATGAGTATTCCGCCTTTTTCAGTTCCGATGAAAGTGGAATTGCCCTTGCTGGAGCTGAAAAGAGGGTATATTCTTGCCATTTATGATTCTCCGTTTCCGAAACTATCAGCCGATCTTGTTTATCTCAGTACCCTGACGAGTTTCCTTTACCTCATATCCGAGGGCAGCTATCTTGTCACGGAGTTCATCAGCAAGAGCGAAATTCTTGTCCTTACGTGCAGCCTTACGCTGTTCAACAAGCTCCATGACCTCAGCAGGGATTTCGGATGAAGCTTCATTTGCGGCATTTGCCTTTTCTGTAGCTTTCTTGATAAGGTCAAGTCCGAGCACCTTGTCGAATTCAGCGATGAGATTGAGCTTTGTGGAGGCATTTGCCTTTGATTTGAGCACATCGTGTAAAGCAGTTACAGCGAGTGAAGTATTTATGTCGTTGCCGAGAGCTTCGTCAAATGACTTATAAAGTCTGTCGTACTCAGCTGTGTCTATCTCTGCCGGAGCTTCCTTTGTCAGCGGAGCTATCTTATCTATGAGCTTATTGAATGATACAACTGCGTTATCGAGGTTCTCCCAAGAGAATACAAGTGACTTTCTGTAGTGTGAGTTGAGGCAGAAGAAACGATATACCAGCGGATCATAGCCTTTTTCTTCAAGGAGAGATACTGTAAGGAACTCGCCCTTGCTCTTGCTCATTTTACCGGAATTTGTATTGAGGTGGTGTACATGGAACCAGTAATTGCACCATTCGTGACCGAGATATGCTTCAGACTGAGCTATCTCGTTGGTATGGTGAGGGAATGCGTTGTCGATACCGCCGCAGTGGATGTCGAGGTACTCGCCGAGGTTCTTCATGCTGATGCATGAGCACTCGATATGCCAGCCCGGGTAACCAACTCCCCACGGACTTTCCCATTTAAGCTCCTGATCGTCGAATT
Source organism: Ruminococcus sp. (assembly GCA_017441505.1). Taxonomy (GTDB): domain Bacteria; phylum Bacillota; class Clostridia; order Oscillospirales; family Ruminococcaceae; genus Ruminococcus. The sequence goes on from JAFRXL010000022.1 coordinate 26,099, forward strand.
TCGACTTTGTGAACCAGAGTACAAAGTCAGCTTTATTACGCTTGTTTCCGTCAGCTTCAACACCCTCACGAACGCCTACTTCGAGGTCTTCCTCGTTGAAATCTCCGAAAACGTAGTACTTATCGAGCTTTGAGGTGTCAAAGTAGATATTTCCGCCGGCTTCGTAAGCGTAGCCCTTTTCCATGAGTGAGGATATAACACGGATAAATTCGTCGATATAGGTAGTTGCAGGAACTACTACATCAGGAGTTTTTATATTGAGCTTTTTGCAGTCATTGAAGAAAGCGTCCGTATAGAACTTAGCTATCTCCATTACTGTCTTATGCTCACGCTTGGCACCCTTGAGCATCTTGTCGTCACCTGTATCGCCGTCGCTTGTAAGGTGACCAACGTCTGTGATGTTCATAACACGCTTAACATCAAGACCTGTGAATCGGAGATATTTTTCAAGAATGTCCTCCATTATATAGCTTCTGAGGTTTCCGATGTGAGCGTAGTGATACACTGTAGGTCCGCAGGTGTACATACTTACCTTGCCTGCTTCTCTTGGGACAAAGTCCTCTTTTTTATGTGAAAGTGAGTTATATAACTGCATTGTCATTTCTCCTTATAAATGTTGTAAACGCCTCAGAAGTCCCAAATATCGGGCGGAGCGTTTTTTATTTTGAGCTTCGAGAAGTACCCGAACATCACAAGAAATTCCGGTATCATTCTCAGACCGTCATTATAGTATGCGGACATCCGCATTTTTTCATCCGGTATATTTTTATACTTTGGCGGACAGAAAAAATTCCAGTCCGCAGTATTGCTGTTGAAGTGTATGCGGAAGTAATTTTCCACATTCAGATCCTGCTGACCGCATAGCATCAGAAGTATGCTGTGCTCACCGGCTTCTTCTGCCGGAGCGACCAGAGCAGTCCCGCCGTCATAGGATACAGCGGCTATAAGCGGAGCATCAGTCCTTACAGCCTCGTTTATTGCATCTGCTGAAGGGTATTTTATAATATCCATAATGTCCCCCTGACCGTCAGATGCCTGCACCCTGAGTAAGGTCTGCGAGTTCTTTTTTGAGCTCAGCTATCTCAAGCTGCATACGGCAGAACTCAATATCAACAGGGTCGGGAATGTTGACCTGATCGATGTCCTGAGTAACGATATGTTCAGGTGCCTTGCTTGTTTCGGTCTTCTTTACGACCCTTGCCGGAACTCCCACAGCGGTCGAATTATCCGGCACCGGGTGGAGCACTACTGCATTTGCCGCTATCTTGACATTATTGCCGACTTTAAACGGTCCGAGCACTTTTGCTCCTGCACCTACAAGAACATTGTTTCCGAGTGTAGGGTGACGCTTGCCCTTGTCCTTACCTGTACCGCCGAGAGTTACTCCCTGATATATAAGGCAGTTATCGCCGATAACAGTTGTTTCACCTATTACAACACCCATGCCGTGGTCGATGAACAGTCCCTTGCCGATGTGGGCACCGGGATGTATCTCTATACCGGTCTTTTTTCTGGCTCTCTGAGAAATTATCCTTGCGATAGTATACATCTCATTTTTATAGAACCAATGAGCTATACGGTAACTTCTTATAGCTTTCAGAGTCGGATAAGTCAATAATATCTCCAGAGCATTTCTTGCAGCAGGGTCACGCTCTTTTATCAGCTTAATATCTCGTCTGATCTGTTTAAAAAGCATAGGTATCTCCTTTCATGTGGGGGAACAATAAAAAACCTCCGGAGCCAAAAAAGCTCCGGAGGTGCAGTTTGCACGGTCCCACTCCGATTTATTACTCATTGACCCGTAACGAGGGATACGCCGGAGAATACTTGCCGCTGAAAAGCGGTTTCCTCACCGGAGCTGACAGCCGCACTTCACATATCCCGTCTGCACCGTCACACCGCCCCGATGCTCTCTGAAAGACTGAAGATAAGCTACTCTGACTGCTACGCCTTTAATATAACCTATAACATATTATATACCAAAGCTATCGGTTTTGTCAAGAGTCTTGAAGGATTCATTTTTCTGCCGGAAGAAATCATTTTTTCACACGGCAGAGACTTGCCTCTCCGGAGCCGAGATGCCTTATCTCGCCGTCGGGGAGTTCTATCATAAGGTTCGCATTATTATCTATCCCCAGAGCATTGCCGACCAGAGTTTCTCCGCCGACATTAGCTGTTATGAGTTTGCCGGTAAGGTACTCTCTGCGGCGGTATTCAAACAGGAATTCGTGACTTTCTATCCTGTCCAGCCAGTATTCAAGCCTGTTGAGCACTTCCGCACAAAGCTCATTGCGGTCGACTGCGATACCCGTCTCGTCCTCAATGGAAGAAGCTATAGATGAAAGCTCCTCCGGCATCACATCTCTGACACTGCGGACATTTATGCCGATACCTATGACAGCCATATCCAGTGACTTCATTTCAAGTCCGAGCGACGCTTCTGTCAGAATACCGCATATCTTGCGTTCATTCATGTACAGGTCGTTCACCCACTTTATCTGCACTTCTCTGTCGATGAGCTTTTCAACAGCTTCGGCAACTGCTACTGCGGCTGTTGAGGTGATAAATCCTGCGTCCTCCAGATTTATTTCCGGACGTATTATTACACTCATATAAAGTCCTGTACCGGAAGGCGAAACGAAGGTCCTGCCAAGTCTGCCTCTGCCCATAGTCTGTTTTTCCGCAATTATAACAGTCCCGTGAGCAGCTCCGGCTGTTCCCATTTCCTTAGCGGCGGAGTTTGTAGAATCTATCTCGTCATATACCCTTATGCTTTTTCCGAGAGACTTTGCAGTAAGTTTTGCGGAGATAAACTTCTCCGAAAGACGGTTATTATCAGCCGAAAGGCGATAGCCCTTTGAGGTCACTGATTCTATCGAATATCCGTCGGCTTCAAGCGACTTTACTGCTTTCCATACTGCATTTCTGCTTACTCCGAGTTTTTCAGCAAGTGCCGCACCGGATGAGTAACTGTCTTTATTTTCTGCGAGAGTCTTTAAAAGAGCTTCTTTCACACTCATATTTCTGTCCCCCTTTTCACCTGTATATTCTATCATAAGTATACAAAAAAGGCAATAGGGAAGTGTACACATTATATTTCTCACGTTTTATCAGAGCATAAAACCTGCAAAAAACCGCATACCATTTTTTGTCATTTTGTCCATTTTTTTGCATTTTCTATTGCATATCTGTAAGCTATGTGTTATAATTATACTGATTTTATATACTTATTAATTGTATACTTTAAGTCTTATATATTCAGGAGGTCTTTTCTGAATGAATAATCTAAAGAAAATGTTTTCATTCAAAACGGTTTATTCCGAAAACAAAACCTTTCTCGTTTTTTCTATCGGAAGAAAAGAAGAGATAAATTATTCACAGGTGCAAATGCTTGAAAGTGATACTTTCCGCAGCTATTTCCTGCCTTTTCAATGCACTAAAACTGCAAGCACTAATAAAATAAGCTTCAATATAAGCGGTCTTACTTCACTCTCAGAATACCTTAAAACTGAGATGAAACAGGAACAGTATTTTGAAATGATAGCCGGCATCCAGAAGATAATCTCTTTCTGCCAGAAATCCTATCTTTCTTACGATAACCTGATATGCGACCCTAAATATATGTACTATCACAACACCCTTAAAAGGATACTGATGATATATATACCGCTAAAAAATCCGCACTACGTCTGCGATAATATTCCCAAATGCCTTAAAAAGCTCCACAACAATGCCAAAAGCGTTATAATCACTGACGGCAACTACATGAATAAATACGAAAACTATCTTGCAAGATTCGCTAATTCCGGAAACAAAAAAGGCACGAACTCTTTTTCACCCGATTCACTCCTGCATTTCTTCAACGAAAATGACGTAATAAATAATAATGCTCCTGTCGCTCCTGTAAACTACGAACCGGAACCGGTAAAGAATGATTTCTCCATAAACAGCCAGATAATACCTGTTATCCCGTCCGGAGAGCTCAATAACGACATCCGCTCACAGATGTCCGGTCAGCATGAACGCATCGACTCTGATATAGAGAGAACTTCCAGTGCGACTGTGGTAAGGTCACGCAGAGATGAGGTCTTCCTCACAGACCAGTCCGGAAATAAATATACAATCCGCAACTTCCCGTTCACTATCGGAAGAAGCCGTGATAAGGACATGGTCATCCCACAGGATACCGTATCCGGAAACCATGCAACCATAACCTCTGAAAACGGCAGATATTTCATAAACGACCATTCTTCCAACGGTACATACCTCAACGACGAAAACAACAAAATTTCCTACTGCGAGATAAACAACGGCGATAAACTTTTCTTCGACAGCTTCTGCTACCTGTTCACAGTCGTAAAGGCAAACAGCGGCAATGAAGAGGACGATTCTTCAAGAACTGTAATGGTTTCAAGAAGACGGCAGCCTGAACAGCAGCAGCCTGCTCCGGAAGCTCAGGCAGTCCAGTCTGCTCCGGAAACTAATGAAGCTCCGGCCGTTCAGGAAGCTCCGGCATCTCAGAAAGCTCTTGCTTACCTAAAACGCATCTATGATGACCGTTTCATACGCATAATGGAGTATCCTTTCAGGGATGACGAGCTCCCCGGAGTTACCTTCTTTACTGAGGTCGTTAACAACCGTACTGCTATATTCCTTGAAAATGTCTCCTGCGGCACACTTGTATTTGAAAACGCTCTCGTCGCAAAAGGAACAACAGTCGAGATATTCTCAGGCTGTACATTATTCATAGACTGTGTAAAGTATACTTTCATAATCGAAAACTGATACAGGAGCCAACAGTATGTTTATTTATTCTTATGTCACTACTGAGGGAATTGTCAAGAAAGTAAATCAGGATGCTCTTATGATAAAAACAGCCCGCCTTCACGGAAAAGAGATACTGTTCGCCGCTGTCTGCGACGGTATCGGAGGTCTTTCCGGCGGAGAGGATGCAAGCTCCTGCGTGATAAAGGCTGTGTCTGACTGGTTCGAGACAGAGTGTGCGGAGCTCATAAAAAACGACAGCGATATACTCGAAATAAGAACAAGCCTCGATGAAAGACTTCATAAGATCAATGACGCTATAAACGATGAATGTGCAAGAGGACGGGAAATGGGTACTACATTCACTTCTCTCCTTATAGATATGATCCACAATTCTGTACTTGTCGCCCATGTCGGTGATACAAGACTGTACAGGATATACGATAAGAAGCTTGAGATCATCACCTCTGACCATTCAATTGTTGCAGAAGAAGTAAGAAGAGGCATCATCTCAGCGGAATCTGCAAGATTCGATAAGCGTCAGAACCAGATAACCAACTGCATCGGTGCAGGAGAAACCGGCAGAATGTACGATTTTGCCATACAGTCCCCTGAGCAGAACTGCGTTTATATGCTCTGCTCTGACGGATTCAGAAAAATGGTATCACCGGAGGAACTGCATCAGGCTCTTATGCCTTCGGCAAATCCGGATCAGAACGCTCTGCATTCTTCACTGGATCACCTCCTGAGCCTTAATATCGACCGCAAAGAAAGCGATAACATAACCGCTCTTGCAGTAATTCTTAAAGGAGATCGATAAAAGATGAGCACAAAAGCCAGACTTTTGGCAAATCGCTATGAAATAGAAAAAATTGCTGGTCGTGGCGGTACATCCGTTGTCTATAAAGCATACGATCTTCAGGCTGAAAGAGCCGTAAGAGCTATCAAAGAGATCAGCAAATCAAAATACGAAGAATACGATATGGCTAAACAGGAATCAGCCCTCATAAAAGAACTCTACGAGGCTGACCAGTCCAACGCTTTCTTCCCTAACATAATCCACCGATTTGAAACAGACCACTACTTCTATATCGTTCAGGACTTCCTTGACGGCGAATCTATGGGATATATGCTCGAAGCAGGTCCTATGCCGTATAAAATGTTCATAGAAGCGGCTAAACAGATATGCTCCTTCATGAAGTTCTTCCACAGCACCGGACGTGTTCACAGTGACATGAAACCGGAAAATATCATGGTGCTCAAACCCGGAAAAGCCATGCTCGATAACGATGCGAAGATCAAGCTGAAATTCATAGATTTCGGTACAGCTATCCGTAACGCTACCGGTGTTACAGGATATACTCCGGAATATGCCGCTCCGGAGCAGTACCGCCAGTCTGAGCTCGATGAACGCACCGATATTTTCAATATGGGTGCGACCTTCTTCCACATGATACAGGGAAGAAAGCCGCTTAAAGTCCACGGCGATAACCGTATGCTCACAACTCAGGAAAGATTCAAGTTCGATAAGAATGTGAGTGCGGATATAAAGAGGATAATCCTCAAATGCGTTGCCGAAGACCCCAATAAACGCTACCGCTCGTGCGATGCTTTATACAGAGACCTATGCCGTGTTGAAAGACACTCAAATATCCGCTGGCTCTCTCTTTCAGCATCGCTCTGTATACTCTGTTTTGTCGCTGCCGGAATATCATCGCATATGGCAAATAAGCTCGACAGGCAGAACATAGCGGAAAAATATGCCTCCAACGTCAACAAAGGCAACTACGCCGAAGCCATAAAGCTCGATCATACCAACAGGGACGATATTTACTCAAAGCTTATTCAGGACTTCACTCAGGACAGTAAACTCGACCACGATGAGGATAATTTCATAATCAATGAGATAAAAAGTCCGGATTCTATAAAGTCGGGCGACAGCAATTACGGTAAATGTATGTACGAGATAGCCAATGCCTACTGGCTTTACTATCTTCCATATGATGACAGTTCAAAGGAATATACCGAGCTTGAACTCGAAAAAGCAAGAATAAATGCCTCTTATGAATGGTTTGAAAAAGCTGTTTCCAGCAGCGACCTCAAAGAATCTATGCCGGACGCTTATAAACGTGCCCAGATATTCCTTAATATAGGCAAATTCTACATAGATATAGACCGCATGGAAAAAGAGGGCACTGACAGCTCTGAATTCTATACCGAGATGTGGAACAATGTCGAAGAGATGTCAAAATATATTGATGAATCCAATGAAGTGGTCAGCGTGCGTGTGTGCCAGACTCTTATGAGCCTTATTTCAAGGTATTCATCAAAGTTCCACCAGAACGGCGTTGATTTCAGAAGTCAGGAAAAAATAATCGATAATATAAACAAAAAAGTCTATCTCAACGGCGAGATCAACTATAACAACGATTACGCAAGAAGTCTTGCAGAGAGCTTCGACACAGAGGCTGTAAGACTAAAGCTTGAGATGGCTTATGCCGATGAATAGGGAGAGATAAATGGATTCTAATACATGGCGTGATATATCTCATATACTGCTTATATCCGGTATCGTCTTTCTGATACTGACCATTATTCTGGCTGTAAAATTCCAGCTGTTATCTATGATAAAAGCTGAACTCAACCATAAAAAGAAAAAGATAAGTTCGGATAACAGAGATTACTTTGAATATGTTGAAAACAAAAACAGAAACAATATCGAAGCTATCTCCTCCTCTGAACGTTCAGGCTTCACTGAAAAAACAACAGCCGCAAGAAAAGCTGTTCCGCCGCCGGCAGTTGATGAAACTCCGGCAACGGTAGTCATATCATCAGCAAAGAAAAATGTGCAGCCTGCTAACATCGACGCTACAGTTTTGACCAGACGAAATAATGAGCAGAATGAAAATGAATTCATAATAACCGAAAATATCATCGTTATACACGGTGATCCGAATATTGTTTCTGTCTGATCTTTTCAGAACAGAAAACCAATGTATATCACTTAAAGGGTGGGTGTATTTATTTATGGAGCCAAAAAAACATATGCTTAGAAAGACCGCTGCTTTTGCTGCTGCACTTTCTTTCCTGTCTGCAACCAATCTGAACATAATGAATTCAGCTGCTGAATCATCAACTGTTAAAAAGCAGGCAATAGCTTCAACTGTAAAGGAGCTTAACAATAACGTGTCATCTGCACAGTCAGAGCAGTCCCCAAGTGCAGGCACTGCAAAATCTACTACAACGACAACAACTACTACCAGCACAACTACTACAACTACCACTACAACTACTACTGCACCGGTCACAAAATCAACTGAAATTCAGGTAGATATTGATGTGAACGGCGATTTCAACACTATGAATAATCTTACAGTTCATTATGCATCAGAACTGCAAAAAGAGCTTACAGGATTATCACCATATATTTCTGTCGGCACAAAATGCAGTTATTCCAGATTGTATTATCCGCATAATGTCGTCACCATTACATATCCGGAAAATCTTGAAAGCACAGTTAAGAATAGAATAAACAATTTAAAGGTCGAAAAAATTGAGAATGAAACATATTATGCATACGGATATAGCATTGAACATGAACAGTGGGAGTGTAAACGCTATTATAAACTGGAAGACTATTCTGAATTTGCAAAATTTAATATCCCAAACACTAATTTGAAGAAAAACGGTAATGACTCTTACGTCAGCGAGGACTATGAATTTTCAGACAAATCTTTCACTGTTGAAAAAAGAGAATATTATCTTGATGATTTTTCCGGTATAAAACCGACCGGAAAAGTTACACTAAATTACCTGACTATAAAGCTTAACGGAAAAGACCATGAAATAAAATCAGCAAAAGTTAATATAACATTGACATTCGATAATTGTTACATTGAAGATGGGAATATAAAGCTGTACAGTAAGGAAATTAATTGTGAATGGAAGAATTTACAGAATGAAAAAATAACTATAAACTCAAAATCTGCAAACAATTTTATCATAGATAATAAATGGGATGCTCCTATACCTATAGAATCTGAAAGTCAGACTATTGATATGGAAACCTTAGTAAAAAAATATACCGATTACTATGCAGACACAAATACCGATCCGCTGCCTAAAAATGGTGATATCACCTTTAATATCTATGCATCACCAAGCGAGATAGGTGCTCAGCGTATATTCCAGAATAGTGAAGGTGAAGAAGATACTTCATTAGAAGATACATATTCCTACAAGGTCGATCAGGATGACAATATAACTGTTCCATATGTTGTTAACAAAAACGGAAAAAATTACTACTTAGTGAGAGAAAGATCATATATCCTCAAAAATACCGCCCTCCCCGACACCGGTGAAGATTCTCCAAATCGTGAATATCGTTCAGCAAAAACTTTTTCGGCGACAGAAATATGCAGCAATTTATTTTCAAATAACAGCCAAAGCTACTGTACTATAGATGCTCACGAAGATATAAACAACTTTTTTGTTGAACTCACATACAGAGAATTTCCGGATACCGAAATAATTGATTCTGATCCTCTGATAAAACTGTTTGCAAACAGTCTTAACGGAACTATCAAGGATGATGTTATCTTTGCAAAAAGACCAGCTCCGACCGGTGATGATAGTAAAAGATTAATATCCTTAAATCTCCCAGGATATGCCGGCCATGAAATAATAATAGTGGACGATGACAATAACAGCTCATCTGTAAAGGTAACGGCTGATGCGACCGATGCCACTGTCGGAAAAGCTGTATATGAAGTTAAGGACGATACTAAATTCGTAAAAGTTGTCCTCGTAAAGAAGATCGGCAATAAAGACGTGCCTGTTGATACTCAGCCTTTCTTCGTCTACTTCGATGACCACCAGCCTGAAATTATAATAAAAAACAATCCGAATAAATGGTCAAATACAAATAATTACAAAATTGAATTTACTGTAAATGATAAAGACGACCTCTCTTCTGTACATCCGCTTTTCTGTGCAGATGCAGAAAAAATAAAGAAGCTTGAAGAGCTGAAAGCTATCAAATATATCAGCATCCTCGAACAGGAAGGCAGTTCTACTCTTCCGCTGGTAACCTATGAGCATAGATTTAATATCCCTGATACCATCGACGACCCAATAGATTCATATACTTTAAAAGCAGATGATCTGTCTCAGGAAGCTGAAAACAAACTCAATGTCACGCTCATAAAGAAGCTCGATGAAAAAGGAAATCCATATTTTACTGCCGAATTTTCTATGGCAGACAGTGCAGCTAAAGGTTACAGAGGTTATGTATATATTTATGCTGCCGCTGCTTCCGGAATACCTGCAATCTTTGTGCCATCGGACAAAGAACCAAGGCATCAGGTGATGATCGATATTGCTGCCCCGACAGTTACAAGCATAACTGCAACAGTTGAAGACAATAACCAGAACATAGAAAAATATTTAGAAAATGGTAAGAATATCAGGGTCAAAGCAGCAGCGACAGATAAATATGACGACTATCCATGCTGCGGTGTTGGTAAAAAAATCTATCATTTTAATGGTCAGACTATTACTAAAGAAAAAGATCAACTTGATGACGATGTGATATTTGAGGTAAGAAGCGATAACTGTAACGACATCATCACGATAACAGTAGTTGACGGTGTCGGAAATTCTGATGATTTCTATTACTGCAATGATCCGGAAAACGGCAATGTTACAAAATATATATCAAAAGCTGAAAGAATAATCGTTGATAACATCTCTCCTTCAGAACCGGTATTAACAGCAGGCAAAGCCGATTTCACAGATGATAACAACACTCCTTTCCCACATGATGACAAAAACTGGTATAAAAAATATGCTGATATATCGATCAAAGCAGAAGATGAAGGTGAAAGTGAAAACATTTCCGGCATAGCTGAACTGAGATTCATTTTCAATAATACTGAAAAGAACATTACTGTAGATACACTTTGTGATCCGGATAATTACGGTTTCCCTTCGGCTGATATACTTGTAAGTGAACTTGCAAAAGATAATGCGTGCTATCTGTGCTTTGTTCAGGATGAGATAAACAGTTCAAGATACCTGCCGTACCTCAGAGACAAAAATTATCCTTCTGTCAATGTAAAACTCACCGATTCCCCTATCAGTTTATATAACGACGGAAAATTTGAGTTGAAAATGCAGACTGCGGATAACTCCGGAAACGTAAGCCAACAGACTTCTATAGAAGTCTTCATCGACAATAACGCTCCGACTTCCGACGGAATATTTGAAAAGGGAAATGCGGAACACAGCGACAGGACTGATGATTCCATCCATATGTACAAATACGGTACTTTCAGCAACCACAGGATACAGATCAAAGTGCCTGTTTCTGACGGTCAGGACACAGTACCTTCATCAGGCTACCGTGATGCCTATCTTACCGTAACTAAAAAGGACGGAACTGATGTAACATTCTTCTCAAATAAATTTGATAACGACTATGTTATATTCGAGCTGCCGGATAGTCTTGATGAAAATGAAGTTTTCTCCGGCACTATGACAGTGTGCGTATATGATAAAGTCGGAAATAAATCAGAGGTGACCGCTCTTGTATCACCTCAGCCAGACAGCAGTGAAGTCCTGATACTCGAAAGGGTCGCTCCTGTTATCCCCGATGCTCCGCAGCTGAAAGGCAATGACCGCTATACAGACGGCGAAGGTAAAATATGGTTCAGCAGTGATGTTGCTTTAAGCTATAATATTTCCGATGCCGATTCCGGTCTTGCAAGAGCTCATATAATAAGAACTCACGAGGGCGAAGCTCCGGAAGCTCCTCAGGCCAAAGAATATACCGGCAAAAATGTTATCACATCAAGTGATGTGCATACCATATCCACAGCCTCCGGAAAAGACGGAAGATTCGATTTCAACGTCTACGCAGAGGATAACGCAGGCAATCATTCAGATAATTCATTCACGGTATATAAGGATACTTCAATACCTTATATCTACTCGTTCAGCTTCTCAGGACTTATAAAGAACAGCGACAGCGAGATATGGTTCAATAAAGCTCCGGCTAAGTACGGACACTTCCATAACAGCGACTACATCATGACCGTAACTGTAAAAGATGACCTCGGAGCAAGCTCCGGTATAAAGAATATATACTGCGAGCTCTATAACGCTGACGGTTCATTGTTCAGGTCTTACGTATTCGATGCCTCATCATTCAGAAGTACGGGCGAGGCTGATACCTATTCTGCCGACTTCGCCGTACCTGAGGGATTCAAGGGCGATATAAGAGCATGGGCTGTCGATAACGTTGCTCACGAATCACAGAAAGCTTCACCTAACGGATTTATATCAGAGAACAGAAATACTCACGATAACGCCTCATACAGCCATGTGACCATAACTCTGCCTTCAACAACAAAACACGATACCAGTGGCAGACCTCTGTATAATCAGAACGTTGAAGCTAAGATAGAGATAACTGATATTCATTCCGGTATCGAGCAGATCCGCTGGAGAACTTCCGATACTCAGGACTGGATGGAGCTGAGAATAAACGCTGACGGAAATATCAGCGGAAACACTGAGGGCTGGGAAATACAGAAAAACGACAGGAATATCATCCAGAGCATTTCTAAAAATATCATCGTATCAAAAGATGCTAACGACGATTTCATTCAGGTCGCTATGAAGGATAATTCCCAGAATATATCCGAAGCAGAGGCAAGATTCAGCATTGATAAGCATAAGCCTGTCATAGCAGTTTCCGGAATCGAAAAGTCAGATCAGGTAAAATATTACAACACACATAAAACTGCTCATGTTGTCATATCTGAGCGAAATTTCGACTCTCCTTCTGTAAACGGAACTGTTGATACAAGATTTGCTGACGATAACCGTACCGATAAGAACTCAGACCAGTTCAGACATACAAGAGACCTTCCTTTCAATTCCGACGGACGTTACAATCTGAACATAACTGATACCGACCTCGCCGGAAATGCCTCCGATGCCTATGCATCCGGTACATTCGTTATCGATACTATTGCTCCGAAAGCATCAGTAACTGTAAGAAAAGACAACGGAGTTACAGTCGCAAACGGAAAGAATACATACATTGAAAGTCCGGCACAGGCAACAGTAGTTGTCGATGAGATAAACTTCGACCCCCAGCTCGTCAGCATAACCATAAACGGCAAAGCTTTCACACCAAGCGGCTGGAGCGGTACAAATTCTCATTCCGCTTCTATACCTGTGAGCTACTTTACAAATGACGGCTCATACACTATCTCTGTATCCGGCAAGGACCTTGCAGGAAATACTCTGAAAACTACTGCCGTTTCGTTTACTGTCGATAAAAAAGAGCCTGAAATAAATATCACAGGTGTATCCTCAGCTAATAAGGACACCGTTGCTCCTGTTGTCAATATCAAAGACAGCAACCTTGATTCTCAGAACGTAAAGGTATACAGAAATGGTCAGCCGCTGAAGCTCACAACAGAAAATAACGGTCAGACAGCTAAATACGATGTAGACGGCAGCGGCAGCTTCATCACTGCTAACTGGGTCGAGGAAAACGATAACAGTGACATCAAAAAGAAGCTCGTATTCGATAACTTCCCGACCGACGAGGTTTTCGACGGTTCATACAGGATAGAGGTCGAAACTGCTGATAAAGCTGAAAACACATCCTCTGAAGATCTCGAATTCACTGTAAACAGACACGGTTCTGTATTTGCTGTGCAGAATGCGGAGGATATAAACGGAAAATATCTCAATAAAGCTCCTACTATCGTCATAACAGAGCGAAATGTAGACAAGCATAACTCCGACTCTGAAATAATCATAATAGTCGACAAGGGCTCAAATACAGTCAAGCTGACAGACAGAGAGTATGAAGTTTCCGAGCCTGTAGCTTTATCGGATAATTCGGGATATGAGTACACCTACACTATCCTTCCGGAAGTATTCGATCAGGACCTTAACTACAATATCTCTATACAGTCAGTCGATGCTGCCGGAAACAAGAACGTAAGCTCCGGAAGAGGTGCTGAGGTAAGCTTTGACCTCGATACTCAGGAACCTGAATTCAAGTGCGATGACCTCGCAGATAAGGCTGAATTCAGAGAATCCGAAAAGGAATTCAGAATTAATGTAAACGAGAAGATAAAGCATATCAAAGTTTCAACAAGCAGCGATGAAGTCCTTCTGGACATTGATCCGGAAGACGGAGAGAACAGCTATGTATTCAGGATACCGGCTTCAAACAGCTCCCGTGATATTACGATAGAGATCACAGACCTTGCCGGAAATACCACTGTAAAAACATACAGCGATCTGCTCATAACCGAAAATATCGCTCTTTATATGATGCATAAGTCATGGGTAAAGATAACCGGTATATCAGTACTTGCAGGTCTTGGTGCTATAGGCGGACTGCTGTTCGTAAGAAAAAAGAGAAAGAATAGATGATACAGGTGATAAAATGATAAATTTCAATGAACTGAAAAATAAAGAAATGATTACCGGACATGATGTCGGAAAACTGATAATCTGCAATGATATATATTCATATGCCAAACAGTCCGGAGCCGATCAGTACAAGGAATTTACCCCTGTAACTCAGGAAGAGCTGGATATGCTCATAGAGAAGATAGACACCTATGAAGAGGCGGATATTCTTGAATGCTATGTACAGCTCCAGAACTTTATAAAATACGCTCAGGCTATGTCATATGCTTACAATCAGCAGGCTCAGAACGGTTTCTGCCGTCTGCTGATGTATATGACTCAGGCACAGCAGGTCGAACACGCAAGACGCATGATAGAGCTGCTGCCGATGATAATGACCAATTCTCAGTTCAGCGAAATGAGAAATCCCGGCGAGCTTGCAAGACTAAGGGGAGTAGCTGTCGTTGCGGACAGCTTCCCTTGCCGTCCTAAGTGCCTTGATGCCCACGATCACTTCATTGAACCAGAAATAGATTGCTTCCAGGAAATGATGAGCCTTGAACATTCTGAAACTATGGAGGATAAGATCGCTTATTTCCGCAATGACCTCATGCTTAAAGGTCTGGAGTATCAGAATGCCTATAATAAGCTCTTTGAGCTTATCGCCGAAAGGATAGATATACCTGAGTTCACTGTATTCTGCACCGATACAAGCGAGATCGTTAAACAGATCGGAGAATTCAACGTTCAGCGAGTTGATATGGAAAACGAGATCGCCGGCGAAGGTGAAGAATATGAAAATAAAAAAAGAATACTGAAAAAAGTATTCATGCCTATCGACCTGAATGAAATAAGGATAACAGAAGAAGCTGTAAAAGCAGTCAGAGAAAAGCTCGACGATATAAGAATATTCCGTACTTCTGTAAACGACCTTGTAAAGCTTCTCCTGCCTGATAGGAGGACATGATGGGATACACAAAAGGTATCGACGGAACTTCATCGACCATCGGACAAGTTCTTGAAACTAATCTACAGGTAAATTCGGTTTCAAGAAATGCCTTCCGTATCATGAAGCAGTCTTCCGCTATGAACAAACTCTCTACCTTAAAAATAACAAAGAAAATGGCTTCCGGTCCGGAAGATGAAGTTTGCATAGAAAAAGACAATCTGAAAATATCATTTGAAAATCTCGCCGGTCTTGGAAACGGACTAAAAACTACTACTCACCGGCTCGCAGATGCACTTATGATAAAATTCACGGAACTCGGCTCAAAAGAACAGATAGTAACTCTTTCGCTTGATGAGTATATGAGACTTTGTGAGCTGAAAAATACAACAGAGATGCGAAAACAGGTCAATGCCGACCTGAAAACGCTCCTCAATATGCGTGTAAGCTTCCAGAAATCTTCAAACAGAGAACAGAGTATGCAGGACATCAGACTTTGTACCAATGTGAAGATAAAAAACAATATCATCTTCTTTACTTTCAGCGATGAATTTTTCATCATAATGAAGACCATGCCGGTAATGCCTTATCCGGAAAAGCTTTTCAGGATAAACCTTAAAAAGAATCCTAACAGCTATTATTTCCTGAAAAAAATTTCCGAGCATAAGAAGATGAACTATTTCAAGAAAAATGCCGATACTCTCAGCGTTAAGACCCTGCTGAGCTGTACTCCGGAGCTTCCCTCCTACGACGAGGTCGTCAATACTGACAGAGCCGTAGGAAGACGCATTATCGAACCGTTTGAAAGAGATATGAACGAGCTTTCAGACCTGCTCAGGTGGGAATACTGTCATTCAAACGGCACTAAACTAAGCGATGATGAGCTGGTAAACTTCAATTACCATATCTTCTACGGACTGCTCATCAAGATAAAATGGCGTGAATATCCAAAGCTTGAACGCAAGAAAAACAAAGTATCCAAAAGCAAGTAAGCTGTAAAGAACCTGTCAGCATGGCGTATCCGAAAGGCTTAGAACCTGCTGACAGGTTAATTTTATGTGAAAGGAGCTTTTATGAATAAAATAATCGTTCAGGTCTATCTTCCTGCTAACGGAAAGACCTATGATATAAGACTTCCCGAGGATATGTATGTCCACGATGCTGCGGACATACTCGGCGACCTTTTTGCCGATGCGGCAAAGGGTCTTTACTGCAAGGGCGATGTAAATATACTCTGTTTCCTTGATAAGGGAGAAAGTCTTCCTCAGGACAAAACTCTTAAAGAACTTAATATCTGCAACCGCACAAAATTAATGTTCGTATGATCCAATATAAAGGGGTGAGATAATGCTTCTTATTACTTTTTTGCAGAACGAATTTATCAACACTACCGTTCTGCCTGATAAGAAAAAAGGTCACTATAAACTCAATCACGGCATAAGCAGCCTGACAGAGGATATAAATATCGACGGTATCGACAATAAATGGATAATATCCGGCGGCAATGAATACAGCATATACCGCTATTCAGATGACGATAATGCCGAGCTCGTACAGCAGGCTGAGCTGACAAGTGACGATGTGCTTACTATAGATATTGCCGGTACAAGATGCATCCTCATAGTCGAGACTATAAAAGATGAGAAAAACCGCTTCAACAAAATATGCTTCAATAACCCTTCTTCCCAGAAATTCAGTATCGGTAAGAAAAGCGACAACGATATAGTCCTTGATGATACATATATATCCGGTTACCACGCTCTTATATCCAAAGAAAACGGAGTATGGAAGGTCACCGACCGTCAGAGCAGAAACGGTACTTACGTAAACAACCGCAGAATAGACGGCGAATATGAGCTTAATATCGGTGATGTGGTGTTCATCGTCGGATATAAATTCATAATCTGTGCCGACTTCATAGCCGCTAATATCGATTTCGACAAGAACGTAAAAGGCAGAGGTCTGAGCAAAGTCATATTCCCTAAATTCGTGCGTCCGGTAAAGAAAAGCGAGAGCTATGATGACTATTTCTACAGGACTGTCGACCTCGGAGAAAAAGCTCCGGACCTTCCGGAGATAAAACTGCTTCCGCCCGAGCATATGCATAAGGTGGACGAACAGCCTGCTATACTCAGCATGGGCTCTGCAATGACAATGAGTACCGCTACCGTCCTTGTAGCCGCTTACTCGGGCCTTGCAGCTTATTACCGTGGTACGAATATATCCTATGTAGTCCCCTCTTTCATCATGGCAGGAAGTATGGTGCTTTCCTCATTGCTGTGGCCAAATCTCATAAGAAAACGCCGTAAGAAGGATATGAGGATCCGTGAGGCTCAGCGTATAAAGGAATATCAGGACTATATCATGGACCTCAGAGCTGCTGTCAATGTAATGCTCGATAACGAGAAAGAGTACCTCTGCAATAAATTCCTGACCGCTGAGCAGTGCATGATGAGGGTCATAAACCATGACCGTTTCCTGTGGAGCAAAAGCATCAACGATGAAGATTTTCTCAGTGCGGCTATAGGTACAGGTAAACGTGAGTCTGCTATACAGGTAAAGTATACCGAAGATGCCGACACTTTCTTCAAGGACGACCTGCGTTATGATATGATGCAGTTTGCTCATGATGAAAGGATACTCTACGATGTGCCGATAACTATATCGCTCAATAAAGGCTGCATATGCGGTATCAGCGGAGAAAAAGCTGCCGCTTACGACCTCATCAAAGAGATAGTAGTACAGCTCACATCACTTTATTCATATGACGAACTGAAGCTCATCTTCATCTGCGGTGAGGACGAAGACGAAAAGTGGGACTATGTAAAGTGGCTTCCGCATACATGGAACAGCGAAAACTCTTTCAGATACTTTTCATCCTCCGCAGATGAGCTTAAAGAACTTGCTGCCGAGCTTGAAAAAGAGATCGATAACCGTATGACTCACCCACAGAATGATTTCCCGAAAATGCTCGTTATCGCCTCTAACAAAAAGTACATGGACAGCCTTGATATTATGTCCGTTATCATGAAGAACAGGGCATCACTGAATATAAGCATACTTACAGCGTTCGGAATGTACAACTATAATAACTCCAACATCATCATAGAAATTTCCGGCGAGGGAGCTAAGGTCTACGACCGCAAAAACAGTGATGTATCTGAGTTCAGACCATATACAGTGCCCACCGCACTCGATTCACCTGTTATCAACTTTGAAAATTACCTCGATACAATATCAAATATAAAGCTCGATATAACCAACGAAAAATATCAGCTCCCTAAGATGATAACCTTCCTTGATATGTTCAAGGTATCAAAGGTAGAGCATCTTAACAGCCTTACAAGGTGGGCTGAGAACAATCCTATAAAGTCGCTGAAGACCGAGATAGGTGCATCACCTTCCGGCGACGTTTTCTTCATCGATATGCACGAAAAGTACCACGGTCCTCACGGACTTATAGCCGGTACTACCGGTTCAGGTAAGAGTGAATCTATCATCACTGTGATACTCTCACTTGCTGTAAACTACAGTCCGGAGGAAGTCGCATTCGTTATCGTCGACTACAAGGGCGGCGGTCTTGCCGACGCTTTCAACGATGTCAAAGAAGAAGTTATAGACGGCAAAACAGTTGAGGTAAGCTATAAGCTGCCGCACGTTGTGGGAACTGTTACAAACCTCGACGGCTCAACTATCGAAAGAGCCTGCATATCCATTGAGACTGAGATCAAACGCCGTCAGATACTTTTCAAGAAAGCACGTAAAATATCCAACGAGGGTACTATGGATATTTACAAGTACCAGCAGCTCAGACGTGAAGGTGCTGACCTCGAAGTGCTCCCTCACCTATTTATAGTGTGCGACGAGTTCGCTGAGCTCAAAGCCGACAGAAGCGACTTCATGGACCTTCTCGTAAGTGCGGCTCGTATCGGACGAAGCCTCGGTGTGCACCTCATACTCGCTACACAGAAGCCGGACAGCGTTGTAAGCCCTCAGATATGGAGTAACTCTCGTTTCAAGATATGTCTTAAAGTTCAGGGAAAAGAGGACAGTAAGGCTGTTATCCAGTGCCCTGACGCTGCCGAAATATCCACAACAGGACGTTTCTTCTTCCAAGTAGGATACAACGAAGTGTTCAGCATGGGACAGTCTGCATGGTGCGGTGCGGACTATATAGAAGCAGAGGATTTTGTCAAGAGCGATATAGAGTCCGCTGAGGTCATAGGCAATACCGGAAATATCATTTACGAAAAAGTTAGAAAACCTGAAATAAAAGTCAACAAGAACAAGCGTACAGTTTCTCAGCTGATAGCTGTAAGAAATTACCTCATAGACATTGCAAAGGATATGGATGTAAGACCTCTATGGCTCGACCCTATCCCTGCAAAGCTCTCTCTCAAAGCACTCTACAGCGAGCTTGGAGAGCGTAAATACAGGGACAATTACGTGCCGCTCGACCCTGTTATCGGTAAGCGTGATGACCTGTACAACCGCATTCAGGAGATAATGACAGTGCCGTTCTCTGAGAAAGGAAATCTCATAGTATACGGAGCTGCCGGAAGCGGTCTTGATATGTTCTTCATTTCTTTCATCTACTCGCTCATCTATGCCTATAATGCAGATCAGGTGAACATATATGTACTTGATTTTGATGCCGGATTCCTTAAAGTATACGAAAAAGCTCCGCAGTTAGGGGACGTTGTTATCGAAGAGGAAGAGGAGGATGTCAAGAACATTATAAGCTCCATAAGCGATGAGATAAACAGAAGAAGCAAGCTTTTCTCTGAGTACAGAGGTGAATATTCAGAATACTGCAAGTACTCCGGAAGCACTCTCCCTAACATCGTGCTTATCCTCAACAACTATACTGCCTTTATGGAAAAATTCAACGAGGGCATAACTTCTCAGCTTATCTACATCGCAAGAGAAGGCGTTAAAAGAGGTGTATATGTAGTTGTAGGAACTCCTTCCATAAACACCAATTTCCGTCTGAGACAGTATATCCAGCAGACATTTATGCTGAAAATGAACGATGTAAACGATTATGTCGGAATACTCGGACGTACCGGCGGCATCACTCCTTCCGACTGTGCAGGAAGCGGTATCGTAAAAGAGAACGATATTACATATAAATTCCAGACTGCCGATATTTTCGACATTATCCCTTCGGAAGATGAAGCAGACGAGATAATCCTCGATTCTGCCAAGGAAATAAGAGACCTCTGCGAGGATATAAACGAAAACTGGAACGGAAAATCAGCACATTCATTTAAGCATATTGAAATAAATACAGAAAATGTACTTTCCGATGATGTATCATGGAAGAGCATCCCTCTCGGTACAGCAGATGATACCGTTTTAACCTATGATATGAGCGATAAATACATAACCTTTGTTTCTTCCGTTTCCGAAGAGCATCTTACCCGTTTTGCCGGATATATCACAAAGGCTCTTGCAAAGGATGACTCTATCTCTGTAGTCCTCCTCGACAGCTCGGGAGAACTCAGACCGGATGAAGAGGTTAACTATAAATACTACTCAACAGTTGAAGAATTCGATGAATGGAACAAGTTCTACAAAGCAGATGCCGAAGAAAGATGCAGCAAGCTGATAAAAAATGAACAGGGCGAGATAGTCATGAGCGAAGACGCAAAACACGTCTATGTCGTTATAAACTCCTTCCAGAAAGCTTCAAAGATAGCCGATCTCAACGTAACTTTCAATAACTTCAAGCTCATTATCAACGAACTTCCGGAGGTACACTATCACTATGTTATTCTTGATACACAGAATGATATGAACGCCGACAGAGGTGCATATGTCCACATAGTCAAGAACCTTACAGACATCACCTCTCTTGATAATTTCGACATTGAAAATAACAGAGAGTGGTTCGATGCTTCGGGTATATGGCTCGGCGGAAGCTTATCCAGAAACGGATTATTTACTATCGAGAACACTCCGCCTATGCTCACGGAAAGCGAAGGAATTATCATAAGAAATAAGACCGCTGAGAAGAAATTCCGTTATTTTGTGTGAAAAAATGGTGGGTTTTTACAGCAAAAAGAGCGGAAACCTTCAGCAATATAAAGGGTAAAAAACAGCAAAAAAATTTTTTATGGTCAAAATTTGCCGATATTCCGTGACTTATTGGACACCCAAAATTTAAAATAACTAAAATTTTAACCCGTGCATTTTTAAAATACCCCAAAATACAAATGTGGTATAATATATTCAACAAAGCAAGAGATGCTTTGAAAACGATCAATTATTTATTAATAGGAGGAATTAAAAATGGCAAACAATTCAATTCGTTACAGTGAAGGTACAGATTCCGTTATAAACACTGCTACCCAGATCTCTGAACTCGGTGATGAATTCTTCAGAGAATACACACAGCTTTATAATTTAGTTGAAGGCGATATGGCATCTAACTGGAAGGGCGAAGACTTCGATGCTTTCAAGCAGAGAGTAAATGACGAAAAGCACTTCTTTGAAACAATGAGAGACATTATCACAGAGTATGCTACTTTCCTTCGCAACACAGCTAATGCTCATGAAGCTCGTATGGAAGACAGTAAAACTCAGGTTGATTCAAACTGTTCTTTTGATTGATCTTACCGCAAACACAAGTAATAAACTATAATAAATCAATTGTTTTTTTAGGAGGAATTTTATCATGGCTAACAGAGAATTATTTATAAGCCCAGAAGCAATCAGAACTTGTGCTTCTAATATCAATACATATGCTGATCAGATCAAGGATACTCTTGATAATCTCGTTGTAAAAATGGACAGCACAGAAGCTTTATATCAGGCACAGAGTGCTGTGGATATGAGAGAAAAGTTCACAGAACTTAAACCTGAATTCGAGAAGTTCACAGCTTACCTCAGAAAGGTAGCTACATACCTCGTTCAGAACGTTGCAGATCCAGCAGATGTAACAGATCAGGTTGCATCTCAGAACGTTGCAAACATTAAGAAGCCTCGCTAAGTAAACTCATGAAACAGCACGCCGGATACGGTCATTTCTTCCCGACAAAAATGACTGTTCCGGCATAATCAACAATTAAATATTTAAAGGTGGTTTAAGATGATATTTAAACGTATAATATCAGCGATGACTGGTGCTGCCTTGCTTACATCCTATATGTCCGTTCTTTCCGGATGCAGCTTGAAGGAGTTCTTCAATAATTCAAGCTCAAGCTCAGATACATCTGAGGATAAAGCCGATGACGGAGTTCTCACAAACGGTGAGTGGCTGTCAATGGTCAATGATGCATTCGGTATGCAGGTCGACGAAGAAGCAGAAGACGGCGAACTCGATGCAGCAAGGGAATGGGGAGTTATCGGTGAAAGTGAAGAAATCGACAAGAATGCTCCTGTAGATGATAAATTCGTTACCACTACTCTGATGAGAGCAGCCGGATTTGCTGACGAGAATTCTACTGATGAAGAGGTCATAAATGCCGCTATCGAACACGGCGTTCTCAAGGATTCAGAAACTCCTCTTACTGATCCTACAGCAGCTGCTGAAACTCTTATACAGGCTCAGAACGAATGGGCTAATCAGGAATTTGAAGAGCATCGTAATGTTGATCTCGTAGAAGGCGTTCAGAACTTTGATGAAAAACTGAAAACAACAGACTTTGAGATCAAAGACGATTTTATCGTACTCCCGACAGAGTACGCTCAGACACTTACCAAAGACAGTGTATTCATCCTTCCAAAAGACGAAGAAACAGGCAAGGGCGGTGCCTATAAGGTAGTTGCTACTGTTGACAACGGCGACGGCACAACAAATGTTAAGGGAGTTGCTGCTAAGCCGGAGGAAATATATTCAAAACTTGATGTTTCCGGTAAGATCGCTCCTGATCTCAGTAAATTTGAACCTTCTTCTGACCCGAGAGTTTCATTCAACGGTACAGAAGCAACCGGAGTCTCTTACGCACAGCCAGAAGACTTCACTGTAAGACCTCTCAGCTATACAGGCTATAATGGTGACCAGCCTATTAAGGCTATGGCTTCTGTAGGATTAAATTCAATCGACTTCTCGATCGATCTCAATGATGATCTTACATTAAGTACAAGTGTTCATGACATTTCATTGAATGCTGATATTGACTGGGATTTCGGAATCTTCTCTGGTCTTGATGTTAACAGAGTTTACATGGCTATAAAATATAGTTCTGAGATCTCAATAGAATCTACACTGTTTGACCTTGACGATGTTACCAAAAAGAAATTTGAACATGAACCTTCTATCGAACTTGGTAAGATACCGGTTTATATATGCCCGGGTCTTTCAGTAAATCTCAGATTTGAACTCTGCCTTGAAGCAAGCGGTAAGATCAAGCTTTCATTCACAACAAATAATACAAAGGGCTTTGAAATGAAGGGTTCAAGCTTCCGTGCTATCGATGAATGCTCAAAGAGCGTTGACCTCCTCCTTACAGGTGAAGCTGGTATTTACTTCAAGATAATACTTGCACTCAGCCTTGATTATGCTATAGGTGAGGTCGATCTTCTCAGCCTTGAACTCAAGTTAGGTCCAAATGCTAAGGCAGAAGCTAAAGTACATAAAGAGAGCGGCAAGGATCCTCTCGTCTGCCTCGATATAGGTGCTTCGTTTAAGGTGGAACTTAAACTATACCTTATGAAGACGCTAATGGAGATCATAGGTGCCGAAGCCTCGATAACGCTCATAGATTATGATAAGAGTCTCTGGAATCGTCATTTTGAAAACTTCAAGCAAGTTCCAAAGTGTACAGCTGATGAAGAAGCAACTACCGAAGCAGTTGAAACAACTACTATTCCAACAGGTAACTTCGAGCTTGCTGATGCTTATGTATCACTCGAAGCTGGTCAGAGCGGAAGAATCGGCGTTAAATCCCTCCCATCCGGCTACACTGTAAATGACCTCGTATGGTCTTCAAGTGATACCTCTAAGGTAACTGTAGATCAGAACGGTAATGTAAACGCTATCGCAGGCGGTACTGTCAGCATCACAGTTAAGACCAAGGATGGAAAGAATATAAGAAACTGTGCGGTTATGGTAAAATCCAAAGTTAACCTCGCAGACAATACAGGACAAAATAATACAGTACAGCTTTTAGCTGCATGATATAGTTTTTGGATCGGAAGCTCGTTTCGGGCTTCCGATTTTTTATTGTTTCAGATCGCATCTCTTTATGTCGCAGCCGGAATAATAATGTTCAAGTATCTCACGCCAGTTTTTGCCGTCCTTAGCCATAGCGTCCGCACCGTACTGGCTCATGCCGACTCCGTGACCGAAGCCCCTTGTAGTGAACACAGCCTCCTCGCCCTCGAATCTGACATCAAAGCAGGCGGAGCGTAAGGTGAGTGCCGAGCGTAGTTCGCTTCCCGATACAGTCCTGTCACCGGCAGAAGCTGTGAGGACTGTGCCGGAATCCGAAACATCCCCGACCTTTATCCACGAGCTTATATCGTCACCAAGCTTTATATCCGGAAAAGCAGTTTCAAGCTTGTTTTCGAGCACTTCCCTTTTATAGCGTATCTCGTCCATATATTTCGGAGCAGAACGGTCATAGCTGCTGTCAACGGGGACAAGATAGTCTACAGAAGCTCCCCACGCATTTTCTGCACTCTCCGTCTTGCCGGAGGACATAGAATGGAATGCAGAGATTATCGGTTCGTCATTATACATTATTATATAGTCGAGCACCTCATCGGCTGCATCTGAGATTTTTTTATAATTCGCCCCGAAATTTTCACCAAAGTACTGCTTAGCCTGCTCCTCGGTAAAATATCCCTGATATTTCGAGGTATCGTTTGAAAAATCAGCACCTTTCAGCTCAGAAGTCGGAGAAGCTTTTTCCCGTATACGCTGTCTTTCAGCATATGTATGAGCCGCAACTGCCTGTGCTTTGAGAGCTTCATCGCTGAAAGATGCCGGCATTTCCGCACATACAGCTCCTATGACGTATTCTCTCACCGGAACTTCAAGCACTTCTCCGGATGCCATATCAAGGACTTTATAGGGCGTATCAGATACAGTACTTACGCTATTTTCAGGCTCGTCCGGAGCTTCTGCCGCCTTCGTGACCGCCGTTTTCTCTTCTTCTGACGGTATATCTGCTTTTCCCGAAAAATAGACCGGTATCGCCGGAAGTACTGCCGCTGCGGCAGAAAGTATAAGAACTGTAGAAAAATACTGTTTCATTGTTTACCTCCATTAGTCTTTTTTTAACTCGATTTCATTTGACATAGCACAAAATATGGTGTATAATTATTAGTGTATATTTTCAGAGGAGAGTGATTGTGATGCCATCATATATTTCAGGTGCCAATATTACAGATTTATGCAGGGAACTGGCAGAAAATTCCGTTGTCGATCCCACATTGTACGATAAATATCATATAAAAAGAGGTCTCAGAAACAGTGACGGTACAGGCGTAAAAGCCGGTATAACCAAAATATGTAACGTTCATGGCTACGTTATCAACGAAGGTGAGGTAGAGCCTATCCCCGGACAGCTGATATACAGAGGCTACAGCATCAATGATCTCGTTGAAAATGTTGAAAAGGAAGACCGCTATGGCTACGAAGAAACTGCGTTTCTTCTGCTTTTCGGTCATCTCCCTACAGAAGATGAGCTTAAAACCTTTACTACTTACATATCATTGAAGAGAGACCTCCCTAACGGTTTCGTCGAGGACATGATACTCAAAGCTCCTTCAAAGAACATAATGAACAAGCTCGCACGTTCTGTACTCGCACTTTATTCCTACGATGATGAATGTGAGTCAAAAGGACTTGAAAATGAGATGCGTACAGCTATAAGTCTTACCGCAAAACTTCCGGTCATAATGGCTAACGCTTATCAGGTAAAAAGACGTGTATTCGATAACGCAAGCATGATAATGCATCCTATAAATTACGAGGAGAATACCGCTCAGTGTATCCTTTCTCTGCTCCGTCCGGACAGACAGTACACAAAGGACGAAGCTCAGATGCTCGACCGTCTGCTCATGCTTCAGGCTGAACACGGCGGCGGAAATAACTCCACATTTACCTGCCGTGTCCTCACATCTTCCGGTACAGACCCATACTCAGCATATTCATCTGCGATATGCTCATTAAAGGGACCTCGTCACGGCGGTGCAAATCATCAGGTAATAAATATGCTCGATAACTTCAAGGCTAACATAAAGCACTGGGAAAATGAGGGCGAGGTTGCCGACTATATGCGTCGTGTGATAAAGAAGGAAGCTAACGACGGCTCCGGACTTATCTACGGTATGGGTCATGCAGTATATACTATCTCAGACCCTCGTGCAGTTATCCTGAAAAAGAAGGCTTTCGAGCTCGCTAAGGGCAAGGAGATAGAAGCTGAATTCAGACTTCTCGATACCGTTGAGAGACTTACTCCGGAGATATTCAAGGAAGTCAAGGGAAGCACAAAGACTATGTGTGCTAACGTTGATATGTACTCCGGACTTGTATACCGTATGCTCGGTATACCGGATGAACTCTTCACACCGCTCTTTGCTGTTGCACGTATGGCAGGCTGGGCTGCTCACCGTATGGAAGAGATACTTACAAGCAACAGAATAATCCGTCCTGCTTATAAGGCTATTGCAAAGGAAAAGGACTACGTTAAACTCAGCGACAGAAAGTAATTTCTGATAACGATATTTCTGAACAGGAGGAACGATGCGTTTAAAATATCTATGCCTTTCAGCGGCAGTTACGACTTTTTCACTCAGCAGCTGTTCCTTCGGTTCTAATATAGACAATCTTATGACTCCGCCGAAGCTGAGTGTCGAACAGGAACAGATATATAAGGCTCTTACAGAAGGAAATAATACCTCTATCAGCCTTAAATACCCTAAATCCGGAAAGTACCTCTCGGCTTTCATCATCGAGGACCTCGACGGTGACGGCGGCAGCGAAGCTATTGTATTCTACGAACATAACGGTATCGTTGCCGAGGAAAATTCTCTGCGTCTGAATATCCTCGATCAGGAGAACGGAAAATGGCGTTCTATCGGTGAGACCTCTGTTGCCGGTACAGAGATCGAAAAGGTCATGATCTCTAAACTTGGAGCAAATAACAGAGTTAACATTATAATAGGAAGCAGTCTCATAAACCGCTCTGAGAAAAATGTCACTGTCTATACCTACGACAGCGAAGAGGGTACTATCGACTCCGATTTCTCTCAGGCTTACGCTTTCATAGATGTCACAGACCTCGACAGCGATAACGAAAATGAATTTCTCCTGCTCACCGGTGCATCTAACAGTGCTCCGGCGACCGCCTCGGTATATGAGCTCGATGAAAACGGCAGGTATATATGCTTCCCTATCGAACTAAGCGGAAGCTTCACTGAATTCAACAGCCTTACCTACGGCAATATCGGCGGCGGCAGAAACGGTCTGTGCATAGACGAGCTTTCAGGTACGGGTGCTATACAGACCGATATGATATATATGAACGATTCTCAGCTTTACAAGGTGTTCAATACTCCGGACGAAGCTGCGGCTACACTGCGTCCGGCAGGCTACAGCTCGGCTGATATTGATAACGACGGTACTATAGAGATACCGGTCCAGACCATAGCTCCGGGATACGATAACGTGCCGGAAAGCGAACAGATGAGCATAACTCAGTGGAAGGTGCTCAACAAGGATAACCGCCTCGTACAGAAATATTCGTCCTATTACAGCGTATCTAACGGATATACTTTCATTTTTCCAGAAAGGTGGCATAATAATGTCACCGTAAGGCGAGATGCTGTAAACGACGAGATAGTGTTCTGTGAGTACTCCGACGGAGAGGTAGGAGAAGAGCTTATGCGAATATTCTGTGCGGATGACGCTCCGTCCCGTGAGGACAGACTCTTCAACGGTTATATGCTAATGGGAACTAAAGGCGGCACCTCCTACCTTGCCTATATCCCTCAGCATAATAAAAATGACGTGCCTCTTGCTCCGACTGCCGGTGAAGCCGCCGTCGGATTCAAGCTTATATAAATTTACCTGACCTGAAAAGGAGTGAATGATAATGAAACGTATACTTATATGCGAGGACGAAGCTACTATCCGTGAATTCGTAGTAATAAACCTCAAAAGAGCCGGCTATGATGTAGTCGATGTAGACTGCGGCGAGGCTGCCCTCAAAACCTTTGAGGACGAACACGGTAACTTCGACATCGTGCTTCTCGATATAATGATGCCGGGTATCGACGGATTCACGGTATGCAAAAAAATAAGAGAAAAAAGCTCTACTATCGGAATAATAATGCTCACAGCAAGAACTCAGGAAATGGACAAGGTCAGCGGACTTATGATAGGTGCTGATGACTACATCACAAAGCCTTTCTCACCGTCAGAGCTAACAGCCCGTGTCGACGCTATTTACCGCAGAGTCTGCATGAGCTTCATAAAGAACGAAAAGCAGTCCGTTATAGAATCCGGACCTTTCGTGCTCAACCTGAAAAGCCGTACCGTTACCAAAAACGGCACTCCTATCGAACTTACTCAGGTTGAATATCAGATACTCGAATTCTTCATGAACAACAAAAATACCGCCCTCGACAGAGCAAGTATACTCAATCATATATGGGGCGAAAGCTACTACGGCGACGATAAGATAGTCGACGTTAATATCCGAAGGATAAGAATGAAAATTGAAGAAGAGCCTTCAAGCCCTAAATATATCATCACGATATGGGGCTATGGCTATAAATGGAATGACGCTCAGTAATGGCTAAAAAAAGTATAACCAAACGCTGGATAGTGAACAATCTCGGCGTTATCATACTCGCACTCATCGTCATAGAAATGGCGATAATCTATGCGATACAGACCTATTTCTACAGCTCAGCCAAACAGTACCTTTTCTCTAAGATAAATGCGGTAACAAGCGTGCTTAGTCTCCATTCGCAGGATAATTCAACGAATTTTTCCGCAGAAATGAGAAATATGCTTGAGACCTTCAACGAAAAGGATAAGATCGAGCTTATGGCTATCAACTCAAAGGGAAGAGTTGTACTTACTTCCTCCGGATTCTCTCCGGATTCCGATATGCCTATGCCAGATTATGAAGAGGCTATGGCTGAGGGAGAAGGCTCGTATATAGGCAAACTCGACGGCAGCAGCGAAAAAATACTCGCTGTTTCTGTCCCTATCTCGACCCTCAACAGCGAATACAGCTCTGTAAGAATGGTAATATCGCTGAAAGAGATAGACGATACAATAAAGACATATACTCTTATTGTAACGCTCATCTCAGTTGTGATAATAGTCATCATCATCTCTACCGGACTTTATTTCGCAGGCTCTATCGTAAAACCTATACGGCAGATAAGCGGTATCGCCCGAAAATTCGCTATGGGTGACTTCTCTGTCCGCATAAAGAACAACAGCAACGATGAGATAGGCGACCTCTGTACCGCTATAAACCATATGGCGGACGAGCTTTCCAATGCGGAAGCTATGAAAAATGAATTCATCTCCTCTGTTTCCCACGAGCTGCGAACACCTCTGACCGCTATAAAAGGCTGGGCAGAAACGCTCATGGTGGACGGCGGCGAAGACCCTGATACCATGAAAAAAGGTGTCGGAGTTATTGTTAACGAGACAGAACGTCTTTCTCAAATGGTAGAAGAGCTTCTCGACTTCTCACGTATGCAGAGCGGTCATTTCACTCTTCAGGAAGCTAATATGGACATCCTCGCTGAGCTTGGCGACGCTGTGCTCATATACAGCGATAAGGCTAAGCGTGAGGAAAAAAGTATCATATACCACGAACCGGAAATGCTGCCTTTCGTTTACGGCGACAAGAACCGTATACGTCAGGTCTTCATAAATGTCATAGACAATGCTATAAAATACTCGTCAGCCGGTGATACCATAACCATAGATGCTTATGAAAAGGACGACAAGATAATCGTATCTGTTGCAGATACGGGATGCGGCATCAAGGAATCAGACCTCGCTAAAGTTAAAACTAAATTCTATAAAGCAAACCACACCCGCCGTGGTTCAGGTATCGGACTTGCTGTGGCGGATGAGATAATCGCAATGCACGGCGGAAATATGGACATCGCCAGTGAAGGTGAGGGCAAGGGTACTACCGTGACCATAACCCTTCCGGCTAAAAAAGATAATTGAAAAGCCGTGCAGTACAGTACATAATAAACACAAGCGAAATCAGGAGAAACTATGAGCAAAAACAATAACGATCCACAGTGCTGTGAAAAATTCAAATCAAAGATCGGCGGACAGGCTCTTATAGAAGGTATAATGATGCTTGGTCCTAACACCGGAGCTATGGCTTGCCGAATGCCGGACGGCTCTATCGACCTCGAAACATGGGAGGAAAACAACGGAAAGAATGCTCCGTGGTATAAAAAGACTCCGCTGATAAGAGGATGCACAAACTTTGTAACATCCCTTGCTAAAGGCTATAAGTACATGATGAAATCAGCTGACAAACAGCTGGCTGCCGAGCTTAAAGCTCAGGAAGAAGAGGAAAAGAAAAAGCAGTCCGAAAATGCTGAGGACGCTTCTGAGGAAAATGCCGCAGAAGAAAAATCCAAAGCTCCGGAAAAAGCCGATAAAAAAGACGAAAAAGAGGGCTCCGGATACGATATATTCATGTATATAGGTATCGTTGTGGGAGTTGTCCTCGCTATAGGACTTTTCGTGTTCCTGCCGAAATGGATAGTCGGATTTATTCCGGGAATCAAGGAAAAAAGGATACTCCGCTCTGTAGTTGAGGGAGTTGTGAAAATTGCGATATTTGTAGGATATATGGCTCTTGTAAGTCTGGCAAAGGACATAAAGCGTCAGTATATGTATCACGGTGCAGAGCACAAGACTATCGCCTGCCACGAAGCTGAACTTCCGCTGACTGTGGAAAATGTCCGCAAACAGACAAGATTCCACAAAAGATGCGGTACAAGCTTCATATTCATAGTACTCCTTGTGAGCATATTCGTTATGTGCTTCGTACCATTCACTGTTACATGGCAGAGAATAGTCGCATCACTCATCCTCCTTCCGCTTGTCGTAGGCATTTCCTATGAATGCATCCGCCTTGCCGGAAATAAGGACAATCTCTTTACAAGAATTCTTTCTGCACCCGGTCTTGCTATGCAGAGGATAACCACTAAAGAACCGGATGACAGTATGATAGAAATTGCTATCGCAGCCCTTACTCCATGTATCCCTAAGGATAAGGAGGAGGACAAGTGGTAAACCGAAGTCAGCTTTTTTCTGAATGCCGTACCGCTCTTGAAAACAGCGGTATAGATACGGCTCATTTTGATACTCTATGTATCTTTCAGGATATGCTGGCAGATAAAAATCCGCTTTTCAAGCCGCAGGAAGCAGTTCCGGATGATGCCGAAAAACGCATCCGTGAGCTTATAAAAAAACGCAGCGAAGGCTATCCGCTGCAATATCTGCTCGGAGAATGGGAGTTCTACGGATACCCCATAAAAGTCGGTGAGGGAGTGCTGATACCACGCCCCGATACCGAAACTCTCGTAGATCAGGTACTGGAGATCTGCCGCAAAAACGGTATGACCTCGCCTAAAATCGCCGACCTGTGCAGCGGAAGCGGATGTATCGCTATCGCATTGAAAAAGCAGCTCCCCTCTGCTGAGGTGTACTCCGTAGAGCTTTCGGATAAGGCTCTTGGCTACCTCAGAGAGAACATAAAGCTGAACAATGCGGATATAACCGTGATAGAGGGAGATGTGCTGAAAAAAGAGACACAGAAGCAGCTCTCCCGCCTCGACATAATCGTGAGCAATCCGCCTTACCTGACCGGTGAGGAAATGCGTGAGCTTCAGACAGAAGTCTCACATGAACCCGGTCTTGCACTTTACGGCGGAAACGACGGTCTTGGCTTTTACCGTGCTATCACAGAGTTATGGAGAAGATCGCTTAAACTTGGCGGATATATCGCCTATGAATTTGGTGAAGACCAGCATGATGCAGTTAAAAAGATACTTACTGCAAATTCATTTGATAATATACAGTTCTGCCGTGACGGCGGAGGGATAATACGAACAGCAGCAGCACAGAAAATAGCAGACGGTATCCCGAGATTTATCGATACCTCGATGCAGTGCAGCTGACCATATGGAGGGATAGTTAATGGCAAAAAAAGAACTTGCTAAAAAAGCTACCGTGGTACGTGTTACCACTAAAGAGGATAAAAAGTCTGCTTTGGACGGTGCTCTGAAACAGATTGAGAAAAAATACGGTGCAGGAGCTGTAATGCGTCTTGGTCAGACAAAGGCTCTCAACGTTGATGCTATACCTACAGGCTCTATGACACTTGATATGGCTCTGGGTATAGGCGGTGTTCCGAGAGGACGTATCGTTGAGATATACGGACCTGAAAGCTCCGGTAAGACCACAGTTGCTCTTTCAATAATAGCTCAGGCACAGAAAATGGACGGCGAAGTCGCTTTTATAGACGTTGAGCACGCTCTTGACCCTGTATATGCCAAAGCTCTTGGAGTAAACATCGACAACCTCCTCGTTTCTCAGCCGGACAGCGGTGAACAGGCTCTCGAAATTGCTGAGGCACTTATCCGCTCCGGTGCTATCGACGTAATAGTACTCGACTCAATTGCCGCTATGACTACCCGTGCTGAAATAGACGGCGAAATGGGCGACCTTCACGTAGGTCAGCTTGCAAGACTTATGTCACAGGCTATGAGAAAGCTCACATCAGCTATCTCAAAGTCCAACTGCGTAGCTATTTTCATAAATCAGGTACGTGAGAAGATAGGCGTTATGTACGGCAACCCTGAGACTACTCCGGGCGGAAGAGCTTTGAAATTCTATGCATCTGTCCGTATCGAGGTAAGAAAGGGCGAGGTAATAAAATCCGGCAACGAGATAATCGGTGCTGATACAAAGTGTAAGGTCGTAAAGAACAAGGTAGCTCCGCCATTCAAGGAGTGCCATTTCGACATGATGTACGGTCAGGGAATCTCCAGAACAGGCGAAGTCCTCGACCTTGCCGTAGAACTCGACATAATCAAGAAGGGTGGCTCGTGGTTCAGCTATAAGGACCAGAAACTCGGTCAGGGACGTGATAACGTCAAGGAGCTTCTCAAAAATGACGAGGCTCTCATGAAGGAGATAGAGGAGCAGATACTCGCTCGCAAGGACGAGATACTCAATGCTCCGCCTAAGAAGGACAAAAAGGCTAAGGATGCCGCTGAAGATAATACTTCCGGTGAAGAGACCGCTGAAAAGCCTGCATCATCTGACGACATCCTTGCTGATATAGACGAGGATTTTGAGGAGTTTACTCCTGCTGAAGAATAATGGAGATAACTTCTCTTACCAGATACAAAGGCTCTACATTTGAGGTCGAGCTGGACTATCAGCGAAAAATATATCTTCATGCCGATATTATCCACGACCATTCACTGCGTCAGGGCACTCAGCTTGAACGTGATGAACTTAAAAAGATAATATACGCTTCTAACTTCCGGCGAGCTTATCAGAGGGCTCTGTATCTGCTCGACTACAGAGATCACTCAAGAAAAGAGATGTACGATAAGCTCATAGGTACCTATAAGAGCGAGGCACTTTGCTCTGCTGTGCTTGATAAGCTGGAAGAGAACCGCTTTATCGATGACGAAAGATATGCCGAGAATATGGCGAGAAAGCTTGTCGTTTCAAAGAGATTCGGCAGACGCAGAGCTCTCCGTGAGCTTGTACAGAAAGGTATCGGACGCTTTACCGCCGAGGACGCTTTAGCTGAGTATGACGATACTTTCTCTGAAAATCTAAGTGAAATGCTCGAAACAAAGTATTCACGCTATCTCGGTGACCCTACTGACAGAAAATCAATAGAAAAAGTAAAAAGCTCACTTGTACGGTACGGCTACAGCTTTGATGAAATAAACCGTGCCGTAAAGGGATATTTTGAAAATATGGAAAGATGATGGAGGAACAACAAATGCCTATAAAGGTTGGAATGGTTTCACTTGGCTGCTCTAAGAATCTTGTGGATTCCGAGAGAATGCTCTTCAAACTCAAAAGCAGAGGGTATCAGCTGGTAACAGAGCCCGGACTTGCTGATGTTGCAGTAGTCAATACCTGCGGCTTTATAAAGTCGGCTAAAGAAGAAGCCATAGAAACTATACTTGAACTTGGAAAGCTGAAAGAAGACGGTACTCTCAAAAAAATCATTATCACCGGCTGCCTTGTTGAAAGATACAAGGAAGAAACTGCCGAGCTTTTTCCGGAGGCTGATGCCGTTATCGGAATAGGCAATAACAAGGACATTATCGACGTTCTCGACCATGTCCTTGCAGGCGAAAAATATATAAACTTCGCCCCTAAGCTCGACGCTGAGCTTACCGGCGAGAGAATAATATCAACTCTGCCTTTCTTTACCTATCTTAAAGTAGCGGAGGGATGCAGTAACTGCTGCACCTACTGTGCTATACCTATGATAAGAGGTAAATTCCGCAGCGTTCCTATGGATGATGTGGTAAAGGAAGCTGAATTCCTTGCAGAGCACGGTGTTACCGAGCTTGTTGTCATAGCTCAGGATACCTCCCGATACGGTGAGGATATTTACGGCACTTCAAAGCTCCCTGAGCTTCTCAGAAGGCTCTGCAAAATAGACGGTCTTAAATGGATAAGAACTCTCTACTGCTACCCTGAGCGTATCACTGACGAGCTCCTTGATACTATCGCTTCTGAGGAAAAACTGGTCAAGTACCTTGAGATCCCTATCCAGCACTGCGACGGCGATATACTCCGGAGGATGAACCGCTGGGGTGACGAAGAACAGCTCGAAGCTCTGTTCAGCCATATCCGTGAGAAGATACCGGGAGTAGTCCTGCGTACTACCCTTATAACCGGCTTCCCGGGCGAAACTGAGGAGCAGTTCAATAAGCTCGCAGAATTCGTACAGCGTGTCCGCTTCGACAGGCTCGGCTGCTTTGCTTACTCCCGTGAGGAGGGCACTAAATCTTATGATTTTCCCGACCAGATAGACGAGGAGACTGCTGCTCACAGAGCTGATATAATAATGGAACAGCAGATGCTCATAAGTGCTGAAAATAACGAAAAGCTCCTCGGCAAAGAGTTTGAAGCCGTTGTTGAGGGCTTTGATAAATTCGGAGAGTGCTGGTTCGGAAGAACTGTTCTCGATGCTCCGGATATTGACGGAAAAGTATTCTTCACATCATCTGAACCGCTTGAAATAGGCAGCTATGTAAAGATCCGCATAAGCGATACACTTGATTATGATCTGATAGGAGAGGTGATAGAATAATGAATCTTCCAAATAAACTTACATTATTAAGAGTGCTTCTGATACCATTCTTCCTGCTGTTTATGTATATCGGCATCCCGTTCCATTACGGACTTGCTCTGATACTCTTTGCAGCAGCATCTATAACCGATGCACTCGACGGAAAAATCGCAAGAAAACACAATCTTGTAACCAATTTCGGCAAATTCCTCGACCCTCTTGCTGATAAGGTGCTGGTAATCTCTGCTCTTACAGTCTTTGTTGAAAATAAGGACGTTAGTATGAGTGCTATACCGCTGATTATCATAATCGCAAGAGAATTCATGGTATCCGGTCTGAGACTTCTTGCTGCTGACAGCGGAATAGTCGTTGCAGCCGGTATCTGGGGAAAGCTGAAAACCGCATTCACTATGGTGACTATAGTTGGCATACTCCTCTGGCTCAGTATTTACCACGACTTTGATCTCGGTATCTCTTGCTCAGTAAAGGACGCTGTAGAAAATATCATCGTACCTGTTCTTATATGGATCTCAACAGCTCTGACTATCATATCAGGTGCTGTATACCTCAAAGGATATTGGCATCTCATTGATTCAGATAAGTAAGGATTCCCCGACCTTTGAAGGAGGTTAAAAATGAAACACTGTGCCGGACAGATAAAATATCTGGTTGCT
Organism: Ruminococcus sp.; assembly: GCA_017441505.1. GTDB lineage: Bacteria > Bacillota > Clostridia > Oscillospirales > Ruminococcaceae > Ruminococcus. The sequence continues at coordinate 62,215 of JAFRXL010000022.1, forward strand.
ATCAAAGAACTCATGGATGTGGACGAATATGTCCGCTGTGTAAACATCTCAAGACATCTTGGAGTCTCAAGACCAAGCGTCAGCAAAATGCTCCGCTGCCTTGCCAATTCCGGACTTGTTTATGAGGATTTCTGCAACAGCGTTGTCCTTACACCAGAAGGCGAAAAAGCCGTAAAGGATATATTCTCATCCTATAAAGAAGTTTACACCTTCTTCCATAACTTCCTGAAGCTTCCGGAACATGAAGCTCACGAACAGGCTGTAAAGTTCATCACGGATTTCCCAAAAGAGACCTGTGAACGTCTTAAAGTTCTTGTAAAAAGAACTCTTAAAAAGAAAGTATAAGAAAAACTCTCCTTTCAGTTGATTTGAAAGGAGAGTTTTTCTTAGTATTTATATCCATATGCATCATATAATATAGAGCTTATAGCAGCATCTATCTGCATTTGGTCAGACTGCAATGCAAGAAGAAGCTCACGAGAGTTTCCTGATTTATCCTTGAACCTTTGTCTGTTCCCGTTTCTGTCAGTAATATCGAGTATTCCGAACTGGTCATAAAGCTCATATTCCATGAAAGTACCGTCCTTATAGTATACTCTTAATATGAATCCACCGCCTTCAAATCCGATTTCTTCGTATTCATCTGAAAGCTCAAATCTGTTTACCATGTCAAGATTTCTGTCGGACTGTTCTTTATCACAGTTTATCCAGAAGGAAAAACGCTCTTTTAAAAACGCATTACCATATTTTACACAGGCTATATCCGGATCACCGGCATAAGAATAATCTTTAAGAACCTGAAACAATCCATCCTCTAAACTATAATAGTATTCAAACGGCAAAACAGTTTCATCAGGATATGTTTGATCTGTCACCGTTTGTTCAGTCTCGTCTGTTTCAGTTGTGGTGACTATTACCGATGAAGTAGTTTCAGTTAAAACAGCAGGAGCTGTTGAAGCCTTAGTGGTCGTGATATTTTTGCTGCTGGCAGTAGTTTCAACTACTTTATCATTTTTTCTGTTCTCATAGGTTATTGACGTGCTTACTATTGCAGCTTCATTCATCTGAGTAGTAGTCTCAGGCGGAACTATCAAATTATCATCTCCACCATTATTGTTGTTTTTTTCGTTATAGAAGTGAATAAGCATAGCCGCAGTTATCACCGTTGCCGCAGCTGCACCTATAACAGCTGTCCGTATAAGACGTATCTTCGCTTTATAGCTTATTACAGACACTGTTGCAGCTTCATTAATAAGCTCGTCATCAATATTTTCAAGTCCCTTATCAAGCAATTCTTTTTTCATATCATAAACTCTCCTTTTCAAGAAATTTCCGCAACTTTCCTCTCATACGGAATAATATCTGCTTTACAGAGCTTTCGCTCAACAGATATTTCTCAGAGATTTCATGCACTGAATCATAGTACCAATATCTGCGTATAAACACTATCCTGTCACGTTGCTTCTGAGTACGGAGAAAACGGGATATTATTTCTCCAAGCTCTTTTGCGTCACATATATCCTCAACATTCTCGTCAGAAGAGATACAATCTGCAAGCTCATCCAAAGAAACAAGAACCTCAGGATTTCTCTTCTGTGCGTTGTTATACTCATACTTTTTTAAAGCAAGGTTACGCATTATTCGGCAAATAAATGCAGGGAAATATTTAGGCTTATGCGAAGGCATAGAATTCCATGCCGCAAGGTAGGTATCATTAAGACATTCCTCTGAATCAGAATGATCTTTAAGTATGTTATCCGCAATATGCAAACATAGAGACTTATATTTTATATCAGTCTCAGATATAGCTCTTTCGGAACGTTCCCAGAACAAATCTATTATCTCCTTATCTTCCACATTGTTCCCCCCTTCATAAATATAATACGGAATTGCATTATACAGGTTACAAATTAATTATTACTCACAAAGCTAAACTTTGTCAAGAGAAAAACCGCTCCTGCCATTTCTGACAGGAGCGGTTTTCGCTAAGGAGGTTTGGTATTTATTTGCGAAGACAACTTGAGTTAATACATCCGCTCCGCTCTGAAATGGGAAGGGAGTTTATGGGCGAAGAGGATAGGAGTGAGGCGAATTATGCCTGCTCACTAAGGAGAATAGAAGCTCTGCTCTGTATCATATCAGCAGCAGCCTGAGCTGTTTTTTCTCCGGCAAAATAAGCTTTCATTTCTTCGTTGATTATCTTCATAATGTCTAACGGCAAATCAGACTTGATCATATCTATATCCTTGATATAGTTCATAAGAGTATTTTTTTCATCTTCTGTAAGAGGAGGTACGTTTATTTCCTTACCATTGACAAACATAATACGGTCAATTTCCTGTTTCTTACCATCGTCATCTATGTAATAATCCTTTTTAGTGGAATCTTCCGCTCTTTTCTCGAAAGCAGATATTAGTGCAGGGAATGAACAGTATATCTGATCGGTCTGAGCTCCTTCATCAAAGAAAGTTTTTATCAGCTTCCAGCATTCCTCTTTTGCAGGTGAGCTTTCAAGGATAGCACAATAACTTTCTGCCTGAAGCACACCGCCGTTGCTGCCTTTATCAGAAGGATAGCCGACTAAAGATATATCCTCGTTGAATGTAACTTTTTTCATGTCATTATATTCTTTTATGTCACCGATATTCCAATCATAAAGCAGAGCCTTATCGTTGATGTATTTCAGTTCCTCTTCTTTCATGTAATTTTCCCAGTCTTCTTCTGTAAAGTTATCTGTATTCAATTGACTGTCTGCCGGCTTTTCCGGAAATTGATTGCAGAATTCAAGCATTTCTGCAAATTCAGGGTCGTTAAAGCTGCAAGTACCTTTATCGAGATCAATAAACTTATCTGCTGCTGAATACAATAATGTACCAAAGACATTTTCCTTTGAGTCATATCCTGTAAGCTCAGCACCCTCAGGAAGTTTTTCATAAGCTGCCTTCATATCTTCAAAAGTCCAGCCCTGCTTATCTGAATATTTTTTCTTGCAGACTAAAGTATTAACATAGAATGAAGGAACAAGTCCGACCAGCTTTCCGTTTACTTCACCCAATTTAAGAGCAGAAGGCATTAACTTGTCTTTATTCAGCTCAGTATCTTTTTGCATCAATTCATAAAAATCGACTAATGCACCTTTTTTTGCAAGCAATTTAAGTGTGCTTCTTGAATTTATTATCATCATATCAGGAGCATTACCGGCAATAATATCCTTTTTGAGCTGCTCTTCACCGGTATTGGCAAGGTAATTATCGCCCTCGCTGTAATCGTTATACTTCCCGTAATCTATGAGCTTTATTCGATAATCTTTACTTGCCTTGTTGAAATCAGTTACCTTTTGTGATACTTCCTCAGAAGAGTACATAACGGCTAATTTGATAACCTTTGTGTTTTTAAGTTCAGACACATCACGCTGTGTAAGACGGCTCAAAGTGCAATCATTATTGACTATTATAAAATCGCCGTTTTCAAGCGGTATAGCCTTCATTACCATTCCCGAACTAATATCAGAGTCAACCCAGTTAACTACTTCTTCTGCATTGCCGTCTTTTATTTTGAATATACCGGCACCATTTTTAACATAGAGTGTATCCGGTTCGTTTCCGGCTATCATCTCATAGATACCGCCTTCAATATTGGTCACATCTATAGGCTCTCCGTCTTCTTCTAAAGTACTGCTGTTATAAGTATGTATTTTTGTGCTGTCATCACCATATTTCAGAACGTTTAATTTATTGTCGCTATTCAGTACCATGCTGTCTATGCTTTCATTTTGGTCGAGCTTCTTTTCCTTTACGACCTTTCCTGATCTATCCAGAACGATAAGATATGTAGAAGAATTTATAAGAATATTCCCGTCACTAAGAGACTCGATGCCGTATATATTCACCCGTTCTTCATCTTCTTTATATTTTTTCAGATCGATCTCTGCCGCATTGCCTACAGCATTTCCGTCAAAATCGAAGGTATAAAGTTTATAGCTTTCTTTTGAAGCTTTTTCCATAGCTTCATAATCGAAGTTCCTGTAATCGAAATCAGGATCTTCAAAGTCCGGAAGCTTGAAATCGCCGTAATCCGTTATATCAGCAATAACTGTGATATTGCCGTCATTTCCGGCAGTAACTATAGGGTTTACATAACCGTTTTCAGGCTTATCTATTTTCAGGTTTAATTCCTTTGCAGCTGTTGCATCTTTATTTACCACATATAATTTAACGTTTTCGTTCTTATATCCTTTTAATAACATTTCTCCCGAACTATTGATATACTCTGCGGTCTCAAAATAATCAGCATCAATGTTAAGATCGATGTCTACCGAACGATATGAGTTGTGGATAAGCTGGTCTGCTGTCTGTAGCTCTTTAGCTTCTTTAGATTTTCCGCATGATACTGCTGTTGTACCTATAGCCATAGCTGAGGCAATTGCTGAGACCCTTTTTAATAAATTCCTGTTCATGGTAATGTCCTTTCTATAATAAACTTTCTTTTGTTATTTATTCCGGATGCTGTCCGGAGTTTTTTTTGATGTTCTTCAGGCGGTGCCATAGTCTGTCTGTTTTTATAGCTATGGTACGCTTTATGTATGACTTTCTGCGTCTGTAGGTTCTTGCAAGAAGGAAGATGAACCATGCCGCAGTAAGCAGTGGTATCATCATAATGCTCCTTCTTGCAAAAAATATATATGAAAGACGGAATTCGGCAACTCTGGAAGCATTCTCCCAGAACGGATAAGCTACCGAATCGTCTATTATCGTTGACTTATAAAGCTTACTGAAATTCTTCGCCATTTTCTCAGGCTCGAATCTGCCTGTATTCCGGACTATTTTCATAGTCTTATCCTTGACATAAGTCTCTTTGAATAATTCCCCGACATAGTTTAATGCAAAGTTTTCAACAGGGTCTGGCATAATAAGTTCATAACAGGTGACCTTTGAAAATTTATCCTGATTATTGGTCTGAGGCATATCATAGTCCTCATACATACTGTCACTCATAGTGAAATCAGACGAAGTATCAGAGCTTTTTATAAGTCCGGCAGACTCATAGGATATATAAGCCATTGGCTTGCTTCCGATGCATTTTTTCTCCGGCTCAGTCGAGGGAGTTTCTATAACTCCCGAAATATACATCTTGACGTTGTTTATGTATATATTCATCCCGACTACATTATCCGAACCATAAAGCTGCCATGCAAGCTCACGGTCTATTACAGCACCGTCCTTCATAAGGTCGCCGTCATCGAAAAAGCAGCCGTCGAGCAGTCTGAATTCGTGAAACAGGAAGAAATCTCCGCCGACCGCCGTAACATCGGCTTCGGCTTTACGCTCCATATCGCATCCGACTCTCTCCACTCCAAGCGGAGCACTGTATGCCTGAGCTATCCAGCGATGTTCTCCGCTGAAATCATATGAAGCATCCACGAGCTTATTCTGTATCTGATAAAAGGTAGTTTTTGCATTGTTTATATTAAAATCAGCTTCATTTGAAATGAAACAGCTTATCTGTGAAAAAGACTCGTCACTGTCGCCTTTCCAGCGTTCAGCAGCATAATTATAGTACTGAGACTTTGCAAGGGCATTCCCACGCATCGTAAGTACTCCCGCACTCAGCAAAGCGGCGGCATTAACAGCGGCGATAACAATATATCGCTTCTTGATCTTATATCTCATAAAGCGGCACCGCCTTACTTATCTTTCATACGAACCTGATCGCCCGGCGATATAGATCTGCTCGATTCGGTGATAACGTAAGTACCCTGAGAGATATTGCCCTGAACCGCCTTTGATACTTCATCGGCAGCCAGTACGTCAACTTTCACTTTCTCGGCAAAATAGCGATTTCCAAGAGGTGAATTCTTTGATTTCAGAGTAAGTACAAAATCTCCGTCGTCACCCTTTCGCACCGCACTCTTCGGCACTATAGCGTCATATGTTCCAGAGCCGCATGGTATGGATATTTCAAGCTGTGAACCTGCCTCAGCTTCGCCTGTTACATCAAATACCAGCATCTTATTCTTAGAACCGGATGTTGTATCAGCCTTTATCTCCCTGAGGATCGCTTCTGTAGTGCCGCTCCAGTTGTTGAGCACCTCAGCTTTTACTCCTACTTTTATCTTTCTTGCTTTTTCCGGATCAACACCGTTTACTTTAAGTGTATATCCCTCATCAGCAAGGTCTACCATTGCAAGAATCTCGCCCTCAGTTACATCAGCGTCCGGCTGAGCTATTATTTCTCGCACTATACCGTCATACTTTGCTTTCAGCTCAACTTTGCCGGTATTTTTCTTCAGATTCTTTATTTCAGCCTTCTGAGCTTCTATACTTTTCTTCTTAGCCTCCATATCGAGTGCATTCTTTTTGCCTGTTACAGCGTCCTCAGCCTGAGCGTCAGCAAGAGCTGCCACAGCATCATCAAGAGCTGCCTGCTTTTCGTTTACGTCATCAACGTATGATTCATAGGACTCCGCTTCACCGCTAATATTGCTCTCATAAGCAGCAACTCTGTCTGAGACAGGCTCTAATTCTTCTTCAATGCCCATAAGCTGTTCTGTGAGATCGTTTCTTAGAGCCTCCTTTATGCTGTTATAATGATCGGATTCCTTATCTCTTACGGCACGTTTTTTCTCCGCATCATTGTAAGCTGAGTTTACTATATCAGCTTCTGCACCGTTAGCAACCGCCTGTGTATAATTAGCATAGGCATTGCTGTAGTCATCGGCAGCTTTCATGTATCTGTTATAGGCACTCGCAACGGAATTCGTATATTCCGGAGCAGCAGTTGAAAGGTCATCGGCATCAAGAGCACTTATAGTCGCTGAAAGCTTCTCCTTTATGCCCTGAAGTCTTCTTTCCTCTGACTTGTCAGAGCTGTACTGCACTTTTTCCTGAGCTGCATCAGCCTGCATACTGTATGCCCTGTCACGCTTTTTTATGGCAGCATCAAGAGCTGCTCTTGCGTCCTTAACAGCCTTTTTTTCCTCTTTGAAGCTGTTTGGAGTATCAAGCAGAGCTTTTTCGTATTCAAGCTCAGCTTCCTGTAAAGCTTTTTCAGCTTCTTTAAGGGTCGCATCAGATTCTGCTGTAAGAGTGAAAAGCACATCGCCTTTTTTTATCTCCTGACCCTTTTTAATATTTATGGCAGCAATGGTCATTGCTTTTTCCGCCTTGACCTCATATGCCTGATTTGATTCAACTATACCGCTTCCTCTTACACGCTCTGTAAGTTTTCCGGAAGTCACGGTCTCAGTGGATATTTCCGGAAGATGCCTGTTCATTATAGTGTTCGAGAAAAATGTGAGTATAAGCATTCCTGCAAGAAAGATTATAAGCAGAGTTTTTATTATCTCACGTTTTCTTATCGGGGAACGTTCGTCTTTTTCAGTATTTTTTATATCGATCTTTTCGTTCATCGTATTCTCCTCCTTATCAGCCTTTTATACCACCGGCATAGGTTATGCCCTCTACGAGGTAATCCTCGCCATACAGGAACATAAGGATCGTCGGTATCATGTACACAACGCCTACCGCAAATGCAAGTCCCACATCGCCGGTATTGACCTGTGAAAGGAACACTGAAAGCGGATGCATTTCCGAATTTTTCATGAGTACCAGAGGCTGTTCTACCATATTCCAATAATCTATAAACACCAGCATTCCTATCGATACAAGAGCACTCTTGCAGAGCGGAAGGTATATCTTTGTCATTATCTGAAATTCTCCCGCACCGTCAAGCTTCGCCGCTTCAACGTATGATATTGGTATCCTCCGCATCACCTTTGTAAGCAGGAAGATGCTGAACGGCGAGAATATGCTCGGCAGCAATACCGCTCTCCTCGACCACATCATGCAGAATACATTCAGCGGAGCAGCAGCTCCCTTGAATATCAGTTTCTCAGATGTTTCAAGCATACCAAAATGGTCTGCAACAAGGTAATTAGGTACAAGAGTTACCTGATAAGGCATCAGCATCAGTATTATGTAAGCAAAGAAGATGATGCTCTTTATCTTTCCCGGGTATCTTGCAAATCCATAGGACGTTACAACTGCAAGCATCAGCTGGAAAAGTGTTATCGGTACTGTGAGTATGACCGAATTCCAGAATTTCATAAGATAATCTGAATTAAGTATCAGTACCGACTTGTACTGCGAAATAGTGACCTTATCCGGAATGAATTTCAGGTTAACGTCCTTGGAAATAAAAACATTTTCTTCTCCGCTCATGTTGTTGAACATCGCACCGTAATTGGCTGATATTTCTTTTGAAGTCATGAACGAATTTGCAATGGTCAGCACTGTAGGAAGAATGAACAAAACTGCACAAAGGAATACAAATACTGCAATTGCTATATCTATAGGTCTGTATTTCTCTTTCTTCATCAGTTCTCCACATCCTTTCCGAAAAAGCTCTCAGCAATCAGGAGAACCGCTATTACCACTATCATCACAAGCGAGAATAATACCGCAGCTGCTGATAATTTCTGATAATCAAGACTCTGGAACGTGTTGTTCATAAAGTGCTGTAGCATATACAGCTTCGCAGGATAGTTTCCGGTAAGAAGATATACTTCACGGAATATCTTGAACGAGTTTATAAGTGAAAGTATGAAAACGAAAAGTATAGTTGGTGAAAGATACCTCAGCTTTATGTGTACGAATTTGTAGAATGTGCTTGCTCCCTCAAGGTCGGCAACTTCTATTATATCTTTGGGGATGCTGCAAAGAGCTGACATATAGAGTATCATATTATACCCCATATTCTTCCATAGGAACATCAGTATTATAACTACCTGTCCCTTTGAAGTTTTCAGCCAGTCTACAGGCTCTCCGCCGAACATCTCCACTATCTGGTTTACTGTACCGTGATTATGGAACAGCACCTGCCATACAAGCACTACAGATGCTGTAGGTACCATTAGCGGACTTAGAAAGAAAGTTCTTACAAGACTTTTTCCCGGTATCCTCCTTTCAAGCAGCACCGCAAGCATCAGTGAAAGCACGGTCGCAAGAGGAACTGCTATACCTGTGAATATCGCTGTATTCTTTGCCGCTGTCTTAAATGCCATATTATCCATCAGCTTTGAGTAGTTCTCCGTTCCAACATACTCTTTGCTGATAGCATTATTAATAGTCGAGTAATAAACAACTATAATAAATGGGATTATAAAGAAGATAAGCACTCCGATAATGCTCGGAACAAGACAGGCATTGCTGAATAATCGCTCACGCCGTCTGCCGCACTGATTTCCTGACCTTCTCCTTATCAAATGTATCACACCTTTTGTTCTGTATTTTATATCAACTATCCTGAAGCTGTCTCTATTACCTATCACAGACTCTGAAAATGATCTTCATATATTAGTGTCCTGAAAACGTAAAAAAGACGATGCTGAAATATATTTTTTTGTTTTAACTTTAATTTCCGTTTCTTTCCCGAGTTCTCTAATACTATAATCCATTGATAATTCATTGTCAATGGATTTTGCAGTTATTTTGCATTTCGTTTATCACATTTTTGATTTTTTGCCTTTTTATTTCTTTTTGCTGTCAGCAATATTGTTTTTTTATCTCATATTTTTTGGAACAATAATTAGTATAATACCCCATTATTACATTACGATGACTTCTGCATAACAAAACCGTCATTTTTCTATCCTTCATTGTGTTTTGAAAGCTTAATATAGCAATTGTCACTCTGCAAATCAAATATCAAAAATTTTTTTGTGTATTGTGACTTTTTTTGATTTTGAGTATTGACAAACCAGCTTTTTTGTGATAGAATATTTACTGTTGAAACGCCATGCGGGTGTAGTTCAATGGTAGAATTCCAGCCTTCCAAGCTGGTTACGTGGGTTCGATTCCCATCACCCGCTCCATTTTCTTTTTAGCAGCTTTGGCTGCTGATTTTATCTATGCGCCTTTAACTCAGCTGGATAGAGTAACTGCCTTCTAAGCAGTAAGCCGCTGGTTCGAATCCAGCAAGGCGCGCCACCCGAAACTCTCCGTTACATACTCCTATTTAATGGAGAGCTTCGTTTTTATTTACCATATTCATGGTGGGTGTAGCTTAGCTGGTTAAAGCGTCGGATTGTGGTCCCGAAGACCGTGGGTTCGAATCCCATCTCCCACCCCAGAAGAACAGGCACTTTCGAGAGATCGAAGGTGCCTTTTTCGTTGCTTTCCTACATTTTTCCTACACTTTTTAACGATACTTGCAAAATCAAGGACGAATAAAGGCGATTAAAAATCAGCAGGATAGTTCTTTCGTCCATCGGGCAACGGTTCTTCTGTTAAAGCGTCTTGACTAATATTTTATAGCTTGTTATAATATTATAAAAGATAAGGGGGGCATTTGAAATGAGCGAAGTAAAAAAATATGAACCTATTGTTTTTAAAATAACTGATCAAGATGATCTGAAACAAATCAATGATTTTAAGGAACAGCACAAAAAATCTTGCAGAGAAAAACATCCAGATACTTTGGGTGCTCTATTTACTTACAAAGCGATTCCGACCAGTTTAGGGACATTGTATGTAGTAGAATGTGCTTGTGGAGAAGAAATTACACTGAATGGTGATTTTAATTTTTAATAAAGAGGGCGTTCCTTATGTCAGATACAAGAGAACTACTGCCTGTTCTGCTTTCTGAGAAGAGCAGAAAGATCAAGGGCAGCATATATAACAGAATGCAGGTCGATTTTGCCTACTACTCTAATCGTATCGAAGGTAACCACCTTACACACGACCAGACCAGATATATCTATGAGACCCGCACTATCGACGGTACTGTTCCTGTGAACGATGTGTTTGAAGCGGCAAACCACTTCAAATGCTTCGACTATATCCTTGATACCGTTAATGAGACTATCACTGAGGACTATATAAAGCAGCTTCACCGTATGCTGAAGAATGGCGTTATGGAAGATGACACAGATTACGCCGTTATCGGCGACTACAAGAAATATCCCAATGAAGTCGGCGAGATAGAGACAGCCTTACCCGAAGAGGTCGCTGGTCTTGTGCAGAACCTGCTCCGCAATTACGCCAACAAGCCGTCTCTCGACCTATATGACGTTGCTGAGTTCCACGCAGCATTTGAGAAGATACACCCATTCTACGATGGAAATGGTCGTATCGGCAGGCTTCTGATGTTGAAACAGTGCCTTGCTAATAACATCGTTCCTTTCTTCATCAACGAGGATATCAAGCACTTCTACTATGTCGGACTCAAGGAATGGCAGTCGGACGAGAAAAAAGAACGCCTGATAGATGTATTCCTGTCCATGCAGGACGATATGAAGGCTGTCCTTGATTTCTTCCGTATCGGCTACGATAAAACCGAGCTGACGGCAAGAGAACTGATAAACAAACATATGTAAAAAATACAAGTTTGCACTCCCTTACGGAGTGCTCAGTCTATCAAAAAAGTCCAGCATAAAGCTGGACTTTTTCAAATATAAGTGATATTACACATTTAAATTGGTTTAGAATTAAATTAAGCTGGAATTTCAGGGAAATCAACAGTTTTTGATCCTGGAGATGCAGTGATTACATCTTCGTTGTCGAAAGAGCTGATCTCAAGTTCAGCAGGTATATATTTTTCCATTTTTTGATCCTCCTTATTCAGTTATATATTTCTTGATTTCCTGATTACAGAAGTACAGAGCTTTCATTGTATTTTTGAGTATAGCGTCATCACTGATCTCCAATACTTTCTTAGCATAAGTTAAGCAGCTGTAATCAATGGAAACATAATCAGAAGTATTCTTCTTTGACTGTACTTTGAAATTATACATCTTGTCAAAGTTTTCAGGAGAAATACCATTCATTGAGACGATATATGATGTACCTGATTTTTTAGGTGTAACAGTCTGACCGTTTACAGTAAACACATAATCGCTTAAATTTACACCATTTGCAAGCTCAAATCTGATATTTATCTTTGAAAGCGTGTCAACAGAAAGGCTTGCAGATTTGATCGTAACTGCACTGCTGTTTACTGTCTTAACAGCATTGAAATCGTCACTGATCTCCGGATCAACATCGTCAAGAGGCATTCCGAGGTCAGCGTTTACCGCATCTTCCGGAGCTGTTCCTGCATATATCTGAACATATCCGCTGAAATTAACAAGTGCCTTTATGCTGTTAACAGTTGCTTCACTGAAACTGTTTGCATTTGCAATGATATAGTCGGTATACTTCTTTACGCTATAATCAAGGTATGAACCCTTTTCATTGTTGGAGTAGTAAACCTGAGCTCTGATGTTTTCGTTTATCTCATGGATATAAACACTGCAAGTGAAAGTATAGGTTCCGTCACCGTTATCAATAGCATCTGTGATCTTCTGTGTCTGGGTTGAACCGTCAGCCATTTCAAATACAACTCTGAGTTCACTGTCGGCAAGAGCTTTTTCTGTAAATCTGACCACGTATTTTATCTTGATCTCGCTGCTTACGGAGATACCTATCTTCTGGAACGCATCCTTGCCGTTTTTAAGCTCACCGCACTTTGAACACTTTCCGCTTGCTGTGAATGTGTGATGAATATCAGCGTAATATATCTTGGAGTGATTCTTGTCACCTGCTGTGAATGGAACGAAAGGTTCGCTGAACTCAGCGTCTGCGTACCAGCCATTGAATTCACAATCACCTGAAAGGTCAGGGAGCTCTGTAACTTCTTCACCGTACTTAACAGGCATTATTTCTGTTCTGCCGTCCCAGTATTCAAGGACAACATTTTCGTAGATCTCATCTTCATTATCGTGTGTGAAGTCGATGTATTCGCCGTCAACAATGATATGAGCTGAATTCTTGAATGTGATATTTGCAAAAGGAGTGATGAGGAGTTTTACGTTATCAGGGATAACGAGGTCCTTGCCAAGTGTAATGTCGCCGAATATTGAAAGCTCAATTTCGCCGTCGTAGTTTTCCTTTGCGTACTCAGCAGCCTGATATACATTCTGGAACATCTGACCGTCGCTGAGCATTGCATAGAATGAAGCAGGGATACGTCTTGTCTTTACAGGCTTTTTGCATTCTGTACATAACTGAACAGCAAGACCGTCGTTTCCGCCTTCAGGAGCATTTGCTACATAGAAATGTCCGCCTGTACACTCGTGCTCAGGAACAGCAATAAACGGATAAACTGTTTCATTTCCTTCATCATTAACAAAATGAACGTAATAAACGCCTGGCTTATTAGCCCTTGTTCTGATAAGACAATTATCTTTAAGTGTGTATACTCCGTTATTGTATTCATAGTCACCTGTCAGAACTTCAAATACGAAATCCGGTTCAGGTGAAGCCCAGACTTTTCTCATAAGATTCATACGAGGTGCCGGGGAAGAAGAAGGAGTGTAATAAAATTTATTTCCATTTGCATCAGTAATATATGCATCATAGGTTACTGTAGCATCTTCGGTTTGGAATCTCTTAATAATATCATCAGCTACAGTTAACGTAGTACCATTAAGGTAAGATGTCCAAGGATTCTCATTAGAATCTAAAGTGAGAGTGTAAGCATTAAAGATATCTCCGTTAGATGACGGTGAAAATATATGTTCTAAGTATTCTGTATTGTATTTGTAATTAAACTCATCTTCTGTCATTTCACCACTTTTAACTTTTTCATAATCATCAGTCATTCTTTTAGAAAAATCTGATGTGAACTCCAATTCACTAAAATACCACTTGCCGGCAAAATAGATAGGCTGTGCTCCTTGGATAATTTTTTCAATATCGGTGCCTTCCGGAATAGTACCTTCTGGGAGAGCACCAAGAGCACTGAAACTAGCGTATACACCTGCGTCAACGAAGTCAAATTCTTTGCCTTCACCTATCTCATCGAAGTTGTCGCTGATGATTATCTGATAAGGTATCTCTGTTGTTGAACCTTCAAGAGTTGTTACACAAACGCTGTCAAGTACATGGATAACTGTAATACCTTCAATGATTTTAGATGTAAGAGTTGCAAGGAAGTTTGCAATTGGCATTTTTGCTGCTCCGGCTCCAAGAGCAATTAGATCAATAAAAATTTTATTTGTTTCAAGTTCCTTCTGTAGAGGAGATTTCCATGCATCATGTACTTTAATATCGATTACAGCAGATTCACCAGGGTTAAGCGTATCGACACTTATTGTCTTTCCACCACCTGTATTACCACCGTTTTTGGGGTCGAATGTTTCTGTTTCTTTTATACAAACACGTTCGCCATTAGACGCTATATGTTTGTATGTGTAAGTTCCCTGCTGGGCTTTTACAGTATGCTCAAGACCATAAATTGGTCTGTCAGAAACATTTGTCAAAGTTATTCTTATAGGATAATCGTAACCTAAGCAGGAATAATTCGGAGCTTCGATAGTCATTTTCAAAGCATTGCCTGCATAAACGTGAATATCATTCTTTGAATGGAACTCATATTCAAACTCATCGCCGTCATTTGTTCCCTTGAAAAGAGCACTTACATTGTAATCACCGGCAACATCGCCACGGAGATACCAGTGGATATTTTTTACCTCTAACGGTAAAAGGTCACCAACAGACTGTGTCTGTTCACTGTTGCAGAGTGTAAGTCCTTCAGGAACATTCAGAGTTGCTGTACAGTCTTCAAGAGTCTCACGGTCACTATTCATAACAATAAGCTGAACATCGTAGAATTCCTTGAGCCACTTGCATTCACCATAAATAATGATGAACATTTCCTGTTCTTCCCATTCATAATATGTAACTGTAGCTTCAATTTCTGGGATATATACACAGTCACCAGGACCAACATAATCGTGATTCGGATAAGATATTTTAGGCTGCGGTGCTACAATAGTACCTGGTTCACTTGTAGATATGTTGATTGGAATTGCTTCATACTTGGTAAAGATGATTGGCTCATCATGGAATGTAAGCTCTACAGAATAGTTGAAGTAATGATAATTATCAGGGTCATCAACGTCGATTCCAACACTCTGGATCTCTGACTTGGTCATTGGCTTTGCAGTCAATTCACCGGTAATGTTAAGCTTATTATTCTTTTCTTTTTCTATCTTTTCTTCAACATCAGGATCGTTTTCAGTAGTTACCGGAGCAAATGGAGCTCTTGTTGTAGTAGTTGTAGTGGTAGTCGAAGTAGTTGAAGTTGTAGACGTAGTTGTTGTTGTGGTAGTTGTTGAAGTTGAAGTAGATGTAGTTGAGGTTGTAGTAGTGGTCGTTGTAGTAGATGTAGTAGTTGTGGAAGTAGTAGTTGTTGTTGTAACTACCATATCAGGATCAAAGTGATTACACTTTATACAGTAGCCATTGTCAGCATAGCTGTGTCCTGTGGCACGATGCCCTTCTTCATCACGTTCAAAAGTCTCAGCAGACTCTTTGCCGCAGTTGATACATCTCTTGTTCCAGAATTCATTTTCTGTACAAGTTGCCGGTACAACACACCTGCCCCAGTCATCAAATACGTGCTCAACTAATTCAACTGTGCCTGATTTTTCAGCATCGTTAGTATACTTTGTTTCAGGCTGAGGGTCGGTCTCGCTGCATGAATGATTTACAGTGAAGGTGTAAACAACGTCTTCGCCTCTTAACTTAGGGAATGAATCAGTTCCTAAGTTCTGGAACCATCCGCTTCCGAGCTTATATGCAGCCTTACCAGATGCAAAATCATCAGATGTGAATGACGTTGTACCAGTTTCGTCAGATAAACAATAGCTGTTTGAAACTGTACCTGTTGATACACCGAAGATCTTATTATCATTATCGATAGTACCCGCAAAGAAAGAATCGGTAATTTTTGAAGAATCGATACTATATACAAGACCAGCTGTGTTATCACCGCTAAGGTCAGCAAGGCTGTATACATTATCAATAGTAGTGTTTGAATCAGCACTTCCGGCAAGTGAACCTGTTGCCCCATACTGACTTGAGAACTGTGAATCAACAATTCCGAGATCATGTATACGAGCACCACTTAATTTCTCAAATATACCACCATTATGTTCTGCATCAGCAGATGTGAATTTAATTCCGCTTATCTCATAGCCATTTCCGTTAAATTCACCGGAGTAATTTTTGATAGGAGTCCAGTTGATTCTCGCATCCTCAGGCATATTGATATCATGCATGAGCTGTACATTTGCGTTTGCATTTATGCTTCCGCTGTTAATCTGCTCTGTTAGCCACATTAACTGTCCGAAGTTTCTGATCTCATATTTATCAGAAACATAAATCGCAGGCTGACAGAAGAATGTATCTTCAGTTACATGATCTATAAGAAGATCACAGTCATCTCCACCAAAGCAGAAACCGTTCTCATTGAAAGAATGCTTACGGAAAAGGTGAATATCTCCGGCTGCAAATACAGCATTTCTTGTTACTGTTTCGCCGGAGTCAAGTGAAATTCCCTGCCATGAATAAGCGATTCCTGAGTCATATGATCCATCATATACAGAGTTTTTATGACCTGAAAATGCATAATCATCTCTGGCACTGTAGTATCCCCACCAACAATCACCATCATCAGAAAGTGAAAGGCTGAATATGTTTCCTGAACCGTCATGCATCTCAACATTAGGAACTGTTGAGAACTGATCCTTGTTCTCATTTGTTACACGAACCTGATCAATACTGTATCCATAAATTGCAGCACTATCATTTCCGCCGATCATAACATCGGCTGTACTTGAAATTCCAAGTTCAGTTATCTCATTTTCTCCTCTGTTCTGAACGAGATACTCGATTTTCATGAATGTATTTTCAAGTTCATTTTCAGAGATCTCGCCTTTTGAGTTACTGAATGAAAATACAGGTGTGATGTAAACACCGTTACCTATCGAATAAGTAGCCTTTGAACCATCAAAGTAAAGCATACCTGAAGCTGACAGATTATCAGGACCATATGTATACTTATAATACAATTCATATCCGTTGTTATTATAAGTTGTTCTGAAATTCCCGCTTCCTTTAAGGTCAAAATAATGTTCAGAAGAGTAGATCTGATATTTCAGATTTGAGAATTCATTCACTTCTTCTCTTGAACCGTATTTCCAGTTAGCAAAATACTTAGTGTCAGCCTGAAATTCAGTAACCGGCTCATTGTCACTGTTTACCCAACCTGCAAAAACAAGGTTGGATCGTGCAGGAGCAGTAGGATCTGGAATATAATCCGGCTTAGATTCGTCAGCAAGACTGCATACTCCATCAATTGTTACGAAGTTTTCATTTTCAATGCTTCCGCCATTAAGGTCAAAAAGCGTTGACGCAGATGTAACGACAGTACCTTGGTACTCTAAGCTTTCCTGTTCTTCTCCCTCAGCATACGCACTTACAGTATTAAAATTCAAAATAGCTGTAAGCGGCTGCATTCCGGCAAGCATTGCAAGTGCAGTACATCCTGAAATGAAACGTTTGAGTTTTGAATGCTTCATTATCGATCTCCTTTTTTTCGGCAAAGCCGTATTTTTGTCTGATAAAACCACCAATGTCAGACAAATTATCATACAAATAAATATTTTTTGTACAACGATAATATTTTATCATATTTACAATAATGTGTCAATAAAAACACTCCAAACATAAATATCGTGATCCTACAAAAATCAAGTGTCTTACAAAGAAATTTCTGTTTACTATTTTATCTTGATAAAATCTTTATAGGATATGCAACGTCATCCGAGCGATACTTCTATTTGACTGTGGACTTCAAGATACAAAGAGGTTGCTGTATTTACGATAATTCTCTGCTGTATTTTTCCTACAGTTAGGCAGATTTTTCTGCAAAGGCATTACACGGCAAATCCGCTCAAATCCTCGAAAAACAGGTGCAAAGCAGTATATTGATAAAACGGGCGAAACTGCGGAATATTCGTCAGCATAGGCTTGTGGTCCCCCACAGAATAACAAGCACTTTCTCAATCGAGGAAGTACTTTTTTCGTTAATTTTTAGTACTCCCCTTGCAGCTGCAGCGACTTTTACATCCGAACAATATAAAAAAGCTACATTTTATTCCACTATTATTTACATTTCTTTGTCATTATGGTATAATTATACCTATAACAGAAGGGACACACAATATTGCCCCACCGGTTAAACTTTGTCCAAAAGGACGAAAACGACAAAAATCCAGAAGACAAAAACACTTTAGGAGGAAAATAAAATGAAAGTAGTAATCATAACAGGAAGCCCTCACAAAAACGGAACAACTGCATATCTGACAGAGCAGTTCATAAAAGGAGCCGAAGAAGCCGGACACGAAATTTTCCGCTTTGATGCAGCAGCTAAGGACGTTCATCCATGTATTGCCTGCGAGAAATGTCACGGGGACGTGCCGGTATGTGTGTTCAAGGACGATATGCAGGAGCTCAATCCGCATCTGATAGAAGCTGACGCTATAGTGCTGGTATCGCCTATCTACTACTATGACATCAACGCTCAGCTAAAGGCAGTAATTGACCGATTTTATGCTAACGATGCAGTTCTGCACGGAAGCAAAAAGGCTGTACTCATGGTGGCAATGGCAGACGATACTATGGAGTCTGCCGAGGGAGCACTCGCTTCATTCAAGGGTATGGCGAAGTATCTCGAATGGGAAATTGCAGGAACAGTAGTCGGAGTGAACTGCATGACCCCCTCAATGATCAAAAATACTGATTATCCTAAACAGGCTTATGAGCTTGGAAAGGCGTTGTAAAAAGCCTTAACTATTCAATAAAAAGGAGCGATAAACATGGATATAAAAAAGGTACTTGAAAAGGTAAACGAGATACTACCGCCACGACCAACCGTAAAATTCACGGTCGAGAGAGGTGAAACAGGACTGTTTGACAACAAGGTCGGAGGAACGCCATATTTCCCGAAGAATATGGAATATCCGAGGGGCAGGAAGAGTGAATTCAAAGACCAGCCGCTGGTACTGCTTGCACAGCTGAACTTTGAAAAGCTCCCGCACATACCTGATTTTCCGGAAAAGGGAATATTGCAGTTCTTCATTGCAGGAGATGACCTCTATGGAATGGCTGCGGAGTGCTATGGTGAAGCTCTTGCGGAACAGGACGATTTCCGTGTTATATATCACGAGAACATTATAACAGACGAGTCTCAGCTCCTCTCAGCGGACGAGATTCCGCAGTATGACGGTGATGATGAAGAATTGCTCCCATTCACAGGAGAGTACAGACTTATCCCAAGCGAGCCTGATATGAGAGCTCCAGATGCTCATGATTTCCGCTTTGAGGAAGCTTTTGTAAAGTGCTATAACGAGGTTTCAGATGAGCAAATAGAAAGTCTATACGACCTTGATGATGAGGTCTATGATGCGATCTATAATAATGATTTCCCTGATGCTGCAATAGGCGGATACCCTATATTCACCCAAGAGGATCCACGAAGCGAAGACAGCCTCGGAGACTGTGATACTCTGCTGTTCGAGCTTGACAGCGTCTATGACAAAGAAAATGGTCTCGACATTTTATGGGGAGATTCCGGAACAGGTTCGTTCTTTATTCCCCGTGAGAAGCTGAAAGCTCTTGATTTTTCGAGAGTTGCCTACAACTACGATTGCTATTGATGAGATGAAAAAATGAAAATAGAACACATAGCGATGTACGTTAACGATTTAGAATCGGCAAGGGAATTTTTTGTAAAATATCTGGACGGCAGCTCAAACAGTGGCTACCACAACATAAATACCGGATTCAGGTCATATTTTATCAGCTTTGAGGACGGTGCACGGCTTGAGCTTATGAACAAGGCAGATGTGTCCGATCCTGACAAATCTGCTGACCGCACAGGTTATGCTCATATAGCTTTCAGTGTGGGAAGCAGGGAAAAAGTTGACGAGCTGACCGAGCTTCTGCGTTCGGACGGATATAAGGTAAAGAGCGGTCCACGAACGACAGGTGACGGATACTATGAAAGCTGCATTGTGGCTTTTGAAGATAATCTTATAGAGATCACTGTATGAACGGAGGCTAATAATGAAACGTCTTTTGTCTTTGACATTATCAGTAACAGTGGCAGTTTGTGTACCGCTGCCGGCAGCTGCCGATGATGCGTACTCTGACGTCTTTTTCGAGGATTTCAGCGGCGGCAGTCTTGATACGGATAAATGGCTTATTGTCGAGAAAAACTGGGGCGGTACTGTAAACGCCGACGGAGTGACCGAGGACTACAACGGCGGAGTTATTGCCGAAAATGTGAAGCTCCGTGACGGAGAGCTTGTCCTCACCGGACTTGGCAATGAATATAACGGCGAGCTGAAAGGCATCAACCGTGACCAAAGCCGCCGTTCAGACGGAAAACGCTGCGGCGGAGCTATTGCTACAAGGGATTATTTCGGCTCGGGAAGCTACGAGATACGTGCGAAAATAGCTCCTGAACTTGGCTGCTGTTCGGCAATGTGGACATTTGAATATGAGGAAAATTACTCCGGAGACACACTGAATATCGTCAATCACGAGATAGATATTGAATTCCCGGGACGTGACCCAAATGACGATCTCAGCCTTAGTCACGCACTTTGTACTACATGGGTCACAGAGGACGACTATAAGTCAAAGTCTGTGGACTGCGGCGATCAGGCTGACGGCGAGTTCCACACCTACCGTTTCGACTGGCATACAGGCAGCGACAGCGAGACTCCGAGAGTAGATTACTACTTCGATGATGTGCTGACCTATACCTCCTATGACTTCATCCCCACCAACGAGAGCCGCTTCTGGCTTGGACTGTGGTTCCCGAAATACTGGGCTGGAACACCTGATTTTGAGCAGACTGAATTTGAAGTGGACTACGTTAAGATAACGCCTTTCCACGAAAGCGGAGATACTCCGCAGCACGAGTCGTACCCTGACAGCGGCTGGAGCGAAAAAGCTGAGCTGCCAAAAGGCTGGCTGCTATGGCACAGCTACGGAAGATATGCCGACCTCGACAGTAAACTATACCTGAAAACTCCGGACGGCTATGTTGAAACTATAACCGGCGATTTCATTCACGCTATGAATGGAAGTTTCGGCAATTCTCCCGATATATTCACGTTTATGGCCATCGACCAGAAGGCTGATGAATGGGACATATATCTCAGCAGGAACGGTAAAATAACCAACCTCACCCAGAACAGCGGATTCCGCAATGAAGACCCTAAGTTCTCGCCGGACGGTCAAAGCATCGTCTTTAAAAGAGGTCACTGGGATAATTCTGTGGACGGATTTATCTATGACCTCGCTCTTCTTGATGTGGATACAATAGAAGTCACCATGCTGACTGATGATGCTGTTGAGGAGGCTATGCCCTGCTTCTCCGCCGACGGAAAATACATATACTATGCCGCCTACAATAACGGTATCGGCTCTATATGCCGTTTTGAGGTCAGCTCGGGCAGATCAGAGACTATATACAGCGAAAACAACGTTACCGCCTATTACCCCATAGTTTCCGGAGATAATGTTTACTTCACAAAATGGTATTCGGCTGATAACCGCTGCGACCAGCTAATGCGGTACGACGGCGAAAATATAACTGAACTGCCTTTTGATTCGTACAGTTTCGATTGTTCGGATGCTTGTCCGATAGACGATAGCAAGATAGTTTTCAGCTGCACCGTGAACGGTGACTATGACCTGTTTTACTGCGACGGAAGAAATATTTCTTCACTCTATGAGCTCAATTCCGACAAAAATGAACTTGGTGCGGATTTCTTCCCATATGAGGAGCATATCAACGTAAAAGGCGACGTGAATTCCGACGGCAAACTTAATATCTCAGACTTGGTGCTGTTACAGAAATGGCTGACAGCAGTCCCCGATGCTGAGCTGAAAAACTGGCAGGCTGCTGATATGTCCGGTGACGGCATACTCGACAGCTTCGACCTCTGTCTCATGAGACAGCAACTGCTGAAGGCTCAGACTTGAAAATTTCCATTATATTTTGATTTCCATGCTTGACAAATGGGGATATATGTGCTATTATAATTACAATAACTTTTAAATCTGTGATGAGGAAGGTACGATCCGAAACGTCATTTCAGAGAGCAGCCGGTCGGTGCGAGGCTGCATGGCAAGGAGAAGTACACACCGCCTCTGAGAGTGCCCAATAAGCACCGGATGCTCCCGTTAAAGAGCCAATGAGATACGGAAAGATATTCCGTGTGAATCAGGGTGGAACCACGATCTATCGTCCCTTATGCCTAATACAGGTGTAAGGGACTTCTTTATTCCGGTACAAGGGGGTGTGGTATGAGCAATATAAAGTATAACAAACAGGAAGAAGCGTTCGAGCTTCCATATAAGCTCTGGGAGAATATGCAGACTGTCAGATTTTATGTTGAAAACGAGTCTGATATAATGGATAATCTCAGTGAGATAGCCGGAAAACTGGCAAAACTCGACGGTTCAAGAAAACATCTTGCCGAACTTATCATAAGCGACGGTTTCTATGAGGGCGGTGATGCTGCTGCTCTGGCAAAAAATCTCTCTCTGGAAAATGTGTATGTGGATATCGATGAGGACGAGATAGTTGTCTGTATAGACGTTGACAGCTTCGACGGGTATATGCCCGGAGCAGTCCATATCGAGCTTTTTGAAGATGAGTTTGAAATAACCGGAAATGCGTAAATCATACGTCTGCTGACGATATTATATAAAGGAGATATAACCATGATAAAATTAACATTAAAAGACGGCAGCATCCGTGAGATAGAAGCTGCTGCACCTGCAAGCGAAATAATCAAGGGCATCGGCATGGGACTTTTCAAGGCTGCCTGCTGCGTAAAGATAAACGGAGAAGTAAAAGACCTCCGCACTGTTATTGACAGCGACTGCGAGTTCGAGGTATGTACTTTCGATACGCTCGACGGTAAAAAGACTTTCTGGCATACAGCTTCACATATCCTCGCTCAGGCTGTAAAGAGACTTTATCCTGATGCTAAACTCGCTATCGGACCTGCTATCGATAACGGTTTTTACTACGATTTCGACATCGCTAAGCCTTTCACTCCGGAAGAACTTGCAAAGATAGAAGCTGAAATGAAGAAGATAGTCAAGGAAGGTCTTGAACTCGAACAGTTCGAGCTCTCACCGGAAGAGGCTATCGCTAAGCTCAAAGAAATGGAAGAGCCTTACAAGGTTGAGCTTTGTGAGGAACACGTTGGCAAGGGCGAGCCTATATCATTCTATAAGCAGGGCGAATTCGTAGACCTCTGTGCAGGTCCTCACCTCATGACAACAGCTCCTGTAAAGGCATTCAAGCTCCTCTCATGTACAGGTGCTTACTGGAGAGGAAATGAGAACAACAAGATGCTCTCTCGTGTATACGCTATCGCATTCCCTAAGTCATCACAGCTTGATGAGTATATCCAGATGATAGAAGAAGCTAAGCTCCGTGACCACAAGAAGCTCGGAAAAGAACTCGGACTCTTTATGTTCGACAGAACAGCTCCTGGTATGCCATACTGGCTCCCAAGAGGCTGGAAGCTCTTCAACGCACTTCTTGAATACTGGAGAAGCGTTCACGAAGATCACGCATATACAGAGATTTCCGGTCCTGTTCTTTCAAAGAAGGAACTCTGGGTAACCTCCGGTCACTGGGATCACTATCAGGACGGTATGTTCGTTATCCCTTCTGAGGACGAGAACGAAGTTTACTGTGCTAAGCCAATGAACTGTCCTAACGCTATAAAGGTGTACATGAACAGACAGCGTTCATATAAGGAGCTTCCGCTTAAATTCAATCAGGTAGACGTTATCCACCGTAAGGAGAAGTCCGGCGAGCTCAATGGTCTTTTCCGTGTACAGCAGTTCAGACAGGACGATGCTCACATTCTCGTTACTGAGGAGCAGATAGCTTCTGAAATAAACGATATTATGGACATCGCAACCGAGATGTACGATGCTTTTGGTCTTAGCTATAAGGCTGAGCTCTCAACTCGTCCTGACGACTTTATGGGCGATATTAAGGTATGGGATAAGGCTGAGGCTGACCTCAAGGCTATACTCGAAGAAAAATACGGTCCTGACGGATATGAGCTCAACGAGGGTGACGGTGCGTTCTACGGTCCTAAGATAGACCTTAAAATGAAGGACGCTATCGGACGTGAATGGCAGATGGGTACTATTCAGCTCGACTTCCAGCTCCCACTCAACTTCAATATGAAGTATATCGCTTCTGACGGCTCAGAAAAACAGCCTGTTATGATCCACAGAGCTATATTCGGTTCATTCGAGAGATTTATCGGTATCATAACAGAAAACTTCAAGGGTGCGTTCCCATTCTGGCTCTCACCTATGCAGGTAGGTATCGTTCCTATCAGAACAGAGCACAATGAATACGCAAAGAAGGTTGCAGCTCTCCTTAAAAAGAACCGTGTAAGAGTTGAAGCAGACTACACTGACGACAACATGAAGAACAAGATCAGAAGATTCAAGGATTATAAGGACCCATATGTTGTCATCATCGGTGACAGTGAAGCTGAAAATGAGCAGGTATCTATCAATATCAGAGGAAACAAACAGCTTAAGAATGTTCCTCTTGATAAGTTCATTGAGATGTGTACAACAATGAACGAGAATCATTCTCTTGACATTATCGACACTCTCTGAGACTGGATCTTAATAAATAACGAAAAGGACGGTCAATGACCGTCCTTTCAGCATTTATCGGGAAATAAAAAGAGCGGATGCAATATCCGCTCTTTAATAGTATGTATAGATTACTTTCTCTCTTTGAGGAGGTCTCTGATCTCTGTAAGGAGAACTTCTTCCTTTGGAGGCTCAGCAGGCTTCTCTTCTTCCTTCTTCTTGCCGAGATTCATTACTTTGTTTACTGCCTTCATCATGAGGAAGATGCAGAACGCCATAATGAGGAAGTTGATGACTGCTGAAATAAAGTGACCGTAGTTGAGGTACTGACCTGTGTCGCCGAGCTTGATATGACCGCCGACTTCAGCTCCGCCTATGCAAGCGATGAGTGGGTTGATGAAATCATCAGTGAATGCGGTAACAATGTCACCAAACGCAGCACCGATGATAACACCGATAGCCATGTCCATTACATTGCCCTTGAGTGCGAATGCTTTGAATTCTTCCAGAAACTTTTTCATTGGAATTCTCCTTTTCTTTTGAATTTGATGCTTCATTTTGTAGGAAGTATCATAATATTAAAGGCAATATCGTACAAAGACCGTGCAGATGCATATTGTTTGTGCTTGGTATGATCTTTGTGCGATGTTACCTAAAATTCTGGCAGATCAGGTATTTCCGGCTGCTCTTCTTTAGAGACGGACTTTCTTGCCTGCATCTGAGTCGGAAGCTCTATGAGGTCGACTTCACTTACATGATCACGCTTTCTTTTTGGCATAGCCTCAACAGCGTGGTCTGCCTGAGCCATGAGAGCTTCTTTGTGTTCAGGGATATATGCTTCGAGCTGATCCGGGTCGGCTTCTTCGGTTTCGCCCATAATAACTCTCGCACGATGATACTGCTGATTAACACTGAGGTCTTCCGCATTGACACTTCTGGTCTTGCCCATGAAATCAACGTGAGCTTTTTCCTCTTTTGCCTGAAGATCGCCGGCGTTTACCTCGGCAGTAGCTTTCATATATAACTTGTTGAATTTAGCAGCTGTATTCGGGTTAAGATCTGATGCATTGACGAGCGGAGTATCGCTCATATAATTATTCTTTTTTCTTTCAAACTTTTTAAGTCTGCCCATGTCGATGTCTTTAGCGGAGACACTTCCCATATCGTGCTTGCTGAAGAAATCGTCAACAGGCTCGGCGTGTTCGGTCTTTTTTCCGCCGTCGAAAAATTCCCAGAAGTCGTCGGGAACATCGACTCTTTTATCGTCTTCCTCTTCTTCCTCCGGCTGAGAAAAAGCCTTTGCAAAAGGATTCTGAGGAGAATCAGCCTTGAACTCTGCCGGACTGCCTTCAGCGGGACTCGGAAAAACTGCCGGCTGACCGTAGATAGGCATACCGTTGGGGTCGTAGCCGATTATCTGCGGCTGAGACTGATACATCACCGGCTGACCATATATAGGCATACCGCTCGGGTCATAGCCGATTATCTGAGGCTGAGACTGGTACATAACAGGCTGAGCATAGATAGGCATACCGCTCGGGTCATAGCCGATTATCTGCGGCTGCTGAGGCTGTGCGGGACGCTGATTCTGAGGCATACCGCCCATTTGCTTGGGCTGTCTCTGCATACCCATAGGCTGGTTTGGCATACCACCCATTTGCGGCTGTCTCTGCATCCCCATAGGCTGGTTTGGCATACCGCCCATTTGCGGCTGTCTCTGCATACCCATAGGCTGACTTGGCATACCGCCCATTTGCGGCTGTCTCTGCATACCCATAGGCTGGTTTGGCATACCACCCATTTGCGGCTGTCTCTGCATACCCATAGGCTGATTTGGCATACCGCCCATTTGCGGCTGTCTCTGCATTCCCATAGGCTGATTAGGCATACCGCCCTGCATAGGCGGATTATAGTTATTTGGCTGAGAATAGCCATAAATATTCTGTTGTAAAGTATCCTGTCTTTGTGGATGAGCCTTTGGAAGAGCTACTCTTCCGGTATCGAGTTTAGGGATAAACGGTTCATCGAAATCATCGAATGAGAATCCGTTATCGTCATCGTCATTAAGTTCATCGGCTGTATATATATCTGAGGATGAACTTGCAGATGAGGTATCCTTTATAGTAAAGGTGCCGCTTCCGAAACTGAAACCGCCTGCAGTGCCGTCGTCTTCAGAATGGTAGTTACCCATATCTACCTGCTCGTAATTTATCTCCTGCGGGTCTTCGAGATTGGTACCGCAGTTCACACAAAACTTTAGTTTCGGCGGATTTTCGTTTCCACATTTAGGACATAACATAGAAAATCACTCCTTAATCGTAAAAACATAAATTCAGCTGCCCGATAAGAGGGTGTACGGACGTTCTGAATGATATTGCTGTCGGAATATAACAGCAACCGACATTTTTACATTTTCATTATAACATTATATTTTAGGTATTTCAAGTAGTTTTTGAAAGATTGTGCAAAAAGTGACAATAATGTGACGGGAATTGTACATATTAACGTGTATATCGTCATTTGTGGGAACTGGTAAATGCCGGTAAGGCAAACAGTTAAGCTGTATTATTTTAGTAAAATATTGCTATTTGTAAAACGAGACGATACAGTATCAGAAAAAGTACCAAATATCGCCTGATAAATAGAATAAAAAAAAGCAATATGACAAATATGAACCGAAAACACTATATTTTTCGAGTTATATGTGGTATAATAATTTCAATTTGTATTTGCTACAGAAAGAACAAAAGCTCCGGTCAGTTAAGTTTTATTTGAAACCTTCTCTTTTCAGTGCCGCCTGAGAGAGAACGATATGCTGACCTGATGCGGCAGACAGGAGTAAAAAAATGCCTAAACAGAAAGTGAGCAAGGAGAAGAGTATCCGCCGGACTAAAAATTTCGTCCAGCTGGTGATATGCCTTGCAGTTATCGGAACAGGTGCTTATTATATCAAGGATATTAATGACCGTTCAGGCAAGGTCGGACAGGCTCCGGCGATAAGCGACGGAGATGCTGAGGTGACTACAGTCAGTGTCCCTACCGAAGCTTATGACCCGAATAAGGTCATATATGAACCATTAGCTGTAAAAACAACTGATAAATTCAGAGGAAATCTCATACTTGTCAACGAGGACCACCAGTACTTCGGCGGCGGAGAAGACCTTGTAAGCATCCTTGAAAAGAATGACGAAAAAGGAATTGATTATTTTACATCTGTAGACTATACCTACACGATACTTGCTAATGTATACGAGCCAATGGTCAAGATGATAAGCGATTTCTATAGTATCTATTCAAACGATACCCTTACTATATACGGTTCATACCGTACCACTGAATTCCAGCAGCAGCTCTATGATGAGGACCTCGCAAACACCGGTGATGATAAGTCCACCCGTGTCGCAAAGCCGGGTTTCAGCGAGCATGAGAGCGGCTATGCATTTGATTTCAGCGAGACTGTAAGCAACGATTACGACGGTACAGGCGATTTCGCATGGATAAACGAAAATTGCTATAAGTACGGTTTTGTTCTCAGATATACAAAGGATAAAGAGAGCATAACAAAGATCCAGCCGGAGCCGTGGCACTTCCGTTTTGTCGGAATACCGCACTCCTACTATATGACAAAGAACAACCTTTGCCTTGAAGAGTATATCGACCTCCTCAGAAAATACCCTTATGACGGTCAGCATCTTGAGATAACCGATGAGGATAAAAAGTCCTATGAGGTGTATTTCGTAGCTTCTGATGACGGTGCAGAGGAAAATAACATCCCTGTGCCAGCCGGAAAGGAATACGATATATCAGGAAATAACGTTGACGGTTTCATAGTAACTGTTTATAACGACGGCAGACCTGAACTTATGAAAGCTCAGACTGCTCCGGCAAAAACAACAACAGCTTCCGCCGAGGAAACTTCCTCTGAAAACAGCGAGGGAGAAACTTCCGGTGAAGCTGACGAAAATGCAAATCAATAATTAAATCGGCAATATGCCGTTAAAAAGGAGATATTTACAATGTTCAGAAAAACAATGGCAGCTATTCTGGCTGTATGTATGACAGGAATGATCGCATTTACAGGCTGTGGTGACACAAGCGACAGCAGCAGCTCATCTTCAAGCAGTACAGAAGCAACAAATGCTCCGGCAGCAGAAGCAGGCGAAAACGAAGCAACTGACGCTCCAAAGGAAGCAGGCGAAAATGAAGCAACAGATGCTCCAAGGGAAGCAGGCGGTAACAATGCAAGCTCAAGCAGTGCAGATTACAGCTTCCACGGTGAAAAATTCGTTGTTACTCTCTACAAGGACAAAGCTCCTATAACTTGCGAAAACTTCGAGAAGCTCGTTTCTGAAGGCTTCTATGACGGACTTATATTCCACAGAATAGTTGAAGGCTTCATGGCTCAGGGCGGTGACCCGGAGGGTACCGGTATGGGCGGCAGCGATGAGACTATCAAGGGCGAATTCTCATCCAACGGCGTTGAAAATGACCTTTCTCATAAGAGAGGCGTTATCTCAATGGCAAGAAGCATGGACCCTAACAGTGCATCAAGCCAGTTCTTCATCTGCTTTGAAGACAGCTCTTTCCTCGACGGAAACTATGCTGCTTTCGGTGAGGTAACAGAGGGTATGGAGACTATCGATGCTTTCCTCGAAGTCCCACGTTCTATGGGAAATGACGGCGACATTTCAGCTCCTAACGATCCTATCGTTATCGATAAGGCTGTAATGATCGATCCTGATGAAAACGGCAACCCAAGAGCTGAATTTACTATGAAGTGACAAATAATACTTATGATAAGAGACCGGTTATGGTCTCTTCAGTCTGTCGAAAAAGTCCAGTGCCGCACTGGACTTTTTCAATGTAATGTGGTAAAATAGAAGAGAAGGGAGCTGAGTGAAGATGCTTAAAGAAAACAAGGCAGAGCGAGAGCAAATGGAAATGGTGTGTATAGAAGAAATGGTATCGAAGGAACATATTTTGAGGAAAATAGACTCGGTAATAGATTTTACACACATATATGAACTTGTAGGAGAAATGTATTGTAAGAATAACGGAAGACCAAGCATAGATCCTGTGGTAATATTCAAAATGGTGCTGATACAGCATCTTTTTGGCAT
>JAFRXL010000023.1 GCA_017441505.1 Ruminococcus sp.
ATCTGAAGAAGTATGCTATCTTCTTCCAATTTCGCTGTATTTCTCACTCTGTATTCTCTTTTTTACCCTTTACTTTATTTTTTTACAAAAATATCACCCCTGATTCTCTCTGAATCAGGGGTTTTTGGACAGGCTGAATGCCGCACTGGATGTGCGGCATTTTTGTTTAAAAATATAAGAGGGGGATTGTCCCCCCTCAAATTTTATTACATGGATTTAACGAGCTTTTCAAAGCGTTCCATAGCTTCGATAGTACGCTGTCTGTCACCGAAAGCAGTAAGTCTGAACCAGCCTTCACCGTTCTTACCAAATCCTGCACCCGGAGTGCCTACAACTGCTATCTTTTCAAGCATGAGATCGAAGAAATCCCAGCTCTTCATATCAGCCGGACACTTGAACCAGATATATGGTGAGTTGATGCCGCCTGTAAACTTAACGCCAAGACGTGTCATAGTGTCAGCTATGATACGTGCGTTTTCCTGATAATAAGCGATATTTTCGTGTATCTGGCGAAGTCCCTCTTCCGTGAATACAGCAGCTGCTGCACACTGTACAGGGTATGATACACCGTTGAATTTGCTTCCCTGTCTTCTTCCCCATATCTGAGCGAGTGAAACGTCAGTGCCGTCACTTGCCTTGACTATGAGTGATTCCGGTATAACTGTATAACCGCAACGCATACCTGTAAATCCGGCAGTTTTAGAAAGTGAGCACATTTCTATAGCACACTCTTTAGCTCCCTCAATGCAATATATGCTTCTTGGAATATCCGGATCGGTAATGAAAGCTTCATAAGCCGAATCATAGATGATAACGGCGTCATTTTTCTTAGCGTAGTCTATCCAGATCTTTAGCTGTTCGGCAGTATATACAGAGCCGGTAGGGTTATTAGGTGAGCAGAGATAGATTATATCAGCGTGGATATTGAAGTCCGGCATAGCAGCGAAGCCGTTTTCTTCGTTGGAATCAGCGTAGATTATCTTTCTGCCGTTCATAAGGTTGGAGTCCACATAAACCGGATATGCCGGATCAGTAACGAGGATGATATTATCGTTTCCGAAAATATCAACAATGTTACCGCAGTCGGCTTTAGCACCGTCGTTTATTCTTATCTCGGACGCAGCCACATCAGCTCCGAAACTCTTATAGTAGTTTGAAACTGCTTCTCTGAGGAAGTCGTAACCTGCACCGCTGTCCTCGTAGCCTTTGAAAGTCTCTTTTACTCCCATTTCGTCGCAGCCCTTTTTCATAGCGTCAATGACTACAGGTGCGATAGGGAGCGTGACATCACCGATACCCATACGGATGATGTCAGCGTCGGGGTTAGCCTCTTTGAAAGCGGCTATTTTCTTTGCGATATTTATAAAAAGGTAATTCTTTTCGAGTTTGAGGAAATTTTCATTTAACTGCGGCATACAACATACTCCTTTGCACTATTTATATATTCATCGTCTACAGTTCCGTCACAGATGAATTCTGCCGGACCTTCCATGATTACTGTTTCGTCAGAGTTATAAGTGATAGCAAGGTCACCGCCTCTGAGGTGTATCAGTATTTTTTCGTCGTGTCTGCAAATACCGTTAAGGACTGCGGCAACTGCACTTGCACAAGCACCTGTACCGCAGGCGAAAGTCTCTCCGCTTCCACGCTCCCACACTCTCATTTTAAGAGTATGATCGTTGATAACTTCGATAAATTCAGTATTGACACGATTCGGGAAAAGCTCATGATTCTCAAAATCAGGACCGATCTTTTCGAGGTCGAGACTGTCGATATTATCAGTAAAAACAACTGCATGGGGATTTCCCATAGAAACGCAGGTGAGATCGTATATCTGTCCGTTTACCTCAACAGGCTGAGCGATAAAACGTTCAAGCTTACTGTTTACCGGTATATCCTTTGGTACAAGTATAGCCCTGCCCATATCAACAGTGACTGATTCAACTTTTCCGTCGATGATATTCAGTTTAAGAACCTTTATTCCCGAATTTGTTTCGAGAGTAATGTTTGTTTTTTCGGTAAGACCTTTTTCATAAACGTACTTTCCGATGCAGCGGGTAGCATTTCCGCACATCATGGCCTCAGAGCCGTCCGCATTGAATATTCTCATGCGGAAATCGGCAATATCGGAAGGCATTATGAGCACAAGACCGTCCGAGCCGATGCCCTTTCTGACATCGCTGAGTACTACAGATACCTTTTCAGGCTCTGCAACTTTTTCCTCAAAGCAGTTTATGTAAATATAGTCATTGCCGATGCCGTGCATTTTTGTAAATTTCATAATTATCATCTCCCATTGTGACTCATAATGGGAGAGCAGTAACATTCCGTAGTTACGCTGCTAACACGTTTACGGTCTGTCAGAGAAGAACTATACCGCTTTCAGCACATTTCTTTACCATTTCCTCAGGCCATACAGAGGACTGCACCTCACCGATATGAGCCTTTTCAAGGAGAAGCATACAAAGTCTTGACTGACCGATACCGCCGCCAATAGTGAGCGGAAGAGTACCGTCAGCTATC
The DNA here is from genome assembly GCA_017441505.1 of Ruminococcus sp. Classification (GTDB taxonomy): domain Bacteria; phylum Bacillota; class Clostridia; order Oscillospirales; family Ruminococcaceae; genus Ruminococcus. The sequence goes on from JAFRXL010000023.1 coordinate 2,524, forward strand.
ATCTGGTGATATTTATACTGCATTCTGTCCTCAGCATCGCATTCTGCGAGCTGTTTTTTAAGGGAAGTCTCGTCAACACGGATGCCCATTGAAGATATTTCAAGAGCACGTCCGAGCACCTCATCCCAGAAGAATATATCGCCGTTGAGAGACCAGTCATCGTAGTCCGGAGCTCTGCCGTCATGCTTTTCACCGCTTGCGAGCTTGCCGCCTATCTGCATGATGAATACAGTACCGTGCTCCTTAGTGATAAGGTCTTCACGCTCTTTCGGAGTTTTATCCGGATACATATCTTCAAGCTCCTGAGTAGTTACGAAGAACACTTCGTCAGTTATCTTATCAGCGAGTACAGGGTATCTGTGGCTGACCTTACGCTTTGTGTAGACCACTGCCTTTACAACGTTCTTGACTGTATCCTTTAAGTACTCGATAGTACGCTTGTCACGGGTGATGACCTTTTCCCAGTCCCACTGGTCAACGAATATAGAGTGTACGTTATCTGTATCGTCATCACGGCGGATAGCATTCATATCAGTGTAAATGCCCTCGCCCGGCTCGTATCCGTAGCGGTAGAGAGCCATTCTCTTCCACTTTGCAAGTGACTGTACAACTTCTGCCTTGCCTTCGATCTCTTTAATATCGAAGTCAACTTTTCTCTCAACGCCGTTGAGGTCGTCATTGATACCGCTGCCCTGTCTTACGATAAGGGGAGCGGAAACACGGTCAAGTGTGAGCACGATAGAAAGTGCCTGCTGGAAGATGTCCTTGATGTACTTGATTGCGTGTTGAGTTTCTCTCAGTGTGAGTGAGGACTTATAGCCCTCTGGTATGTAGAGCGATCTTGACATACAAATCATTCCTTTACTGTAAATTTATAAAAAGAACAGCACCATTGATGTTCTTTTTTACTGAGTTTAAGCCGTAATTACTTTCTTGCGGCGATATAGAAACGGTGTATCCTGCCGCTTACGAAACCATTTTTTCTGATCTCTTTTTCGGCGGCAAGGAGCCGTTCAAAACATTTTTCAACTGAGAAATCCTTGAATTCCCATGAGATTATTTTTGCGAACCAGACAAGTGCTCCGGTGTCATAGAACTTTATCGGTCGAAAAGCTTCATTCTGTTCAATAATATCAAATCCGGCATTTTTCAGAGCGGAAGCCTGATGAATGAGGTCATGCTCCGGAAAAGCAACAGGGGAGTCCGGCAGTAACATCTCGACCAGTTCACGGTCATTGAGGCAGCCTACCTGCTGAGTGAGGAACAGTCCGCCTTTTTTCAATATGCGGAGTAATTCGTTCACGTCATATGAGCCGTGTCTGTTGATTATGAGGTCGAAGTATTCATCCGGAAACGGCATATTGCCGTAGTCGGTGACTTCGTGAATATCAATACCGAGCGGTACTAATTTTTTTCTGCAAAGTTCAGCATTTGGAGGATAGCCCTCTGTAGCACTTGTTAGTTCATAAGGATGACCGAGAGACAGGAGAAATTCTCCGCCTCCGGTATCAATATCGAGTATACGGTCGATATCCTTTTTGTAGTGAGCTATACGCTCAGGAAACGACCATGGCAGCTCATCTTCTTCTGATGAGAAGCGAGCATCTATGTGGCTGAAATCCCAGCCGTTTATGTGAGCTGAAAGTTCTTCTTTCAGCCAGTATTCTTTTAATTCCTGTATATTCATGATAACTACTCCTTTATAATTTTGATTTTAAAAGGTGCAGTTAACTGATAACGGTAATAAGCCCGATACGGTCTGTTATCAGATTCCGAACTGCACCGGGCAGTTATCTCGCATTATCACCATATTATTCTCCTGAAATTATCTTATAGAACCAACAGTTCTTGGGAAGAGTATAACGTCACGGATATTAGCCATACCAGTTGTGTACATGATAAGACGCTCAAATCCGAGACCGAAACCGCCGTGAGGAACTGAACCAAATTTACGGAGATCAAGGTAATCTGAGTAGAGGTCGAGGTTCATATTTCTCTCGTTCATAGCAGTAATGAGCTTATCGTAGTCGTATTCTCTCTCGCTTCCTCCGATTATCTCACCGACACCGGGAACGAGGAGGTCAACAGCAGCAACAGTTTTGCCGTCCGGATTCTGCTTCATGTAGAAGGACTTTATCTCCTTTGGATAATCTGTAACGAAAACAGCCTTTTTGAAGACCTTTTCGGAGATATATCTTTCGTGTTCTGTCTGGAGGTCGCAGCCCCATTCTACAGGGTAAACGAAGTTTTCGCCGGATTCCTGAAGGAGCTTTATAGCCTCAGTGTAAGTAACTCTTGCGAAGTCGTGTGAGATAAGCTCTTCAAGACGAGCTTTAAGACCTTTTTCAAAGTGAGCGTCGAAGAAAGCGATCTCGTCCGGACACTTTTCAAGGAGCTGACCGATAACGAATTTAAGCATATTCTCAGCTATCTCGATAACGTCATCGAGCTCAGCGAAAGCTACCTCTGGTTCGATGTGCCAGAATTCAGCAAGGTGCTTAGGAGTATTGGAGTTCTCGGCTCTGAAAGAAGGACCGAAAGTATATATCTTACCCATAGCCATAGCAGCCATTTCGCCCTCAAGCTGACCGGAAACTGAAAGGCCGGCTTTCTTGCCGAAGAAGTCATTTGCGTAGTACTCTTCCTCTGACTTGAATTCAGTAGTGTAACCGTTTGTAGTTACCTGGAACATTTCACCTGCACCCTCGCAGTCACTTCCTGTGATGAGCGGAGTATTTACATATACATAATTTTCGTTCTGGAAGAAAGTATGTATAGCCTGAGCGAGAACTGAACGAACTCTCCATACAGCATTGAAAGTATTTGTTCTGCCTCTGAGGTGAGGGATAGTACGGAGGAATTCAAGTGTATGACCCTTTTTCTGGAGCGGATAATCTGTAGGAGCGTCACCGAGGATAGTGATATTCTCAGGAGTTGTATTTATTTCTACAGTATTATTTCTGCCCTCAACGACATTACCGACAACTTTGAGGGACATACCGACTCTTGGTTCTTTATAGTCAGAGCCTTCACCTTTTTCAACTACGACCTGTATATTTTTAAGGGAAGTACCGTCGTTGAGTTCAACGAAGGCAACGCTCTTGGAGTTTCTTGATGTACGTACCCAGCCGCAGACTGTAACGGACTGACCAACGTACTCCTTTGAGGATATAATGTTTTTAACGTCAATGTGTTTCATAATTATTCGTTCCTTTCAGAAATTATTCAGGACGAAGAAATACAAAAAGCCCCCGTCCTATACAGGACGGGAGCATATTACCCGTGGTGCCACCTGAATTATCGCAAAAGCGATCACTTTTGAGCCGCTGTAACGTGCGGAGCACGGCTCGCTTACTAAGGCAGGATGCCTTTTCAGTCTGCTGCTCGGGAGTGTTATTCAAAACGGGACGAATATGCGGCTCACACCTTATCCGCACTCTCTGAAAAACGTTATCCGGATCTACTTCTCTCCGTCATTGCATTTTTATTGTTTGTATTATAGCACTAATTTATTTGATTGTCAATAGGAAATTGAAAAAATATATCACAGGAAAAGCATACTCATACCGTGTTCACGGGCATATTTTTCAGCTTTTTTGCGATTTACCTGTTTAAGGACTCTTATTGTCTGCTTGTGACCCTTTTTAACTTCATCAGTAGTGACATTCTCGTTATCGAACTCAGCGATATGGATATTGTGGAGATTCTCACATCCGGTGAAAGCGTCCTCTTTGATGTCCTTGGTCTGATAGCTGATGCGGAGTTCAGAAAGGTTCTGACAACCATAGAAAGCCCAGCTGCAAATAGTTTTGACAGTGTATGGGATGTCTATATTTGCGAGCGATCTGCACCATGAAAAAGCACTTTCACCAATGGATATAACTGAATTGGAGATAGTTATCTTTTTAAGGCTGTAGCACTCAGAGAATGCAGCGTTGCCGATCATATCAACTGACCCCGGTATAACAACACGTCTAAGGCGTTTGCAAGAGAAGAATGAAAGGTCATTTATTCTTTGCAGGTACGCCGGAAGCACTATATTTTCAAGAGAATTACAGCGTCCGAAAGCACCTTTGCCGATAGTCTTTACAGAAGGCGGCAGGTTGAGTTCTTTAAGTCTCTGACATTTCAGGAAAGCGTTTTCACCTATGAAGTCGAGATTATTTGAGAAAACTACTTCTTCAAGAGCAAAGCAGTGACAGAAAGCAAATTTTTCAATACGTTTAACGCTGTCCGGAAGAACCACCTTTTTGAGTGTCTCGTTTCCACGGAAAGCGTAGCGTCCGATAGTAGTTATCGTATCGGGGATAATGATAGCTTCTGTAGTGCCTATGTACTTTACGAGAGTACCGGTCTTTTTGTTGATAGCCATGTTGTTGATGTCATCGATGACAACATCTGCATCATTGAGCATATCATTAAGATCGCCGCTGTCACCGTCGTCGACACTTTTTGAAGCTTTATGGCGTGGAGATTTTTTTTCAACTTTCTTTTCGGAAGCGTGCTTGCGTTCAGCTTTAACTTCCTTTTTCTCTTTCTTTTCAGCAGGAGCCTTTAGCTCAGGCTTTACAGAGACTTTCTTCTCTTCTTTTTTCTCTTCCTTAACAGGAGCAGGCTTTGCCTCAGCTTCAGGAGCTTCTTTTTTCTCCTCCTTGACAGGAGCAGGCTTTACCGCAGCCTTGGGAGCTTCCTTTGTCTCCTCCTTGACAGGAGCAGACTTTACCTCAGTCTTGGGAGCTTCCTTTTTCTCCTCCTTGACGGGAGCAGGCTTTGCCTCAGCCTTGGGAGCTTCCTTTTTCTCCTCCTTAACGGGAGCAGGCTTTACATCAGCCTTGGGAGCTTCTTTTTTCTCCTCCTTGACAGGAGCAGGCTTTACATCAGCCTTGGGAGCTTCCTTTGTCTCCTCCTTGACAGGAGCAGGCTTTGCTTCAGCCTTGGGAGCTTCCTTTTTCTCGTCTTTCATGGGAGCAGGCTTTACCTCAGCCTTAGGAACTTCCTTTTTCTCCTCCTTGACGAGAGCAGGCTTTACCTCAGCCTTGGGAGCTTCCTTTGTCTCTTCCTTGACAGGAGCAGGCTTTGCTTCAGCCTTGGGAGCTTCTTCCTTTGTCTCCTCCACAGCAGGAGCAGATATTGATCTATCATCAATGGGGGCATCTATTTTATTAACTTGAATTTCAGATATATCCTTTTTGACATCTTCGTTTTGTTCTGCGTTTACTGCTCTGACTTTAACTACTCTTGGTTTAACTTTAACTATTTTTGCCTTTTTCATTGTTTGAAACTTCACCTCCGATTAATTCCCCTTGTCATTGAACTGCGAATGAAATAAATGACAATTTTTGATTTGAATTTTAGTGTAAAAGGGGTATAGTGTTGTTTTCAACTGTATATCACTCCAAGTATTAAAAAAATTAGCCAATAAATACCAGAAATAAAAAATACAATAATATTATAGCATTTTATGAAGAAAAAATCAATAAATATGGCTATAAATGGGACAAGTTTGTGAAAATCTACAATGCTCCGTAATGAAAAAGGCTAAAAATGTGGGGGACAGAATTTGAAATCAACGTCAACTTTGTGTAAAGTGTACAAAGGCAAATATATATAACTAAAACTTGGCGATAATAACTGACAGATGGTCAAAAATGTGAGAAATCAATAAATGTTTATTTATATATTTAAATAAGTAGGTATAAAATAACTATATAAACATATTGTTATTATATGTTTGATGTCATCATATATAAAAAAGTACGGAATGAACCGTACTTTTCCACATTGGCAATTATTGTGTTGAAAACTCCGCAGTGCCAGACTTACAGATCGATATAATTCAGCAATTCGCTCTGCATGAGACTCGAAAAAGAAAGATACCATTTTCCGTCTCTTTCGACAAAGGCACTGGAATTGCCTGTAAACGACTCATCGTTATTGGCATCGTGATAGAATATATAGTTCAGCACGACACCTGATGTATATTTTGTACCGAGTTCGGAGTTATAGTCCTCAAGAGTGAGCTGGTCGATCTCGCTCATATCATCGTTTGTAATATCAACAGACCACTTATCGTCCTTTGAATCGGCATAAGCTTCTCTTATCTCGTCGATAGATTTCATAGAGCGGTCAATGGCAGAGACTATCACGGCTTTGCTGAATACTTCCTCAGGCTTTTTACCGTCGAGCTCGTTTTTCATAAGTATGTAATAGCCATTTATTTCGTCAATATCGAACATACTGTACACTTTTTCTGCATCGTGAGAAAGATATGATCTATAGAATTCCTGAGCTATAGCAAGTTTATCCTTGTATCCGGTATCGTCAGCAACAGGCTGAGGCTTTTTATCGCCATTCTGAGCAGTAGTGACTGCGGCTGTAGTAGTTGCAGCGGCGGCTGATTTAGTGGTTACTGTAGTAGTTTGTGAGGGAGCAGCAGAAGTGCTTTCAGAAGCTGTTTCTGTACTGTTTTCAGTCGAAGTTTCTTCTGTATTACTATCCGTATTGACTTCAGATGATGAGGTGCTGCTTATACCACTGCTTCCTGAGCTTTTGCTGCCGCAAGAAAATGCTGACAATGTCATGATAAGTGCTGTGACAAACGCTATATGCCTTGAATTCTTCATATTTTCTCCTTTTTATCAACAGAATGAGCTGCCGCAACAGCAGCAGCTCTTGATATTAATAGTCTTTTTTCTTTCCGCATTCCTTACAAGTCTTGGTAATGAGCTTGAAATCTCCGCCGCAGTAAATACATTTTCCTTCTGCTTTACGTCCCTCAACAATTTTCTCATGGTAAGCCGGGAACTTACTTAGATTATCCATGAGATGCGGCCAAGTGATGTTCATAAGCTTCGGACAGTCATTGAATACATTTTCGATCTTAACAACAGATGCCGGTATCTTTATCATTTCAAGATTTGTACATCCGCTGAAATCACCGAGATGTGTGACTTTTGAAGGGATCTCAAGGGTTCTTAGTCCGGAACATCCCATGAAACCGTCAACAGATGTGAGTGCATACGGAAGAGAGATACTCTTTAATGATACGCAATTCTGGAAAGCGAACTGACCGATAGTGCGTACGGTTTTAGGAAGAGTTATCTCAGAAAGATTTGTACATCCGGCAAAAGTACGGTCATTAACAGTAGAAACGCCGTCCGGAACTTCTATTTTTGTGAGTGTCTCACAACCTGAGAACGCATACTTGCCTATCTGCATAATTGTGTTAGGCAGCCATATGGATTCAAGGCTCTTACATCCGCTGAAAGCAAATGCACCTATCTCCGCTACCTTATTTGACATCTCTATAGTACGCAGGCTTTCGCATTCTGCAAATACGCAGTCCGGAACAATAATTATGTTATTAGGCAGGAACATGGATTCGAGTTTAGTACAGCCACGGAATGCCCATGGACCTATCTTTGAAAGGCTCTCAGGAATTCTTATCTCCTTTAAATTGGAGCATCCTCTGAAAGCGTAACCGCCAATCTCATTAAGACCGTCCGGAAGCTTTACGCTGATAAGTGTATCGCAGTTTTCAAAGGCGTTATCGCCGATCTTTTTAACACTTGAAGGAATTTCAAGCATTTCCGCACTGCCGGAATATTTTACAAGAACTCCGTTTTCTATCTGGATACTTGGCTTTGGAGTCTGCACCTTCTGCGGAGCAGGCTTTTCTTCCGGTTTAGCAGTCTGAGCCTGAGCCGGAGCAGCCGTTTTTACCTCAGATTTAGCAGTCTGAGCCTGAACCGGAGCAGCCGGTTTTACCTCAGGTTTAGCAGTCTGAGACTGAGCCGGAGCAGCCGGTTTAACTTCTGGTTTAGCAGTCTGAACCTGAGCCGGAGCAGCCGGTTTAACTTCTGGTTTAGCAGTCTGAGCCTGAGCCGGAGCAGCCGATTTAACCTCAGGTTTAGCGGTCTGAGCCGGAGCCGGAGCAGCCGTTTTTACCTCAGGTTTAGCAGTCTGAGCCTGAACCGGAGCAGCCGTTTTTACCCCAGGTTTAGCAGTCTGAGCCTGAGCCGGAGCAGCCGGTTTTACCTCAGGTTTAGCAGTCGGAGCCTGAGCCGGAGCAGCCGGTTTTACCTCAGGTTTAGCAGTCTGAGCCAGAGTCGGAGCAGCCGGTTTTACCTCAGGTTTAGCAGTCTGAGTCTGAACCGGAGCAGCCGGTTTTACCTCAGGTTTAGCAGTCTGAGCCGGAGCCGGAGCAGCCGGTTTTACCTCAGGTTTAGCGGTCTGAGCCTGAACCGGAGCAGCCGGTTTAACTTCTGGTTTAGCAGTCTGAGCCTGAACCGGAGCAGCCGGTTTAACTTCAGGTTTAGCAGTCTGAGCCTGAACCGGAGCAGCCGTTTTTACCTCAGGTTTAGCAGTCTGAGCCGGAGTTGGAGCCGTCGGTTTGACTTCCGGTTTAGCAGTCTGAGTCTGAACCGGAGCAGCCGGTTTTACCTCAGGTTTAGCAGTCTGAGCCTGAGTCGGAGCTGTCGGTTTGACTTCCGGACTGATTTTTACTTCCGGTTTTAACTCTGGCTTCTTTTCGGTGACTGATGTCACTTTCATAGCAGGTTTCAGCTCCTCAACAGGTGCTGACTTTACCTCAACTTTATCTTCTGTCACTTTTACCGGAGTTATTTCCGGAGCTAACTCCTTGACCGATCTTGCAGCGGTTTTAACTGCATTTTCGTTCTCATGACGACGGCCGACATGAGCAACAATAACTCTCTTTTTGACTTTAATATTTTCTTTTTTTGATAGTCTTATTGCTTTTTCAACTATAAAGGGTTCTCCGCAAGCCGGACAGATCCAAGCGTCTTTTTCACTTTTTACCTGAACCGGTTCTTCGCAATAATAACATTTAACATTCACTAAGCTCATAACTGTCCCCCTATAAGAATACTTTGCATAAAAATTATACCATTTATATCCAGATATGTCAAGACAATGAGATGAAATGTCACGTTTTATACATAGAATGTTTTAAATTTTTGTTATATCTACCAATTCTACGTCGTTGATAGTTCTGCCCGACTCTAAAACTTTTGCAAGAGCTTTTGCAGTATCGATAGCAGTCAGGCTGCATATAGACCTCTCTATTGATTTACGTCTCATTTTAACGCTGTCACGCTCAGGGAGTCTGCCCTTTGCGGAGGTCGATATTACATAATGTATCTTGCCGCTTTCAAGGAGCGTTACTGCATTCGGTTCACCGTCAGATATTTTGCGGACAAGATGTGCTGCTATCATATTTCTGTGGAGCACTGACTGTGTACCGGATGTTGCGTAAAGCTCGAATCCCATTCGTTCGAACTTGTCAGCGATAGGGAGTATCTCCTGCTTATCAGTATCACGTACTGATATGAGGACTCCGCCCTCTTTCTTGAGGTCGAATCCGGCAGCAATAAGACCCTTGAGAAGAGCGTCCTCAAGATTCCTTCCTATACCAAGGCACTCACCTGTAGACTTCATTTCAGGTCCGAGCATAGTATCAACGTCTGTGAGCTTTTCAAAGCTGAATACAGGTACTTTAACAGCTACATAGTCGCCAGCCGGATAAAGTCCGCTTTCATAGCCCATATCTTTAAGCTTTGCACCGAACATGATCTTTGTTGCTATGTCTACCATAGGTATTCCTGTTACCTTGCTGATGTAAGGAACTGTTCTTGATGAACGTGGATTTACCTCGATAACGTAGACTTCATGATTGTAAACGACGTACTGAATGTTTACAAGTCCGATAACGTTGAGCTCTTTTGCGAGCAGACGTGTATACTCAACGATTATACGCTTTATACGGTCGGAGAGATGCTGTGCAGGGTATATTGAAATGGAGTCTCCGGAATGAACTCCGGCTCTTTCGATATGCTCCATGATACCGGGGATAAGGAAGTCCTCACCGTCACATATAGCATCAACTTCTACCTCAGTACCCATCATGTACTTATCGATGAGCACAGGGTTTTCTATCATATGGCTTGTGATGATGCCCATGTATTCGATAACATCTGCCTTTGAGTGAGCGATTATCATGTTCTGTCCGCCGAGAACGTATGAAGGACGGAGAAGTACAGGATAGCCGAGATCCTCAGCCGCTGCGATAGCCTCCTCAGTAGTCATAACAGTATGTCCCTTAGGACGTGGGATTCCGCACTTTTCAAGTATTTCATCAAAACGCTCTCTGTCCTCAGCAGCATCTATCATGTCAGCTGATGTACCGAGTATCTTTACACCCATATCAGAGAGGTGTCTTGTGAGCTTGATAGCGGTCTGTCCGCCAAACTGAACTACAACTCCGTAAGGCTTTTCAGTCTCGATTATAGCTTCAACATCCTCTTTGGTGAGAGGGTCGAAATAAAGTCTGTCACCGGTGTCGAAGTCGGTAGAAACAGTCTCAGGGTTGTTGTTGCAGATAACAGCTTCGTAGCCGAGTTCTTTAAGCGTCCATACACAGTGAACCGAACAGTAGTCGAATTCGATACCCTGACCGATACGAATAGGTCCGGAACCGAATACTATGACCTTTTTCTTGCCTGAATCAGTACGCTCGATGAACTGCTGAGCCTCATTCTCGTCATCGAAAGTTGAGTAGAAGTAAGGTGTCTCAGCTTTGAACTCTCCGGCACAGGTATCAACCATTTTGAACACAGCACTCTTGTGCTTAGGACACTTCTGTCCGGACATACGCTCTATTGTGGAGTCAAGGTAGCCGTACTGCTTGGCAATATCGTACTTTTCTTCTGTAAGCTCGCCCTCTGCAAGCCATTTTTCAAGCTCAACAAGGTTGAGGAGCTTATACAGGAACCAGTTGTCTATCATGGTTATCTCGTGTATTTCCTCAGGAGTAATTCCACGTTTCAGAGCTTCAAATACTACGAATGAACGCTCGTCGTCGATAACGTGGAGCTTCTCTCTTATTTCCTCAGTAGAGAGCTTTGTGAGCTTTTTGAGGTTCATTGAGTCAAGACCGAGCTCGATCGAGCGGACAGCCTTCATCATTGCCTGCTCAAAGCTTGTACCGATAGCCATTACCTCACCGGTAGCCTTCATCTGAGTTCCGAGAGTACGCTTTGCATATACGAATTTATCGAAAGCCCACTTAGGGAACTTGATAACAACATAGTCCAAAGCAGGCTCGAAGCAAGCATAGGTCTTACCTGTTACCTGATTGATTATCTCGTCAAGAGTATAGCCTATAGCTATCTTTGCAGCAGTTTTTGCTATCGGGTAACCTGTAGCCTTTGAAGCAAGTGCAGAAGAACGTGAAACTCTTGGGTTTACCTCGATAACAGCATACTCAAAGCTTGTAGGGTGAAGTGCGAACTGACAGTTGCATCCGCCCTCGACTTTAAGTTCCTTGATGATATTTATAGCAGCAGTACGCAGCATCTGATACTCTCTGTCGCTAAGTGTAACTGCCGGAGCGATAACGATACTGTCACCTGTATGAACGCCGACAGGGTCAAAATTCTCCATAGAGCAGACGGTTATAACGTTGCCCTTTGCGTCACGGATGACCTCAAATTCGATTTCCTTCCAGCCGCTTATGCACTTTTCAACAAGTATCTGTGTGATAGGTGAAAGTCTGAGTCCGTTTGTAGCTATCTCGTGGAGCTCTTCCTCGTTATTTGCGATACCGCCGCCTGTACCTCCGAGAGTGAATGCAGGACGAACAATAACAGGATAGCTTATGACTTTAGCGAAATCCATTGCGTCCTCAACAGTCTCAACGACCTTAGAAGGGATGCACGGCTCGCCGATTTTCTTCATAGTATCCTTGAAAGCCTGTCTGTCCTCAGCTTTGTGGATAGTTTCAGGGTCAGCACCGAGGAGCTTTACATTGTGGGATTCGAGGAATCCTTCTTCTGCAAGCTGCATGGAAAGAGTAAGACCTGTCTGACCGCCGAGTGTTGAAAGGAGGCTGTCCGGCTTTTCCATTTCGATTATACGCTTGATAACATCGAGTGTAAGCGGCTCTATATAGACTTTATCAGCCATAGCCTTATCAGTCATTATTGTAGCAGGGTTCGAGTTTACGAGGACGACCTCAAGTCCCTCCTGCTTCAGTGCACGACAAGCCTGAGTTCCGGCATAGTCGAACTCAGCAGCCTGTCCGATAACGATAGGACCTGAACCTATCACGAGTACCTTTTTTATATCACTTCTCAGCGGCATATCAGTCACGCTCCTTTTCCATTGTTTCTACAAATTCATCAAAGAGATAAGAAGTATCCAGCGGACCTCCGTGAGCTTCCGGATGGAACTGTACTGTAAAGGCATTTACAGCGGTATAGCGAATTCCTTCACAGGTCTTATCGTTAGCATTGATATGAGAAACGTGTCCGACAGAAGCGTCTATGCTGTCACCGATAACAGCATATCCGTGATTCTGGCTGGTAACATATGTAAGACCTCTTTCAAGGTCTATAACAGGCTGGTTAGCACCTCTGTGACCGTACTTCAGCTTTTCTGTTTTTCCTCCGTTTGCAAGAGCCATAAGCTGATGTCCGAGACAGATACCGAATATCGGTATGCCAAGCTTTTCAATTTCCTTGATATTTTCAATTATTTCAACATTTTCAGCCGGGTCTCCCGGTCCGTTTGAGAACATTATACCGTCCGGAGCAAGCTCTTTTACCTTGTCAGCTTTGGTATCAGCCGGTACTACTACAACTTCGCACCCACGCTTTACAAGTTCCTGACGGATATTGCGTTTATAGCCAAAATCGAAAAGAACTACACGATATTTCTTTTCTTCCGGCTCATAAGTAAGAGTCTCGTTATTTGTGACGGTCTTTACAGCGTCTTTTACTGTAAAAGCGTTTATTTTCTCAAGAAGTTCATCCTTCTTTGAGTAAACATCCTCAGTTGTGATAACTCCGTTCATAACTCCGACTTCACGTATTATACGTGTAAGGCGGCGGGTATCGATACCGTTGATACCGACTATGTTATGATCTTTAAGGAAATCGTTGATATTTCCTTCGCAGCGGAAATTTGAAGGTGCATTGCACCACTCACGGACAATATATCCTGTAACATATGATTTTGCGGACTCATTATCCTGTGAATTTACTCCGTAGTTTCCTATAAGCGGAAAGGTCTGAGTAACTATCTGACCGTAATAGCTCGGGTCGGTAAGAGTCTCCTGATAACCGGTAAGACCTGTAGTGAAAACTACCTCACCGATGACAGTACCCTTTGCACCGAAGCTCCAGCCTTCAAACACCTGTCCGTTTGCAAGCATAAGATAGGCTTTTTCAGAATGATTGAAAAGTGACATTTTATATTCCTCCTTAATATCGACAGAGGTCGGATGATCGGTATTATATCTCTTCCGCACGCCATTGTGCAGAAGAGGTAATATCAGCTTTTGTTAATTCGACAATAATATATTGATAAAATTCACGTCGGTCAAGCCGAGGAAAGTGATGCGGAAGGTTCGTACAGCGTTGCTTTGCTCGCTGTACTGTTTCTTAGGGAAGGCTCTGCCTTCCCTCGTACACCTTTCCGCCAAAGGGTTGAAAACCCTTTGGAATCCCTTTTTTGCCGACTTCGTCGTTTTATAATTATTTAATTGCCATATAATTAAATGATTTGTTTTTCATTAAAGATTGATATACTGACAAATATCGTCTCTCATGCGGATGACTTCACGTCTTGCAGCTTTAGCGAAGTCTCTCTCATCGCAGCCTTCCTTCTTGTAAGCACACATAACTGCTCTTGAAGAGTTGACGATAGCACCAAGTCCTTTTTCGTCAAATCCACCTTTAAGACCTTCTGCACCGCCGCCCTGTGCACCGTAACCAGGTACAAGGAACATTGTGTGAGGAAGTCTCTTTCTGAGTTCAGTGAGCATTTCCGGATATGTAGCACCTACAACAGCACCTACAGCGGAATAGCCGTATTTACCTATGGTATCTTCTCCCCACTTCTCACACATATCGCCCATTGTCTCGTAGATAGTGCGTCCGTCAGCAAGCTTCATATCCTGAAGTTCACCGGAGGAAGGGTTAGAGGTCTTAACGAGTACATATATACCTTTGTCTCTCTCTTTGCAGACTTTAAGGAGAGGGGAGATACCGTCTGTGCCGAGGTAGCCGTTGACTGTAAGAGCATCAGCAGCAAAAGGCTCTATCTCGCTGTCTCCGATAGTAACTGCACCGAGGTGAGCGTTTGTGTAAGCCTCCATAGTAGCACCAATATCGTTTCTCTTTCCGTCAGTGATAACGAACATTCCGTTGAGCTTTGCATAGCGGATAGTCTTTTCAAGAGTTCTTATACCATAATGACCATACATCTCGTAGTAAGCAGCCTGAGGCTTGATAGCAGGTACAATATCGTGTATCTCGTCGATAATAGCCTGATTGAAGTCGAAGATAGCTTTAGCAGCAGCTTTGAGGGTCCAGCCGTCGGTATCGAGGTAACGACGCTGAATGTACTCAGGTACATATTCAAGCTTAGGGTCAAGACCTACAACTGTAGGGTTTTTCAGTTCGATTATTTTTTCAATAAGTCTGTCAAATGCCATAAAATTTTCCTCCTTGGATTTATGGGGGTGTTATTGATCGTTTCTTATGTCGTAACGTATCTCGCCTTCGGAGATAGTAACGAGAGTTTTTCCTGTAAGGGTCATACCTTTGAAAACGGTATTATGTGATTTTGAATGGAGCTTTTCCGGCTCTACAGTCCATTTCTTATTTATATCAGCGATAAGAAGGTCAGCCGGTTTTCCTTTTTCGATTGCAGGAACTTCAAGTCCGAGGATACGTCTTGGGTTCACGCACATAAGCTCGACAACTCTATTAAGAGTTATCTCGCCTGTATGGTAAAGAGCAGTAAGAGTAGCTGCAAGAGAAGTTTCAAGTCCGACCACTCCGTTAGGAGCTTTTTCAAAATCAGCTTTTTCCTCAGCAGCGTGAGGAGCGTGGTCAGTGATTATGCAGTCTATAGTACCGTCCTTGATAGCTTCGATGATAGCCTTAACATCGGAAGGAGTCCTGAGAGGCGGATTCATTCTGTAATCGGCATCACGCTTTTCGAGCAGTTCATCAGTGAGCATGAAATAATGCGGAGCTGTCTCACAGGTTACCTTAACTCCCCTTGACTTGGCAAAGCGTATCATTGCAGCACTTCCCTCAGTGCTCACATGACAAATATGTATCCTTGCATCGACTGATGAAGCAAGTATCATCTCACGGGCAGTTATATAGTCCTCTGAAGCTCTGTCCATACCTTTTACGCCGAGCTTTTCGGAAGTTTTGCTCTTGTTCATGATACCACCGTTTATGATGCTGAGGTCTTCGCAGTGAGAAGCTACGAGGAGTCCGTTTTCGTTTGATAACTCCAGAGCCTTTCTCATCATCTCTGCATTTTCGACAGGTCTTCCGTCGTCAGAGATACAAATGCATCCTGCTTCTTTAAGAGCATCGTAGTCGCACAGACCGTTTCCGCTCATTCCGCCTGTAATGCATCCTACAGGGTATACCTTAACTCCGGTACCCTTTGCCTTGTCGATGATATAGCGGATAGTTTCGGGAGAATCGCATGGCGGTTTTGTATTCGGCATAGCAAGCACACCTGTAACTCCGCCTGCAAGAGCAGCAGCACAACCGGTATTTACGTCCTCTTTATGGGTAAATCCGGGGTCACGGAAATGAACGTGCATATCAAAAATAGACGGCATGAGTATAAGGTCAGTACCGTCAATGGTCTGATCCGCACTGACATCAAGAGATCCTCCGACATCAGCAATTATACCGCCGTCTATGTATACATCAGTTAATTTATCATTTTTTGCATCGATCGCACGTATATTTTTGATAAGTATCGATTTAGCCATATTTACCTCCTTTTGTATCATGTATTGATTATTGCAACGCTGTCAGAGCCGTCGAGCTCTGAAACGAAAACACGCACTTTTTCATTATGTGAAGTAGGAAGGTTCTTGCCTACGTAATCCGGACGTATAGGCAGTTCTCTGTGACCTCTGTCTACAAGTACCGCAAGCTGTATGCTTTTAGGTCTTCCACGTTTTATCAGAGCGTCTATAGCCGCTCTTGCACTTCTGCCTGTAAAGACCACATCATCAACTATGACGACATTGCGTTCATGAATATCAAATGGAATATCAGTCAGCTCGCTTGTCTCTTCGCTGCGGACATCATCTCTGTAAGGAGTTATATCGAGTTCACCGAAAGGGACATCAACGTTTTCAAGTTCAGAAAGTTTTAAAGCTATACGTCTGCCAAGCGGGACTCCTCTTGAACGTATTCCGACTATACAGATATTCTCTGCACCTTTGTTATGCTCAATTATCTCATAGGATATTCTTGCGATAGCTCTCTGCATTGCCTGAGCGTCCATAATAAGGTGGCTGTTTTCCATACATCCTCTCCTTTCAACAAAAAATGCTCCCTGCAAGGCAAGGAGCATACTTATAGTTATGACTATAGTCCGGCTGTATATATGGTATGTCAGTCGGATAAGTATCTTCCACTCGCCTTGCCGACCTCTCTGGATCGAATTAAAGGGTTGTTTCATAAACTTTAATAATTATACCACACAAAGAACTAAATGTCCAGTATTTTAGGAAATTTTATTTTTAATCGACTAATTGCATAAAAGGTTGTCAGCTTACTTTTTCTTTTTATGATTCTTTCCATAAAGCTTCCGCTTCAAAGCCCATACAGCTAAACCTGTCGCAGTCATTGCAGCGTTTTTGACAACATTTACTTTATATTCTTTAGTATTTACCTTCGGAGCTTCAACAGCCTTATCGAGAGAACCTGTACCGGCAGTTTTAGTGCATCCGAAACCAAAGCTGAAATTACCTGATTTTTTCTCGTATTCCATTATTTAATCCTCCGTTACAGGTTCGGCGATAAGAAATTTGATCTTCTTTCCTTCCTCGGTGAACATATTCTCATGTTCGGTCACGAAATTTTCATACGGACTTTCCGCATGAAGGTCAAAAGTCTTATATTTTATACGGTAGCCGGCTTCTGCGAAATACTCAAAGGACTCCTCAAAAAGCTCGTCATCATCGGTCTTGAACCAGAGTTCGCCTTTAAGGAATTTCTTGTAGTTCAGAAGCTGTCTTGTGTGAGTAAGACGGCGTTTCTTGTGTTTTTTCTTAGGCCACGGATTGCAGAAGTTGATATATATCCTGTCTGCACGGTCATTTTCGTCCCAAGCAAGTTCAAGACGCTCGATATTCTGTATAGCTATCCTTACGTTGTCCGGAGCAGTTCCTTTTTCCTGATAAGCCTGTTCAAGCTTTCTCTTAGCGAGCACGAGCATTTCGTTTTTTATGTCCATAGCGATGAAATTCACTTCCGGATGTGCAGGTGCAGCCTGAGAGATGAAACCTCCCTTACCGCAGCCAAGCTCCACATACAAAGGCTTTTCAGGCTCGTCGAAAAGGTCCTTCCAGTGACCTTTCTGCTCCTGCGGCTCATTTATATAGAACGGGCAGGCTTCGAGTTCCGGCTTTGCCCAAGGTTTGTGACGTATTCTCATTAGATACCTCCGAGTAAGATATGATGTTACTATTATACCATATTTATCTTCTGATTCCAATATCTTTTTCAAAAATTTTTTTAATCCTGATGAATAATAGAATGCAGGCAGGAAATGATATTCACAGACCTTAATGGTCAAATACTTTTAAGGAGATCGTTCACATGAAAGATCAGAAGAAAAATGATAACATCAAATGTTCCGTTTCACAGTGTAAACATAACATGGTAACTGAGGATTACTGCTCACTCGACTGTATCTCAGTAGGTACTCATGAGGACAACCCGACTGTTCCGGAATGTACCGACTGCAACTCTTTCGTAAAGCGTACAGGCTGCTGCGATTAAAAGCTTCTGCCCTATACGGGCAGTACATATTCTTTGTGCAGCTTCAACAAAACAAGCAGCTGTTTACGGTCATTTTGTAAAAAATCCCGTCACTTCCTTGCAATAATTCTTTTTTTATAGTATAATATGTTTAAGCTTCTCGGATCGTCTATTTGAGTTCCATACGAAGTAATCCACATTCAGGAGGCTGATAATAATGTTCGATAAAACTATGACTTTTTCAGTGAACGAGGACAAGGAAGCAGAGCTGAAAAAGAATCTCACTATAATTTATGATGCTCTTGTACAAAAGGGCTATAATCCTATAAATCAGATCGTTGGTTATATACTCTCGGAAGACCCGACCTACATAACCACATATAACAACGCAAGAAGCCTCATACGCCATATCGACCGTGACGAGCTTCTTCAGGTACTTGTGAGGTCTTATCTTAATTCATAAACAGTACTGTAACTACTAATACGTCTTACTAAAAGCATCGGCAGGTTCCGGTGCTTTTTTATATAAATTCATTGTCCTTATAGATTTTATCTATAAGTAACTATATTTTATTCGTATATGCCTTATTGATGAAATCTATTGATTTTATGCCATCAATAGTCTATAATTATTATGTAAGGCACTAACTTTGAACTGTAAAAGAGGATGTGTTTATGTTAAAAGCTATATGCTCCAATAAGGAGCTTGATTCAACGGGTTACTACAGATGTATAAGTGATCTGATAAACAGTAATGAACTGGCAAAGCTTAAAGACATTACTCACCATATTTCAACTACACGTTTTCAGCATTGTCTTAATGTATCATACTACTCTTGGCTGGTCTGCCGGAAATTTCACCTTAATGCCCGCTCAGCAGCCAGAGCCGGTCTGCTCCATGACCTTTTCTATTACGACAGAAAAGAGTATAATGCTTCAAAAAATAAGTGGCAGCCTTCTCACAGTGCCATGCACGCTCAGCTTGCTGCCGAAAATGCCGAAGCACTCACATATATCACAAATCTCGAAAGAGATATGATAGAAAAGCATATGTGGCCGATGACAAAGCGGCTTCCGAAATATAAGGAGACTTACGTCATAACTATGATAGACAAATACTGTGCAGTTCTTGAATTTTGTGTACCAATAATAAAAAATGCCGTACATCGTACGGAAAAATAACATCTCAGGAGGATAATTATGAAAATCGAAACAAAATGCCTTCATGCAGGCTACACACCAAAGAATACCGAGCCAAGAGTTGTGCCGATAGTTCAGAGCACTACTTACGTTTATGACTCTACTGACGATGTAGCTGCTGTTTTCGATGACCCTACAAAAAGTCTCATCTACTCACGTTTTGAAAACCCTACAGTTATGGCTGTTGAAGAGAAGATAAACGCTCTCGAAGGCGGTATCGGTGCTATGTGTACATCAAGCGGACAGGCTGCTTCTCTGCTTTCACTCCTCAACATATTAAAAGCAGGCGACAGCTTTATCTCAGCTGCTACTATCTACGGCGGTACTGTTAACCTTTTCGCTTATACACTCAAAAAGCTTGGCATAGAGTGCATTTTCGTTAACGCTGATGCTTCCGAGGACGAGATAAGAGCCGCTTTCAAGCCTAATACTAAGGCTGTTTTCGGCGAAACTCTTGCTAACCCTGCACTCGCTGTTTTCGATATTGAAAAGTTCGCTAAGATAGCTCACGAAAACGGTGTGCCGCTCATCATCGACAATACTTTCCCTACTCCTGTTCTTTGCAGACCTTTTGAGTACGGTGCTGACATAGTTATCCACTCTACAACAAAGTACATGGACGGTCATGCTGTTCAGGGCGGCGGTGTTATTGTTGACTCCGGTAACTTTGACTGGACAAACGGCAAATTCCCAGAGTTCACAGAACCTGACGAGAGCTATCACGGTACTATCTATACAAAGGCTTACGGCAAAGCTGCATATATCGTAAAGGCAAGAATGCAGCTCATGAGAGACTTCGGCTGCTATCCTTCAGCACAGTCTGCATTCTATCTCAATCTCGGACTTGAAACACTTCCTATACGTATGAAGCAGTACTGCGAAAACGCTAAGATAGTTTCAGAGTTCCTTGAAGCAAACGACAAGGTAGAGTCAGTTAATTATCCGGGACTTGCAAGCGATAAGTACCACGACCTTGCTTCTAAGTATCTCCCTGACGGCTGCTCAGGCGTTATCTCATTCGTTATCAAGGGCGGCAAGGACGCTGCTATCAAGTTTATGGATTCACTTAAACTTGCTTCAAACGAGGTTCACGTTGCTGATATACGTACCTGTGTACTTCATCCGGCAAGTGCAACACACCGTCAGCTCACAGAAGAGCAGCTTGTTGCCTGCGGAATCAGCGGCGGTCTTATCAGACTTTCTGTTGGTCTTGAAAATGTTGAAGACATCCTCGACGACCTCAGGCAGGGATTCGCAGCTATCGGCTGATAATATATCATTAATTGTAAAAAAGACCTTTCGGATGATCCGAAAGGTCTTTTTTTATATACAATAATCATCGCCGAGCATACTTGCATTCTTATCGATTATATCCTGAAGAGTTATATTGTTAAGGTAATCTGCTATGACCTTATACAATCCCTCCCAGACAAATAAAGTTGAGCATGAAGCTACTCTCGGGCACTCATTAGGCTCGTAATCCAGACAAGCTACCGGAGCTATGCTTCCTTCTGTAGCTCTCAGAACATCACCAACTGTATATTCGGATGCTTTTTTAGCAAGCATATATCCGCCCTTGTTTCCACGGTTTGTTCTGAGTATCCCTTCTTTATTCAGAAGTGGGACGATCTGTTCGAGGTATTTTTTTGATATATTCTGACGTTCAGCAATATCTTTTAAAGATATATATCCTTCTTCCTGGTGCAGTGAAAGATCATACATCATTCTAAGAGCATATCTTCCTTTTGTTGAAATTTTCATAGCTGCACTCCTTTCGCAAGTAATACATCTATTATACCATAGGTTAAGTAGGTTTTCAAGTCCTAAAAAATATATTCACAAATTATTTTTCTGACCAAAAATTGCGGTCTTTGTGATAGTTTGAAAAAATATTGCTGTCTTATTCATTTTTTATTAACATCCGCTTATACAATGTGCTATAATATATTCGTAAAAATCCGAAAAACATTGTGTTATTGATGAATTTCAAAACACAAATATAATCAGGACCTGTTTTTTATTATCATTTTTTGGTGATTTTTTAAGGTTGCTTTAAGGTTAGGGGAATACAATGATAAAAAGCGATACGAAAGGAGTGTGAAGCTCCGGACGGAAAACCCGTTTCGGAGAAATTATGGCTATCAATACTTTTGCCCGCAAGGAAATCAAATTTCTGCTGGATATGGATCAGTATCACAGTCTTATGGATGTTATAAACGAGTACATGAACCCGGATAAGTACTGCGTGGGCGGAAAAGAATATGGCATCTATAATATCTACTACGATACACCTGACGACTACCTTATAAGAGAATCCCTTTCAAAACCTTATTACAAGGAAAAGATCAGGCTTCGCAGCTATTATTCACCGGCTGCTCCTGATGATACAGTATTCCTTGAAATAAAGAAAAAGATCGGCGGGATCGTGACAAAACGCCGTGTCTCTATGACCCTTGCAGAGTCCGATGCATACCTTGCTGACAGGACTAAACCTGAAATTAACAAATACATAACTGAACAGGTATTTCGTGAGCTTGATGCGTTTCTCGACCACTACCCGATAGCTCCGAAACAGTATATCAGCTATCAGCGTGAGGCTTTCTTTGGTAAGGATAACAGCGATTTCAGACTTACATTCGACAGAAAGATAACTGAACGCAGATTCGATCTCGGTCTTGACCATGAAAGTTACGGAAATTATATCATCGGTGCAGACCAGCGTCTTATGGAAGTTAAGGTATCAGATGCTATACCGGAATGGCTCGTTAAAAAACTTTCAGAGCTGAAGATATTCAAAACCAGCTTCTCTAAATACGGAAGAGCATATACGAATTTCGTAAAAGAGCAGGTCGAGAATTCTTCAAGCAAGCAGATTTATGTATCCGGAATATCAATGTTAAACAACAGTATATTAATGAACAGGAGTGTATGATTTATGTTCCCTAATGGATTTTTTGGCAATGTCCTCTCAAGATACTCAGAGGATTCAGATCTGAATTCAGTTTTAAACGGTTCAAGTCCTATTCTTGCAGAGATAAAAGCAGGTGAATTTTTCCTCTGTGTGATCTCCGCACTTATCATAGGATTCCTCATCAGTGTTATTTATATGATAACACACAGAAAAGAAGGCTACTCACAGAGCTATGTCATGACAATGATAATGCTCCCGACAATTGTGACACTCATACTTCTCGTTATCAACTCAACAGCCGGTGCAATAAGCGTTGCCGGAGCTTTCAGCCTTGTAAGATTCAGAAGCGTTGCCGGTGATCCTAAAGATATTTCCTATATCTTCTTTGCAATGGCACTCGGTGTTTCGTGCGGTATCGGTTATGTAGGATTCTCCATTGTATTCTTCCTGATACTTGCAGCAGTTATGTTTGCAATTGCATTTTTCAACTTCGGCGGAACAAAACGCAGAAATATGACCCTTAAGATCACAATTCCTGAGAACCTTGATTATCAGGGAGTTTTTGAGCCGGTACTCAAAAGATATACTGAGTACCACAAACTCCGCAGAGTCAAGACCACAAACTTCGGAACTCTCTTTGAACTTATCTACAGCGTTAATGTATACGATGATATGAACCAGAAAAAGTTCATCGACGAGCTTCGTGCACTTAACGGCAATATGACTATAAATCTTGTATACTTCAAGTACGATGACAAGATCTATGAAAACTAAGCTTACAGGTACAATAATTAATAGATTATCCCTCTCCTAATTACAAGATCCCCATAGAGTGGTCACACAAAGCGTGTGAAGGCTCTATGGGGATCGAATTTTTATATATATGCATTCTTTTTCAGCAATGCTGTAACTGTTCTGCCTATGATAGTAAAATAGCTTATATCTGCTACGGACCATTTCTTGAATCTGCCGATATAGCAGAAAGAGATCATCCCTTTGATTATGCTGTCCTCAGTCATGATGCATTGTACAGCTCCGCCGATATTTTGTCCGGTGAGCTGAGAAAAGGCGTTATCGTCTCTGCCTTCGAGCTCGTTGACGTTGTCGATGACAAATACACCGTCGCCGGAAAAACGCTCGGTATAATTATTCTCGAAAAAGTAAGCTGCATTTTTGGTCTGTGCGTTTCCGCAGCTTAATATGAGGTCCATACCGCTTCCGGCAAATATACATATATCGTCTATTGCAAATTGACTGCGTATCTGCTCAAGCAGGACAGAAATATCCGGCATCCTGCCAAGCACGAGGTTTTCGGCAAGCTGTCCGACAAAATTGAGCTTTTCGGAAGCAGCGTCCTTTGCACCAAGAAATACTATCTTATTCTCAATATCCTTTTCAACCGGACCGTGCTTGTCTATGTCGTATATAACATACCTGTTTTTGCCCTTTTGCTGAGCTATATACAGAGCTTTATCCGCCTGCATGAAGAGCTCATCGAAGTCCTTGCTGTCGACAGGGTAGGTAGAGACTCCCATTGAACAGGTCAGGCGGAAATTCTCGAATCGGTCATTAAAAGCAAACTCTGTGTTAGTTCTTATTGCCCTGAGTACGCCTCTGAGGTCTTCTTCGTCACGGGTATCTTCAAGAACGATAAGGAAGCTGCTTCCGCTTATTCTTCCTGCTATACCTCTTGTGCCGATTTCCTGTTTGACTATTCCGGCAACTGTATGAATCACCTCGTCACCAAAAAGGTGTCCGTAGCCGCTGTTTATCTCATTGAAATTATCAATATCCAGTATAACGAGGTTAATATTTCCGGAAGGATCGCCGGAGATAAGTTCCTGTGCAAATCCGCTGACGGCTCTTTTGTTGAGAAGACCGGAAAGAGAGTCCCTGTTAGCTTCGATAGCAAGGTTCACGTCCTTGCTCTTCTGACGTGAGCTTACTATAGAGATAATTCCGGTGACCTTTTTATTATCGGGGTCATCATATCTTGTAATACCTCTGAAAAGGCACATTTCACGAGTTCTGCCTGCTGTCAGTATAGATGATTCGAGCTCATAATCAAAGCGGTATACGCCGTTTTTTATATCACGGCACAGGCAGTTGAAAGTCTCGATATAGCGTGAAAGTACGAATCCAGAATCTATGGAGGACAGCCTCCACTTTTCAAGCTCTTTGTCCTCAAGGACTATTTCACGGAAGCAGTCGAACATATATATCCTTATTCTCTTTGTCTCAAAAGAGTACTCAAAAGCGAGGTCGTTCACAAGACTGAGGATATGCCTGTATTCAGCTATCCCACGCTGACGGCTGTATGAAAGTCTTTCCAGTGAAAAAATGTCACTGAAAGAGATACTGTATAACTGCTCTTCGTCATTTTTTTCAGAAAGCTTCCTGACCGCAGCGAGTATCCAGCGTACTTTACCGTTTATGCCCTTCATACGTATGACAGTACGCTGAACGCTCCTGTCATCAGAAGCGTCTATACATTCGACTATGCGTGGATGATCTTCATCGGCTATAGTTCTTCTTATGGAGTAAGTAACATCGTTTCCGAAATAGCTGAAAAAAGCCTCGTCCGCACTCTGTGTATGAAGACTTTTATCAACAACAACTCTGCCCACACTGTAAAGCTTCTCATTAAATAGATCATATCTTTCACCCAATTGGATCACTCCTTTGAATCCAGTTGTTTTTTCTTTATTATATCATGTAAAGACTTAATGGTCAAGGATTCAATATTTTGCTGAATTCACAAAAAATTAACAATATTTTTCTTGTCGTTATCACATAAATATTATATAATATTCTTGTTATTTTGTATAGGAGGTTTTCCGGAGCGTTCCGGATATGGGGTCATGGAAAAAAAGGAAATAAAAAAATATCTGTTTATTGCAGCTCTTGCAGTCGTTTCGTGCGTTATAGTTAAGCACTTTTCAGTGTTTGCGACACTGTTCCTTATGTCGTTAGGAGCTTTGAAACCGGTACTGATAGGCTGTTCTCTCGCTTATATCTTCAATATAATAATGAATTTCTTTGAAAAGCATTATTTTCCTAATAAGGACACAAAAGCCATAAATTCGTCACGGCGTCCGGTATGTCTGATATTCTCATTCGGTATCACTATTGCGATCATTTTGCTGGTACTAAAAATAATAATTCCGGAAACGGTGACCGCTTTCAAGCTGATGTACTCTGAGATACCGCCGCTGTTTATCAAAGGTCGGGACTTTGTACTTGATAAGCTTGAAGAATACCCTGAGCTTAGAAAAGAACTTGAACATATCGAGATAGATAAATCAAAGCTGGTTGAAAAAGTCACGAACGGTGCATTCGGACTTTTCGGCTCTGTTCTTTCGATAATCGGTGCAGTTACTTCGACTGTTACAAACATCGTTATCGGTATCATCTTTGCTATATATATACTTCTCCGCAAGGATAAGCTTTTTGTTGACGTTAACCGTGTCATGCGTATTGCTTTCAGTGAGGAAAAGAACGCTAAGATAAAAAGGTTCTTTGCTATGGCTCACGAGACTTTCACAAGCTTCTTTATCGGACAGTTCAGCGATGCATTCCTGCTCGGTTCACTCACTGCAATAGGAGCTTACCTGCTAAAGCTCCCATACGCTGTAATGTGCGGAACTATAATCGGAGTTACAGCCCTTATACCAATAGTCGGAGCTCTCGTTGGAGCTGCACTCTGTGCCCTTGTAATATGCACTGTAAATCCTATGCAGGCTGTTGTTTTCATTATATTCCTCGTGATACTCCAGCAGTTTGACAACAATGTGCTCTATCCAAAGGTAGTCGGTTCTTCTGTCGGACTTCCGGGAATATGGGTGCTTGCTGCCGTAACAGTCGGAGGAAGTCTTTTCGGAGTTATGGGGATGGTTCTCGGAGTTCCGCTCGCAGCAACTATCTACAAGCTCTACTACGAAGACCTCGAAGCTAAAGAAAAAGAACTTGGGCTTGAACCGATCACGGTACCGGAAAGACCTGTCATAAAGAAAAAGGTCAAGGAAAAAGCTGAGAAAAAAGTAAAGACTAAGGTAAATTCAAAGACTAAAAAGAAGTAAACTCATAAAATTTGCAGAGTGTTTAACGCTCTGCAATTTTTATTTATAAAAAATCTGGACATTCCATTGATTGCGTGGTATAATATTCCTATCAATCAACGAGGTGTTTAAGATGTCAGATGAGATAAGAGCCGAGGAGCTTGCTCAGCTTCCGGCTGAAAAATACGTGGTAATAGACATACGTGACCCTGCTGCTTTTGAGTACGGTCACATAAATGATTCGGTCAACATACCGCAGGACAAGGTGCTCGATTCGGAGCTTCCGGCAGATAAAACTCTGATAATATGCTGCAAAAGCGGTATAATAAGTGCAGAAATAGCGGAGCAGCTCAGGGAAAGGGGGCTTGATGCAGTAAATCTCGCCGGAGGTTACGCTGACTGGCTGAGGATAAAGCTCGCCAACAGACAGATAACCGAAGAGGTTGAAAAAAGTCTCAGAAAAAAATTCAAGAAGAGTATCTGGTGCAAGTTCACAAAGGCTATAAACGAGTATCAGCTCGTGCAGCCAGGGGACAAGATCGCAGTCTGTATATCAGGCGGTAAGGACTCGATGCTCATGGCAAAGCTCTTTCAGGAGCTTAAACGTCACGACAAATTCCCGTTCGAGGTCGTTTTTCTTGTTATGGACCCCGGATACAGTTCGGAAAACCGTCGTGTTATCGAAAACAATGCAAGTTCGATGTCGATACCGATAACAGTTTTCGAGTCGGATATATTCGATTCTGTATTCAACATCGAGAAAAGTCCGTGTTATATATGTGCGAGAATGAGGCGAGGCTACCTCTACAGCAAAGCAAAGGAACTCGGCTGCAACAAGATAGCTCTTGGTCACCATTTTGACGACGTTATCGAGACTATACTTATGGGGATGCTCTACGGCGGTCAGGTACAGACCATGATGCCAAAGCTCCACAGCAGTAATTTCGAGGGCATGGAGCTGATACGTCCTATGTATCTTATCCGTGAAAGCGAAATAAAGCACTGGAGAGACTATAATGACCTACACTTCATACAGTGTGCCTGCAAGTTCACGGATACCTGCACTACCTGCGACCCTGATACAAGGTCGGTATCAAAGAGAATGGTGGTAAAGGACCTCATTGCTGAACTCAGCAAAAAAGATCCTCAGATAGAAAAAAACATATTCAGAAGCGTTGAAAATGTCAATCTCAGCACAATTATTGCCTACAAGCAGCACGGCGAGGTGCATCATTTCCTTGATACCTATGATAAATGAAAAAAGCGGCTCACTGAGCCGCTTCAGTCTGTCGAAAAAGTCCAGTGCCGCACTGGACTTTTTTCAATGTAATGTGGTAAAATAGAAAAGAAGAAGGGAGCTGAGCGAAGATGCTGAGAGAAAACAAAGCAGAGCGAGAGCAGATGGAAATGGTATGTATA
>JAFRXL010000024.1 GCA_017441505.1 Ruminococcus sp.
ATAACGGGATTCCAAAGGGTTCCCAACCCTTTGGCGGGAAGGTGTGCGAGGAAGGGCAGAGCCCTTCCTAAGAAGCAGTAAAACCAGCGAAGCGAGGTTTTACGGACCGTCCGCATTGCTTGCCTCGGCTTGACCGACAAAAAAGGCGAACCATACTACAGGTTCGCCTTTAATTATTATGCCAGTCAAGCTGGGGCGAGTGCTACGAGCCGTCCGTCCAGCGTTGCTTTGCTCGCTGGACTACTTCTCAGGGGAGGCTCTGCCTCCCCTCGCACCCCCTACCGCCAAAGGGATAAGAATCCCTTTGGAATCCCGTTATTGCCCGGCTTCGCCGGTTTTTTTATTTGTTTTTTATTTTAATTTTTCTCATTCTATTGCAGTATCTGAAAAAATATGCTATAATATATTCGTATAACGCTATGAAAGGATATGGACATATGATCATTTTA
Source organism: Ruminococcus sp. (assembly GCA_017441505.1). Lineage (GTDB taxonomy): Bacteria > Bacillota > Clostridia > Oscillospirales > Ruminococcaceae > Ruminococcus. Next base: position 450 of record JAFRXL010000024.1, read on the forward strand.
GACGACTTCAGAGTCGAAATGACCGGCTATCGCAAGGAAATGACCGAGCTTGCCGACGTTCTGAATATAAAAGCTGCTAAAGAAAGAGTGGCTGAACTCGCAGAAGAAACTGCTAAAGAAGGCTTCTGGGACGACCTCGAAAATTCTCAGAAAGTCCTCAAAGAGCAGAAAACTCTCGAAAAGAAGATCGAAAAATACAATAAACTCAACGAGTCTCTCGAAGACCTCATCACCCTCATCGAACTCTCTATCGAGGAGGATGACGACAGCTCCGTTGACGAGATAACTCAGGAAGCAGAGAGTTTCAAGAGAAAGCTTGAAGACGAAAAACTCTCCACACTCCTCACCGGTGAATATGACAGCTCCAATGCTATCCTCACTTTCCATGCCGGTGCAGGCGGTACAGAGGCTCAGGACTGGGCTGAGATGCTCTATAGAATGTACAATCACTGGGCTGAGCGTCACGAGTACAAGGTAACTCTCCTTGATTACCTCGACGGCGACGACGCAGGTATGAAGTCCGCTTCAATACTCATCGAGGGCGATAATGCTTACGGCTATATGAAATCAGAATCCGGAGTTCACCGCCTTGTGCGTATATCTCCGTTTGACGCTTCCGGAAGAAGACACACTTCCTTTGCGGCTCTCGAAGTTATGCCGGAAATAGACGATTCTATCGAAGTTGATATTCGTCCTGAGGATATTGAAATGGAAGTTTACCGTTCAAGCGGTGCAGGCGGTCAGAAGGTAAACAAGACCAGCTCTGCTGTACGTCTTATCCATAAGCCTACAGGGATAGTTGTTTCTTGTCAGACTCAGCGAAGCCAGTACCAGAACAAGGACTACGCTATGAAGATGCTCCGCTCAAAGCTCATTGAGATAAAGGAGAGAGAGCACCTCGAAAAGATAGAGGACATCAAGGGCGTACAGAACCAGATCGCATGGGGTTCGCAGATCAGGTCATATGTATTTATGCCGTACACCCTCGCTAAAGACCATCGTACCGGCTTTGAAAACGGTAACATTCAGGCTGTTATGGACGGTGACATCGACGGCTTCATCAACGCTTATCTGAAATCACTTTCACACGGAACTCTCCAGAAGTGATCTCTGATAAAATAAATTTATGATATAGGTGAAAAAAATGAAAACAGCATTCAAAGTATGGAACATTCTTATCCTTGTATTTGCAGTACTTGCGATACTTGGCTCACTGAAAGACGGCTTTAGTATAGGAGCTTTCTTCACCATAGCGGCTACGCTATTTTCACTGGTAATGGCATATTCCGGATTCAAAGGCGATTACGCCCTTTGTAAGAAGCTTGCATCAATAATCCTTGTTATTGATGCAGTATCAATGGTTGCATCCGGATTTGCTGCAAGTGCAGTATTTTCACTGATCATCGCAGCGGTATATCTCTTTATGTGTGTATCGCTTGATTCTAAGTTCTGAATAAATAATTTGCCCCGAAGAGGTCAGTTCAACATGACCGCTTCGGGGCTTTGTTTTTTATCCGGTTACTAAGATAAATCAGGCTCAGCAGCTTATTTATTCTGAAACTGCTCAGAAATTTTTAATCTTGTAATACACATTCGTAGTCAACGAATATGGTGCAATGTATTTTAAACCCTAATCCGTCTGCTCCCATTACAGTTCTGACTAATTTTCCGTTTGGTAATCTGCCCTCAAATCTTGAACAAGTGGTGATACCGTATCCGGTATCCTGAAGTTTGCCGTTAACAAACAGTCCTTTGCTTGAAACCTCTATAACATCTTCACCTACAGTTACTTTCCAGCTTTTAACGTCTGCCATTTTTTATCCTCCTTAAAAATTCAAAAAGTCTTTCTGAATCCCGATCTATCTTTGTGTTTATTATATCACAAGCAGGCTGCGGAGTCAACAAAAAAGCCCGAAAGCATTGCCTTCGGGCTTGATTTATATGTACTACAGGTCAATTGCTCAACCAATATTGTTCTTATTATTCATAAGGTTGTTATTGCTCATCATAGCACGGCTTGCAGGAGTAGTGCCATTTGGCTGAGCTGTTATCTTGCTCTTTACAGCCTTTATGCTCTGGAGATTACGAGCGTAGTAATTCTCGGTGTCGTTGAGCATCTTTGTAACAGAAGCAGCAGCGTTCTGCTGGAGGTTCTTTGCAGCAGCCTGAGCCTTTGTGAGCATATCCACAGCCTTTTTCTTAGCCTCTGTAACGATAGCCTCACGGGAAACTATCTGAGCTGCTCTTTCTTCAGCCTTGCGGATGATACCCTCAGCGTTGAGCTTAGCCTCATTGAGGATACGCTGGCAGTCGAACTCGATCTTTTTAGCTTCTTTGAGCTCGTGAGGCATATTAAGTCTTACATCGTTGATAAGCTCACGCATACGCTCTCCGTCGATAACCTTTTTATGTGCAACAAATGGCATAGAGGACGCTTTATCAAGAAGCTCGTCCATTTCTTCTAAGATCTCATCAATACTCATAGCATTTTACCTCTCTTTAACTAATCTTTGTTTTATATCATCAAGTATCGCTTCGGGGACAAAATGGCTTATATCTCCGCCAAAATATGCTATCTGCTTGACCACGCTGGAGCTGAGGTACATATTCTCAGCGGCGGTAGTCAGGAATACAGTTTCTGCACCGGCATAGAGTTTTTTATTTGCGAGAGCCATCTGGAACTCATACTCAAAGTCGCTGACCGCACGAAGTCCCTTTACTATAGCTATCGCACCGACAGTGCGAACGTAGTCTGCAAGAAGACCGTCGAGTATATCGATCACGACGTTATCGAGGTCACGGGTAACAGTTTCGATCATGAGCATCCGCTCGGTAGCGGTGAAACTCGGCTGACTTTTGCCGGCGTTTCGTGAAATCAGAACTATCACTTTATCGAAGAGCTTGGAAGCTCTGGTGATTATATCCAGATGCCCGAGGGTCACGGGGTCGAAACTTCCCGGGCAGACAGCGATCCTTCTCATTATTCCTCAGCCTCACTTTCGGGTCTGTCGAAAATGGTGACGTTTATTTTTCCGTAGCGGTAAGTTTTTCTGAGGGTAAGACCTTCCGGAGCAGTTGGCTCCTGAGCTTCCGCCTCGTATTCGCAGATTATGCATCCTCCCTCGCTGACCTTCTTAGCTGCGATAGGGAGCAGTGTAGCGATATGGTCATGGCGGTAAGGGGGGTCAAGGATTATTATATCGAATGCAAGTCGTGTGAGCTTGATAAAATCATAGCTGTCACGGTTTATAACTTCTGCCTGACGTTCAAGCTTAGTATTGCGGAGATTCTCGTTCACGCATTTTATAGAACGCTGGGAATTGTCGACGAAAACGGCTCTTTTAGCTCCACGGCTGAGGGCTTCGATGCCCATCTGACCGCTGCCGGCAAAGAGGTCGAGGACATAAGCGTCCTGTATCTGGAACTGAATGGCAGAAAAGATGCCTTCTTTAACTTTATCTGTAGTCGGACGCACGTCAAGTCCTTCCGGAGCAACGAGTCTGCGTCCTCTTGCAATGCCTGTAATTACTCTCATTTAAAATGTACTCCTGTTTGAAGCTATATAAAGCTTCCGGTATATAAAAATAATTATAACCGATTTTTATTTATTTGTCTATATTTTTTCAAAAAGATAGGCGAATATGCACAAAACGGGTGTATTTTAATCGGTAATATTGACAATAATGGAACAAAAAACGCCGAAGGCAGACATAACGAGAGTCCAGAGAGAGGTTCTCTCTCTGGCAAAGGGGTGTGCGAGGGGGAACAGAGTTCCCCCTAAAGAGTAGTAAAACAAGCGTAGCGGAGTTTTACGGACTATCCGCATTGCTTTCCTCGGCTTGACCGACAAAAAAGGCGAACCTGTAATATGGTTCGCCTTTAGTTATTATGCCAGTCAAGCCGGCAGCGTGACGCTGCACCCGTCTCACGCTCTCACTCGCTTTGCTCGTTACTCTGTACGAGTAGGGAAGTCTGCTTTCGCATACGAAGATAAGTCCGTATCCGGTAATTACCTTTACGCATTACTGATGTATGCGAAAGCAGAGTAAAAGTCTCGCAGAGAGTAAGCGAGTTTACGAGCGAAGCGTGAAATGGGTGCAGGGTGGTTTCACCCTGCTGTCCGGCTTCGCCGGTTTATAGATATTTGATTACTGGAGTATTAATATTCATCACGACAACTCAAACATACCTGTATACAACTGGTAGTACTTGCCGTGAGCGGAGATAAGGTCGTTATGGTTGCCACGCTCGATTATCTTTCCGTGTTCGAGCACCATAATTGCGTGCGAGTTGCGGACAGTAGAAAGTCTGTGAGCAATAACGAATACAGTACGTCCTTTCATGAGCGAGTCCATACCTTTTTCTATCATAGCCTCTGTTCTGGTATCGATTGAGCTTGTAGCTTCATCGAGTATCAGTACCGGAGGGTCAGCAACAGCGGCTCTTGCAATTGCGAGGAGCTGACGCTGTCCCTGTGAGAGGTTAGCACCGTCAGCGGTGAGCATAGTGTCATAGCCGTTTTCAAGGTGACGTATGAAGCCGTCGGCATTTGCAAGCTCGGCAGCAGCGTAGACTTCCTCATCTGTAGCGTCGAGCTTACCGTAGCGGATATTCTCCATTACAGTACCCGTAAACAGGTGAGTATCCTGAAGAACAATGGACTGCGAGCGGCGGAGGTCGGACTTCTTTATCTTATTGATATTAATTCCGTCATATCGGATCTTACCGTCCGGCACATCGTAGAATCGGTTTATGAGGTTAGTTATGGTGGTTTTTCCTGCACCGGTAGAACCAACGAATGCTATTTTCTGACCGGGTTTTGCGTAGAGCGTTATGCCGTTGAGGACTGTCTTTTCTGGTTCATAGCCGAAGTAAACATCGTCGAACTCGACATTTCCTCTTACCTCGGTATAGGTAACAGTGCCGTCAGCCTTATGAGGGTGTCTCCAAGCCCATCTGCCGGTACGCTTTGTGGACTCTGTAATAGTTCCGTCATCGGATATATCGGCATTTACAAGAGTTACATAGCCGTTGTCCTCTTCCGGTTCTTCGTCTATGACACGGAATATCCTCTCTGCACCGGCAAGTGCGGTGAGTACGGAATTGAACTGCTGTGACACCTGAGTTATCGGCTGTGAGAACTGTCTTGTGAACTGGAGGTAGGAAATTACAGTACCTACAGTCATGCTGCCGATGCCCTTAGCTACCATTACGCCGCCTGCAATAGCGGTTATAGCGTAGTGGAGGTAGGAGAGGTTATTCATTATCGGCATGAGTATATTTGCAAAGGTATGAGCCCTTGTTGAGGCTTCGCAGAGCTGTTCGTTGAGCTTGTCGAATTCCTCGCAGGCTTCGTCCTCGTGGGTGAATACCTTAACGACTTTCTGTCCGTCTATCATCTCCTCGATGTAGCCGTTGACAGCTCCGAGTGCTTTCTGCTGAGCGATGAAGCCTTTACCGCTGCGTGAGCCTATTGCTCCGATTATCATGACCACTACTACAAGTACTGCGATAACTATGAGTGTGAGCTGCCAGCTGTAGATGAGCATAGCTGTGAACACTCCGACTATAGTGATAGCCGAGCCTATGAACTGAGCAACGCTGTTGCTGAGCATTTCACGAATAGCATCGGTATCGTTTGTATAGAGGCTCATGAGCTCGCCGTGGGTATGCTTATCGAAATAGCGTATCGGCAGGGACTCCATTTTCTCAAAGAGGTCATTTCTTATCCTCATGAGTGTGGTGGTCGATACTTTCATCATTATTCTTGAATAAACGAATGAGGAAATTGCTCCGAGGGTGTAGATACCGCCCATAAGCAGGAGAATATTTATGAATCCTGATTTATCCCAGTCTCCCTCTTTAAGTCCGTCTTCGATGTTGTCGATAAGCGGCTTGATAAGGTAGTTTCCGGCGATACCGGCTGATGAACTGAAAATTATACCTATGACCACAAATACGAGCTGTATGCGGAATCCGTGCATATAGCTGAAAATACGCTTCATAGTCGCAAAGGTGTTTTTCGGCTTTGCAGGAATACCGGTTTTATTTCTTGGCGGCATTATTCATCAGCTCCTTTCTGCTGTGAGTCATATACCTCACGGTATATCTTGCTTGAAGCAAGCAGCTCTTCATGAGTTCCGACATCGGTTATCTTACCTGCGTCCATAACTATTATTCTGTCAGCGTCCTGAACTGATGAGATTCGCTGAGCGATTATTATAGTAGTGGTTTCGGATAAATTCTCACGGAAAGCCTTACGGATGCTGCTGTCTGTAGCTGTATCAACAGCACTTGTGGAGTCGTCAAGAATAATTATCTTAGGCTTTTTGAGGAGTGCTCTTGCTATACATATTCTCTGCTTCTGACCGCCTGATACGTTGACACCGCCCTGTCCGAGGTCGGTATCATAGCCGTTCGGGAAGTCCATAATGAAATCGTGAGCACAAGCTGCCTTGCAGGCTTCTGTAATTTCCTCATCTGTCGCATTTTCGTCACCCCAGCGGAGATTGTCCTTTATAGTGCCTGAAAACAGCACGTTCTTCTGGAGCACCATTGCCACCTGATCTCTGAGCGTATCGAGTGCATAGTCCTTTACGTCGTGTCCGCCGACTATGACCTGTCCCTCTGTAGCGTCATAAAGACGAGGGATAAGCTGTACGAGCGAGCTCTTTGAAGAACCTGTACCGCCGATTATTCCGATAGTCTCTCCGGACTTTATATCAAGGTCGATATGTTCGAGAGCGAGGTTGTTCATGTCGTTGAAATAGCTGAAGCTGACATTGCGGAAGCTTATAGAGCCGTCCTCAGCAGAAACCTCTGTGCTGCTGCCTTTTATTGCAGGCTCTTCAACGAGGACTTCATATATACGCTGCATGGAAGCTCTTGAAATAACGAACATGATGAACAGCATCGAGAGCATCATGAGTGACATGAGTATCTGTGAAACGTACATTACAAAGCTTGAAAGCTGACCTGTGCGTATATCACCGTTTGCAGCCATATTTCCGCCGAACCAGAATATCATTACAATGGTCGCATACATAACGAGCTGCATTATCGGCATACCCATTATGATGACCTTTTCAGCGAATACCTGAGCTCTTCTTACACTGTCAGTACTTTCCTTGAAACGTTTTTTCTCATAGTCCTCACGGGCGAATGCCTTTACAACTCTGATGCCTATGAGGTTTTCCTGTATTCTTCCGTTCATTTCGTCATACTTTTTGAGCATCTTCTCGAATCTCGGATGAGCCTTCATTATTATCATCAATACAGAGACTCCGAGTACGGGGATAGAGAAGAGGAACACTCTTGAAAGTCCGGGGTTGGCATAGATCGCCATACAGGTCGCACTTATGAGCATTATGGGTGAACGGAATGCCATTCGTATGAACATCATGAATGCGTTCTGGATATTGGTGACATCTGTGGTCAGACGAGTTGTCAGTGAAGCTGTCGAGAACTTATCCACGTTAGAGAAAGAGAAGTCCTGAACCTTGCGGAATAGGGACTTCCTGAGATTCTTTGCAAATCCCATTGCTGCAACAGCAGCGAATCTTCCGGATATTGCTCCGAAAAAGAGAGAAAGAAGAGCCATGAATACCATGAGCACTCCCATTTTTGCAACATAGTTCAGGTCGCCGGTCTTTATGCCGTTGTCTATCATTTTTGCGGTCACGAACGGTATCGTGACTTCCATTGCGACTTCTCCGATTATCGTTACCGGAGCTAATATCGCCTGCTTTTTATACTCTCCCACTTTGGAGAATATGGTTTTATACATAAGCATTTCTCCTTTACTATTCGATACTATTATATTATAGCATAACAAAAATTAAATGTCTATCGAAAAAATGAAAAAAGGGAGTTGGATAGATGATAATATGATGAATAAAATCGCTTGGTTTTTTATAAGGATGATAGCTACAACTATCATTAATAAATATAACTTATTAAAAACTGATATATAACACCATATATATGACTATTTGTGCTTTTTATGACTTTTTCCCGATAATGCTTGACACACGGACTTTTTTTTGATATAATATTATTTGTTAAGAAGTGTTACATAATAGGCATATGTACATGGATCGTTAAATTTACTTATTTTTAAGGGGGAAATTAAAATGAAGTCGAAAAAACACAAAGCAGCGGCATTTGCAGCAAGTGCTGCAATGGCTCTGTCATCTTTTTCTGTCACAGCTGCTCAGAATACGGTTGCTGCTGACAGCAGCGGCTATTACCTTGTAGGCGACTGCTACAATAACGATGGTATCACAAATATGGATGCACTCCATATACAGAAACACCTCATTAAAACTCATACCTTCAATGATACCGAGTCGCTTGCAGCCGATACTGACCTCAGCGGTCAGATAAAGATGAATGACGCTGTAAATATCATGCTCTGGCTGATAAACTTTGAAAAGACCTCTCATGTCGGCGACTATGTGAGAATCGACGGAACTAAAAATACCATAAACAGAGGCACAGGTTCTTACGTTAAAGATGTGTTCGATGTTGAAGCAGAGCAGAAAGGCGATTATAAATTCCGTCTGAAATACGAAAATACAGGCAGCGATACAACTGCAAAGTTCGTTGTTAACGATGAGTTCTATGTTACTGCTGAATTCCCGTCCGGTGCGGGAGAAAGTGTTGTCGTTGTACCGCTTCCGGCAGGTCACAGCCTTGTATCATTAGAGTTTGATGCAGGTTCAAATGTGAGCATTATCTCTGAGGATTCTGTTGTGAACCGTACATCCGCAGCTTGTGATGATATGACTCCTATCGAGAAGATCGAGACTACCACAACTACAACAAGTACGACTACAACTACTGCGACTGAGTCCACAACAACTACTACAACTACTACCACAGCAAGCAAATATTATGCTGCTGAGGCTGAAATATCCGGCGGTGTCACTGAGACTGTAAACTCCGGATATGAATATCCGAACGGCTATGCTAACCTCAATAACGAGGTCGGAAGCTATGTACAGTGGACTGTTGATGTACCTGAGGCAGGCAATTATGAGGTCGATTTCCGCTATTCCAACGGCAAGAATGACGACCGTTCCATGCAGATATTTGTAAACGGCGAGAATGTCCCGTACTACATAAGCTTCGACGGCACTGATGCCTGGACTACATGGAAGGATCAGACCGTAGTTCTTCCGCTTAAAGCAGGAAAGAACACTATAACGGCTGTTTCATCCACAGAAAACGGCGGTCCTAATATCGACTACATAGAGCTTGAAAAGACTGACAAAGAACCTGTAAAGCCGGCTGAAAAAGAGCGTTATTACGCTGTTTCCGCCAATATCCACAAGGGCTGGGAGGAAAGCACTAATCAGGCTTCCGAGGAGAAACCTTACGTGAATTACGATAACGCTATCGGAAGCTTTATTGAGTGGAATGTTAACGCTCCGGCAGAGGGCAATTACCTCGTGGACTTCCGCTATGCAAACGGTACTGAGGATAACCGTCAGGTAAAACTTATAACCAACGGCGATAAGACTCACGGTCAGTATGTTGACTTCAAGGGCACAGGCTCGTGGACTACATGGGGCAACAATACTGCTGTTGTTCACCTTAAAGCCGGAAAGAACACCCTTAAAGCCTACGCAACTACTTCAAGCGGCGGACCTAATATGGAGTACATCGAAATATCCCAGACAGGTGCGTCTGCTCCGAATAAAAAGGCAACTAACGGCAAGCGTGTCGAGGCTCTCAACAGAGGCGTTTCCATGGCTCATGCAAAGAACGGAAACCTCGTAAGCTGGAGACTCCTTGCTACAGATGACGAGAATACTACCTTCGACCTCTGGAGAATAAGAAGCAGCGGAAATGTCAAGCTCGGCACTTTCACAGCTAAGGACGCTACTAACTATTTCGACAGCGAGGGTACTGCAACTGATACATACACTATCGATGTATCTGTAAACGGCGAGAGCACTGAGTTTGCTCAGGCTTCCGTAAACTTCCCAAATACAAACAGCGGTCAGAGCGGTGCATACTTCGATATTCAGCTCAGACAGCCTGCCGGACTTACTATGCCGGACGGCTCGACCTGCACATATTCTCCTAATGACTGCTCAGTCGGAGATATTGACGGCGACGGTCAGTATGAGATATTCGTTAAGTGGGACCCTTCAAACTCTCAGGATAACTCCAAGTCAGGATATACTGGAAATGTGTATATCGACTGCTACCGCCTTGACGGCAAGTTCGTATGGCGTGTCGACCTCGGAAAGAATATCCGTGCCGGTGCTCACTATACTCAGTTCATGGTTTATGACTTCGACGGCGACGGCAAGTGCGAGATGATTTGCAAGACCTCGGACGGTACTGTTGACGGTACAGGAAAGGTGATAGGCGACGGCTCTAAGGACTACCGTGCTTCAAACGGCTATATACTTACAGGTAACGAATATATCACTCTCTTCGACGGAGCTACAGGAAAGGCTCTGGATACTCAGAACTATAAGCCGGGCAGAGGAAATGTCGGCGACTGGGGCGATACCTACGGCAACCGTGTTGACCGTTTTACAGCCTGCGTTGCTTACCTTGACGGCGTAAATCCGTTCGCTTGCTTCGGAAGAGGATACTATACACGTTCCACTGTCGCAGCTTACGGAGTTGCTAACGGCAAGCTCTACGAAAAGTGGTTCTATGATACAGGAAATAGCAAGGCTTCTGCCGGATACGGTGACGGTAACCACCATATAATGGGTGCTGACGTAGATCAGGACGGCAAGGATGAAGTTGTTTTAGGTTCAGCAGTAGTTGACGATAACGGCAAACTCCTCTATACATCCGGAATGGCTCACGGTGACGCTATACATATCGGCGACCTTGACCCTGCTAACCCGGGTATCGAGATATTCCAGTGCCTTGAAGATGAAAAGTCACCTATGAGCGACGCTCACTGGATAGGCTTCGGCACAGTTCTCCGTGACGGCAAGACCGGAAAGGTCCTCTTCAGAGAAGAAGCCGGCGGCGATACAGGAAGATGTGTAGCTGATAACCTCGTTACCGGCAACGGCGGCGGAGAAATGGTCGGCTCACACAACAGCGTTGTTTACTCAGCGACCGGAAACCACGCTAAGGTCTGCAACTGGTCTGATATAACCAAGTGGGGACAGAATTCCGTAGTTTACTGGACAGATGTCTGCGAAAGAGCAGTCCTCGACAGAACTATGGCTGACCAGTACGGCAAGGGCAGAGTATTCAGCGGCGACGGAGTAAGCTATAACAACTATACAAAGTCCAACGCTTGTATCACCTGCGACCTTATCGGTGACTGGAGAGAAGAAATGCTCTTCCCATGCGGTACAGATAAGATAAGAGTGTTCGCAACTACATTTACTTCAAAGTATAATCATTATACATTAATGCATAATCCACAGTACAGAGTGCAGGTGGCAGCTCAGAATAACGGCTACAACCAGCCTCCGCATACTGATTACTACATCGACTCAACCGACTATGTAAGACCGGAAGAGCCTGATGTATGGACTATTAAATAATTTTGCCAACCCCATAGTTTTTTTCATATAATTTCTTCTTTAGTATTATTTGATATTTTTTCGGCTTATTCAACGGTTTTGCGTTGAATAAGCCATATTTTTTGCCCTCTTACAGGAGAGTACTGCGGAGCTCTCCGGAAAAGGAGGAATCATGGAGCTGTATGCTAAAGGAAAAAATATCCCTACACATCCGATAGGAAGGCTTTTCACTCAGGGAGAAAAGTTCGGTGACAAGATAAATATCAACCTCAATCGTTTCTATGACGGTATCGATACTTCCGGATTCAGCTTTGCTGTCCACGGACTTACCTCTGATGGCTGGGAGGCTGTTAATGCTCTTACAAAGATAGTGCGTAATGACAAGATAGTGCTTGAGTGGGACGTATCATCGGATTTTACGCTGAATAGCGGAAAGCTTGACCTTGAACTCAGAGCGTCCGGTACTTTCAGAGGTATGGAGCGTATTTTGAAATTCAATATGCCGTCAGTGGAAGTCATCCCGACCGTCAACGGCAGGAACGGACCTCTGCCTGAAACCGGTGAGCAGCTCATAAGTCAGATAAATGCAGCAGCGGCTGCCGGATTGCAGGAGATACGGTCCGAAATAGAGGCTTTCGACCTTGAAGCGGTTGAGGAGCGTCTGGACAACATAGAGGCTGATACTGCGATATATCTTGCAAGACCGGAGGTCATACCGGTAACTCAGGCACAATATGACCAGTCGGTACACAAGCAGAATGCACTTTACGTGATAGTGGAGGAGGATGAGGAATGAGGGGAAACGGCACACAGGCTTCGCCGTATATCATTACAACTGCGGCGGAGCTTTACAGCATGGAAACTGTCGGAGGAAGCGGAGTTTACTTCCGCCTTGGAGCTGACATAGACCTGAACGGCACACAGTGGGCGGAGCATTTTCAGCCGATACCGCTGAACTGTGCCGGCTTTGACGGAGCAGGTCACAGTATATCAAATATTTACCATACTTCCGTGAACGATATTGCGGTTATGTTCACGGTCAAAAATAATGCGGCACTGCGTGTGGAGAATATCCTGTTTTACAACGTGGTGCTGACCGGAACGGCGGTGAACCTGTTTGCTGTAGAGTCCGGCGAAAGCTGCGATATAAAGCTGTATGACTGCATTTTTTCTGCGGAGATAAAAAGGACAGCCGGAGGTACTTTGCTTCCGGATCTTAATTGCCTGCTTCACGGATCGGACATCGAAATGGATATTGAGCTTTGCTCTTTTGCATTAAAGTGCGATTTTTCCTACCCATATTCTTTTTTCAAGGGAGATAAATTGCAGAGGACACAGGTGCTTCTGGATATGAGGCTTCGCCGTTCGCCAAATATCGATCAGGAGCAGGGAGCTGTGTTCTATGGGACAGATGCGGAGGATACGTGGATATGCGGTACGCTTGATTTTCTCGATATTTTAGCCGGAGTGCGTCATTTCCACATTTCAGACCGGTCAGCAAAATTCGTGAACTGCTATGAGGCGGTTGGCTTTACCGGACTAAGGTCAGTTTATTGGAGCGGAAGTATGCTTAGTCCATGTTTCTATGACAGCAGTCTGCTTGGAAACGCTGATATGACTAGCACAAGAAACCGTGATCCGAATCTATACGGGCTCACAACAGCACAGTGCAAGGACGCTGAATATCTGCGTTCGATAGGCTTTACCTGCGGAGGTGGGGAAGAATGAGCTTCTTTATTATAGTCGGCAGAAACGGTGACTACCCGTGTATACCGGAGCTTTCAGAGCAGTATGAGACCGGCAGCAGTCCGCCGTTCTGTGATATGATGATGAGGGTGGAAAATGGTAATTATCCTACCTTGAAGATGCTTCCGGATGTTATTCCGGAGCTTTTTTCACTCCCTTATCCTGATGCACTTTTGCGGTGCGATGAGCGTTTTAATAACGGATACCCATATAATGTCAACCTCTCAGTAGCGGAAAGAGTGACAAATAGCAGACTATTTATACATGAAAAATTGGCAAAAAGCTTGTTTTTTGATGAAAAAGAGGTCCGGAAAGCTTATTGCGGAGGGAATGTTGTATTTCGTATATACTATTTAAAAAGAAGAAGCTGTGAGGCATAAAATAAATTTAAGATGAATATTTTTATATCAGCCGTTTGAAAAGCGGCTGATTTTTTTATCCTATTGGCAGATGTGTAAAAAAATGCTCTGATCTGGTAAAAATCTATATGGTCATATGCTAAAATTATGCACTTATAAAATGCATCATTTTTGTTACTCATGTCAAAATGCCTAAAATCAAATTACCCGATTTGCAGTACTTAACAATAATATCAAAAAAACAGAGAAATTTGCACTTAAATGTTGCAATTTTCAGTTTGGTGTGATATAATATTTGTATAAGTTTAACAATGAGTAGCATTGGGACATCAATGCTGCTATTGTGCTGTCTTGATTTTGACTTCTGTAGAATAATATATGCGGATACTTAGCGATATTACAAATGGTATAAAACTTGGTTAATATTGATAAAAAACGTGTGATTATTTATGTCAAAAAAACGATTGAAATGTAACTGTTAAAATGTTATAATTGATATTATTAAGACAGTATGAACGAACTGCAAAGAATTATTTATGGAGGTGGTTTCATGAAGAGTTTTTCCTATGTAGCCCAGGACGCAAGAAATAATCAGGTCAAGGGTAAGATCAATGCGGAAGACGAGCAGGATTTCTTAAAGAAAATAAAGGAAAAAGGCTTGTTTCTGAAAGATTACAAGGAAAGCGATTCATCCGAGTCAAAATCATTGTACAAGTTCAACACCAAGGAACTGGCATTCTGCTGTCGTCAGCTCAGTGCGATGCTCACATCCGGTCTTACGCTCGTTAAAGCGATAGACATCCTGTGTAAAGAGCAGGAAGGTGAGAAGCAGAGAGCTATCTGGTTGGACATCTACGAAAACGTTCAGAAAGGTGAATCTTTCTCGAACACCCTCGAAATGCACGCTGGTTCATTCCCTGAATTCATGATCTCCATGGTAGGTGCTGGAGAGAGCAGTGGTTCATTGGATATTATCATGCAGCGTATGTCCGATCACTACACAAAAGAAAATAAACTTAAAAACACCGTTAAGAGTGCGATGATCTACCCGATCATTCTTCTTGTCCTTTGTGTTGTTATCGTAATCTTCCTCTTTACGTTCATCATGCCTACGTTCATCGATATGTACGAGGATCCTTCAACGATGCCGTTCCTTACAAAGTGTATGGCTGCTATCAGTGACTTCCTTAAAACGAAATGGTATCTTCTCGTCATTATTGTTGTTGGCCTTTTCTTTGGCATCAGATATGCACTCAAGATGCCGAATGTCAGATATAAGTTCGACAGACTTCTTGTAAAGGGTCCGGGCTGGGGTCCGCTCATAATGAAGATCTACACCGGTCGTTTTGCTCGTACACTCTCTTCACTTTACTCAAGTGGTATCCCGATGGTAGAGTGTCTTGAAAAAGCTTCATCCATTCTCGGTAACAGATACGTTGACGAAAGATTCATCGATGTTGTTGACGAGGTTAAACAGGGTGAGACACTTTCAGGTGCTATCACAAGAACAGAGCTTTTTGAGCCTATGTTCACTTCAGTTATCTACGTTGGTGAGGAAGCAGGTGCTCTTGACTCTATCCTTGAGAAAACTGCTGACTACTATGAAGATGAATCAGAATCTGCTGTTCAGCGACTTGTTGGTATCATCGAACCTGTGCTGCTTATCTTCATGGGTCTTATCATAGGTATGGTCGTTGTCGGAATCTACCCGGCACTCTACGGCTCATTCGAGAGTATCGAGAACGAATAAAACGGAAAGGTGGAAAGATAAATGCTTTCATTTGATATTACCGATAGAAATATACGAGTTGTTAAGGGAACAGAAAGTAACGGAAAGATCAAGATCAGCTCCGCTGCTACTCTTAATGTAGAAGAGAACCTCATAGTAAACGGTCATGTAAAGGATGTCCCCAATGTGGCTACACTTATCAATGGCGTTCTCAAGAAGAACAAGATGCCTGATAAAGAGGCTATCGTTTCAATTTCTTCAAACCTTACAATATTCAAAGAAATGAACGTTGCAAAGGTAAGAACTCAGGATATGCAGAAAGTTGTTAAGCAGCAGATGCAGGCTGAGCTCAACCTCGACGATTCATACAGCGTATCTTACATCATTGTTGGTGACGCAGAAAATACAGAGGGCGGAGAGCCTGCTTACAGGATCCTCGCTACCGCTTGTCCTTATGAGATCGTAAACAGCTACAGAGAAGTGTTCAAGCTCCTCGGCATCTCCCTCAGATCAGTTATGATCGGATGCAACTGTATCACAAAGGTTCTTCTTGCTGATACAAAGATCAAGTCCAAGATGCCTCTCCTTGCTGTACAGATCGATAACAACTTCATCTCTCTCAACCTCTATGAGCAGGGATCACTTTCATTCTCACGTTTCGCTTCTATCGATGCTGCTGACTACGGTTACTCAGATGACTACGTATTTGAAGCAGTTAACGAGAACATCTTCCGTATGTTACAGTTCCACAGAAGCCGTAACACAGGTGAGAATATCGAAAACGTTATCTTCTACGGAGATACTCATGAGTACGTAAGACTTACAGACGAACTTGAAAAGCTCGACCTCAAGACCAGCCTTATCAATGTTCCTCCGCAGATCCACGGTCACGAAAATCTTGAATTCTCACTCTATGCTAACGCTATCGGTGCTATGTTCAAGAGAAATAAGGACTTCGAGAAGATCAACCTTCTTGAAACAGACCTCGGTGCTATAGTAAAGAGCAAGGTTAAAGGTGAAGATGCAGGAAATGTCGTTCTTCTCGGTGCACTTGCCGCTGCTATCGTTATCACCGGCGGTGTGTACGGATTTTTCCACATAAAGAATAAGGGACTTGAAAAGGACATAAAAGAGACTCAGGACTTTATCGACAGCCCTGATACAAAGGATAAACTCGAAAGAGTTGACAGACTCGATGCAATGAAGGGTCAGGTAGAAGCATACGAAACACGTATCAACAATGCCTGCACAGCTTATTGGTCAAGACCGGTATTCGTTGGTGAGAAGTGGGATGTAATAACTGAAAAATTTTCAGAGCTCAAGGATAAGAAGGGAATCAAATCAGGCATTATCACTTATCAGACTTATTCTGAAGGAACATTCAATGTTGAGATAGACGTTGATGCTGCTGAAGGCGATACTGAATTTGCTCAGACAATGCCTCGTGAATTCGTTGACATCATTCTCGGTATAACCAATAAAGAGGTAAATAAACTTGAACCAACACTCAAACTCGAAAATCCTGATCAGAAGGTTTTCAGAACAGTTGTTTATAATGGATATACAGTAGATAAGGCTAAAGTTGATAAGGATCATCCTGAGAAGAAAGAAAAGGATAACCTTAAATATTCATTTACTATAGAACTCAATCACAATAAGAGTGCTGTAGATGAAACACCTGCGGAAGAAACTGAAAATTCTGAAGAAGCAGAAAATCAGGAATAAGGAGGATGAGCGAAAATGAAACTTAATTACAGAGATAAAGTCATACTTGCTATCGTGCTTGCTCTCGCTATAATGGTAGCCGGTTTCTTAAGTCTTATAAAACCAAAGAGAGCCACTATAAAAGATAATGAGGATAAGCTTTCCGAACTCGAAGATAAGGAAACCGAGATCAATCAGAAGATAGGTCTTACAGACGGTCTTATAAAGAAAATCGATACAAGCTATGCTAATGCTGATAAGGAATCTAAGCTCTTTGTTGAAAAGTCACAGGTCGATACTCCTGTACTTCTCGATAAGTTCATGGGTGACTATGCAAATAAAAACAAGGTTCAGGTCATTGATCTTAAAGTTGATGATACTGCTACAGCTACACTCAACTATTACTTCAAACCATACAAAGAAGTATCCACAACTCTCCTTCAGGCATCTGATATAAACGATCAGCTCCAGGCAGAGTATGATAAGAATAACGAATCAACTGCAATAATCTCCGGCAGAGCTGCTGAAACAGTTCTTTCCACAAGATATGGTCTTACAGTTGTTGGTAAGGAAGAGGATGTTTATGCATACCTCAGAAATATCAAGGATATTGACGGTGCTGTTATAGTAACATCATTCGGAGAGGAACTCTATGAAGATGGTTCTGAAGAGGAAAAGCCAGATAATCCGGCACTCTCAGACAAGGAGAATGAAAGAATTAAGAAAGCAGTTTCAAAGGATTCAACAGTTAAAGCAGCTATAGTTATAGAAGTTTATTCGATCTACAAAATGCCAAAGCCGATCACTGACTAAATCCGCACTATCCGTATAAGTTATTGAAAGTCAAATAACAGAAAGGCGGTAAAAAAATGAAAACTGAGAAAAAAAGAACCCTGAAGGGCTCGGTACTGTTTACAGTAGTCTCAGTGCTGGCACTCATGATAGTTTTTATGACGAGTGCTCTGGCTCTGGCGTCAGCTGCTAATAAGAGAGCCCGTAAATCGTATGCTTCTTCTCAGACTACTTATACTGCAAGAGCTGCTATAGACAGTATCCTTGCAGCAGTTGGTACAGACGGCAATTTCGCTACAGCAGTTTCAAATCTGTCTGCCGGCGGAACTCTCAATGTAGAAGTAGGCATTAACGATGCGAGACTTGGACGTATCGACAGTGCGACCATTTCTCATGCAGGTACAAAAGCTGTATTCGATCCGGTCTCTAAGAAATGGGTCGAGAAAAACATATTAAAGATCACTGCTGAGGTAACACTCGGCGGTGAGACTTCAACAGTTACCTCCCATATCATTCAGGATCCAGTTACAAAGAATGAAGACGGTCCTGGATTCCTTACAATGGGCGGTGCAGACGTTGATAACCACTCAACAGTATTCGGTGGTTCTTACGTAGGAATGAACTGGTCCGACGGCGGCGTTGGTTCAAACTATCAGACATATCAGTATATTGAGTGGAATCCTGTTACTGAGGAACTTGTAACTCTTGATGATAAGCTTTATCGTTCAGGCTATAATTTCCACACACAGAATGAACAGTCAAACGAAGCTACCATGGTTGTAAACGGAAATTACAGCGTTTCAAACAAGATACGTTTCTATTATACCAAAAAAGGTAAGGGTATCGAGATCTGGGGTGACTTCAATGTTGCTGACTCTGTAAGCAAGTTTGAATTCCAGGCTGAGCCACAGCTTCAATTCGCTAATGCAACCTATAAGAGCTTTAACGAAATGCCATATCTCTTCGTTGACGGCAGACTTACATCCAGAGCTCAGAATGCAAATATAGGTGACGGATCATTCCCGCTTAACCTTTTCTGCGGTTCATTTGAGTTTAATGACGGTCAGCCAAAACTTTACTGTGATGTTTATGCTTTTGACAGTGATAAAACTTCTTCCATTCAGAATAATGGCACAAATCTTTATAACTGGGCTGGATCAATCGGCGACGGAAGTGAAGGTTATGACTGTATGGGCGGAAGCATCTACTCAAAAGGCAGCCTTGATCTTGGCGGCAATGGTACAAAGACTATAGGCGGCGAAGTAAGAGTTGAAGGCGATTGCCATATAACAGGCGATGTTCATATTGCAGGCGATCTCGTTGTCGGCGGTAAACTTACTGTTGACGGCGGAAAGAAGCTTAATGTTGACGGCAATATCTTTGCAAGAGAACTTGCTCCTGGTACAAATGTACCGGCAGCTGTTTCAAGCGAGTTCAAGGACGGCGTAACACAGGAAACTGGTACAGCTGTTCTCGTACATAAGGTAAAATACTATCACAACAGCAATTCAGATGATCTTCGTAACGAAGAGTGGGCATGGGTCAAGGACAGCTTCCTGACTGATGTCGGCGGTGAAATGAAGACAGAAGGCGGCGTTACTTATTGTGAATGCGATTTTGCCCCAGATGCGATCGTAAACAAGAAGGAGCTCTGCGGAAACGATACAGAAGCAGAAATGCTCAACGGCTACCTCATAAAGAGAAATGCTAATAAGAACGAGCCTGCACCAACTTACACTGTATTCAAACTCAACGGTGCTGAGATCGATGAAAAAGATGCATATAAGGAACTTTCCTTTGATAAGGAGATATTCCCTAAATATGCAGAAAAAGAAATTATTCTCGGACTTCGTGGACCTATAAAGGGTACAGAAGGTCACTTCATGAAAGACAACCAGATCGTTGCTGACATGAATAACAAAGAATATACAAACGGTTCAATTGTTGGTGAGATCACAGAAAGCGGTACTATAACAGGTACTATCAATAAGGAAGTAAAGATCGATGCAACTAACAACGATATTTACATTCTTCTTAAAGATGTAGATTTCCGTAACGAAAATAACCCGACAATTCCAAAAATAACAGTTAAAGAAGGAAATAATCATAAAGTTTATTTCGCTTTTGCAGGTGAGGTTGAAACAAACTACCTCAATCAGGCAGAGCTTGACAGAACTAAGATCATCGATACTGTTCAGGAAGTTATGACAACCTGGGGTATCGAGCAGAATATCAAGACTCCTGGTGACCTCGATCTCAGTACACCTGAAGGTATGGCTGCATATAATCAGCTTAAAGCTGACGCAGTTGAACCGGAAAATAACGTTCTTGACTTCACAGATGCAAGAATGACAGCAGACGGTAAGAACGGTTTCGGTATCATTAAGGGTTCAATTGATAAGAAGGTAATAAAGATCATCCCTTCAAATCAGTCATGCTGGGTAATTCTCGACAAGGTATCACTCGTCAATGGTTCTAAGATCATCATTGATGATACAGCCGGAACAGGTATTGTAAACTTCTTTATCGATACAAGTCTCCATTTTGCCGGCGGTGAACAGCTTGGCTATTGGGGCGGTGCAGGAATCTGTACTCAGAAGTTCTGGAACTTTGCAAACGGTACAGATATTCGTCAGCTCAGAAGTGATCTTACAGATACTTCTCTTATTACTACTTATAAGATGGCTGGTAAGACTCCTCCAACAGGTAAGACTGAAAATGATCCGATCCCTGATCTTGAGCCGATCAATGTAAATTTCTACTCAAGCAAGTACATTCCTTCAGTTCTTTCAGGTGATAACGAAATGTTCATCACAGGATTTATCCGTGCTCCATATCTCGATGTTGATGAGATGAGAGTTCCTGGTAGAGCTATGTATAAGAAGTTTAAAGACAGAATGTGGTATGACGGAATCAATCTCAATGATCCTATGTCATTGTATGGTGACTGGTGTATCGCTGTTGTAGGTTGTCTTAATGTTAAGAGCATGAAGTGCGGACAGCCATGGATGCTCCTTTATCAGAAGCCAAGCGACGGCAGTGCACCTGTAACAGATGCAAACGGCGAGCATCTCTATGCTGCTGTTGATTATCTCGATTATTAAGGAGGTCTGAGACATGAAAAAGAAGAAGAAAAAGCTTCGTGGCATGACTCTTGTTGAAATCGTGATCTCGCTCCTTGTATTTGCACTCCTCGGAGTTGTTCTCGTAGGCGTCGGTAATGCTATCGACGCCCACCAGAGGGCAGCAAGAAAGACTACCGACAAAGTCGCAGTCGAAGGACCTGTGGCAGAGGCTCAGAATAAAAATGACGCTCTGCTGCTCGATGATGATTTCACGATTGAAGTCAAGGCTGAGGGAGCAGCTTCCGGCGTTCAAGTCAAGGGTAAACTCTACAGCGTAGAGAGATACACCGTTGACGAAAACGGTTCAACTGTTCCTGATCCGAACAATGATCCTGATAACCTTAAATTCATTGACATCCAGAAACCTGTAGGTACAACTACACCGGCTACTACTTAATGCAGGGAGGTATTAGGATGAAAAGCAAGAAAAATTTAAAGGGCTTTACCCTTGTTGAGCTTATCATCGTTATGGCTGTATTTTCAGTACTCCTCGTTGGTGCGATGAGAATGCTCAATCCTCTGAATAAGATAGTGAAGAACGCTAATCTACAGGAGGCTAACTCAGCTACCGTTGATAATATCAAAAGATATATGGAAGGTTCACTGAGATATGCTGACTGCATAGAGATATTTCAGGGGCAGCTCACAGATAATGACGGTCTTGTAATTTCTGACGAGGCAACAGCAGTTCGTAATTTTATAGAAAATCATTATACAGACAGAGTTAATCCCGGAACTTATGATCCGCTCTCTGGTAAAGTAAGAATGATGAAAATAGACAATGCTGCCGGCGGAAAAATAACAGAGTATGAGTGGGATTTCACCGCAGGTTATACTTGGGAAAAGTATGACGCTGACGGTCATATCCTGCTTAAACCAAGCGGAGAAAAAGATTATGGCAGAAAAGCTCCTGAGTTGTCTGCTTCACCAATAATCAACGATAAGGTAATAAACCCTGTATATATGGATAAGTATTCATTCTATTTCCAGCCGGGATTCAATGATAAGTCAAATATACATGATGATTCTGTTATCAATGATGTTAAGAAGATAAGTGATCCTGATGAGGATGTCTTCGATACAAACAATGACCAGACAGAGGATTATTACACAACTATCGAGCCTGTTGAAACACAGGACGGGCATACTTATGCAAGCTTCACACCGTCAATGTTCTCTTTAAGCGTTATGACTTACATGAACGACGGAAAGCACTTCGGTAAGACAGATGCTGGAAAGCCTGTATTCAAGTCACCTTTCGCTCTTTCTAATATCAATATGTCACTGGTAAACATCAACTCCAGTTTCAGTGCTGATAAGGAAGGCGATAAGTGGGGACTTGTAAGATATTCCGGTAAAAAGGAAGGAACTGTAGTTTCTCATTCACCTGAAGATAAAACAGATGATTTTACATATGAGAGAATATCCCTTCTTCAGGCATATAAGATCAATAACCGCTACTACGAGCATACCGCTGTAGACGGCGACTGCATCTACTTTATCTATACACTTCCGGATATGAAGTAATAAAAAAACAGGCAGCAGTTTCAATGCTGCTGCCTGTAATTATTTTAGCGGCTTTTCAGAATTTGAGAAGTCCGAGATACCAATCGGCTATCCTTTCTCCCCATAAAGCTCCGACTGCGATGCCTATTGAGAGGAAAGGTCCGAAAGCAAATTTTGATTCCTTAGTTATCATCTTATTGATGATGCCGCCGATAGCAGCGGCTACAATGCCTATCAGTGTTGAAACGATAATAACACGAGTTCCAAGGACAGCTCCGGCTGCGATCATCAGGAGAGTATCTCCGAGTTCGATTGCACGGAAGTCCTCACCGTACTTCTTCTTGATGATCGGTCTGCTGACCTCTCCTATGATGAAGAACGGTACGCTTATCACGAGTGCTCCGATGATGTGCTCCTTTATAGAGATACAGTCACCGGCAAGGTGGAGCGGTACAGCGAGAATGAGTATCATTGCAAGAACGATCTCGTTTATCTCCATTGTGTCCCAGTCCATGAATCCCACTACGATGAGAAGCGACATGAGCAGACAGGTTATTATGGCTTTAGCATTGATGTCGAGTACCCAGAATGAAAGTATGTAGAGAAATCCATTGAGACTTTCTACGATAGGATACCTTGCGGATATTTTTTCTCCGCAGTTATGACATTTTCCCCTCAGCATGAGCCAGCTGAAAACAGGTATCAGATCGATCGGTCTGATCTTTGCACCACAGGTCATGCAGTGAGATGATCGCTTGATGAGCGATTCCCCCTTAGGTACTCTCAGGATGACTACGTTCAGGAAGCTGCCTATTGCAATTCCGAACAGAAAAACGATCCCGAGAAAAATGAGTTTGAAGGACATTGTGGTATATTCATTATGGAGCATATCTTTAAAATCCAGCATGAGTATTACCCTCCTTTAAAATAAGAATATTATGTATAATGTTATTATACCATATATGCCAAAAATTTCAAGTAACTTTAACAAGTAAATTTTATTAAGCGGAGGTTTGTTATGAGAAATGAGAGAATTGGTGACTACTTAGTCAATCAGGGGCTGATAACGGCAGAGCAGCTCCAGCAGGTACTTACCGCACAGAAGGATTCAAATGGTACCAAGAAGTTCGGTGACGTTGTAGTTGAACTCGGCTTTATGTCAGAAGTCAACTTCGCTAAGGCACTTGCTGGAAACCTGAGAGTACAGTATGTTGACCTCGACAGCATCGAGATCAATACCGAGGCAGTACAGTTAGTACCAGAAGCTCTGGCAAGAAAGCATACGGTAATCGCTATCAACGTTCAGGGTAAGCGTCTCACCGTTGCTACAAATGACCCTGTAAACTTCATCGTCCTCGAAGACATCAAGGTTTCAACAGGTATGGATACCGTTCCTGTATTGGCTACTACATCTGCTATCAACAAGCAGATAGGTAAGTGCTACTCAATGCAGAATGTTGACAGCGTGCTCGACAGCGTTAATGCTATGGGCGGCGACCTCGGTGACATGAATCAGGAGGATGCAGAGTCCAAGGACAGAGTTGAAAGTGCTCCTATCGTTAAGCTTGCTACTACTATCATCGAAAACTCATACAGAGCTGACGCAACCGATATTCATATCGAGCCGTTCAAGACCTATACAAGAATACGTATCCGTGTTAACGGCGACCTTGTTGAACTTATGAATATTTCAAGTGCTGTACACAGTGCACTTACTACACGTCTGAAACTTATCAGCGGTATGAACATCGCTGAAAAGAGAATCCCGCAGGACGGCCGTTTCACTCAGGTCGTTGACGGAACTACTCTTGATGTCCGTGTATCTTCACTTCCAACAGTACACGGTGAAAAGATAGTTATCCGAATTCTTTCTACCGGTCAGATCGCTCTTCGTAAGATCACAGACCTCGGTATGTCAGACTATAACTACCAGCTCTTCGAGCATATGCTCAGAGTTCCTCACGGAGTTATCCTCGTTACAGGACCTACCGGTTCCGGTAAAACTACAACTCTTTACGCTGCTCTCGGTGAGCTCGCAAAGCCAAATGTAAACGTTATAACAGTTGAGGACCCAGTCGAAAAAGCTATCGACGGTATCAACCAGTGTCAGGTTAACGCTAAGGCAGGTATGACATTCGCCGCTGCCCTTCGTTCTATCCTCCGTCAGGACCCTGACATAGTCATGGTCGGAGAGATGCGTGACTCGGAGACCGCCGACATCGGTATCCGTGCCGCTATCACCGGACACTTGGTTCTTTCCACACTCCATACTAATGACGCTGCTTCAACAGTTGTCCGTCTCGTTGATATGGGTGTTGCTCCATACATGGTTGCTACTTCACTTATCGGCGTTATCGCTCAGCGACTTATCAAGGTTCTTTGTCCTGAGTGTAAGAAACCAAGACTTTCTACAGAGGAAGAAAATGAACTTATGGGTATCCCGCAGTCCATTCAGATATTTGAACCATGTGGATGTGCTTCATGCAACAACACAGGCTACAGAGGAAGAACTGCTATCCACGAGATCATTCACTGTAATTCAAAGGTATCTTCCATTATCGCTGCCGGCGGTACAAAGGAAGAAATAGAGGCTGCTGCTAAGGCTAACGGTACAAAGCTCCTTCGTGACAACGCTTCAGAGCTCGTACAGGCTGGACAGACTTCTATCGATGAACTTGTAAGAGCTACATTCTCTGTATAATTGATACGACGCTAAGGGAGGATAATACTATGGCTATTATTGAAATAAACAGAATTCTTGACGAGGTACGACTTCTTGGCTGCTCAGACCTTCATTTTACCGACAGGATCGCTCCTGTTGTACGTCTTAACGGTACTCTCAGAACCATGCGTTCACAGTACCCTGAAATGGACGAGGAGGAAATACTCGACATCGTTCATCAGATGACAAATGATGCTCAGCAGACAAGCGTTAACCAGCATAAAGACACCGACTTCTCCTTTACAACAAGAAGCGGCTACCGTCACCGTGTAAACGTATACTTCCAGAAGGGAAAGCCTGCTATCGCTATCCGTCTTCTCAGAAACGACATCCCGACTCTTGAAGACCTCGGACTTCCGCCGATACTCGCAGATTTCTCAATGCGTCCTCGTGGACTCGTTCTCGTAACAGGTCCTACCGGTTCAGGTAAATCTACAACACTCGCAGGTATGATCGACTTCGTAAACCTCAACAGAAGTGCTCACGTTATCACTGTTGAGGACCCTATCGAGTACGTTCATGAACATAAAAGATGTATGGTAAACCAGCGTGAGATAGGCGACGACGTTCCGTCATTCGCTCTCGCACTCCGTGCTGCTCTTCGTGAGGACCCGGATGTAATCCTCGTTGGAGAAATGCGTGACTTCGAGACCATTCAGGCTGCTGTAACCGCTGCCGAGACCGGACACCTCGTTATGTCAACACTTCATACAACTTCCGCAGCTGATACTATCAACCGTATCATCGACGTTTACCCAGAGCACCAGCAGCAGCAGATCAGAACTCAGCTCGCTAACAACCTTGTCGGCGTTATCTCTCAGACCCTTATCCCTAAGAAGGATAACACCGGACGAGTTGCTGTAATGGAGATTCTTAACGTTACAGACGCTATCTCTGCTATGATCCGTGATAACAAGATCCACCTCATCCAGTCTGCGATCCAGACCGGTAAGCAGCAGGGCATGATGTCCCTCGATATGGAGCTTGCTCGTTTCGTAGCAAAGGGAGTTATCAGCGAAGTTGACGCTCTTGATAAGTGTCAGGATAAGCAGGAGTTCTATCGATTCCTCAGCCAGCTCGGCGGAACACCTTCAGGTGGCATGAATGTTCAGGGCTGATAATACATATTAATATTAAAGAGACGGTGTCTTGACCGTCTCTTTTTTATATAGTACATCCGGACTTGACGTTTTGCTTGTGTCCACGGATAAATTTTAAGCAATAGTACAAAGAAAAGAAAGCAAAAAAATCTTAGTTTCAGAGCAAAATCTGACTACAGAATTGAAGTAGAACTACTATACAGAATGTAATATAAATATTACGATATACCAAACGAAATATTAAAAACTTTGAGATAAGTTAAACATAATTACTTATTCACAGAATATTGTGCAATTTAACGAAAACACGAAAAAAAACTTGCCTATTTACCGTTTGGATGTAAAAAAAGCATTTTTGCCCTATTTTTTTTCAAAAAACTGTTGACATTTTATGAATGAAGTGGTATACTATAATCACAGGGAAGGGAAAGGGAGACACCCAGTAGAGAAAAAACGGTTGAGTTCAAAGGTCAAGGCGTCCGGAGAACGAAAACTAAAATCTACAAAGGGTATATAACATCCCCGAACCAAAATAACGTGTGTAGGCGAAGAGCCACACAAATATTTATTATAAGGAGGGTTTTCTTATGAAAACTACAAAGAAAGGTTTTACACTTATTGAGCTCATCGTTGTTATCGCTATCATCGGTGTTCTCGCAGCTATCCTCGTTCCAGCACTTCTCGGTTATGTAAAGAAGTCCAAGATCCAGTCAGCTGACGCTGCTGCTTCATCACTCCAGAAGGGTATGGCTTCTGCACTTTCTGACCTTGAGAACAAGGATAATGTTGATATCTCTGGTTTTGGTTGGCTTTATGAAGGTAGTTTGAGAGCTGTTACTAATTCAGCATTCACACAGACTACTGCTTCTGGTATGACGGGTCTTTCAGCTGCTGATTCACAGCTCAAGAAGTACATCAAGAACTACTTCTCAGACATAAGCAAGGTTAAGAAGGCTGGCGTTTACCTCGATGGTGGTACAGCTGTAGGTGCATACGTAACAACTGATGGTACATACTACGGTACATATCCAGGCGGACTTATCACAGCTGACGATTATAAGATCGGTAGCAGCAACAAGCCAAACGATGCAACAGCTGCTTCACTCGTTTGTGCAAAGATTGAGTCTAACTCTTAATCAGATTTGAGTTAATTATAAGATCTGAATTAAACTGATAATAAAGCCTCTCTCTTCGGAGAGAGGCTTTTTATTGGAGGAAATAATGAATAATAAGAAAATATTGGCTTTTTGTTCGGCTTCGTTAGTTGCAGGAGCTACAATAGGTGCCGGAGCTATGTATGGCATACAGCATAAAAATATAAAATTTGCAAAAGAATATTCGGTTCTTCCGGAAGTAATTAAAATTCTTGATGATGAGGGCATAAATGTTCCGGACGGTAGTGATACTGAAAAAGCAGTTGTAAATGGGTATCTGTCGTTATATGATGATAAGTACACTTATTATTATAAGGACGAAGATGTTGAGTTAGTGACGGAAGCTGCCGACGAAAACGGTGAAGTAAAGTATGTTGACAATATGACCACAGAATTTAAGAACGGTAATATTCTCTATACTCGCCTTCATATGTTTGATGTTGATACGGAAATGGTCTGGAACAGTCTTGTAGATTCTGATATAAAAAAAGCTAAAGGCTTTATTTTTGATCTCAGAGATAACGGTGGCGGTTCAGAAGGCACGGCGGAAAGTATTGCGGATAAGTTCTTGAAAAAAGGATATTGTACGGATTATCTGAAAAATGGCGAAACCGAAGAGTCCAGAATGACGGATAACGGTAAAGAATATGACATCCCTGTTGTTTTGCTTGTCAATGACGGAACTGCAAGTGCAGCTGAGGAGTTTACTGCACTTATGATGCAAAATTATGACAACTTAACAGTAATTGGTGAGAAAACATTCGGCAAAGGTATATTCCAGAATGAAAGAGTTCTGAGTAACGGAGGAACTCTCAGGTACACGAATGGTTATTACACGGTCGGTGACTGGGAGTGTTATCAGGACATCGGTATCGAACCGGATGAAACTATTGAAATGGATAAATCCTTGATAGGAACTTTTGGGGATACTCAGCTCAAAAGAGCGTTAGAGATACTCGGCTGAATGCACAATAAAAATGGCGAAATTTGGTGCAAATGACATCTTGATTATTATTGACAAATTATGAATTGTTTGGTATAATATATATGAACATTATTTTGGAGGTGGATATATTATGAAGAGGAGCAAAAAGGGTTTTACCCTCATCGAAATGATGATCGTTCTCATTATAATGGGCGTACTTCTTACGATACTTATTCCTACTTGGAATTATTTTATAACACAGAGCAAAATCAGCACTCAGAATAAGAATTCACGAGTTATTTTTAATGCCGCTCAGACAGAGTGTACAAAACAAAAATTCCAGATTCGTAATCTGAAAGCTGAAATCGAGTCGCTTGAAAAGGACCTTGCTTCAAAGCAGAGCCAGATAATTGATGCCAAAAGTCAGTATTTAATAGATTATGGTACTGGCTACAGCTCGACAAATGCTACGTTTGAAGCTGCTCTTGCTGATCCTACAATTAAGAATAACTGGACAGACGCTTTACTGAATGAATTCAATGACTGGGATAATATAAGAAAAATGGAGAGTACTCTTGCAAGTCTTCCTGACCAGATAGCTAATGCTAAGAGCAAGTATTATCTCAAAAATTATGACGGCAAAGATGAAAATACAAATGAGGATATATTCAAAGATTTCTATTTCTATTGGGACGGCTCAACAGGTATCAGCTGTGATGTGAATCTTAATACATTAAATAGAGATCCAGCTCTTGATAAGGCTTTTGCAGACGCAATAACAAAGGGTATTGAGACTCCTGAGAACGTTGCGTACAAACTTCATATCAAGGACTACAATGTAGTTTCTGTTGTTTGTGCAAAGAATTCTCATGATAAGAATATCGGAGCATATCCAAAGCAGCAGAATGAGAGAAGCAATAGCGACCTTGTTCACTTCAATTTCTCCGACGCTGAAAATTAAATAAGAATTATTGTCCCTGCTTCGGCAGGGACTTTTGTTTTTTATAATAGAAAATCAGGCGAAGAAGTTTTCAACAGTTTTATATATAGAAAGTTTAAAACTTTGTGGTTGACAAGTGTACATAAAAGTGCTATAATAATTAAGCTGTCGACGGAGAGAGCAAGTGAAGAGCTCCAGATGAGACTTTGGGAAAAGTAATAAGAATTTGGAAAAAAGTACTTGACAAGACCGGAGATAAGTGATATAATATCAAAGCTGCTCTGAGAGGAGCGGGTATCACATAAAAGAATGTTTGAAAAAAGTTGAAAAAAGTACTTGACAAACAAAAGTAAATGTGATATAATAAAAAAGCTGCTCACCAAAAATGAACGGCGGTCACATAAAAAGAATTTGAAAAAAGTTGAAAAAAGTACTTGACAAATTCAAAAAGATGTGATATAATATTAAAGCTGTCTCACAAGAGAGAGCGAACACAGCATCTTGAAAACCAAACAATGCAAGAAAAAGTAACGACCCTTGAGATTCCTTTTTGACCCAAGAGATTGGGGAGAAGAGAAAAGTCAAGACAAGACTAAAAAACGCAGTAATAACGCAAGCGTTATGAACAGGATAGATATTTTAGATACGAAAG
>JAFRXL010000025.1 GCA_017441505.1 Ruminococcus sp.
GTACTGAATCTGCTTGGATATTTTCCGTCATCTTGCACAGAAATCCCTTGACATACGTCAGTATGCCTGCGGAATTTCTATACAATCTGACGAAAAATCTCACGGTGCATCTTCAGCACAATCTTTGTGCGGTATTGCCTTGAATATATAGCCGTAATGTGGTATAATTATCCTTAATGACATTTTTTTGCTCCCCAAAATAAGCTTTGCCAAAAAAGCAAAGGCTGAAATAGTTTGGTGAGCGATCACAGACGAAAGGAAAAGTAACAATGGAAAACAGTAATGAAAAAGACGCATCCCGTGGAAGTTTCGGGTCGAAGATAGGATTTATCCTTGCAGCAGCCGGCTCGGCGGTCGGATTGGGAAATATATGGAGATTCCCGTATCTTGCAGCAAAGTACGGCGGAGGTCTGTTCCTTCTGGTGTACCTGATATTTGCGATAACATTCGGCTTCACACTTATGCTCACGGAGATAGCAATAGGAAGACGTACCGGAAAGAGCGTTATCGGTGCATATAGAACAGTTGACAAGCGTTTTGCTCCTCTTGGCTGGCTCGCAGCTGCTATTCCGGCGTTGATACTGCCTTATTACTGCGTTATCGGCGGCTGGGTACTGAAATATATGACCATTTTTATTACAGGAGGCGGTTCGGAGATAGCCACAAAGAGCTATGGTACAGCTTCTGACGGTTCGGATATATCATTTTTCAGTGACTTTATAAGTCATGCCGGACAGCCTGCAATATTCTTTGTGATATACGTTCTTGTAGGTTCAATAGCAGTACTGCTCGGAGTTGAAAAGGGCATTGAGAAAGTCAGCAAGATACTTATGCCGGTGCTTCTTGTACTTATAGTCGGCATCGGAATATATACACTCACTCTCGACGGTTCAGGCGAGGGACTTAAATACTATGTAGTTCCTGATAAAGACAGCATAACACCGTCAATGCTTCTGAAAACCGTAGCAGCAGCGGTCGGACAGCTATTCTACTCAATGTCGATAGCTATGGGAATCATGGTTACTTACGGCTCGTATATGAGAAAAGAGGACTCTATCGAAGGCTCAGTGCGTCAGATAGAGATCTTCGATACGGCAGTTGCCTTTCTTGCGGGACTTATCATTGTTCCGGCAGTATTCGTATTTTCCGGCAAGGATAAGCTCAATGCAGGTCCCGGACTTATGTTCATAACACTTCCTAAGGTGTTCGACTCTATGCCGGCAGGACAGCTTATCGGTGCGGCATTCTTTATACTTGTCTCACTTGCAGCACTTACGTCCTCTATATCACTTATGGAGACCGTTACTGCGGTAGTTATAGAGAAATTCAAGCTCAGCAGAGTCAAGAGCTGTGTAATAGTTATAGTATTCACATTAATGATAGGTATGCTTTCTGTACTGGGTTACAGCACATGGTCTGGTGTTGAGATATTTGGTATGCAGATACTTGATTTTTTTGACTTCTCGACTAATAACATCATGATGCCGATACTTGCACTTCTCACCTGCATTATGATAGGTTATGTTGTTAAAACAAAGTATATCGAGGAAGAGGTCATTCACGGAGAAAAGAAATTCAAATCAAAGAGACTATACAATGTTATGATAAAAGTTGTGTGTCCGATATGTATGATAATCATTCTGATAACTCCGTTTGTGACGAAAATCTGAAATTTTATGGACTGTCCTGTTAGTGACAGTCCATTTTGTTGACATAAGGTTATGGGTGTGATATAATTACAAACGAAAAGTGTCGGAGGTCAATGCCGGCATACCTATTACGGGAGGATAAAAATGAAAAAGATAACAGCTATAGTTCTTGCAGGTATGATGCTTGCAGCTATGATGACTTCATGCGGAAAAAGAAAGTATATAGAAGATGAAAAAGTTGACGGTACTGCTCAGTACGGAC
Organism: Ruminococcus sp.; assembly: GCA_017441505.1. GTDB lineage: Bacteria > Bacillota > Clostridia > Oscillospirales > Ruminococcaceae > Ruminococcus. The sequence goes on from JAFRXL010000025.1 coordinate 1,912, forward strand.
AGTCCGCAGAGGAAGCCCTCAAGGAGATATATTCCGCATTGTATACACATAATACGGGTGATATATGCTACAGATATATGTATCCTAAAAAAGCTCTGGATACTTTAAAGGAAATGGGTACTTACGAAAAGAGCATCGAAGATTTCAACAAGGGACAGGCTGGATATATAAAGCTCATGACTCAGAAGCCGGAGATAGTTTCTGTTGATGAGACTACTCAGTTCACAAAAGAGCAGCTTGAACTTGTAGAAAGATATTTTGTCATAACCGCTGCCGGTGCAGGTATTCAGCTTTCGCTTGACGACATTGAAGCTACAGACGGATATGAGTTCAAGTGCAGCATAAAGGACGAGGGCGGAAATGACGAAAATGATGTTGAATGTATGATATACCTCAAAGACGACGGCTGGAAGAATGTCCCTTTAAGTATCAGTGCAATAGAGGAAAAATTATCTGATAATGTTACGACAGAAGCTGCTTCAGAGGCAGCAACAGATGCGGCAGTTACAACAACTGCTGAATAAGTATACAACCGCTGTACAGTTGAGAGTACAGCGGTTTTTTAACATTTACTTGACAAAAATACAGCATTGTGATACAATTATGAAGCGAAAATGAAAATCATTTTCAATTTTTTTGACGGAGGAAATATGAAACGGGATCAAGGTTATAATACAAAGCAGAAAGGGAAAATACTCGATTTTCTCATTGCAAATAAAGATAATCATATGAATGTGCAGAAGATAAGTGCATTTCTTACCGCTGAGGGGACTCCGGTAGGTGTGGCAACTATTTATCGTCAGCTTGATAAGCTTGTTGAAAAAGGAGTAGTCAGAAAATATACTATCGACGGCAAGACCGGTGCTTGCTACCAGTATATAGGCGAAGATCAGGACTGCCACCAGCATTTCCACCTTAAATGCGTGAAGTGCGACCGCCTTATACACATAGACTGTTCCCACCTTAAAGGCATTGAACAGCATATTTTTGAGCATCACGGCTTTACAGTAGACACGTCCAAAACTGTTTTCTACGGAGTGTGCTCAGATTGCGAAGGGGATAAAGGAAATGAGTAAGAAAATTCCGGCTCTGTTCACTCTTATTGCAGTGTTCGTTACAGCAGCTTTTTCAGGCTGCTCTTGGGATAAAGAGGATAACGGAAAAATTTCTATAGTGACTACAAGCTTTCCGCCGTATGACTTTGCAAGAGCTGTTGCAGGGGATAAGGCTGATATAACAATGCTGCTGAGTACCGGTGCAGAGGCTCATTCCTACGAGCCTACTCCGCTTGATATAGCTAAGATACAGAAGTGTGACGTGTTTGTATGTATCGGCGGCGAGGACGAAGTCTGGGTGGACAAGATACTCGATGCTATCGACACGAGCGATATAAAGGTCATACGTCTTTTTGACTACGCTGAGCTGCTCGAAGAAGAAGAGGTCGAGGGGGCTTCACCAAACGGTCACGATCATCATCATCACGAGCATGAGGAACATCACCACGATGATGAGGATGATGATGAGCATGATGATGAGCATGAACATCACGATGAAGATGTTGACGACTTTGAAGCAGACGGTCATATCTGGACTTCTCCTGAAAATGCTGTCCGCTGCGTTGAAGGCGTGAAAGATGAGCTCTGTGAGAAGTATCCGGAGGATAAGGACTTCTTTACCAAAAACGGCGATGATTATATAAAGCGTCTTGAAGAACTGGACGAGCAGTTCTCGGAGATGACGAAAAATGCACCGGAAAATGTCATTGTCATAGGTGACAGATTCCCATTCCGCTATTTATCGCACGAATATGGTCTTGAATATTTTGCCGCATTCAGCGGATGCAGCTCAGAGTCCGAGCCGTCAGTATACACAATGGCTTTTCTTATGGACGAAATAAAGGAACATGACCTCGATACGGTATTCTATCTGGAATTCTCCACAAAGAAGCTTGCGGAAAAGCTTTGTTCGGCTACGGGAGCAAAAATGCTGCCGCTTTATTCATGTCACAACGTAACCAAAAAGGACTTTGAAGACGGAGTGACCTACATTGACCTTATGAAAACAAATCTTGAAAATCTCAGGGAGGCATTGTATTGAAAAAGATACTTGAATGTGATAAGCTCACTGCCAGCTATGACGGTTCAAATGTTATAAGCGGACTGAGTTTCACTATAAATGAAGGGGACTACGTGTGTATCCTCGGAGAAAACGGTTCCGGTAAGAGTACTCTTGTAAAGTGCCTTCTTGGAATAAAAGCTCCGGACAGCGGAAAAATAGTAATGGGTGAGGGACTTAAACAGACTGATATAGGCTATCTTCCTCAGCATACAGACCTTGCGAAAGGCTTTCCGGCTACAGTTGCAGAGGTGGTCATATCGGGATGTCTCGGAAGACGTGGACTGCGTCCGTTTTACTCGCCAAAGGAGAAAAAAATAGCTCAGCAGGCTATGGAGCGTCTTGGTATCGCTGACCTCGCCAAAAGGAGCTGCCGTGAGCTTTCAGGAGGTCAGCAGCAGAGAATGCTGCTTGCAAGAGCAATGTGTGCTGCGAAGAAACTGCTTCTGCTCGACGAGCCTGTAACAGGTCTTGATCCGGCGGCATCGGCTGAAATGTATTCGCTTATCTCCGAACTGAATAAGAAGGATAATATGACCATAATAATGGTATCTCATGACGTGGTCAAGTCGCTTGACGATGCAAGCCGTATCCTCTGTCTTTGCAGCAGAGACCACAGCTTCTACGGCACACCGGAGGAGTACGCAAATTCGCATATAAGCAGTAAATTTATAGGAGACTGACTATGGCTGATAATTTGAGAATAATGTTTACACCTGAATTCTTTATGGCTATACTTTTGCCGGCTATTATCGGCGGTATAGCAGTTACCATTTGCTCCTCGCTTCTTGGAGTAACATTGGTACTAAAAAGATATTCCATGATAGGCGACGGACTTTCACATATAGGTTACGGAGCTTTGTCCGTTGCGGCAGTAATGAACTTTGCACCGCTTAAAGTAGCACTTCCTGTTGTAATAGCAGCAGCTTTTATACTGCTCAGACTGAGCGAAAACAGCAGGCTAAGCGGCGACTCGGCTATTGCACTTTTCTCAACGACAGCTCTTGCAGTCGGCATACTTGTGTCCTCAAAAGCCGGACTGACCAATGACGTGAGCCATTATATGTTCGGAAGCATACTTGCTATGAGCAAAAGTGATGTGATACTCAGCGTTATATTGTCGGTGATAGTTATACTTACATTCCTGCTTCTTTATAATCGTATCTTCTCGGTAACTTTTGACGAGAATTTTGCAAGAGCTACCGGAGTGAATGCAAGTGTATATAACATGATATTTGCGGTACTTACAGCAGTTACCGTAGTACTTGGCATGATGATGATGGGAGCTTTGCTCATATCGAGCCTCATAGTTATACCTACCCTTACAGCAATGCGTGTATGTAAAAGCTTCAAGGGAGTTGTACTTACTGCGGGAACTGTATCGGTATTGAGTTTTTTAGTTGGAATGTTCATGTCACTTTTAATGAATACAGCTCCCGGAGCAAGCATTGTAATAGTAAACGTGTTCTTCTTCCTTTGTTTTTCAGTTGCAGGTTCACTCAGCAAGGGTTCGGGTAGATCTTGACTTCATCGGACAGTTCTTCGTCAGTTTCGGAATGAACTGTATTTACAGGAGTATATATCTTTACATCTTCATCATCCATGTTATTCACCCCCGTAAGATATATTTCCCTGAAAAAAGGCGGATATTCATATGTCAGAAAAAGTATTGAAATCGGTATTGACGGTATTTGCGGCAGATATACTGGCACTGTTTGTCATGTTCACTCTTGCCGGTTCATCGGCAGTTATAGTGAGGATCATAAGTGCGGTATGCGGTATAGGGATATTGACAGCGGTAACAGGAAGCTTTGCTTATAAATGTGCGGAGCAGGATAAAAATGCAAAAAATATTATCGTACCGGCAGTTTCAGTTTCGCTTCCGGGGGTTATAAGCTGGGGAGTACTTCTTGTGTCAGTGATGAAAAAATTTGAGTATTATCGCTGGCATAAACTGCTGAACGGCTTTTTTATCCAGATATTCAATTTTATAGAGCCTGATGCAAGCTCCTCGGCACTTACGGTCGGAGAAGTGCTTGCTATGCTCCCGATAACAGTAGTCCCGTCAGCTATTTTTACGGCGGCATATTTTATAGCACATAAAAAGATGTAAGTTAACATGATATTGTTATGCAATTGATTTAATAGGCAATATAAATGCTTAAATAAGTATAAATTTGTCATATATGCCGAAATAATAGCCATAAATTGCTATTTTTCTTTCTTTAACTTGACATTGTGAAAGATATGTGATAAAATAACTATGCAAAATTATTTTACGTATGGAGGTTTGTTTTTATGGCATTTTGTAAGTTCTGCGGAAAAGAAATACCTGAGGGTGGAGTTTGTGACTGTGCAGCAGCACAGGGTCAGAATGCAGCAAATAACACATTCGATCAGGCTAACAATGTGTTTAACAACGACAACAACAACGGCAGCAAAAAGGGTATCGATGTAAACGATACTATCAATAAGGTAAAGGGTAACCCAACACTTCTTATTGGCGGTGTTGCAGTTGTTATCGTTCTTATTCTTCTTCTCGTTTTCATCCTTGGTCACACCGGTGCAAAGGGTGCAGCTAAGAGCTTTGCTAAGTCAATTACCAAGAAGGGCAAGGGCAAGACTTATTATTCACTCACACTTCCTGATGACGAGATCAAGGAGCTTAAGGATGACGATGATTGGAAAGATAAGGTAGAAGACTATAACGATGGCATTAAGGATAACATCGACGACGGTTACAAGTATAAGATCAAGAGCGTAAAGAAGAGCAAGAAGCTCAGCAAAGCTGCTCTCAAGGGTGCAGAGAAGTACTGGGAAGAAAAGGGTGCTGACGATCCTAAGGCAAAGAAGGGTTATGAGTACAAGATAAGAATTCAGACTAAGTATGACGGAGAGAAGGAAACTGATACACGTAAGATTTGTGTAGTTAAGTTCAAGGGCGAAGGCTGGAAGGTTCTTACTTGTGATGCAAATTACCTTAAAGACATGGGCGAAGATTGATCGCTGAAAATTGAATCGACATCCGGAGCGTAAAGCTCCGGATTTTTTTGCCCGAATAAAATTGAAAGGATACTTAAAATTGGCAGAAACCATATTAAATCAGACCATAATAATGCTCATACTGATAATGGTAGGAGTATTTTGTTTTAAAGCAAAGCTGATAAGCCGTGAATCAAATAAAGACCTGTCGAAACTTGTACTTCAGGTCGTAAATCCGGCTATGATATTCATGTCTTACCAAACTGAATATAAAGCATCATTGGTGAAGAATCTTCTGCTGACGTTCGCTTTGTCTGTGGGAACTTTTGTTGTAATGACCGTTCTGGCTTATCTGCTTATACAGAAAAAACAGGACAGAGAGACCGAGATAGAACGCTTTTCGTCTATATATTCAAACTGCGGATTTATGGGTATACCGCTTCTGAACGCCCTTTTCGGTATGGAGGGAGTGTTCTACCTGACCGCTTATATTACCGTTTTTAACCTTATCGTCTGGACTCACGGCATAATACTCATATCCGGTGAAAGGGACATGAAAAAGGTAATAAAGGTCTTTTATTCGCCGACGGTCATCTCCATAGTGCTTGGTATAATATGCTTCTTCTTTGAACTGAAATTACCGGATGTGCCGTCAAAAGCTCTGGAGTTCATCGCACAGCTGAATACTCCGCTTGCGATGATAGTATCGGGCGTAACAATGGCAGAAACAGATGTGCTCAAAATGCTGAAAAACAAGCGTGTATATATTGTTTGTTTAATTAGACTTATTATCATTCCGTTCATACTTTCAGCCGGACTTTCATTTTTGCCGATGAATGAAAAAGTAAGAATGACTGTAGTAGTCGCAGCGTCAGCTCCGCCGGCAGCGATGTGTACTCTGCAATGTATAAGATATGGACGAAATTCTGTATATGCTTCACAGATTTTTACTGCCGGTACAGTACTTTCTGTTGCTACTTTGCCAACGATAGTCCGCCTTACAGAATATTTGACAAATTTGTTTGACTAACTTTGTCCAAAGTGCTGATTTTAATATTTTTTTCATTAAACTGTTTTATTTTTATTTCAAATGTGTTATAATTAATTTGTGTAGTAAACTACTTATTAAATTAATTAGGAATGGAGATGTTGTTAATGGAAAAAAGAGGCATCAGTAAGCTCGACCTTAAGAGAAGAAACCGTATGCAGATCCTTCGTGTGATCAGAGAATCCGGCCCTATTTCTCGTGTTGATGTTGCAAGTGCTCTTGAGATCACAAGAGCTGCGGTCACCATTATAACAAATGAAATGATCGAGGAGGGCGTCCTCGTAGAGATAGGTGAGGCTCCAGTAAATACAGAAAAGCTCCAGAAAGGCAGAAGAAAGATACTTATCGATATTAACGTGAACAGCCGCTTTGCTCTCGGAGCTACAGTTGATGAAAAGGAAGTAAGTATAGGCCTTACTAACCTTAACTCGGAGATACTTGATAAAGCAAGTATGGTGATTGATGAGCGTACAACAAGCAAGGATATTATCAATTACATAATCAATACAAGCAACGAAATGGTAGAAAACAGCTGCCTTACTAAGGATAAGATACTCGGACTCGGAGTTGGTGTCGTTCCTTCAATGTGGGGCAAGCTCAAGATATTCTACAAAGACGGCGTGCTTGATTTCACTAATTTCATCGATAAGCTCTCAAGCGGACTTGATTTCGAGATCCACTGCGGAAACGCTATCGGACTTATGGCTCTTGCAAGCAATGATTACAGAACCCAGAACGGTTACCAGATGAATACTGCGTTTATCCATAACGGTAATCAGGTAAACCTTGCAGTCATCAATAAGAATGAGCTTTCAAGTGATTACATTTCTTATACTTCAATGATCGAGAAGTATATCGTCTGCCCTAACGGTAAGCAGTACGAGGGCTATCCAAACGGCTCAGTAAAGGCAGAGCTTTCAAGAACAGCTATGCTCAACGCTTTCTATGAGATCTATTCAAAGGACAAGACTCCTGTTCTTTACGAGCTTACAGAAGGCGATAAAACTAAGATCAATACTGAAAATGTATTTATGGCACTTATGCGTGGTGAAGAGACAGTAAAGAACCTTGTTGATGATATTATCGCAAAGTACACTGTACTCCTCAACAACCTTGCTATAAGCCACTTTGCAAAGCGTATCGTGCTTCACAACTTCAAGCTCAACGAGAAGCAGTTTGATTACGTTAAGAGAGAGATGATACGTCTTGTAAGCGAAGAAATTGCTGACAGAGTAGTCCTCAGCCGCCTTGACGGTAAGAATAACTTCCTCGGCGGATGTGCTCTTATCATTCAGGATAACTTCTATGTAAGAGGCGGAATGCAGTAAATTAAAAAAATTGCCCACATTCATCTGAATGTGGGCTTTTGTTTGTTAACGATCTGAGAGTTTTCTGTTTAAAGCTTTTATGACTGCCATCACTGATATTGATATAAGTATTCCTAACGCTGCTCCGGAGGTATCTATCATAACATCCCTGAACTCGCAGGAACGGTCAGGCGTAAATGATTGGTGTATCTCGTCTGATACAGCGTACAAAAAGCAGAACAGAAGTGCTCCGAGCGTTCCGAGACTGAATATCTTTCTTTTGCCTATGGTGAGTGATACCATTAGTCCAAGCAGTGTGTAGATAGTGAAATGAGCTGTTTTCCTCACCCAGAACGATACTTTTTCTCTTATGGACTTTTTTTCTTTAGCCGGCTTTTGCTCGTAGTTCTTCACAGTAACATCGATAACTGTATCTGTTACTTTACCGCTTGTCTTTGAGGACTTCTCGCCGTCTTCTCTTGAAAACATAAATATAGTCACCATGCAAGCCAGTGAGAGAATAGCACAGATCATTCTGGAAGGGTATAAAAATTTTCTATCCATGCCTTGTTCCTTTCATAAATTTGTCAATATTATTATACTATTTTCTCAATCATTTGTAAAGCCTCTGAAATATCTCTTTTTTTCGGAAAAATTTCAAAAATTACTTGTATCTTTACTTTTAAAATGGTATAATATACTATGTATTGTTATGTTACTAAACAAAAGTTATATATATTTATTCGGAGGTTGAAATGAAAAGTTTTTTCGACAATATCTGGACTAAAAGAGTAGTGGCACTCGTAAGCCTTTTTTACGCATTCTGTGTGTGCAGGCTATGCTATTTCTCGATCTTCTACGATATACATATTCACCAGAGACTTCAGCTATGTCTTACGCTGACGGGTATCTCATTAGTATCTTTTTTGCTGATGCTATACACCAGAAAGCAGATATTGACCAGAATAGCAAGCTTTCTGATACTTCCGGCGATGCTTCCGGTGGTGCTGTTGTATTTCGGAGAATGGGGAATGATACTCCCTATCATAATCACCGGAGTCGCAATACTGCTCCTTTCTGGTGCAGGTGAGGGAGCTAAGACTGCTTTTGGTACTATCACATTGCTTTTGTATATCTTCGGTGCACTCGGTTACTTCTTGTTTACGTCCTTCTTTGTAACAACAACAAAGCAGGAGGAGATAGAATCAGGTGAGTCGCCTTCCGGAAGATACCGCTATAGAGTCGTAAATACAGAGGATACTTCAAACGGAAGTACGGCTGTATATATCGAGCCAAACTACGCCGATAAAAAATATCCTTTCGTGACCTTTACACTGAAGGATATGGAGCGTGTGGTTTACCTCGACAGACCAATGTGCGAAGAAATAAATATTGAATGGACTACTCAGAACCGTGCTGATATTACCAAACAGCTTAATGAAATATCAGATAATATCGTTGTACATCTTCCTGAAAACGAGCTTACAAAGCTTGGATTTTCATATGACGAGAAGCTCAGGCTTGAAGATATTGTAGTGTCGAAGAGATTTGAGATCGGCAAAACTGCTTCTGATGTTGAGCCGATATACCTCAATGACCTTACAGAAGAACAGCTTGATGTATTTGGCATCGGCAAGGACGGCGACGGTAAATACTATGTAAAAAATCCTTCCGCAAAGCTGCTTGATGAAATGAAGCTTTCATCAGGTAAAAGAGCTTATTTCAGTGATATGAACAGCAAGGCATTCAAGGCGTTCAACAACAGCAATGTCGATGACTACGGTAATGTGATGTTCAATGTCAAGAAGGATGATTCGGTTTACCTGAAAACTCTCACGGATGAACAGCTTGAAATGCTTGGTGTACCTGAAAGCGGAGATGTAATGTTGTTCAACGGAAAAATATGCTTCAGATTCTATATTGCAGAGCTTGAGGAGTATTTCGATGTTGATTCAAGACATTTCTCAGTCGATCTTCTTAGTTAATAACAGAATATAACTTCAAACGGGTCAAACCAATTTAAAATGGTTTGACCCGTTTTGTGTTTTACACCTAATTACGATTTTTATTGGTTGAATTGAATTCTTCGGCTACCTGACGCACTCTGTCTTCGGCATTGATAAAAGCCTGAGCAACGAGCGGGTCAAAATGTACACCGGCATCATTGCGAATAATATCCATAGCTTTTTCAAACGTGAAAGGTTCTTTGTAGCTTCTGCGAGAGACAAGAGCGTCGAATACATCAGCTACAGCCATAATTCTTGCAGAGAGAGGTATTTCCTCACCGGAAATACCGTGAGGGTAGCCTTTTCCGTTCCATTTTTCATGGTGGTATTCTGAAAGTCTTTTAGCTTCTGCAAGATAACCTGTATCCGGAACCATATCTATAACACGCTCGATTATCTCGCTGCCGAGAGTGGTGTGAGTTTTCATTATAACAAACTCCTCATCGGTGAGCTTTTCCGGTTTATTGAGTATAGTATCGGATACCGCAATTTTGCCTATATCATGGAGCGGAGCAGCATTTTTTACGTTCCTGATAAATTCATCAGTGATCTGATCTGGATAAGATCTTTCTTTTCTCATTTCTTCCATGATTATTTTTACATAAGCGGCAGTTTTTCTGACGTGATCTCCGGTACACTTATCACGGCTCTCGACCATATCAGCAAGCACCATGATAAGTCCATTCTGCATTCTTGATATAGTTTTGTTCTTGGTCTGAATATCGTTAATGTGGCTCATGGTGTCCTCAGTGGTTTTCAGGAAAGCGTGGTAGAGATTTTCGATCTCGTCACCGGTATGTATATCGAGACTTTTAAGTCTTTTAACACTGTTTTCAAGAGCCTCATCACTGTTATATGCGAATGCACCTGCACAATATGCCATAGTATTTACCGGCAGCAGCAGATTATGCTTGATAAGCCACATTGCCAATGCGACTATAAGCAGATAGAATGCAAGCAGCAGGGAAATCAGCTTGGTCATGAAGCTGTACTCATATACAGCGATGTCATCCATTGAAACGTCAGCGGCTGCGTAGCATACACAATTGCCGTTTTTGTCGTATACTGGCTTATATGCAGTAAGCAGCCAACCATAAGAGTCGTCAGTTATGATAGGGTCTATCTCTTTACCTGCAAGAAGATCAGGAATAAGGTCGTTGAATGATTCATCAAACTCAATTAATGTACCTGCATCCTCAGCGTTGCTGCTGTCGGCAGCAACTTCAAATACTACATGACATCCGTCCTCTTCGATTTTGTAAACATACACATATTCTACATCGTTATATGCGTCAAGAAGCAATTGAAGCTGATGTTCGGTATCGTTGTAGCCCTCTGCATTTTCACCGATAAGAAGGTATTCTTCAACTCTTTCAGCATCTATATTTTCAGCGGCTATTGAAGCTAAGCCTTCAGCGAGAGTTTCTTTGTCGGCTATATTTGAGCGGCGATATAAAAAAGAACTGATAGTTACTGATGTATCAGCTATCAAAAGTGAGGCGGCAGTAATTACAAGTACTATTTTAGTCCTTTGAGATACTGAGCGGCATTGATTTTTGCGGATAGCCGACTTCATATCAGCGGTAAGAGGCGATTGCCACAGACCGTTAGGTTTAGAGCGATTAATTAATTTTTTCGGCAGAAGTTGCATTATTATCAATGCGATTATAAGTGAAATGCCCTTATCGATAAATTCCGTAGCTATTTCCGTCAGCATTTTTGCCGGAAATCTGCTAAGTTCGACATTATTAATAAGAAATTTTTCAATTCCTTTATACTGCTGACCTACATCAGAAGTATCAAGGAACCATGTTATTATTGTATCAGGAACACCAGCTACTATGGCATACGCAGGTAAAGTAAGAAGTGCTTTCCAATTCTTTTTAAAGAAGCCTTTTGAAGCAAAAAAAGCTGCACATATTCCCATAAAAATACCAACGACATTATAGTACATAGCTTCATGATCGGTGATACATTTGCAGAGAGTTGTTGTAAATGCAACTATTATTCCGGGGACATATCCTCCGTATACCGCAGCAAGGAACGTTCCGGCAGTATCTAAATATAAAGGGATGCCTGTTTGAGTAACAATTGTGGAGCCGATAATATTGATTGCTATAGCAGCAACATAATACAATACCATATATAATATCCAATTTTTGCTCTTTTTATTATTTTCTGTATTCAAACTCCGTCCCCTCCAATATATGTTTTTAATATATTATATCACAAAATTATATCACATTCATGTATAATTTTTGAATATTTCACATTGTTGATAATTATTTATACAAAATTAACAAATTGATTTGTGGAAATTCTGCATTATGCTAACTTGCATTCAGTTTTTTTCGACACATATTGAATAGATAACTCAAATGTGGTATAATTAATATGAATTTGAGTTTTGGAGAAAAATAAATGATATACATTTTTGATGAAATAGATAAAATGAGTGATGATAAACTGGCAGAATGGAAAAAATACCTTTCGTCACAAAGAGCTGAAAAGACATACCGCTATATAAAAACCATAGATCAGAAAACATCTATGCTGGTATATCTGCTTCTGAGATATGCACTGTATAAAGAGTACGGCTATAAAGAAGCTCCCGAATTTGCGTACGATGTCGGAAAAAAGCCTTATATCGAGAATTCGGATATAAATTTCAACCTTTCACATAGCCATTGCGGAGTTATTTGCGGAGTATCAAATGGTAAAATAGGTGTAGATATTCAGGACAGAGTCAAGGAGTTTTCGGGAATTGCTGAAAGCGTTCTCACAGAAGCTGAACAGCAATTTGTAGGTGGATCATCAGCTCGTTTCACTGATATATGGACTCTCAAGGAAGCTTACGGCAAATATACCTGCGAGGGAATAACCTATGATATGAAAAATACTGCTTTCAATAATATAGAATACGGCTGGAATAAGTACATGGGACTTGATTTCTATAACGAAAACAGAGACAGCTATTCATTTTCAGTTTGCTGCGAAGTGCCGGATACGATCGTAGATGTCAGTCTGAGAGATATAGCCGAATTCCTTAATAATATAAAATGACCTCCTTTTATTTCAAGGAGGTCTTATTCTTTAGTTCTGAGAAAAAGCACTTACAGGGTCTATATATGCACCGTTATGCGTAATTTCTATGTGCAGATGCGGCGGAGTATTGCTTTCAATATCAGCAGTCTGACCAATAACTCCGATAGCTTGTCCGCTTGCAACAGTATCTCCGCTCTGAACTGTAAGTTCAGAACCAAGACTGCAATATTTGCTGATAAATCCGTTATGGTGATCTATAGTCACAGTAATTCCCCATATAGGGTCATTGACGATCTCTTTTACTTCTCCGGATGATATTGCGGACACTACTGTACCTACTTCACCGGCAATATCAGTACCATTGTGAGTCTGCCACGAACCGGTAGTTGGATTTTTTACAAGTTCAGTTCCGCTGAAAGGTTCGAGTATATTGCTTACATCTTCAAGCGGCGGTTTTGCGTTATCAAGCTTTGAAGCAGACACCGGAGCAGGTACTTCCGCTTTTGTGGGCTGCTCCACAGGCTCTGTAACAGTTTCTTTTGGGACTGACGGTATAATGTCGGCTGCCGGTACTCTTATTATCGGAGTAGTTTCGGTCACTCGTCTTTCTGTCGTGACCGGAGCGGTCCAAATAGGTGGGGTAGTGTGCAGGGTATAGTAAGTTGTTTTTGGTATGCCGGTCGATTTGTTGTCAACAGCTGCCTCCGGTACTGAGATTATGTCCTCCGGACGCTTCTTGTCGTTCAGGTCATTTCCCTGATTGTACGCAAAATAACAAGCTGAACCTATCATGACCGCACTTATTCCAAGTGCTGCATAAAATCCTTTTGAACTCTTTTTATCGTTATTATCGGAAAATATATTTTTCTTCACGTATAACACCTCCATTGCTATTATTGTCAAATGTGTAAAGTTTATACGCAGAAAAATAAAAATCATGCCGCTTGTGATCGGAATGTTCGCTCGGAGTTTCATACTTATTTATCGGGGCAAACCTTTCTGAAGAAAGGTTCTTCCCCGAACCCCTTTCCAAAGACTTTCAGTATGATTTTTCCCCAGATAAGGTACTCCCAGAAAATAAAAAAGCTCCGGTAGTAAATAACTACAGGAGTACCTTATCTGGGGAAAAATGAAGCCGAAAGTTTTAGGAAGGGAGTTTGAGGGAGAACCCTTTTTCAAAAGGGTTTCCCTCAATAATAAAGTGTGGCATTCCAAACGAACATCCCGATCACAAGCGGTAGTGGGATTTATTCCGGAGAGCCGCCGGTGGTGGTTTGTGGAAGTTCGTTTGAAGACTGATCGTCATTCGGAACGGGAACAGTTGTAGTTTCAACAGCCTGTGTAGCAGGTTCTTCTACAGGAGTAATTGGTTCTGTAGGCGGAGTATAGTCATCGACCGGCTGAGTGTATACAGGTGGGATAGGATAATAAATTGTAGTGGTTGTAGTTTCTTCGTAGTCAGAAACATTTGTAGTAGTTGTTGTGGTCGATGTAGATGTATTAGTTGTTTCTTCTGGGACAGTAGTCAGAACAGGTCTTACTTCCTTAGGGAGGTCTGTTATATTAGGTTTAACGCCGTTAAGTCCATAGCATTCCTGATAAGCGAGGAGAATATCTCTTATCATATATTTTGAGTACTCACCGTCCTCAATAACTCCGGCGAAAGCGACCTCAGGGTTATCAGCGGGAGCAAAACCAATGAAGAATGAGTTCTGCTTTTCAAGGTTTGCACCGGTCTGCGGAGTACCGGTCTTGATAGCGACGCTGTAACCGAGATTACTAAGTGAGTGATTAGCAGGAAGATTTTTAGCAGCATCCATCATACCGCCTATGATGTAATCGTAAACATCCTCATGATTGAGCTGTATTTTTTCAGCAATAGTGGGCTGAGTCTGAGAGATCTGCTTTCCTGAGCCGTATTCATAGAGACTGTCAACGAGATATGGCTTGTATCTTACGCCTTTATTTGCGATAGTACTTGCGACAACAGCCATTTGAAGCGGAGTCATACCGGCGTCCTGGTTACCGATACCAGCCTGTATAACGTAACCGATATACCAAGGGATGTTATTAGCAGCAAAAGTCTCAGGGTTACAGAGATAACCGGCAGCATCACCGGTCTCGATACCGGTACTTGAGCCAAGTCCATAGAGTTTTGCATAACGGGTGATATTATCTATTCCGAGCAGACTTGAAAGTTCATAGAAGTAGCTGTTGCATGATACCTCGATAGCTCTTCTGACTGAGATATATCCGTGATAGCCGGTACAGCCGTATCTTGAGCCGTGGTACCAGTAAACCTGTTTACATGGGAATGCAGTATCGCCGGAAACTACACCTTCGTTAAGTCCGGCAGTAGCGGTTATGGTCTTGAAAGTCGAACCAGGACGGTAAAGTCCCCAGGTACAGCGGTTGAGGAGAGGGGAGTTTTTAGCTTTCAGGAAGTAGTCATAGTTTTCGGAATAATCTTTAAGATTATAAGTAGGAGCAGTAGCAAGACCTTTTACCGCACCGGTTTTTACATCGATTACCGCTATAGCACCCTTTTTAGCGTCGAGGATGCCGGGTTTCGGGTTAATGGACGGGAAATTGTCAAGGAAATTCTGTAAGATGTTTTGCAGTTTGAGCTGGAAGTTGCCGTCAACAGTGAGCTTTACAGTAGCACCTGTCTCGGTATGTGTGAGCGTTTTAGTGTCGATGACTTCGCCGTCTTCGATGACAATTTCTTCTTCGCCGTTGACTCCTCTTAGCTGATTTTCCATAGCAGCTTCGATACCGCTTTTGCCAAGCTGGTCGTTGAGTGCATAGCCTTTGGTTTTGAGCTCTTCGTACTCCTCGGCATATATAGGACCTACAGTGCCTATTTCGTGAGGGAGAATATCGCCTCTTTCGATAGTTCTGTCGTAGGACTCGATAGCATCGATACCCTTATAGAAGTTGCTCATTTCTTTCATTTCGACTACAGTTTTCTCGTCAACGTCTTTAGCGAGCAGCATATCGTACTCATATGAGAAATCCTGAGCTGTCATTTCGTAACGCAGACCGGCAATGATACGTTTTTCCTCGTCAGTATAGGAATCGTCTATCTCATAGTCTGAAATGAGCTTATCTATGCAGTTTTCAGCTGATGCATAGACATTCAGGTTGAGGTCGGAAATGAGTTTTTCTGTATCTTTTTTGGTGAATACATAAGGTCTGTCCTTAGAAATTGGAATGGTCTCTTTTATCTCGTATCCACGTTTTTTCAGTTCGTTATAGATACCGAGCAGAGAAGCGTTGCCTTCTTTGTTATCCTCAGGGAAGTAAGCTTTTCTGAGGACGAGGTCACAGCGGGCTTTATTGCCGACTAAGAGATTTCCGTTATAGTCGATAATTGCACCTCTGGTAGCTTTGACCTGATGAACATAGCTTCTTGCGTTAGGTCCGTATTTGGACGGAGTTTTTATATCCTTATCGCCTACGACCTGAATTTCCATAAGTCTCATGCCGCTCAGGAGCGACAAGAATACGACAATTCCGACAATAATGATCGATTTTATATTATCAGCCAAACTTCTCAATAAAATTGCCTCCTTTATAAAGCAGACCGCACGGTCAGTGCGGTCATTGATTCTGCTGTGTCTTGGTAGTGATAGCCTCTTCGATAGTGAGGTGAGCTCTTGGCATCAGAAAATGATTTATGAGCTTTATTATGAGGTAGATGAATACAGATGATATTACCGTGTATATCCATACTCTGAGAGTATATCTTGTAAAGATACGCTCAACGTTCTCATAATTCCATATCTCGTAATAAAATTTATAGTCAAGTCGGCACTGTATGTAGGAAACAGCGGCTGAGATGATCATAAAATTTATGAATTTATGTCTCAGGTACAGCTCGAACAGAAGCGATACGACAATGCAGAAAAAAGCGAGTATCACAGCGTTATAGCCGAAAAGCTTGCCGCAGCTTATATCGATAAGAAAACCGCACATAGCTCCGGTAAAGACAGAGCCGTACTGATTATTGTCTATAGCGATCGCAAGAGCTATCGGAACGAGAAAGATCGGTTTCAGCCATGTACCTGAGGTCATGATGATAAAACTGAAAAAGATCAGAAAATAGTAGAGTACCCAACGAAAGGTAGTTTTGAAGTACAGTATACGCTGTTCACGGGTAGTTCTGATCCTCATTACTGATCCTCCTTTTTACCGCTGAAATCGGTTATAACGATAACAGAGGTAAGGCGGTCTATGTCGATACAAGGCTCGACCTCAGCACACATTGATAGTCCGCTTGTATCGTAATCGATAGACTTGATAGTACCTATAGAGTAGTCTTTCGGGAAAAGACCGCTCGTACCGGTAGTTATCATGAGGTCCCCGACCTTCAGTTTATTATCAAGACGCAGGTGTATGAGCTTTGTATTGCCGTTTTCAGCGGTGAGTACAGAGCCTTCGATGATGCCATAATCGGCATTTGAAGATGAGCATACAGATGCGATAGAAAGGTCAGGGGAGAGTATAGTACGGACTGTTGAAACGTGCTCAGAGACTTCGATTGTGATGCCTATGAGTCCTTCCGCAGTAACTACAGGACAATTCGGCTTTATACCGTCAGCAGAGCCCTTGTCGATAGTGAACGACATGAAAGGGTCGTTAGCAACATATCCGAGCACATCGCAAGGAACAGAGAGCTCATAGTCCTCGTGTTCTTCTTTGATACTTACGAATTTTCTGAGTTCCTCAACTTCTGTTTTGAGGGCATCATATTCAGTGAGCTGCTTATTCAGCTGACCTATCTGTTCTTTTAACTTTTTGTTTTCCTCATAGTAGTCGTCAGAATTAGAGAACAGGTCGAGTTTATGCTCGATAGTCATGCTTATCTTATTTGAAACTATTCGGAAAGGCTTAGTTACCGTATTTATAAAGGAAGCACCTGAAACGGAATAGCCTCCCTTAGTAACGGCATATATCATTATGCCTACGAGAAAGGCGAGAAAAGCAAGCAGAATTTTAAATCTGGTGCTTTTTAAGAATTCACGCATGGCTCACTCCTTAATAGTACTTGACGTTTTCGGTGAGAGCGTCCTGATAATCGTTTATATGTTCGAGTATCTTACCTGTACCCTCAGCAACGCAGTCAAGTGGATATTCAGCGATATACACTGGCATACCGGTCTCACGGTTGATGAGCTTATCAAGACCTCTCAGCAGAGCACCACCGCCGGCGAGTGTGATGCCGTGGTCGATAATATCCGCAGAAAGCTCCGGAGGAGTTTCCTCAAGAGTTGATCTTATAGCATCGATGACTCTTGAAAGCGGCTCAACGAGAGCGTCACGTATCTCAGCTGAATTGACAATAATATTTTCAGGAAGACCGTTCAGCAGGTTACGTCCCTTGATCTCCATAGTTTCTTCCTTTTCGCTTGGAAAAGCAGAGCCTATTTCAAGCTTGACATTTTCTGCTGTTCTTTCACCGATAAGAAGATTATACTTCTTTTTTATATAGTTTATGATAGCTGTATCGAACTCATCGCCGGCACATCTAACCGAACGTGCAGCAACGATGCCGCCGAGCGAGATAACTGCGACCTCACTTGTACCGCCGCCGATGTCGACTATCATACTTCCAGCCGGATCGTTTGTAGGAAGACCTGCACCGATAGCAGCAGCCATTGGTTCTTCGATAATGAGCACATTATTAGCTCCGGCTTTTTTACATGATTCACGAACTGCTCTTCTTTCAACGGCAGTAACGCCGGAAGGGATGCAGATTATAACATTAGCCTTTGTAAAAAGAGTACCTCTAAGTGCCTTGCGGATAAATTCCTGAAGCATAGTAGTAGCGATGTCGAAATCAGCTATAACGCCGTCTTTAAGAGGTCTTACAGCTACGATAGAACCCGGAGTTCTGCCGATGACATCCTTTGCTTCTTTTCCGACATAGCGGCATTTATCGGTTCTTGTATTTACAGCGACAACAGAGGGTTCTCTTATTATGATTCCTTTGCCACGCATATATACGAGGGTATTTGCTGTACCCAGATCAATGCCAATATCTTTAGTAAACATTCTGAAGCTCCTTAATAATCTATATATTTATATTATAACACCATTAATGGATATAGACAAGAATTTTGCATGAGAAATTTTCCCATTTGAGGAAATTGTTGCAAATGGGAAATAATACTCCTATACCGCAAATAAAAACTGTCCAAAAAGAACAGTTTATTTTCCTGGGATAAGTTTAGCTACAGTTTTGTAATAGATGAACAGAGCCAGCAGTATAAAGAGCACCTGACCCAGATTCAGCTTTATGTATATGCCGAAAGCGAGCTGTATAACGTCCGTGTCGATGAGGAACTGGTCAGGCATGAATTTGATAGATTTAGATTTTCCGAGTACATCAAACGGTGCTAAAGTAGCTTTTCCGGCAACTTCACCGAGAATGACCGCTGCTAACATAAGCAGCATCAGATACAGTGTTCTTTTCATTGTTTATCTCCATTTCTGCCATGTTCAGGCTGATTATTTGATACCGGAAGAACCGAATCCGCCCTCTCCTCTATCTGTATCGGGGAGGACATCGCTTACTTCTATTTCCGGTATAAGTATTCTTGTGGGGACGAGCTGAGCGATACGCATACCGTGTTCTACAGTGAACGGTGCACTGCTGTGGTTTATCAGTGGGACGAACCATGCACCTCTGTAATCGCTGTCAACTACTCCGACGCAGTTTGCAAGTGATACACCGAATTTTGACGACAGTCCGGAGCGTGGATAAATGAGCAGAGCCACATCATCCTCATCCGGTGCAGCAGTAAGACCAGTCGGTATCAGCTTTATCTCGCCGGGGAGCAAGGTCACAGGCTCATCGAGACAAGCACAAATGTCCATACCGGCACTTCCGGCTGTTGCTCTTGAAGGGATAACAGCTTTATCGTCCAGCTTTTTGAAAGTTATCTTCATATTATATACCTCTGTAGTACAGTCCTCTGGTTATGTTTCCTTCGGGCTTTATTCCTTTAAGGGCACGTTTTGTCTGTTCGGCGGATTCGTCACTGAGCATTAAAAGTCCGCAGCAAATGTTATTTATTTCAATTTTTCTGTCGAGCATAAACAGAACATCCGGATTCAATATCTCGGTGTAGTCCTTGCAGCACATCACTGGGAGTTTGCGGCCTGTTCTGTCAGTGAGACTTCCGGTGCAGTTCTTGCATCCTACCTCATTCTGTATCGGACAGTTGCGTGTCAGCATGAGCGGAAGTCTGCCGTAAACCACCGCACCAAGAGGCATATCAGTTCTTATACGCCCCAGCTGTTCGAGGGTAGCCTCAATGGAGAAGATGCAGTCCTCAACACCGATAGAATGCAGGTATTCCGCACTGTAGGAGTTATACACATTGAGAGTAAAGCTTCCGTGCAGCTTATATCCGAGCTTTTTGCCGATAGCAATATGGTCCGGAGTATGGCAGTAAAGTTTGCTGCAGCCGTACTTATCTTTAAGCTCGGAGAGCTTTTCGGTCAGCTTTTCCTCGTTGACTATAAATCTCGGCGGTGAAATTATAACTCGTTCTATGTTCTGCATTATTTTATCGGACTTCTCAAAAATGTCACCTGAAATGCAGAGTTTATGGTCGAGTATAATGAACTCTGAAAGTTCAACAGCTGCTTCTGCCTGTTCAACAGTACGGCAGTAAGTCCTCAGCGAAAGCACTTCCGGAGTTTTCTTTGCCGGTATATCTGGGATTGACGGTTTATAGTCCGTGACAGTATAAGAAGGAGTGTTCTTTTTTATCACTTCTTCTGTGAGCTTGTCCGTAAGACGGCGGCGGAGGTCGTTAAGCTTTCCGGCTGGGACAATAAGTCCGCTGTCTATATCGGATTCAAGTCCGCCGTATCTGAAAACAGTATCTCCGAGACGTGAGAGCTGTTTTTCTAAAGCAGCATAATCTGTCGGACGATTAAGAGCCTTTTCCGGAACATCTCCGGTCACGCTTACGGTCACACCGCAGGCAGTACCGGTCAGAGTTACAGGCTGGTCAGCTTTAATGGCGGCAATATAATTCAAGTCATGGACTTTGCGTTCAAAGCGATAAAGCTCATGTATCTTAGGGATAAGCGACTGAGCGGCAGTTACGTCCTCTTTTTCACGCACTCCGAACATATCCTTTCGTTTACCGCTGAAATAGCCGTCAGTGAAGCCGCTTCGTGAGAATATTCCTCTTAGCAGCTGCATATCCGGCTCGATGCCGTCAAGGGCGTTCCGCAGTTCATGTACAGCGGAAGCAACATACTCCGGACGCTTCATTCTTCCCTCGATTTTCAGTGAGTCTATGCCGAGGGATTTAAGTTCATCAGCATAGGGGAGGAGCGAGAGGTCTTTGAGCGAAAGAGCTGCGTGATCTTTCTTTCCGACAGCCGAAAACGGCAGACGGCAGGCTTGTCCGCAGCAGCCTCTGTTAGCGGAACGTGAGCCTATTATAGCCGACATATAGCATTGTCCCGAAACGGACATACACAAAGCTCCGTGAGTGAATATCTCAACTTCAATATTTTCACTGCATATTTTTTTTATGGTACCGCAGTCGAGTTCTCTTGCGGGAACTACTCTTTCATAACCAAGACTGCTTAGCAGAGCGGCTCCGGCGGCAGTATGCACTGACATCTGAGTAGAAGCGTGGAGAACTGCATCCGGTACGCATCTTCTGATGAGTTCAGCACAGCCCCAGTCCTGAACGATGAAAGCGTCAACGCCGGACTTTGAAGCGTTCTTTATATATCTGCAAAACTCCTCAGATTCTTCGTCGGTTATAATGGTATTGACTGCAAGATCAAGTTTAGCTCCGTATTTATGGCAAATATCAGCTGCTGTCTTTATCTCTTCGTCAGTGAAATTTGCCGCACTGCTCCTTGCGGAAAAGCGTTTTCCGCCAAGATATACTGCGTCCGCACCGGAACGCAGAGCAGCACAAAGAGTTTCCAGGCTGCCGGCAGGAGCGAGTATCTCAGGAGAACTCATTATATAGACTGGCTGAGCTGCTTGAGTTTTACCATATTCTCAAGCTGTTCTATCTTGGATTTAAGTACTTCTATCTCTTTCTGTGCAGCGTCACGTTCGATGCGTGTTCTTCCTGCTTCATCGACATATTCTTTAGTCTGATTGCGGATGCTGTCGAGCTTCTGATTGGACTTGTTGAGGTCGTCAAGAAGGCTGAGAGCTACCATTATTGAAGCAGAATATGGAGAAGAGCCGCTGCCGGAATTCATCATTTCATTTATTTTAGCTTCAAGAGCTCTTGCGAGAGCGTAAACATAATTAGGTGTTTCTGAGGTCCTGAGCTTATACTCCTTACCGCAGATCACAACTTTAACTTCGTTAAGCATTTTGTATCTTCCTTTCTGAGCAAAATATACTCCACACTACATTATACTACATTTTCTCTTAATATGGAAGAGATTTTTTAAAAATAATATATTTATTTTATCTTTTGCCCTAAACAGAGGGCAATATCATACTTATTTTTGGATGTTATCAGTAGTAGCGTTTGAGTCCTATGACTCTTCCGAGTATCTCGACTTCGTCGAAAATAAGCGGATCCATAGTATCGTTTTCAGGCTGAAGACGGTAATGACCTCTTTCTTTATAGAAAGTCTTTACTGTAGCTTCCTCGTGGTCGACCATAGCAACAACGATGTCTCCATTCTCAGCGTACTCGGTCTTATATACGATAACTATATCTCCGTCGAGTATGCCGGCATTTATCATGCTTTCGCCTCTTATGCGGAGTGCAAAGAGTTCTGACGGGTCATAGCCCTCGGCTTCAAAGCCGATATATCCGGTTATATCCTCAATAGCTGTGATAGGCTGACCTGCTGTTACTGTACCGATGACCGGTACAGATGTAGTTGAGCTGTTCGGCAGGCGGAGGGTACGGTTGAGGTTGTCGGTCTTTTCGATAAGTCCCTCTTCTGTGAGCATCTCGATGTATCTGTGAGCTGTGGAAGTGGACTTAAAGCCCATTGCGTCCATTATTTCTCTTACGGAAGGGGAAGTGCCCTCGTTAAGACGGCGTTTTATATAATTGAATACTTCCAGCTTTTTTTCCTTGGTCGACATAATTATTCCTCCTCGCTGAGCTTTTTGAGGATCATCTTAGCGATCTTGTAGGCATCTCCGCAGCCGAGTGTGATGACTAAGTCGCCCTCTTTAGCGTTTTCACAGATATGATCGCATATCTGACTGAAATTCTGATATTTTCTTTCGTCAGTCCACTCAACTGTTTCATCCTGTGGGAACCATATGCAGTTCGGTATCTTTTCTGCAAGGTGTCTTGTGAATATACCGTATGTGTTCTTCTCACGGCTGCCCATAATATCGGTGAGCACAGCGTGATCCGGTATCTGGAGCACTCTTGCAAAATCGTCAAGCAGAAGCTTTGTACGTGAGAATGTGAAAGGCTGGAAAACTGCCCATACGTTGTTGAAATTCATCTCCATAGCAGCTTTTAGAGTAGCTTCAAGTTCTGTAGGATGATGAGCGTAGTCGTCAACAACGGTGATGCCCTTTTCGTAACCGAGCTTTTCAAAGCGGCGTTTAGCTCCTCTGAACTCCTCAAGACCTTTCTGGACAGCAGCAAAATCAATACCGAGGTAGTGAGATACAGCAATTGCTGCAAGAGCGTTGAGGACGTTGTGGATACCTGCAACGTGGAGCGTTATCCTGCCAAGTTTCTGACCCTTGTACATTGCGTCAAAAGAGGTGAGCAGACCATTTTCGTGCTTCAGGTCAGCCGGATAGAAGTCGCACGAGCTGTACTTGCCGAATGTGATGATGTCCTTGTCTATGCCCTCCATTGTCTTGACGGTGTTTTCGTCAGAACCATTTATAACGAGAACTTTTGAGGTCATTTCAGCAAATTTTCTGAAAGACTTCATTATGTTTTCGAGTGTACCGAAGTAGTCGAGGTGGTCGGCATCTATATTGAGTATGACTGAAATGTCAGGTGATAGTTTGAGGAAGTGGTCTTCAAACTCGCAGGATTCACAGACTAAAGTATCACTTTTTCCTGCGATGCCGCTTCCGCCGATGCACGGGAGCTTGCCGCCGATATAAGCGGAGAGGTCAACGCCGGCAGTGTAGAGTATCTGAGTTATCATTGAAGTGGCAGTAGTTTTACCGTGAGTACCTGTCACGCATACGGCATTATTGTACCAGCTTGTTACTATACCGAGGAGGTCAGCACGTTCAAGTACAGGCACACCGCTTGCTCTTGCAGCCATAAGTTCCGGATTATCCTCCATTATAGCTGCGGTGTGTACGATGAGGTCGGCACCGCTTATATTCTCGGCTTTCTGACCGATAAACACGGGTATTCCCATTTTCCTTACAGCTTCGAGAGTCTCAGTCTCATTGTTGTCAGAGCCTGTAAGGTAATAGCCCTGTGAATGGAGTATCTGAGCAAGAGGGTACATTCCCGAACCGCCTATGCCTATAAAATGAATATGCTTTTTTTCGTTTAAGATACTATTATCCAAAGTATTTCACCTTTCACTTTCTTACAAAATATGTATAAGTTATATCATATGCTTATATCAAAAGAGATATAATCATATTTTTTTTCAAAAAATCGAAAAAATAGCTTGCATTTTTACAAAATATGCGTTATAATACCATATAACAAATGGTAGATCACTGCCGCTTTAAAACAATGAAGTGCTAAGCTGACACAATGCGTGATCTTTTTACATACAGAGGAGGTTAAAACATGGAAATTACAGATGTAAAAATCAGAAAAATACTCTCTGAAGGAAGACTCAGAGCGGTAGTTTCAGTAACTATTGACGAGATGCTTGCAGTGCATGATATCAAGGTCGTTCAGGGCGATGAAAGATTATTTGTTGCAATGCCAAGCAGAAAAGATGAAAACGGAGTTTTCCGTGATATAGTTCATCCTATCTCTCCTTCAGCAAGAAAGCTCTTTGAGCAGAGCATTCTTGAAGCTTACGAGCGTCAGCTTGCTATAATGGAAACTGAAGAAGCTCAGGAAGAAGCTCCTGCTGAGGAATAATTTCTGGTAACATATTCTGATATACTTCCGGACCTGCCATATGGCAGGTCTTTTTATATTCCAAGTATCCTTGCAGCCTTTAATATAACAAGCTGAGTTTTCCCGTCTTTTATCTCGCCGCTCATGACCATTTCAACAGCTTCTGAGAGCGGTACCTTTATAACATCGAGGAACTCGCCCTCGTCAAGGGACTGTTTTTCAAATCTGAGCCCTCTTGCAAGGTACATATGAGTTATCTCGCTGTTGTAAGCGGGAGTGGGGTACATTTCTCCAAGATAGGTATATTCGCTGCAAATACAGCCTGTTTCTTCAAGGAGCTCCCTTTTTCCGCATTTGCCGTGGTCTTCGCCTTTCTCAAGCTTTCCGGCAGGAACTTCAACGGTGACGGTCCTGAACGGATAGCGGAACTGCTTTACCATGTATATTTCGTTATCATCTGTGACCGGTATCACACATACTCCTCCGTGGTGGAGGAGTACGTCTCTTATGGAAGATTTTCCGTTTTCAAGCTGTACCGTGTCATGTGTGATTGTGAATATAGGACCTTCATATTTGACTTCGCTGGAAAGCTGTTTTTCTTCAAGGTGCATAATTATTTTTCATCCTTTCCTATGAGGTTTCTTATATATTCCTTAGAAGCATCGACTTTCTGTATCGACTCATAATCATAATAATGTGTATGACCCACTTCATTATTCTTGCTCTTTTTCTTTATTATGAAGCAAATTACAAGATATACGAGAAGCAGAGCTATGCCTGAGACAGATATGATGATACCATATCTTAGTCCCGGAGTTTCATAGTGGAATACAATATTATTTTCTCCTGCTTCTGCCTTTACAGCCATGAAGCCGTAGGATACTTTTTCAACATCGACTTTTTTGCCGTTTACTTCGGCAGTCCAGCCGTCACTGAATGGTACGCTATAGAATACGAGCTGTGGTTTATCCAGTGTGATGCCGGATTCAAATCCGTGAGAGTCATACTTGAAATAAGATGAAGCCTTAGCTATCTTCTGCTTGCAGAATTTGGTGTAATCGTCCTTATCGAGAGATTTTTTGCTTGTATATTCTGTCATAATATCAGAGTACTTATTTATCTGGTCATCACTCAGTACAAGAGCATCAAGCAGAACTCTTTCTCGCTGCTTAGCCTTTTTATCATCTGCATTATCCTCAGAGATATAAGTATCATATGCGATACCCATTGGTATAAATAGCTTGTTTTCGTATATTTCGTAATCTCCTCTTGTATCGACATATTCAAATCCTGGGATTTCCTCTGGGATGATTGCGTTCGTAAAATCCTTTTTTTCACCGCCGTTCAGAGCCATGGCAAGTTTCTGCATTTCTCTCTCTCCGTCATCTGACAGAAGAACCTGATAAGTTTTATTATCCTCGATCGGTCTGTAGAAATATTTTACTGAGAATAGTCCTCTTAAAGTAAAGTGTGACGGATCTGCACGGGAGCCTACATCTCTTCCTAAATCTATTGCATTGTAGAAATCCATTATCGATGTATTTACAGTACTCTGGAAACATCTCATATTCGGAAGTCCCCATATCATTCCAATATTTTCATAACCACCGTAGGTATCAATACGGAAGAAATTATCTTCATCGGCCTCTTCATACGCATATTTTTTACCGTTGATAACATTATCAACATAATACCTTTCTGAATCGATGTTTGCAGCAGTGTAAAGAAATGTGGTAAAGAAACATCCTATCGCAGCAAAAGCTGTTACATACACCGATGCTTTTATAAAAGGTTTGTGATTCTTTTTCTTTATGAAAATTATCTTTGATACGATCAGACAAGCAATAGCAACGCCTATTACTATCCAGAAGTAGGCAATATCATCCGGCAGCAGGAAGAAGAAAGGTTTGCTGTTGAATAATGTTGACGGCAGACAGCCTATCACTGCAAATACAGCAACTGCTCCGACACAGAACTTCCAGCCGAAATCGACATCAGCATTCTCGTCGTCAAGTGAGACAGCAGTCATCATAGCAAATATCAGTATAGGCATATAGAACCATCTTGCATAGTAATAGAAGTTCATAGCCTGGAACAAGCTGTTAAGGACCGGTATGAATGCGAAGAATATGAGTGCGAATGAAAGCTTTGTAGCCCAATGCTTTCTTTTGCTGTGCATGAAGGCGATAACGCCAGCCATAGAGAAAAGTGGGAAGTATCCGCCGATAGAAGCCCATTTTTCATAGTCTGAGAAGAAAAGGTTCGGTGCAGCAGGTGGATCAGGCGGCATAAAGAATGTCTGTATAACTCGTGGAATAATGGTGGAGTCAGTGTAAATTACCATGTCAAGACCATACATCATATCGTTAACACGGCTGTTGCTGATTATTGCAAGTGCGGACGGAAGGAGTACAAATGCCGATATCATAGTACCTACGATAGCCTCAAAGCATAGTCCAAAGAACTTTTTCCATGAGGTATGGAAGTCAGGAGACTTCCACCTGAACAGGTAGTAGAGTACGAGGAATACTGCCTGACCTGCGAAGAAATAGTAGTTGTTTATTGCCATTATTGCTACCATTATAGCAAAAACGCCTTTACGCTTATTATTTATAGCTTCCTCCATAGCTATCAGCATCAGAGGGAAAAGTGCGGTAACGTCCTGGAAGTGGTTGAAGAAGACGTTGTAAGCCTGAAAACCTGAACAAGCATAGAGGAGTCCGCCGATAACAGCAGAATATTTATTTTTAACAAATCTTCTTATGTAAGCGTATGCGGTCAGTGACGCAAGACCGTGCTTCAAAGCAAGGAGAAAAGGCATCGAATATGTGACAAGTCCTCTTGGAAGCAGTGTTGAGAGCCAGAAAAAAGGACTTCCGAAAAGATAGAACGAATAAGAAGTCATGAAATCCGAGCCGAGGTCTGTGAGCCAGTTCCAGCCGAAAGAGCCGCTTCTTACGGTATCATTAGCCATATTATAAAAAGGTATCTGCTGAGCATTATAGTCTCCGGAATAAACAAAGTATCCATGATTGACTATCATCATCGGGAGAAGTGAGATGAGCAGGCATCCGAATCCGAGTATGAATGCCAAAAAATACTTTTCTTTTTCGTATCCTTGGTAGTATGTTCTATGTTTTGACATTATTAAACCTCCGTGTATAAGAATATACGTACTTATTATAACACATTTGTTTCGCAAATAAAAGCTTTTTTTGAAAAAATGCTGATAATTTTATGCTTTTGCCTCATTTTACAGTTCAAACTCAAAAGCCTGCTATTGACAAATAGTAAATTTCGTGATAAAATTTACATATTATAATATAAAGAAGGTATTAAAATATGAAAGCATTTAAAGCAATATGCATATCCCTTGCAGCAGCAATGTCTGTTTCAGTTGTTTCATGCGGAAGCAGTGAAAGTTCGTCCAAAAGTTCATCCTCATCTGAGACTATAACTGAATCAGCAGAGACTACAACAGAGGAAACTGACGATGCTGAGGAAAATACTACAGAGGAAAAAGAAACTGAGGATTCTACAGAAGCTGGGTCAAGCGAAGAAAAATCAGAGGATATAAATGACTATATCACAGTAGACGAGCCAACTCCGGCACTCTGGAAAGCTACTGACCCAGAGACAGGAAACGAGCTTTATATGCTTGGCACTATCCATGTGGTAAGTGAGGAAAAATTCAAAATGCCTGATTACCTTATGGACGTGTATAACGACTCCGAGGGCATAGCAATAGAGTACGATTCAAGAAAGCTGAAAGATATGACAAATCTTCAGGAGTACTTATCCTATCAGGTGCTGACTGATGGTACTACTATAAAAGATCATATTTCTCAGGAAGCTTATGAAAACGGAGTAGAGATGCTCAAGGAATTGGGAATGTATAATACTATGTTGGATAATTATGTTCCGGGATTCTGGATCTCAGAAATAGAAAGCTTAAAACTGCTTAAAATAAAAAATATATCAAGCGAAGGTGTGGACTGGAAATTCTCCGACCTTGCCGATAAGGACGGAAAAGAGATAGTCGAGATCGAAAATATCGAAATACAGGCTAAAGCTATAACCGCCTATACTGATGAGCTTGCAGACTTTATGTTGAGTTCTGGAGAAGATACTCCGATTTCCGAGTATGCTGCTGAAATCAGCAAACTATATGATGCATGGGCAGCAGGTGATCCGGATAAACTTGCTGAACTTGACGATATTTCAGATAAGTTACCGGAAGAGCTGCAAGACGATTATGCTGCTTATCAGAAAATAATGCTTGAAGACAGAAACAAGAATATGGCAGATGCTGCTGAAGATTTCTTAAAGGACGGAAAGAAGTATTTCTTCATGGTAGGAACTCTTCACTTTGCAGGTGATGAGGGTGTTGATGATATTCTCGCTGAAAGAGGATATACTGTAGAAAGAATAAAATAAACAAATATCCCCGCACTTCATTGACCCGCCCCCTGTCAAGTAGACAGCGAAAAAACAAAAAACAATCTACGTTATTACCAAAAGCAGTCTGTGCAATTTGTGCAGGCTGCTTTGTTGTTGTCAATTGGCAAGTCCCTTTTGAAGTGAGGAGCGTAGCGAC
>JAFRXL010000003.1 GCA_017441505.1 Ruminococcus sp.
ATAAATGACGAAATTGTAAATGTGATAAAAGATGCTTTAATATCAACTAATGGTTGTACACATTTCAAGGTTATTGATACTAAATTTATTTGAAAAAGGAGAATGATATATGTATATTCCGGAAATACCAAACAACAGTTTGACAGATGAAATAACTCAGATTGTTGAGTTAAGTAAAAAACTTGAAGATGAAGGTTATTATTTTGATTATGATCCGCCTGCCACTGAGGAAGAGTTATCTTCATGGGAAAAAGAAAATAATATAGAAATACCTGAATCACTCAAAGATTGGCTCAGGTTTTCACGCTATTCAAATATCTGCAGTGAACTTGCAATAATAAAAGGAGTAAAGGCCTTTAAAATTGATTGTGAATTAGTACCTGAAGATATGGTTATAATAGGTGAAGTAATTGGCGATGGTGAATTCATAGGTTTTTCAAAAGAAACAGGTGAGATTATGTGGGAAGATCACGGTGAAGTTACTAAATTAGAATCTTTTGATATTTTTTTAAAGGACACGCTAATCAGAATGTTAAAGGATTCATAAATAAAAGGAATAGGTGTTAATATGACAACAGATGAAATAATTGATTTATATAGATTTTACATATTCCTATTGACATAATAATAACAGCGTGATATAATATAAGAGTTGAAATTAATATCTTCAGGGCAGGGTGAAAATCCCTACCGGCAGTAAAGCCTGCGAGCCTTAAAAGGTTGATCCGGTGACATTCCGGAGCCGACGGTAATAGTCCGGATGTAAGAAGATAAATCTAAGTATATATACTATATAGAAGATTTATTGCCCCGATCTACGGGGCATTTTATTTTATTGGCTTAATTTATTTTTCGGAGGTTTTATATGGAACAGGCAGACTATATGAGAGAAGCCATTTCCCTTGCCGAAAAAGGAATGGGTTTTGTCTCCCCTAACCCTATGGTCGGTGCAGTCATTGTAAAAGACGGCAAAATAATTGGCAAAGGCTGGCACAAAAAATACGGCGATCTTCACGCTGAACGCAATGCTTTTGCTGATTGTGATGAAAAAAATATCGACTGCTCAGGCGGTGATATTTATGTTACACTTGAGCCGTGCTGTCATCAGGGAAAAACTCCGCCTTGTACGGAAGCTATCATACAGCATGGTATAAAAAGAGTATTTATTGGTTCTCCCGATCCTAACCCTCTTGTTTCTGGTAAGGGAGTAAATATACTCAGAAGTCACGGGATAGAGGTCACAGAAAATGTCCTCAGAGATGAGTGCGATGCGATAAATGAGATTTTTTTCCATTATATAACTACAAATAAGCCTTTTGTAACAATGAAATACGCTATGTCAATGGACGGTAAAATTGCTTGTTATACCGGTGAATCAAAATGGGTCACCGGCGAGAAAGCAAGAAAAAATGTTCATAAAGATAGACTGCGTCATGCGGCTATAATGGTAGGCGTGGGGACTGTGCTTGCGGATAATCCTATGCTCACTTGCAGACTTGATGGCGGTCGTGATCCTTACAGAATAATCTGTGATTCTGGTTTGAGAACTCCTATGGATAGTCAGATCGTTAAGACTGCCGGTGAGATACATACTATCATTGCTACAGCAGTTAGTGATACTGAAAAAATAAAAAAATATCAGCAGGCTGGATGCTGGGTAATAGAATGCGGCACTGACGACGGTCAGAAAGTTGATCTTAATAAACTTATGGATATTCTCGGTGAACACAAAATAGACAGCATACTTCTTGAAGGCGGAGCTCGCCTGAACTGGTCGGCTTTGAATTCTGGCATAGTCAATAAAGTTCAGGCTTATATTGCTCCTAAGCTGTTTGGCGGAGAACGCTCTAAATCCCCTATCGGCGGACGTGGCGTAGACTTGCCTGATAATGCATTTATGCTTGAAGATTCTAAAATAAAAAATTTCGGAGAAGATATACTTATTGAAAGCAGGGTCAGATATGTTCACAGGAATAGTTGAGGAGATCGGTATTGTTAAAGGGATCAAGAAGGGCAGCACGTCATCTTTTATTGAGGTAAGTGCTGAAAAAGTCCTTGAAGATGTAAAGCTTGGTGACAGTATAGCAGTAAACGGAGTATGTCTCACAGTTACTGAATTCGGCAAAAACTATTTCAAAGCGGACGTGATGAATGAAACCCTTGAACGCTCCTCTCTTGGAAGTCTAAAAGCAGGGAGTTACGTTGACCTTGAACGTGCTATGTCAGCAAACGGACGCTTTGGAGGTCATATCGTTTCCGGTCATATAGACGGAACAGGCACTATTTCTGATATAAAAAAAGACGGCATTGCAATATGGTTCACCATATCAACAAGCAGTCAGATACTGCGATATATCGTTGAAAAAGGCTCTATTGCTATTGACGGTATCAGCCTTACAGTCGCCAAAGTGACCGATACATCATTCAGCGTATCCGTTATACCTCATACAGCCGAGCAGACCGTCCTTGGCTTCAAAACTATAGGAGATACTGTAAATCTTGAAAATGATATTATAGGCAAGTACGTTGAAAAATTGATGAAACCGGCAGAAGAAAAGTCCGCAAGCAATATAACTATGGATTTTCTGATAAAAAACGGTTTTTAAATATATTTAAAGAACAGGAGTCTTATAATGTTTGAATACAACACTATACCTGAAGCTCTTGAAGCTCTCAGAAACGGTGAGATAATCCTCGTTACAGATGATGAGGACAGAGAAAACGAAGGCGATATGATCTGTGCAGCCGAATTTGCTACAACTGAAAATGTTAACTTTATGGCAGCACACGCTAAAGGTCTGATATGTATGCCTATGAGCATTGAGCTGTGTAATAAACTGCACCTTCCTCAGATGGTCGACTATAACACTGATAATCACTCAACTGCTTTTACAGTCTCTATTGACCACGTTGAGACAACAACAGGTATATCTGCTCAGGAGCGTGGCTTTACTGCAAGAATGTGTGTCTCCCCTGACGCTAAACCTGAGGACTTCCGACGTCCTGGGCATATGTTCCCCTTGACTGCAAAGAAAAATGGTGTCCTTGAACGTGAGGGACATACCGAAGCTACCGTTGACCTTATGAAACTTGCCGGACTTTCAGAATGCGGTCTGTGCTGCGAGATAATGCGTGATGACGGTACTATGATGCGTGCGGCTGAATTGCAGGAAAAAGCTCAGGAATGGGGCATGAAGTTCATCACTATACAGGAGCTCAAAGAGTACAGAAAGTGTCATGATGACCTTGTCGAAATGGTGGCAAATACCAAACTCCCGACTAAATACGGCGAATTCCGAGCTATAGGCTTCATAAATAAATTAAACGGAGAACACCATGTAGCTCTTGTTAAGGGAGATATTGGTAACGGAGAGGATATACTCTGCCGAGTTCACTCGGAATGCCTGACCGGTGATGCTTTCGGTTCATTAAAATGTGACTGCGGTCAACAGTTCGCTGCTGCTATGACACAAATTGAAAAAGAAGGCAGAGGCATACTGCTTTATATGCGTCAGGAAGGCAGAGGGATAGGACTTATTAATAAGCTCAAAGCTTATGAATTACAAGATAATGGTATGGATACTCTTGAAGCAAATCTTGCACTCGGTTTTCCGGGAGACATGAGAGAATACTATATAGGTGCTCAGATACTCCGCAAACTTGGCTGCAAAACTTTGAGACTGCTTACGAATAATCCTGATAAAGTTTATGGACTAAATGGATTCGGTATCGAGATAAAAGAACGTGTACCGATACAAATGGATCCTACTGCATACGACCTTTTCTATCTGAAAACCAAACGTGATAAAATGGGACATATACTTAACTATTGAGGTATATCAAATAGTAAAATTGCTTGCGGACTATTATACAAAATTCTGATAAGAGCCGCTTACAAAATAAATTTTAAGGAGCTTTTTTATGAAAACTTATGAAGGAAATCTTGTAGCTAAAAATACAAGAATAGGTATTGTTGTTGCTCGTTTCAACGAGTTCATCACTTCAAAACTTCTCGGAGGTGCTATCGATACTCTCAAACGTCACGATGTAAACGAGGACTCAATTGATGTTGCATGGGTACCGGGTGCATTTGAGATACCGCTTATAGCTTCAAAAATGGCTAAGTCCGGAAAATATGACGCTGTTATTTGTCTTGGAGCTATAATCCGTGGAAGTACTTCTCACTATGACCTTGTATGCAATGAAGCTGCAAAGGGAATAGCACAGGTATCACTCAACAGCGATATTCCGGTTATGTTCGGTGTTATAACAACTGAAAATATTGAGCAGGCTATAGAAAGAGCAGGTTCAAAGGCTGGTAATAAGGGCAGCGAATGTGCTGAGGGTGCAATTGAGATGATAAACCTTATCAGAGAAATTGAGGCATAATGGCTAATCTGATTTTCGATTACGACGGAACTATCCATAATTCTATGCTAACTTATGCTCCGGCTTTCAGAGATACGATGAAATGGCTCTCTGACAACGGATACATTGCTGACCGTGAATATACTGATAATGAAATAAGTCGCTGGCTTGGATTCAATTCGACCGATATGTGGGGACAATTTCATCCTGAGCTTGATATAAGCATCAGAGAAAAAGCTCGTGCTATGCTTGGACAGAACATGGCTGAACGTGTTGACAATGGTGAAGGAGCTTTGTATGAAGGTGCAGAAGATACGCTTACACTATTGAAGTCTCAGGGACATAAGCTGATTTTCCTAAGCAATTGCCGTTTTCACTACCTTGAAAGACATAGACGAGTTTTCAAACTCGACAAGTATTTTGATGTTTTTTACTGCTGCGAAGCTTTCGATTTCATACCAAAGTTCGAGATATTCAGGAAGATAGCTCCGGAGCATAAAGGTACTTTCATTGTCATCGGTGACCGATTCCACGATATTGAAACTGCTGTAAAAAACAGTCTTATGTCTATAGGCTGCGGATATGGATATGGTTCAGAGGATGAACTGAAAGATGCGGATGTTATCGTAAATTCTATTTATGAGATACCGGATGCGGTCAAAAAATTAATTGAACAATAACAAAAAGGGAGTTACTGAAATCAGCAACTCCCCTATTTTTATACTCCGAAAATCTCGTATTCTCCCCTTTTAAGAGATACGGACTGATAATCGCCTTTTTCAAGGGTCTTATCTTTGTCTTTTATGTAAGACTTTAGTATTGCTCGGCTCATATTTGTGATGTCCGGACGCTCGATAGCTTCTTCCGGAGTTAAAAGTAATACTTCGCTGTTCTCGTAACCGTCGGATACCGGCAGACCTGATATATGTTTCATGCAAAATACAATGCACCACTGGTCAGTGCGGAACTGAATAGCGAATACAGACTTAGCTTCTGCCATTACACTTGTTTCTTCAAAGAACTCACGTTTAACAGCTTCAGAAGGAAACTCCCCTTCTTTGACATATCCGCCCGGAATGAGTATCCTGTCTTTTGCAGCACCATATGTATGACGGACAAATAATATCTTTCCGTCTATTTCCAATATGCCGCATACCGCATAAAATCTATTACTCGTCATCGCTTGCTGTTACGCTGATTCCCAGCACCTCAAGACTTTCGTCATCAACAGTAGACGGACACTCAGACATAAGCTCGCTTGCATTCTGTACCTTCGGGAATGCAGTTACATCACGTAAGCTGTCAGCCTTGCACATTATCATTGCAAGTCGGTCAAGACCGATTCCCATACCACCGTGAGGCGGTGCAGCATAGCGGTAAGCGTCAACAAGGAATCCGAATTTAGCCTGTATCTCTTCATCAGTCATGCCAAGAGCTTCAAACATCTTCTGCTGTAACTCAAAGTCTGTGATACGCATTGAACCGCTTGAAAGCTCAGTACCGTTGAGTACGAGATCCCACGCCTTTGCACGGACATTTGCCGGATCAGTGTCGAGATATTCCAGACACTCCTCCATAGGCATTGTAAATGGATGATGTGCAGCTACCCATGTATTGTTTTCTTCATCATACTCAAAGAACGGCATTTCAGTTATCCAGAGGAAATTGTACTGATCCTCAGGTATAACGTCCAGTCTCTTGCCGCAGATAAGTCTTATTGCACCAAGAGTTGAAAGAACGGTCTTAGTTTTATCAGCACATATGAGTACAAGGTCACCTTCATGTGCATCAACTGCACCGCATATCTTTTCGAGGTCTCCTTCGCCGAGGAATTTCTTGAATGAGCAGTTAGGCTCGTCAGCCCAGCGGATGTAAGCAAGTCCCTTCGCACCTATGCCCTTTGCGTGCTCAACAAGCTTATCTATTTCCTTACGTGTATATGCAGCAGCTCCGTTCTTTACGTTGATAGCACGTACAGAACCGCCCTCTTCTATTGCATTCTTGAATACTACAAAGTCAATATCCTTAACAGTTTCTGTAATATCCTGTATCTCAAAACCAAAACGTGTATCAGGCTTGTCTGAACCATACCTGTTCATGGCATCAGCAAAAGTAAGTCTTGGGAGCGGAACAGGAATATCCACATTCATTACTTCCTTGAAAACACGCTGTACAAAGCCTTCTACGCATCCCTGAATATCCTCAGCGTCTACAAATGACATTTCAAGGTCTATCTGAGTGAACTCCGGCTGACGGTCAGCTCTGAGGTCTTCATCACGGAAGCAGCGTGCAAGCTGGATATATCTGTCGTAGCCAACGATCATAAGAAGCTGTTTATATATCTGAGGAGACTGTGGAAGTGCATAGAATTTACCAGGATGAACTCTTGACGGGATAAGATAGTCTCTTGCTCCCTCAGGAGTTGATTTCATCATCATTGGTGTTTCTATTTCAAGGAAACCGTTCTCATAGAAGTACTCACGGGTAACCTTAGCGATCTGGTGACGCTTGATTATATTCTCCTGAAGCGGAGCTCTTCTGAGGTCAAGATAACGGTATTTAAGACGAAGTTCATCGTTGACCTTAGTTTCGTTGGTTATCTCAAACGGAGTAGTCTGAGCTTTTGCGAGTATTCTGAGGTCTGTAACGAATATCTCTACATTGCCGGTTTTGAGCTTGTCATTCTTGCTCTCACGCTCACGCACTTCACCCTTTGCCATAAGTACGAATTCACTTCTGCATGAAGCAGCTTTTTCAAATATCTCAGGTGCAGTTGTTTCATTGAAAAGAAGCTGAACAACGCCTGTTCTGTCTCGGAGAACGATAAAAATAACTCCGCCCTTATTTCTTATTCTGTCAACGAATCCGCCTACAACGACTTCACCGCCGGCTTCTGTAACATCACCGCAATAGTGAGTTCTTTTAAGTCCTTTCATTGTGTCTGCCATTATTCATTCACCTCAACAGATTTATTGAATGCACCGAGAACTTCATCATCCTCAAGAGTATCCATCATTTTATCAAAATAAACAGCATCAAAGTTGTTTACAAATTTATCATCGAGAAGTATCTCCTTCTCTTCACCTTTTTCCATTTCCTTGAGCTTTGCTTTGCCCTCTTCAAGTTCATTATCTCCGAGAACAATAGTAAATGCTGCTCCAATCTTATTAGCATACTTCATCTGTGCTTTAAGTCCCCTGCCCATAAGGTCGTATTCAGCGAAATAGCCGAATTCACGAAGTTTACGTGAGAGATACATTGCTTTTTCAAGAGCTGCCTCGCCCATAGTTGCAAAATATATGTCACACTTTTTAGGTATAAGGTAAGGACAATTCTGCTTGTCCATAACAAGGAGAAGTCTCTCTATTCCCATTCCGAATCCGAGAGCAGGAGTGTGCTGACCGCCAAGCTGCTCAATAAGTCCGTCATAGCGACCGCCGCCGCAGACAGTTCCCTGAGCACCTATCTCAGTTGTTACGAACTCAAAAACAGTCTTTGTATAATAGTCAAGTCCACGTACTATCTTAGGATTTACCTTGAAATCAATGCCGAGATTTGTAAGATACTTTTTGAGTTTTTCAAAATGATCTCCGCACTCCTCGCAAAGATAATCGAGGATAACGGGAGCATCCTTACCGATCTCCTGACAAATTGGGCTCTTGCAGTCAAGAATTCTCATAGGATTCTTGACAAGTCTGTCCTGACAAGTTTCGCAGAGCTCATCTTTTCTTGCTTCAAAATAGCTGCGTAATGCTTCGTGGTATTTAGCACGGCAGGTCGGGCATCCGATAGAGTTGATATAAAGCTCTATATTCTTTACCTCAAGTCTGTCGAGGATAGTCTTTGCAAGTGAGATCACTTCTGCATCAGCTGCCGGTGACGCACTTCCAGCCATTTCAAGTCCGAACTGGTGGAATTCACGAAGTCTTCCAGCCTGAGGACGCTCGTGACGGAAACAGGAAAGAATATAGAAAACTCTCTGTGGCAGAGCTTCATTAAGAAGTCCGTTCTGGAGCATTGCACGGATAGTTCCGGCAGTACCTTCCGGACGAAGAGTAAATTTAGTCTCCTTTGCCATAACAGTGTACATTTCCTTCTGCACTACATCTGTAGTTTCACCTACTGATCTGAGGAAAAGATCTGTATTTTCAAAAGTCGGGACTCTTATCTCTGAGAATCCAAAACTTTCAGCAGTTTCCCTTGCTATCTTTTCAACTGTGTGCCATTTGTGGATATCCTTTGGAAGAACATCCTCTGTACCATTTGGGCGTTTGATATTTACAGCCATACTTTTCAGCCTTTCACTTTATTTTGTTTTGGAAATATTATCTGTAGTGCATCAAAGTGCATATAAGTTATGTACAACTATATATTTTATACGATAATATGCCAAAGTTCTTATACATGAAAATTGTCCCTTATAAGGGACAATTAACTTTTAAATACTTGGAGTTCCTACCTCTCTCCAATCGAGGTCTCCTCTTTCAAGAGCGAGGATAAGTGCTTCAGCAGTAGCAATATTTGTTGCGACAGGTACATTATGTACATCGCAAAGTCTGAGCAGATTCATTCCGTGAACATCAGTTGCTTTTGGATTGATCGGATCTCTGAAGAAAAGAAGTACATCGACTTCGTTGCATGACAGAAGAGCAAGTATCTGCTCTGCACCGCCTTGTCCGCTAAGATATTTTTTTATTGGTAAGCCAGTTGCTTCACTTACCTGCTTTCCTGTTGTATTTGTTGCAATAAGAGTATGCTTTGACAGGATTCCGCAGTAAGCACTACAGAACTGGACCATAAGTTCCTTCTTGGCATCGTGTGCAATTATAGCTATTTTCATTTTTTCGTTCCTTTCTCCGCATTGCGGTATATATTTTCCGAGTTAAGATATTTTTACAGTCAGCGGAACAAAATCTCCGTCAAGTCGCTTTGAAATAGCATCAAATGCTCTGAGAGCCTCAGAATCAGTAGGGATAGGATTACCCTTACCTGTTGCTACAGTCATCTTGAAATCATCAGGTATAACACCTATAAGCTGAACACCAACTTTATCGATGATCTCATCAAGGTTAGTTACAAGTGAATTGCCGATAACCTTTTTACTTACCTTATTTATAATAAGTCTCTGACTTTTATTTCCTCTATTATAGAACTCATCGGACATAAGGCTTGCATCTCTAATGCAGACCTGATCCGGAGTAGATATTACGAGAATAAGATTAGCCTGCTCAACGATCTCGAATACATGAGAGTTGATTCCGGCACCAGTATCGATTATGATATATTCAAAATACTTCTTTACAGAACGACAAATATCATATATCTTTTCTGCATTTACTGTTGTCAATGTTTTCGGAGCACACAAGAGACTAAGGTTAGATGCCATCGGAACCTGTGAAACTGCATCAAGAGCCTGTTTTTTTCCGCTGAGGACATCTCCGAGGTCGTACTGTATGCTATTTTCCATTCCAAACATTATGTCAAGACATCTAAGACCAAAATCAAGTTCGATGATAAGAGTTCTGTGTCCTTGTTTAGCAAGAGTATACCCAAGTCCGGCACAAACAGTAGATTTACCTGTGCCGCCTTTTCCAGATGTAACTGCAATAATTTTAGACATTTCTTTTCCTTTCCGATATCCGCAAGCCAGAGCAGTATAGCTGCTGAACGGCACCGGACTCTATATAATCATAATATTTACCTACGCTATATTATACCACAAAAAGCCCGACTTGTCAAAGAAGTTTTTTGTGCAAAAAACAAAATTGTGCAGATTGGTGCTTTTTTTAGTTTACTTTTGTACACATCCAACAAAGAATCACTCAATACTGTCAAGAATCTTATTTACGGTCTTCTCGATATTGCATCCATTTTCATCTATAACAATATCCGCATATTTTTCATAGAGAGCTGTTCTTTCATTGTATAGGTCGGACAATCTCTGACCTTTTCTGATTACTACTCCCCTGTTCTTTATATTGCCGAGTCTGTATTTCAATTTACGGTAATCAAGTTTAAGGTATACTATCTTACCTATTTCGGAAAGATGCCTCATTGCCTCTTTTCCGTAAACTACACTGCCGCCGGTAGCTATGACCGAATTTTCAGCTTCTAAGCAACTGTTTGCTCGGTTTTCGACCTCAATAAAACCGTCGATCCCCTCGGACTCTATTATGTCCTTCAGAAGACGTTTTTCTTTCTCCTGAATGACTATATCGGTATCTATGAACTTATATCCCAAGATCTTGGCGAGTATTACTCCAACAGTGCTTTTACCTACCCCGGGCATTCCAATAAGTATTATATTGTTTTTCATTGTATTTTATTCCTTGATAATATATGTTGTATATATTTTAACTCATTTGTGAAGATATGTCAAGTATTTAAAGACCATATATTGCTGTTTATGTTCATTCTTTATGTCTGTTGACAAATATTGATATGTGTGATAACATTTATTTGGAGTGATGAGTATGAAAATAAATCCTTTTCCGTTTTCTTTGGATAACAAACGGTACCATACATTGAACTATTACAATAAAAGCAAATTTGGCATAAAAGTCCATAAGGCTGTACTGGAATGCGGATTCACCTGTCCGAATATAGACGGATCCAAAGGTGTTGGCGGATGCATATTCTGTGACGGCGGAAGCGGTTATTTTACCGTTCCTGACCTCGCTGTCACGGAACAGCTGAAAAAAGAGCACGAACGTCTATCTGAAAAATTCGGTAATGACGTTAAGTTTATTGCCTATTTTCAGGCAAATACGAATACATATACAAGTGCTGATAAATTAGAAAAGCTGCTTGACGAAGCTATCTCCTTTCCGAATACTATTGGAATATCTATTGGTACTCGTGGCGACTGCCTGTCTGATGATATTATCGAACTTCTGAAACAAGTAAATACACGTACCTCGCTCACCGTAGAGCTCGGTATGCAGACAATGCACGATAGTACGCTATCTGCAATAAATCGCTGCTGCACTCACGCTGAATTTCTTGAAGGATTTTATAAGCTGAAAAACGCCGGTATCCGCACTTGTCTGCACCTTATAAACGGACTTCCAAATGAATCAGCTGAAATGATGCTGCAAAGTGCTAATGAGGTCGCAAGGATGCGGCCGGATGCTGTAAAGCTGCAAATGCTGCACGTTATAAAAGGGACTAAGCTGCATGAAATTTATCAGAATACAGATATAAAGCTCCTTTCTCGTGAAGAGTATATCGACATTATAGTAAAACAGCTGGAGCTTCTGCCTGCTGAAATAGTTATTGAAAGAATAACCGGTGACGGCGACAAAACTAAGCTTATAGCTCCGCTTTGGAGCAGTAATAAAAAATCAGTCATAAATGGTATTGATAAGCGGCTTGCTGAGCTTGATACCTATCAGGGACGTTTATACAATGAAAGGAAGTAAATGATGAACTATTACAACGATTTACTGAAAATGCTGTCAGTTGACTTTAATTGTCAGCCAAGAGATTTTGATATTGAAGAAAATGTACTCACTGAATCAGCTTTAAATGAAGGAAGAAGGATATATAGTCTTGAAAAGTTCTTTTTCAGAATGGTGACTACAGGAACAAATGCAGTCATTTCAGCTGATAGCTGTCTTGATGACGTACTGGTTGATTTTATGAAAAAAGGCGGCGGAAAAGAGCTTTTCAAACTGCCGATACTTTCCGAATTATCTCCTGAGCTGAATAAATTCGGCTACAAGCTGACAGAAACTTCACATATGTTCCTTGCTGAAAAAGATGTGACAATTGAAAGCAAGTTTGACACTCGCTGGTACTATGACGAAGAGATACACAAATTTTACGGTGACAGCCGATTCCCTAATGCTATCTGTACGGAATACTTAGACGGACGTCCGGACAGAATAGTCGTATGTGCCTGCAAAGGACGTGAAATACTCGGCATGGCAGGATGTTCGGAGGATACAAAAGGGTGGATGCAGATAGGGGTAGATGTAATGCCTAAATACAGGTCGAAAGGTATCGGTACTTATCTTGTTTCTTTATTGAAAAATAAAATTATTGAGCAGGGAGATATTCCATTCTATGGAACTCAGATAGCAAATCTTCATTCGTGGAACATAGCATTCAAGTGTGGTTTCAGACCGGCATGGATAGAGGTCGGAGCTGAGAAAATATAACTGATACGAAAAAAGTCAGAGAGCAGCTGATACTGCTTTCTGACTTTTTGTTTATGAAGCAAACTGACTGTTATAAAGCTTTGAATAGAATCCATTTTCTTTCATCAGCTTTTCGTGACTTCCCTGCTCGATAATATTTCCGTTATCCATAACAAGTATAGTATCTGAATTTTTTATCGTTGACAGTCTGTGAGCTATCACAAAGCTTGTTCTGCCTTCCATAAGTTTGATAAACGCTTTTTGTATCTTGTGTTCAGTTCGCAGGTCTATCGAGCTTGTAGCTTCATCAAGAATAAGCATTGGCGGATCCATTAGCATTATACGTGCGATACATATAAGCTGTTTTTGTCCCTGAGAAAGTCCACTGTCTTCACTTATGATCGTATCATAGCCTTGTGGCAGTCTCTTAATGAATCCGTGTGCATAAACAGCTTTTGCAGCTTCTATTATTTGTTCTTTGGATGCGTCCGGAAGTCCGTATGCTATATTTTCGGCTACAGTACCAGTAAATATCCATGTATCTTGCAGTACCATTCCAAAGCTGCTTCTAAGACTGTCACGGGTGATGTCGCTGATATTTTTGCCGGACACCTCTATGGTGCCGCTGTCTATATCATAAAATCTCAGCAAAAGATTAATAATGGTCGACTTTCCACATCCTGTAGGACCTACAATAGCTATTCTTTGTCCGGACTTAACGTCAAGACTGAAATCCTGTATAAGTTTAACCTCAGGAGTATATGAGAAGAATACGCTGCGGAAGCTTACGTCCCCTCTTCGATCAGAAATTACAGCTTTGTCAGAATCATCAGTGACTTCTTCTTCGTCGAGTACATCAAATACTCTCTGAGCTGATGCGATAGCATTCTGTAATTCGGCAAAAACTCCGGAAATTTCATTGAATGGTTTTGTGTACTGGTTCGCATACGCTAAGAAGCTTGACAGCTTTCCGACTGACATAACACCTATGACCGACGAATAACCTATAGCTCCAAGTGAACCAAGCAGTCCTACAGCAGCATAAATAAGTCCGTTTACAAATCGTGTAGTCGGGTTGGTCATAGAACTGAAAAATGTAGCTTGAGTGCCTATTTTTCCGTATTCCTTGTTTATCACGGCAAATCGTTTCTCGGCACGCTCATCGTAAACAAATGCTTTTACAAGCTTCTGATTGCCTGCCATTTCCTCAGCCAGTGCGACCATGTCCCCTCTTAGCTTCGACTGTTTCATGTAGGAGTCGTGGGAAGCTTTAGTGATTTTTGATGCTGCAATAAATGACAAAGGGGTCAGCAGTACTACTACAAATGCGATCCTTATATTTATGGTCATCATAAAGATCAGAGTACCAAGAATAGTTATGATACCACTGAAAAACTGCGTAAATCCCTGCAAAAGACCGTCCGAGATTATTTCAATATCATTTATGACCCTGCTGGTGAGTTCTCCTTTTGTATGACCGTCAATGTATTTGAGCGGTACTCTCTCCAGTTTATTGAATATATCAGCTCTGAGGTCTCTGACCGTGAGAAATGATAACTTATTGGTACAAAGGCTCATTAGCCATTGGAAAAGAGTACTGCAAACTACCATTCCGGCAAGAGTTGTTACGATTTTTTTCAATCTGTCAAAATCAACGTCACCTTTCCCGATACAGCAGTCGACCGCTTCACCAATGAATACCGGAACGGCTAACGAAAGCGAAACTCCGATTATCGCAAATAAGACCGTCATAACGAAGTACAGGATGTAGGGACGTGCATATGAAAAAACTCGTTTCAGCGTTTTAAGCATTAGCGTCACCCTCCTTTTCGTTCATCTGCGACCTGTATATCTCCTGATAAACTTCACAGGATGCCAGAAGTTCCTCGTGCGTACCTATCCCGACAGCTTTTCCGTCGTCCATTACTATTATTTTATCAGCGTCTTTAAGTGACGTAGTCCTCTGTGAGATCATTATTACAGAAGTATCGGACATATCTTCTTTCAGAGCTTTTCGCAGTGCGAGGTCAGTAGCATAGTCAAGAGCACTTGTTGAATCATCAAGAATTATGAGGTCTGGCTTACCGACTAAAGCTCTTGCTATGGACAAACGCTGTCGCTGTCCGCCGGAAAAATTCTTGCCGCCCTGCACTACTCTTGTATCGAGTACGTCAGGTTTCTGCGAAATAAATCCCCATGCCTGAGCTGTTTTCAATGCTGAGATTATTTCCTCGTCAGAAGCATTTTCAGCTCTCCATTTCATGTTTTCTCTGACAGAACCGGAAAAGAGTACTGCTTTTTGCGGAACATAGCCTATGTTTCTGCGAAGTACATCGGGAGCATAATCGTTAACGTCTTCACCTGCAAAC
This sequence comes from Ruminococcus sp., assembly GCA_017441505.1. Taxonomy (GTDB): domain Bacteria; phylum Bacillota; class Clostridia; order Oscillospirales; family Ruminococcaceae; genus Ruminococcus. The sequence continues at coordinate 14,879 of JAFRXL010000003.1, forward strand.
AGCACATTTCCTGATGTCACTCTATAAAAGCAGGGTATCAGTGAAGCAAGAGTTGACTTACCGCTTCCTGTTCCGCCGATAATTCCGAGCATCTGTCCCCTCTTTAAGGTGAACGATATATCTGAAAGGGATTCATCTCCGGACTTTTCATATGCAAACGAAACGTTCCTGAATTCAAGGATATTGTCGGATTTTTTATTTATTTCCGTGACCTCACCGCACTCTTCCGGTAAAATATCGAATATCTCGCTTATACGGTTAGCTGATGCCGCAGCTTTGGTAAATAGAACTATCAGATTTGCAAGTACTACCAGTGCAAGCAAAATTTGCGTCATATAGTTGGTGAATGCAGTAAGCTCACCCTGTGTAAGACTTCCGCTGTCTATACGAAGTCCGCCTCCCCATATAACTGCAACTATTCCAAGATTCATGACCATAAATGCTACAGGATTAAGTATTGCGGATATTTTTCCTACAGCTATCGAACAGTCCGCTATATCGTCAACAGCTTCCTTGAACTCGTCTATTTCTTCTTTTTGTCTTGAAAAAGCTCGTATGACCCTTGTGCCTTCAAGATTTTCTCTTGTGAGCATTGCCGCTCTATCGAGTTTCTGTTGTGTACGCTTATACATCGGTACTGTTTTTCGCATGATAAGGAAAATCACTACAGATATGAGAGGAGCTACTACAAAAAATATGAGCGAGAGCTTCACATCTATCATAACTGCCATAACAGCAGCTCCGATAACGAGAAAAGGTGCTCTGACAGCAAGTCGGATAAACATATTGACACCGTTTTGCACTGTGTTTGAGTCGTTTGTAAGGCGATTGACAAGTGATGACGTTCCGACCTTATCTATTCCGCTGTACGAAAGTTTGTTGATATGCTCGTAAAGTGCAGACCGGAGCTCAGTTCCGAATCCATAAGCACATTTTGCAGCAAGATACTGACAGGTCAATGCAAAAGCAAGTCCGCATATTCCGAGAAGCACGATAAGTCCGCACATTCTGAATATATAACTGCTGTCGTTGTTTCCGATACCGTTATCTATTATCTTTGCCATTACCATCGGTACTATCAATTCAAAAATTGCTTCGAGCAATTTGAAAAAAGGTCCGAATATCAGCTCTTTTTTGTAATTTCTCAGATACTTTAAAAGTTTTTTCATAATAACCTCTTAATAAGCAACGGACGCTATAAGCGTCCGTAACTTTTATATTTCTATGCCATTTTCTTTGAGGAGTGCTCGTGCTGATTCGACAGAATCAACTCCTGTTGCATTTTTTACAGGTGCGAACTCTTTATTACGTTCCACCTCATATGCAAGGCAGCTGTCCTGCATATGGACCATGTCAAGAACGAGTGTCTCAAATTTATGTCCGTTAGGCTTGTCAGGACTTATAAGCTCTCCATTTTCGTCCATATACGGTATTTTCTTGTCAACAATATGGATAGGAAGCTTATTATTGAGAATAGCTTCAAGCTTGTCCACATTAAACAGATAATTCAGAATAACACCGAATTTATACGCTAACTCACCGTTTTCATCACGAAGTGTACGCATTTCCTCGGTCATTTCGTAGTACTCAACTATCGAAGGCATACCGTCCTCAAGACAAAGAACTCCAACTCTTTCATCAGGATCAGCCTTGCTTACCACTTTTCCGCCGGATTGAAGTCCGGAATCAATTACAGCTCCGACAAAGCATGGGTCAGCTATTCTTTGCAGTACATTGTCAACTGCAAAAACATTTATCCACTCTATGCCCTTGTCTCTTATTTCGTCAAGCAGTCCAGCTCTGACAAGAGATGAGAACCAGCCTCCGTTACCGTTAGGTGATATGGATATACGTGACTTTCCTTCCATATATATTTTGCCGTCAAATGAAACTGACGGAGCCATATCCTGTACAAAGAAACTGATAAATGAGCTGTCATAGCCGAAATAATTCATTTCCTTGAAGAAATTTACTGTATCATCGTGATTCTTTTCGCTGGTCATGATATAGAGAGGTACCCATGCACCAGCCTGCTTTACAACGTCCATGAGGTTATTTATAAGGCACTGGAATATATACAGTTCCTTATCAATTCCGATGTTGAACATTCCTTTTGGCTTATCGAAGCCAAGTCTTGTACCCTGACCGCCGGCAAGAAGTACAGCCGCTACTTTGGAGTTTTTAATAGCGTCTATGCCTTTATTAAGGTAAATATCCCTATTTTTTGCAATATCATCAATAGTAACAGCTCCAAGAGGTGCAAACTCTCCTCTTGCTGCTGTAAAGCTGTTCTCTGCTTTTAAATTATCCAGAACTGAAAAATCTATCAATTCGATCTGTGAAAGGAGTTCATCTTTCTCACTCTGGTCAAGTTCATCGTAATATTTTAGTATGTGTTCCTGTCCGTATTCAGACAGTATTTTTTTTGCATCATCTAAAGTAATCATTACATTCCTCCTGTTCAGTAAAAATACTGGCTCATATAAATTTATTATATCATATATATTATTTTTAGTCAATCAGCATTTAAACTAAAATAAACTGCATTTTTTTATAAATAAAAAACTCCGATGCATTTACACCGGAGTTTGGGGTGAATGCTGACTGCATCTGGTCTGAGTGACGGGACTTGAACCCACGGCCTCTACCACCCCAAGGTAGCGCGCTACCAACTGCGCCACACCCAGACTAATGACTATACGCAATCAACAGTAAATATTATATCACGGTCATTCGGGCTTGTCAAGCTTTTTTCGGAAAAATCATCCGTTTTTTCTTCTGTAACGCAGCTTCTGATCTTTACATACTCCGTAGCCGAGCAGTTCAGCGATTGCCAGTGCTTTCTGCTCGTCAAATGCTTTGACCTTATATTTTATATGCTTTTCGCCTTCAAACCAGAGGCTCACACTACATCTTTTACCTATTTTCTGGAAGATAGTCTGTTCAAGTTCAACTTTGATTATCTTACTGCGGTCGACTATAAGAGTATGGAACCTGCTCCACTTACAGCATCTTACCAGTATTTTATCATCATATATTGCTATTCCGCTCGTAAAGAAAGCAGCAACTTTAACGATAACGAACCATACAGCCGGTATTTCAAGCATAAATACGCTGAATTTTGTAAGTCCGTAAAAATCAGGAAAGAAATGCATTGTAATATAGTACATAGGGATAAGTCCGGCAGCTATCAAAGCTGGCTGCCATATATGCTGCCAAAATCCGGTCCATTTAGGTCTGTATTCATTTTTAGCAACATCGGCTATGCCTATCGTTCCGTAAATGCTGCTCATTTTTTTTTGATTCTGAACAGGATGAAGTACCGGCAAGCTATGTCTGCCTGCTCCATAGCCGGAACAGCTTATATGGACAGCCACTGCTCCGAATATCTTCATGATGAGATTCTGTCTGATGTCTATATAATTTATCTGTGACGGAAAAACTGTATAAGCTCTTTTAGTGAAAACTCCGTATGATGTATACAAATATTTATCGTTACTTTTCAGCTCGAAGCGTGAGTATCTCAGAAGATTAATAATAAACGACAGTAGCCATGCACTTAAAAAGAATACTGCGATCACTACTGCGGCATCAGGTATTTTATATATGAATTTTTCTGTATGTTTTTCAGTTTCTTCGGTTATTGTTGTAAGGGAGCGGCTGATGATGTCCCTTGCAATATTTCCTCCCTGAAAAAAGAGAGCTGCAATATATATCGTACCAGAAAAACCGCTTGAGAAAAATATTGAGAAAAGTATTATCGATAAAGCTGTTGGTTTCGGCACTTCACCGTTTTCCGTCTTTGATCTGACATGAGGCAGTCGTTTTATTATTTCACCACAGGTCTGATCGCTTATCATCATTTTCATATCGGCTGAATCAAAAATTCCGGCACTCGTATCGCATCTTACCCTGACAGCCTTAAACGGTATCAGATAAAAAGCTCTCTCAACTGTGACTGAGCTTATACTCGAAAAAGGTATCTGCTTTGATACTTTTATGAATATACCCTCGTTATGTCTTATATAAGAATCGGTTACCGTTATATATGAGCAATACCAGCGTATATAGCCGAATACTACGATCATTCCTATTACAAGAATGTCCATCCAAGCTCCACGAAGCCAGTTGTAAAACCAATTCTTATCTGTCCACACAGCTCCGATACCTCTCAGGAGTGGGAACAGAAGAAGCCATATATTCTTAGCTGAATACCGTAATACTTTTAAAGGATGTTCACGATAATTGGTCATAGCTCACCTCCGCTAAGGCTGCCCGTAAGAACAAGTATCTCCTCTGCGTCTTTGATATTCAGAAACATCAGACTGAGATGACCTCCGAATACAAATAATGAAATGAAATTCAATCCGGTCTTGTCTGAAAAAGGCGTTCTTATGAATGTGTGGTACTGTATGGATGTGAACTTCACAGATCGGTCGAATCTTATAAAAACTCCGCTTGACCTTGCAATCTCAGAATCTGTTACCGTGTACTCTATGGATGATATAAACAGCGGAAGATATATGAACATCGCTATAAATGCTAAAGAAACAAGAGTAATACTTGCTATTAAAACTACTTTTTTTGCAGGAATATATAAATTTAACGCCAGTACCAATACTGCTGTTATTACTGTTATTACGATCTGCAATATTGGCAGGCATTTTTTATCTGGATAAAAATGTCTCATATTACACCTCACAATTCCGGTATATTTCTATTATACCACAAATATCCTGTACTGTACACCATCATTATACTTAAATTTACGGAGGTTTTTATGTACAAAATTCTTCAATCTATCAATTCGTTTGTGTGGGGAAACGGTTTGATATTTATTCTTCTTTGCACAGGGTTAATATTTACATTTAAACTAAAGGGTATACAGTTTCGCTTTATTTCGGTATTGATAAAAAGCTCCAAAAAACGTGAGCATAAGTCAAATGGACTTTCTCAGCTAAAAACTGCCTGTTTATCTCTTGGTGCAGCTATGGGTACCGGAAATATAGTCGGTGTAGCATCAGCTATTTCTATCGGCGGAGCAGGTGCAGTTTTCTGGATGTGGGTCTCTGCTCTGCTTGGAATGGCTCTTGTCTACGCTGAAAATGTACTTTCAGTTGTTTACAGTACAGATGATGCAAAAGGTCCTATGGCTTATCTTAAATACGGTGTCGGGTCAGATATTACAGCAGTATTCTTTGCTGTAATGTGCTTAGGAGCTTCAATTGGTATGGGTGGTATGGTACAGGTTAACTCTTTTTTTGACTCAATAGAAAAAATATGTCCGGTGAACAGATATTATTCTGCATTTATTGTATTCTGTGTGATATGCTTTATTACTAAAGGCGGTGCAAAACGAATAGGAAACGCAGCACAGGGACTTCTTCCTTTAGCTTCTGTACTTTATATTTTATCATGTTTTGTAATCATTTTTTGTTCAAGAGAAAAATTACCAACGGTCTTTCAGAGTATATTTCTCGAAGCCTTTGATTTCAGAGCCGTGACAGGAGGTGCTGCCGGTACTGCATTGTCTATCGGTATAAGACGTGGCATTTTTTCAAATGAAGCCGGTCTCGGGAGCTCCCCTATCCTGCATAGTACAGCAGAAAGCAGATCTCCCGAATTACAGGGGGCTTGTGCGATGACAGAAGTATTTATCGATACGATAATATGCTGTACTCTGACGGCTGTAACGATTCTTTGTTCTGCACCTGACTATAAAATAGATACCGCATTACATACTCTGCTCGGAGATAAAACGGCTGTGTTTCTTGCATTTGAAATGTCTGTTTTTGCTCTTTGCACCGTTATAGGGTGGTACTACTGCGGTGAGACTGCTTTTAAATTTATTTCAAAAAAACAAAAATGCAGCAGCTTTTTTATCATATACTCAGCAATAATCTCCTTTGGTGCTGTTCTTAGCTTTGACACGGTATGGGTTATCTCAGACATTTTTAACGGACTTATGATAATTCCGAATGTATTCGCATTGATTTTTTTGTCAAAAGATGTAAAATAGGTATAAATCAAATTTTTATGTCAATAAATAGAATAATAGACTTGCGGTATTGCCTTGAAATAAAAACAATTTTAGAGTAGTTACTTCAACTTGAGAATTATTTTTATTGATTATGCATAATGTTGAATGTTACACGTTTTTTCTATTGACATTGTACTGGAATTTCGTTATAATATTATTGTATATAATTATGTGCAGACGCTCCTCTCGAACCGTTTGCTGTCTTTATTTTCTGACTTTATTGGCATAGATTGTGCCTTTAAGATATAATCGGGGACTCCCCCATACATTACCGGTCCAGTACTTTTTACATCTTCATTTCGTTTTTATTAAAACACGACGGCACTGATACTTTGGCTATCAGGTACGTTTGCCGTCTGCTTTGTTCTGTTCTGAGATGTATATTTCTTTTACTTATGTAATTAATTTTTTTACTGACCGGATCCACAAGTTTATTCATCCGGAATATTGCATCCGTATTTTATGCTCTATTCCTTGCAATTGAAAGTGAGGTCACATAGTGAACGAAAAAGAAAAAACTAAAACAACCCGCAGATCATCTTCATCTTCATCTGCTCCGGCTGCAAAGCGTTATTACAAGAAGAAAACTGCGACAGCTGCTCAGGAGACAGCTTCTAAGACTGCTGCTCCGGCTGCAAAAACAAGAACAAGAAAGCCAAGGGAGGTAAAGCGTACTCCGGTACGTATCATACCTCTCGGAGGTCTGAACGAGATAGGAAAGAATATGACAGTCTTTGAATGTGCTAATGATATGTTCATTCTTGACTGCGGTCTCGCATTTCCTGATGCTGATATGCCCGGTGTCGACATCGTTATACCTGATTTTACTTACGTTGAACGCAATCGTGATAAGATCAGAGGTGTTGTTATCACTCACGGTCACGAGGATCATATAGGCGGACTTGCCTATTTTCTTAAAAAGATAAATGTCCCTGTATACGCTACAAGACTTACTATAGGTCTTATTGAAGGAAAACTCCGTGAACAGGGATTGTATGGCAAAGTAACTCTCAATGTTGTAGAGCCTAAAAAGACTGTAAAAATGGGCTGTATGGCTGTCGAATTTATTAAGGTCAACCACTCTATACCGGATTCAGTTGGTATGGCTATACACACTCCTGCCGGTATCATCGTACACACCGGCGACTTCAAAGTCGACTACTCCCCTATTGACGGCGAAATAATTGACCTTGCAAGATTTGGTGAGCTTGGCAGCAGAGGCGTTCTCGCTCTCATGGCTGACTCTACTAACGCTGAGCGTCCTGGATATACTCACTCTGAACGCACAGTTGGCGAGTCCTTTGATAAGCTCTTCAAGAAGGGCGAGGGAAAACGTATCATAATCGCTACTTTCTCGTCTAACATCCACCGTGTACAGCAGATCATTAACTGTGCAGTCCGCTATGACCGTAAAGTCGCTGTGTTCGGACGAAGCATGGTAAATGTTATAAATACTGCTATTGAACTTGGATACCTGAAAGCTCCGGACGGTCTTATCATCGATATTGAGACTATGAATCGCTACGACAGCGAAAGAATAGTTCTTATCACTACCGGAAGTCAGGGCGAACCAATGTCCGCTCTTACCAGAATGGCTATGAATGACCATAAAAAAGTCAACATAACTCCTATGGACTTCATTATAATCTCAGCTACACCGATACCAGGCAACGAAAAGTTCGTTACCCGTGTTGTAAATGAACTTATGAAATCCGGTGCAGAGGTCGTATACGAGGCTATGTACGAAGTTCACGTTTCAGGTCACGCCTGTCAGGAAGAACTGAAACTCATGCTCGCACTCACAAAGCCTAAGTTCTTCATTCCTGTTCACGGTGAGTATAAGCATCTCAAGAAACACGCAGGTCTTGCTCTGCAAATGGGTATACCTGAAAGCAATGTCATTATCGCTGAGATAGGCAATGTCATTGAAACTGACGGAGCTAAAATGAGCGTAGTTTCTCAGGTGCCTGCCGGCAGGATCCTTGTTGACGGTCTCGGTGTCGGCGATGTTGGCTCTATAGTCCTCAGAGACAGAAAGCATCTTGCTCAGGACGGACTTATTATAATAGTCATAGGAATAGAAAAAAGCTCCAACGAGATAGTTGCCGGTCCGGACATTATCTCAAGAGGATTTGTATATGTCAGAGAGTCAGAAGAGCTCATAGTCGAGGCAAAACTCATTCTCGCAAGCACTCTTAACGCTTGCTCAGCCGCTGAACTGCGAGAGTGGAACACTCTTAAAGGCAAAATGCGTGATGCTCTTTCTGATTACATTTACCAGAAAACAAAGAGAAGTCCTATGATACTTCCTATAATTATGGAGACTTGATCGTCCGAAAGGAGTCAGGAAAGTGAAAAATAAATTTCCGGCAGCACTCTTTGTTCTCCAGCTTTTGCTGCTGACCGATGTATCTGTGTCTGCTTTGATACTTCACAGCTATAATGGCAGGATAGGTCTGTTCTGCCTGATCTCTGCATTTATGCTTATGGCTGCGTGTATTTGTCTTTACCTTATCTATACCAGGAATTCATTCAGACATATCTCGAAAATGAATTCACATCTCGAAAATACTGCTGCTGAATATATGAACTCACTGCCGGCTCCTATCGCTGTTATTGATGAAAACCGACAGTTTGTCTGGTATAATCAGATATTCTCGGAAAAAATAAGCCTTGGACAGGATGTCTACGGCATGGATCTGGAGGGGTTCGTCAAGATAGATGTTTCCTCTCTGCGTGCAAATGGATGTGCGATATGTCCTGTAAACGGGAGCATATACAAGGTCAAGGCTGAAAAATTTGATAAACACGATATATCTTTTACTGTGCTGTATTTTCACGATCAGACTGAGTACTACAACTTAAAAAGATACTCTGATGATTCACATCAGAACGTTGTCATCATTACGATCGATAACTACGATGAGATCATGCAGAACGCTAAGGAAAGTGAAAAGTCACAGACTTCCCTTGAAACCGAAAAGATCATCGAAAACTTTACTAAAGCTACTAAAAGCTTCGTAAAGAAAACTTCTTCAAATACTTTCTATGCTATAATTGAAAATAAATTTTTGCAGAAGGTTATCGATGAGAAATTCAGGATACTTGACTCTGCAAGAAGTATCAAAATATCAGGTAAATATCCCCTCACATTCTCGATCGGTGTCGGACTTGGTGCAGACGATCTTGCTGAAAGTGAAAAAATCGCACGTCAGTGTATTGATATGGCTCTCGGACGTGGCGGAGATCAGGCTGTCGTAAAAACTGATAACGGCTACCGTTTCTTCGGCGGAGTGTCTAAGGGCGTTGAAAAACGCTCCCATGCTAAAACAAGGGTTATTTCCAATGCACTTCAGGATCTTATAATAAACTCTGACAGAGTATTCATAATGGGTCACAGATTCGGCGACCTCGATTCTGTCGGTGCTTCATGCGGAATTGCCGGTGCAATAAATCTTCTCGGCAAGGAAGCTTATATTGTTGTTGACAGAACGAAAAATCTTGCATCCAATCTTATCGATGTTGTTGAAGAACAAACTGAAAACAAATTGTTCATCACTCCTGCCGATGCGGAGGAAAATGTAAGTGAAAATGATCTTCTGATAATAGTTGATACTCATAACAAAGACTTCCTTGAGAGCAAAAAACTCTATGAATCGGCAAAATCTGTCGTTGTTATCGATCATCACAGAAAGACAGTCAATTTCATCGACAATGCTGTTATTTTCCACCATGAGCCTTACGCATCATCTGCGTCTGAAATGGTCACAGAGGTCATACAGTACTTCCGCTATGACTCCGAGGAAAGACTCCAAAGCATATATGCGGAAGCTCTGCTTTCAGGTATAATGCTCGATACTAAAAACTTCATCATGAGAACTGGTGTGCGTACATTCGAGGCTGCGGCGTATCTGAAAAAACTCGGTGCTGATACTGTCGCTGTAAAGCTGTTGTTCTCAAACTCTTTTGAGTCATACAAAAGAAAGACAAACATCGTCAGCTCGGCAAATGTTCACAGCCGTTGTGCGATAGCTTTTACAGAAGAGCAGTCGGCTGACATAAGAATTGTTGCTCCGCAGGCTGCTGACGAACTATTGAATATAACTGATGTCGATGCTTCATTCGTACTTTATCGGACCGGAGATACTATAAATATCTCTGCACGTTCCCTTGGTGCAATGAATGTTCAGGTCGTTATGGAACAGCTCGGCGGCGGCGGTCACCAGACTATGGCTGCTACTCAGCTTGAAAGTATTTCAATTAGCGACGCTATAGATTCGCTTATCTCTATAATCGATAATTATAATAATGATATTACATAATAGAAAGGTTGTTTTAATATGAAAATTATTTTCTTACAGGACGTTAAAGGTTCCGGAAAAAAAGGCGAGATAAAAAATGTTGCTGACGGATATGCAAGAAATATGCTCCTTCCTAAGGGATTGGCTGTAGAAGCTACTCCGGAGAACATGACAAAGCTCCAGGGTCAGCAGTCATCTGCTCAGCACAAGATAGACCTTGAGATACAGGCTGCAAAGGAAGCTGCTGCTAAAGTTAAAGGCAAGAAGGTGAATATCACCGCAAAAGCAGGTTCTAACGGAAAACTCTTCGGCTCTGTTACTGCTGCTAACGTTGCAGAAGCTCTTGACAAGCAGTTTGGTGTTAAGCTCGACAAGAAGAAGATCACCCTCAGCACTGATATAAAGAACTTCGGCTCTTATACTGCGACCCTTAAATTCTATAACGGCGTATCCGAAACAGTTGACGTTGAGGTCAGCGAAGGTTGATCGGTACTATGGACAATAATGAACTCTTACTCTCCGCCCGAGAGCTGCCACACAGCATCGAGGCGGAGCAGTCCGTTTTAGGTGCTATAATCTCTCAGCCTTCTGTTTTAGCTGAGGTCATCGAGCTCATAAAACCTGAGTATTTCTACAGTGAACAGCACAAGGCTATTTACTCGATAATACTTCGTATGGACTCATCCGGTCAGGCTGTCGACGTTGTGACGCTCCTCAATGAAGCTGAAAAAGCTCATATATTTGACAGTCCGGCAGAGGGAAGAAAATATCTCGCTGAAATAGGAAATATGCTCCCCTCGACCTCAAATATAGCAAGTTACTGCAAGATCGTCGCTGATAAATACTTCATTAGAAGCCTCAGCTACACTGCAAGAACTATTCTGGAGGAAATTCAAGCCGGTGAGCACGATGCACAGCTTCTGCTCGATGCTGCTGAACAGAAAATTTATGACATCCGTCAGGGACGTGATGTGCGTGGACTTGTTCCGCTCGCTGATGCTATTACCGAAGCCTATGACAGACTTGGTAAAATTTCAGGTCCGGATAAGGATAAATATGTCGGAGCTCGCACCGGATTTACGCTCCTTGACAGCATTACTTCAGGTCTTAATAAGTCCGACCTGATAATAATAGCTGCTCGTCCTGGTATGGGTAAGACCTCCTTTGCTATGAATATAGCCACTAATGTCGCAAGACGTTCGGAAAAGGAAGTCGTGACGTTCAACCTCGAAATGTCAAAGGAACAGCTTGCTACACGTATACTTTCTACAGAAGCTCTGGTTGAGTCACACAACCTCAGAAACGGCAGAATATCCGGCGACGATTGGGTAAAATTGGCTGTAAGTGCAGGCTATCTCAGCACTCTCCCACTCTATATCGATGATACCGCAAGTATGACCGTTCAGCAGATGAAGGCAAAGCTCAGACGTACAAAAAATCTCGGTCTTGTCATCATCGACTACCTCCAGCTCATGGAATCAACTTCAAAATCCGATAACAGAGTTGTTGTGATTTCCGAGATAACACGTCAGCTCAAAGTTATGGCTAAAGAGCTGAATGTACCGGTTATACTTCTTTCACAGCTTTCCCGTGCGGTCGAGAGCCGTACAGATAAGCGTCCTATGCTTTCAGACCTTCGTGAATCGGGTTCTATCGAGCAGGATGCTGATATAGTTCTTTTCCTATACCGTGAGGCTTATTATAATAAAGAAAGTCCAAAACAGAATATTTCTGAGTGTATAGTCGCTAAAAACAGACACGGTGAGACCGGTACTGTCGAGCTTATCTGGGACGGTCAGTTCACAAGATTCTCTAACCCTGACTATACTACACCGCCTGAGGAACAGTGATATGACCAATAAAGTTCTGAATTTTATTAAAGAAAACTCACTTATCAACAGCGGCGACACGGTAGTATGCGGACTGTCCGGCGGTGCTGACAGCGTTTCGCTTCTGCTGGTGCTTCATGAGTTATCTTCTGTGATTGGTTTCAAGGTTGAGGCTCTTCACGTTAATCACTGCATTCGTGGTGAAGAAAGTGACAGAGATGAAAAGTTTTGCAGTGAACTTTGTGAGAAACTCCAGATCCCTTTTACGGCAATAATATACAATGTTCCGGAGTACGCAAAGGAGTACTCTCTTTCAATTGAAGAAGCAGCTCGGAAATTGCGATATACTGCCTTTGCTGAGGTTTCAGAAGGTAAACTTATGGCTACCGCTCATAACGCAAATGACAATCTTGAAACTGCTGTTCTGAATCTCGCACGAGGTACAGGGATAAAGGGACTTTCAGGCATACCGGTCAGGCGTGATAACATAATAAGACCGCTTCTTACTGTAACACGATGCGAAATCGAAGAATATCTCAGAAATCACGGACAGGATCATGTTACCGACAGCACAAATCTGTCCGATGATTATACAAGAAATATGATAAGGCATCAGGTCATACCTGTGTTGGAGAAAATCAATTCTTCTGTCATTACGACATCTGTCAATTCGTTCAGTACGCTCAGAGAAGAAAACGCCTTTATCTCGGACTTATGCAGTGATGCTTATTCGTCATGCAAAAAAGGAACTTCACTGGTCGGTTTATCAAAATATCACGGAGTTATCCGGAAAAGATGTATCGCAAGACTGCTCACGGAAAATCATATCCCCTACTCCCACGACAGACTTGAAAAAGCTGATGAGCTGCTCATGTCAGGCGGACAGCTGAATGTCTCCGGTGACCTTTTCTTAAAGGCTAAAAATGGCAGTATTGAGTTGATAAAACTCTGCAACTCGAACAAACCTCAATTATTGTCCGCTGATCTCAATATTGGAGATAATTCGATTTTTAAAGATAAAATTCTTCACTGTGAGATAGTCGATTGTGATAATTTGAAGAAAATTGAAAATGTTCATAAAATGTTAACATTTTATATGTTAGATTATGATAAAATAATAGGAAGAGCTGTCGTACGCAACAGACGCTTCGGCGACCGTATACAGCTCAAAGGAAGGAATTTCAGTTCCTCAGTCAAAAAGCTTATTAATGAAAAAGTACCTGAAAAACTGCGTCCTGAACTTCATTTTATCGAGGACGAAAAAGGTACAATCTTTGCGGAACGTATCGGTATCGCTGACAGAGTCAAGATCTCCGAAAATACTGCAAGAATCCTTATGATAAGCATAAGATAATTCTATATTACGATTGGAGTGGATATCTTGACACCAAAAAAGAACAGAGGTATTTTTACTTATCTTCTGATCATTCTCCTTGCTATCGGATGTATCTATTTCGTTAGTTCAAAACTTTCCAAGAATTCAGATAAATCTGATTACAACGAAGTAATGGAGCTCTTCGATAACTATCAGATCTCTGAGTATGAGCTTGATCTTGGCTCCGGTGAACTCACCTACAAGACTATTGATGACGACAAAGAGCATAAGTACGAAGTTCCTAATGTTAGTATTTTTCTTGACGAAACCAAAGATTACCGTAAAGAGTTCAATGAACACCATAAATCTGACGAGATAAAGCTCGGTCAGAACTATATTAAAATTACTGACAGAACTTGGCTTTACTCATTAATTCCTGTTATCCTGACCGTTCTCCTCGGCTGTGCTATTCTCTATTTCATGATGAAACAGAGCGGCGGCGGCGGTAAGTATACTTCCTTCGGCAAGGCTAATCTGAAAAATCAGGCTAATGCACGTAAGGCTACATTCAAGGATGTTGCCGGTGCTGATGAGGAAAAACAGGAGCTCGAAGAGATCGTTGACTTCCTTAAACATCCAAATAAATATAAGGAGATCGGTGCGAAAGTTCCAAAGGGCGTACTTCTTCTCGGCCCTCCTGGTACAGGTAAAACTCTCCTTGCAAGAGCTGTTGCCGGCGAGGCTGGATGCCCGTTCTTCCCTATCTCTGGTTCGGACTTCGTTGAAATGTTCGTCGGAGTTGGTGCTTCAAGAGTAAGAGATCTCTTTGAACAGGCTAAAAAACACGCTCCTGCTATCATATTCATCGATGAGATCGATGCTGTAGGTCGTCACAGAGGTGCCGGACTTGGCGGCGGTCACGATGAAAGAGAACAGACCCTTAACCAGCTTCTCGTTGAAATGGACGGCTTTACCGGCAATGAAAGCGTTATTGTAATTGCTGCTACTAACCGCCGTGATATTCTCGATCCGGCTCTTCTCCGTCCGGGACGTTTCGACAGACAGATAGTCGTTGGTTATCCGGATGTAAAGGGACGTGAGGACATTCTTAAAGTCCATGCTAAGAATAAACCTCTTGGTCCAGATGTTGACCTCAAAGTCATTGCTCAGACCACTCAGGGATTTACCGGTGCTGATCTCGAAAATCTTCTCAACGAAGCTGCTCTTCTCGCTGCAAGAAACGACCGCATGGCTATCACAGAATCCGATATTGAAGAAGCTACTATGAAGGTAATTGCCGGTCCTGAGAAGAAATCAAGGATCGTTTCAGAGCACGATAAGAAGGTCACAGCTTATCACGAAGCAGGTCACGCTGTAGCTGCATATAACCTCAAGACGCAGGATAAGGTTCATCAGGTAACTATCATTCAGCGTGGTATGGCTGCCGGACTTACTGTTACAAGACCTGATTCCGATGACCAGCACGTTTCACGGAATCAGATGCGTGAAAAAATCATTATGCTCCTCGGCGGACGTGTTGCAGAGGAAATATTCATTGACGATATTTCTACCGGAGCTTCAAACGATATTGAAAGAGCTACTTCTATTGCAAGAAGTATGGTAACTAAGTATGGTTTCTCCGGAAAGATAGGTACTGTTGTTTACGGCTCAGACAATGATGAAGTATTCCTCGGTAAGGATTACGGTCATACAAGAAATTACAGTGAGGCTATTGCTGCTCAGATCGATGAAGAAGTTAAAATGATAATCGACAAGGCACACAGCGACTGTACAGAGCTCATTAAAAATAACAGCGATAAGATGCACCTTCTCGCAAAATATCTTCTCATTCATGAAAAGATAGACGGGCCTGACTTTGAAAAGCTTATGAGAGGTGAACTGACTGTTATCGAGCCAAACGAAGAGTCTGCTTCAAGCTCTTCAAGTTCAATTGACGAAGAACCTGTAACTGATATTGATTGATTTTTACCGGAGAGTTATTGCTCTCCGGTTTTACTTTTATTACGCTTTCGTAACAATTGGTTAAATTTGATTAATTCATATTGCATTCATTTATGTGGTGTGGTATAATATTCCATGGTATTATTCATTGGAGGTGTTTTCTTTGAGCTCGCTCAATCTTATACTATGTGCCGTAGCTGCTGCGGCTTTGGATATTTGCATTCTTGTACTTCTCTATTCCGCTTACCACGAACGCTCTACAAGCAATAAAAGGTGGAATAGAATAACCAGTTTTATGGAACTGGCAGATAACGTAAATATATATCCGCTTGGATGCGATGAAATCCTCATCGGCAGACACGCTTCTGCTGATATACGTCTGCCGGATATGTCGGTATCACGTTATCACGCTATTCTCAGCGTCTCAAACGGAATATGGACTATAACCGACATGGGCTCTACATCAGGTATACTGATAAATGGTAATCCTGTCAGACAGGCTCAGTTAATGCCGAATGATATTATCTCACTTGGCAACAGACGACTAATTTTCAGACAAAGGAGGGACATCAATGTCAGGTAATACCGGTTCATACATAGCTTCCTGCTTTTTTGTGCTTCTCGCTCACGTTGGTATGCTGATAAATGTCTTTATCAACGGTGACTACGACTCCGTAACACAGGTGTTTATACTCGCTGGTTTGGTTGTAGGTCTTGATATAAGCTATTTTGTAGCAATGCTTTTCTTCAAGCAAAGTTCGTATACTATCGATTTTCTGCTCATACTCATTCTGAATATGAGTACTATTTTTCAGTCTTGTTTCGGAAAAGTTGAAGTCGATAAAGATACGATCAAGCACTTTGCGACTTGTATAGTCGCTCTCGTTGCCTGCCGCTGCGGTTATCTTCTATGTCGTAACCATAAATGGCTCCAACAGCAAAGAAAGTACTTTTACATTGGTATAGGAATCCTTATGATTCTTATCCTGACCCTGACCGGAAGCCGTGCGATGTGGATCTCTATAGGCTCTTTCTCGCTCCAGCCTTCTGAGTTTATCAAGCCTTTATTCATACTTGCCTGTGCTACTTCGATAACTGAACAGCAGAATCGACATAAGGTGCTTGGTTTCTATGTAGTATATGAAAACCTTGCTCTTTTGGGTCTCACAGCTGCTATCTGTCTCTTGCAGTGGTGGTGCCGTGACCTTGGAAGTCTGCCAACTTTCATGGGTATTTTTGTTTGCGGATTTCTCCTCAGAATCTGCTACCCTAAAGCGAAATTTTCTAAAAAGAAGCTTATTGCCGCTGCGTCAGCACTGCTGGCTGTTGCTTTTGTAGGATTCAAATTTGCTCCGTCATACGTTCAGGACAGACTTCACGCTGACATCTGGAACGACATAAACGGTAACGGTTATCAGCAGTCTCAGGCTCTTATAGGTATCGCTAACGGAGGCTGGTTCGGTAAAGGTCCCGGTCACGGCGATCTCTGCAACGTTTTTGCTCATGAAAACGACATAGTATTCGCTACAATATCCGAAGAATGGGGACTTATGTTTGCTTTGATGACTATATTTGCTATTCTCATTCTCATCAGCATCCCACTTATTACTCCCCCTCGCTCTTACTATCATGCTACTATGGCAGCAGGTGTCGGAGCTGCATTTACGGTTCAAATGGCTCTTAATATCTTCGGCTCCTGCAATCTCATACCATTTACTGGTGTTACAATACCATTTATCTCTTCTGGAGGAAGCTCTATGATGATAAGCGGATTCATGGCTGGTATGCTTGTTGCGTGTCAGTCTCCAACTATGAAGATGCCTGCTCAGCACAATCCTTCTCCGATCCATAAAAGGAGGCAAACAGCTTGAAAAGTATAAAAAGATGTCAGAGGCTGATAAGTGCTTTCCTTGCCTTTTTTATCATAGGTATGATCGTGCTTGTCGTCAAAATACAGCGTGAATCAAACTTCTATATGATGCATACCGATGAACATGAACTCGGAAAAGTCTATGACCGTACCGGTGATGTGCTCTTTGACGGCTCTGATGACGAAGAATATCCTGACAATTATTTTATTGACGTTGGTAACCTTATCGGTGATGATTCTGGTCAGATGGACAATACCCTCGTTGCTCAGAATATACTCAAACTTAATAATTACAGCTTCTCAACAGGTATCAAGAGCAATGGTAAAGCTGCTATTTATACCACGCTCGACCATAAGGCTAATCGTGCTGTATACGATGCTTTTGCCGGAAATGACGGCTGTGCGGTCGCTTATAATTACAAAACCGGTGAGATACTTGTCTGCACAAGTCTCCCCTCTCTTGACGTAACTAAAGGATATGAAAACATAGATAATTTCCCTCCTGCTACTCTTATGTCAAAAAATATGTACGGAACAGTACCGGGCTCTACTCAGAAAGTTTCAACGCTTATTGCGGCTATCGAAATTATGGGGCAGGACAAGCTTTTCTCAAAACGCTTCACTTGTACCGGCTCTTACGAAAATAAAGAAGGCAAAAACATAGACTGCCATAACAGTTACGGTCACGGTGAGCTTGATATTCAGCAGGCTATTGAAAAAAGCTGCAATCCTTTCTTTGCCCAGCTTGTTGAAGATCCGGATATGCCGCTTGAAAAGGTCAAGAAGGTCTACGACGACCTCGGATATGCACTTAACGGCGATGACGAAAGATATATTGATATTGACGGTATAAAATGTGAGAGGGCTTCTACTACTCTCGTTGACCCTAACGAATTCCGCACTCAATGGGGATGTATAGGTCAGGGAGATACCCTTGTAAGTCCTATACAGCTTATGATGTGGCAGAGTGCTATCGCTAATGAGACCGGTAAAATGACTATGCCTTATCTTATAGATCACTATACCGATGTAAATGGAAAGGTCAAGGGTACTGCTAAAACTGAACACAGTGACAGACTCTTTCTGCCAGATACCGCTTCAACCGTCAAAGAGATGCTGCTCACAAATGGTGCAAATAATTATTCTTACTCTATCGGTGGATATACTATCGGAGTAAAAAGCGGTACAGCTCAGGTAAAAGAAGGTGCTCAGGAAAATGCACTTCTCGTAGGTTTCGTCGAGGATGAGTCGCTGCCTATCGCCTTCTGTGTAGTACTTGAAAATAAGTACGGAACTTACGTAACTGCGGAAAATATAGTAAAAGTTATGCTCGATTCTATTAATGGGAATCAGTGATCTCTCAAATAGCATATTAAACAAAGCAGTAAAAAAACTTTGTGTGTTTTAAACAAAAATTACAAAAAACTATTGCCAACTGCATATAGTTATGGTATAATATAAACATAATATTTATGCTTTGTTTAACAAAGCTTAAAGGAGGACCTACTATGAAAACTACTATAACAGCTAAGAAAATGCAGATACCTCAGAACTTCACTGAATATGCTGAGAAAAGGATCGATAATCGACTTGGAAAGTTTTTTGGAGATGATGCTGACGCTAAGATAGTTTTATCAGAAATAAAGACACAGATCGTTCTTGAGCTTACTGTAAAATATAACAGTATTATTTTCCGCTCTGAGCGTTCTGCTGAAGATAAATATGTTGCTCTTGATGATGCTATTGATAAGATCATAAGACAGATCCGTAAGAATAAGACAAAGATCGAAAAGAAGCTCAAGGATACTGCTTTCAAGGAGGCTTTCGCTTATCCTGTTCCTGAAACAGTTGACTATGAGATCATCAAACATAAGAAATTCAAGATGCGTCCTATGGACATCGAAGAGGCTATACTTCAGATGAATATGCTCGACCACGAATTCTTTATGTTCACTAACGCTGAATCAGGCGAGATAAACGTTGTTTACAAGCGTGCTGACGGTAACTACTCAGTTCTTGAACCTGATAATAACTAAGATAATCAATGCGGGACTTCTTGTCCCGCATATTATTTAATAACGCTTAATATATTTAAAAGGAGTAGTTTTATGGACGATAACAAAAAAATTGTTCTGCAAAAGAAAATCGAAAGAGTCGGAGAGGCTTTAAAAAAGAATAATATGGAATTCTATTACGCAGAAACTAAAAATGACGTCTGTCAGATCGTTGAATCTCTCATGAAGGACGGCGATACCGTTACTCATGGCGGTTCTGTCACAATAAAGGAATGCGGACTTTCTGAGCTGCTGAATTCCGGTAAATATAATTACCTCGACCGGTCAAAGGCTGAAACTCCCGAAGAAATCGGTAAAATATACAGACAGGCTTTTTCTGCTGATGTTTATATTTCAAGTGCCAATGCTATCACTGAGGACGGTGTCCTCTATAATGTTGACGGTAACAGCAATCGTATAGCTGCTATTGCTTTTGGTCCGGAATCAGTTATAATCATTGCCGGTTACAATAAAATAGTGCGTGACCTTGACGAAGCTGAGATCAGAGTAAAAACTGTAGCAGCTCCGCCTAACTGCGTGCGTCTTGACTGCAATACTTATTGCGGCGAAACCGGTCAGTGCGTATCTTTATCAAAAGCAGGTCATCAGATGTCGGACGGCTGCGGCAGCGATAAGAGAATATGCTGCAATTACCTCATTTCAGCTCAGCAGCGTCACAAGGGACGTATCAAAGTAATAATTGTTGGTGAAGAACTTGGCTATTGATCGGAGGTGTTCTGAATAAACTTTAGTGTTTATGACCTTTTCGCTTTCTTTATCATTTATTCCTTTTTCGGATGGTGCCTCGAAGTTGTATATCAGGCTGTTGAACATGGCAAATTCATTAACCGTGGTTTTTTGAACGGTCCATATTGCCCGATATACGGTTTCGGAGTCATAATAGTTGCATCTGTCCTTGAACCTATTAAGAACGATATTATAGTCCTATATATTGGTTCGGTAATTCTTACATCATGTCTGGAGCTTGTTACCGGCTTCCTCCTGGAAAAAATATTCCATATGCATTGGTGGGATTACTCCGGCGAACGGCTAAATCTTCACGGGTATATCTGTCTGAAATTCTCATTGCTATGGGGAGTCGCCTGCCTGATAGTCGTAAGACTTGTTCATCCTGCAATAACTGTATTTGTAGATAAACTCCCGCATACAGTAGGCTTGATATTCATTGCCTTCTTTATGACAGGATTTGCAAGCGATATGATTATCACTGTTTTGGCTATTATCCACTACAAAAAGCGTATTCTCCTGCTGGAAGATATTTCTGCTGAAATGAGACGTATCTCAGATAAAACCGGCAAAAAGATCTTTAATAGAGTTGAAGATGTTATGGACAAAAAAGAGGAATTTGATGAAAAAAGTGCAGAATTACGTCAGAAATATGACGAGCTCCGTGCGAAATACAAAGTCTACATCTCAAGACATAGCTTTAATATCGACAGAATTAAAAAAGCTTTCCCTAAACTTGATTTTGACAGAGAGCTTTCTTTTAAAGAACAGTTTAATGAACTGAAAAAGTCGTTATCCGACAAATACGATAAATAATAAAAACTGCTTCACTCCGTTTGATGGTGTGAAGCAGTTTCTTTATATCAAGTTTTAATTATGTGTTTTTGTCGACTTCATGGAACTTTTTGAGATTTCCGATCTTTTCGTTTCTCTCATCAAGTACTTTCTCAACATCAGACCATTCAAGTCCCTGATTAGCACAAAGTACCATTACATGGTAAAGAAGATCATTTATCTCGTTCATAAGTTCATTGTTATCACCGTTTTTAGCTGCGATTACAGTCTCTGTAGCTTCTTCTCCGACCTTTTTGCAGATTTTGTCTACGCCCTTGTCAAAAAGATAGCAGGTGTATGAATTCTCAGCAGCTGTTCCGTTCTCAAACTGCTTTTTTCTCTCTTTGATTACCTCAAATATTTCTTCGTAAACTGTCATTTTAATTCTCCTCATTATTATAAATTTCATTGAAGAAACAGCTGTAGCTTCCGGTATGACAAGCTACACCAGTCTGCTCCACATTAACCAGTAATGTATCATTGTCGCAGTCTCCATATATGGAAACTACTTTCTGTAAATGGCCGGATGTAGCTCCCTTGTTCCAGTATTCCTGACGGGAACGGCTCCAGAACCATGTATATCCGGTCTCAAGAGTCTTTTTCAGGCTCTCCTTATTCATATATGCGAGCATTAGCACTGTTTTTGTATTGACCTCATAGCATATCGCAGGGATAAGTTCTCCCTTTACAAAGAATTTATCGAGGTCATTTATGTCGATTTTAACCATAATTACTCCTTATCCTATCCACCAGTATGGAGTCAATTCTCCAAGAGTTGCTGTTTCACCAGTGGCATAATTTAACATTATCTGGATGTCCTTATATGTATCGGGCATGAGCTGTACCATAAGTTCACGGCAGGCTCCACAGGGACCACATTTCTTTTCATTAGGTGCAATACAGAGCACTCGCTCTATTTCCTGCTCGCCATTTGTAATCATATTGAATATCGCATTTCTCTCCGCACAAATGCCAAGTGTGGAGCAGGTGTCTATGCATACTCCGGTGTAGATTTTTCCGGACTTGCTGAGTATTGCAGCTGAGACTTCCCCTGCTAAAACATAGTCTGAGATCTGCCTCGGTGCAAGTACAGCTTTTGCTGCTTCGTACATTTCTTTCCAGATCTTATCCATAATTATTTACCTCACAATTACACCTTTGTTACGGCAATAATCCTTGACCTGTCCAACTGTGAGCTCCTTGAAATGGAACAGTGAAGCTGCAAGAGCAGCAGTAGCCCCGGTCTTTTCAAAAACTTCGTAGAAGTCATTTATTTTTCCTGCACCGCCGCTGGCAATTACAGGTATGGTACAATTGTCACAGACCGCTTTGAGCATTTCAATATCAAAGCCCTCTTTAGTACCGTCAGCATCTATGGAGTTAAGACATATCTCCCCTGCTCCGAGCTTTTCTATCTGGTGTACCCAATCTATAAGGTCGATACCCATATCAACACGTCCGCCGTTTATGTATACAGTCCACTTATGGTCGGCGATTTTCTTTGCATCTATTCCGACACAAATGCACTGACTGCCGAAAATATCAGCTCCGTCCTTTATAAGCTGAGGATTCTTGACTGCCTGAGAGTTGACTGATACCTTGTCAGCTCCGGCTCTCAGAGCCTCACGAATATCATCAACATCCTTGATCCCTCCGCCGACTGTGAGCGGTACAAACACCTTTTTTGCTGTTTCTCTTACAACATCAAGGAATACTCCTCGTCCTTCAAAAGAAGCTGTTATATCGTAAAAAACTATCTCATCAGCTCCCTGTTTGTTGTACTCCTCAGCACACACAACAGGGTCGCCTACATCTCTTATTCCTTCAAAATTTACTCCCTTTACTACCTTTCCGTTTCTTACGTCAAGGCAGGGAATTATTCTCTTTGCAAGCATTATTTACCTCCGTTCTTTATGACTGCATGGTGCTTCCATATATAAATACAGAATTTTAAAACATCGTATATTTAAATGAAAGAAGGGCGACAGCTGCCATTAGTCCAACAATACCGTAACCGCATTTTCTTACCTTAGCAGCAAGCTCTTTGTCTCCACGCTTGTCTGCTCTCAGACATTGGTCAGGAGCAACTATCATCAATATCCCTATCAACAGCAATATACCCATTGCTGCGAGCATAACAGAATCCATATTTTCCCTCGCTTACTTTACTGCATATTCTATAGCTTCACGCAGGTCAAGTGTTCCCTTGTATATGGACTTTCCGCAGATAGTACCATAAAGTCCCATTTCCTTGCAGGCTATTATGTCCTTCATTGTGTGGACTCCGCCGCTTGCTACAATATTTGCTCTGCCCTCTGTAGCGTCAGCAAGCTTTTTGAGCTGCTCGCAGTTTACTCCGGAGAGAGTACCGTCCTTAGATATGTCGGTGAAGATAAAATACTTAACTCCGGAATCTATCATCTTGTTTGCAAGGTCGATATAGTGGACATCAGAACTTTCGAGCCAGCCTTCGGTTGCTACCATTTCGTTCATTGCGTCTACCCCAACAACTATCTTTTCGCTTCCGAATTTCTCTACAGCGTCACACACGAGCTTGGGATTCTTCAATGCAACAGAGCCAAGTATGACTCTTGTGATGCCCATATCGAGGTATTCCTGTATAGTCTCAAGGCTTCTTATTCCGCCGCCAAGTTCTACTTTAAGGTTTGTCTTTTCAGCTACATCTGTGTATATCTTAGTATTTACAGGTCTTCCTTCCTTTGCACCGTCAAGGTCGACCATGTGTATCCACTCAGCTCCTGCATCTTCAAAGCTTTTTGCAGTTTCAAGATAATCTGCTGCCACCTTTTCAACTGTAGAAAAATCGCCCTTGAACAGACGAACACAGTTTCCGTCTTTTATATCTATAGCTGGAAATATAATCATTTCAGACCTCCAAAATTTTTGAGTATTTTAAGTCCCGTTTCGCCGCTCTTTTCCGGATGGAACTGAGCTCCGAAGACGTATTTACCGTCATATACGAGAGCAGGTACTCTGCCGCCGTATTCGCAGTAAGCAGAAATATTTTTATCCTCACAGTGAGCTTTATACGAGTGTACGAAGTATACGTACTCATTGCCGCCTACACCGTTCATGAGCGGACAGTCATTGAGCTTTTCAAGCTTATTCCAGCCCATGTGCGGGATTATAAGTTCAGGCTCTTCCATTTTTCTGACAGAACCGTTTATAAGTCCGAGACCGTCACACTCCTCAAACTCGTACCCCTTATCAAATATAAGCTGCATACCAAGGCATATTCCGAGGAATGGCTTCTTCTGTGCCTCGGACTTTATTGTATCGATAAGCCCTGTTCCTTCGAGCTTTTTCATTGCAGCCGGAAATGCTCCGACACCCGGCAATATAACTGAATCAGCTGCTATTATGCTCTCCTTGTCTGAAACAAGTCTGCTCTCAAAACCAAGGTAGTCAAGTGCATTCTTTACGCTGAATATATTTCCTGCACCGTAATCAATTATTGCTATCATTATAACACTCCTTTCGTGGACAATGTAGTACCGTCGGCATTAAAAGTGACAGCTGTCTTTAATGCGTGGGCTACAGCTTTGTATACGGCTTCTGCTTTGTGATGATCGTTGCTGCCGTAAAGAAGATTGATATGAAGTGTCATTCCGGAATTGAAGGCGAACGCTCTGAAAAATTCCTCAGTCATACAAAGGTCATACTGTCCGCAGCTCTGGTTTGTAAAAGGGCAATTAAATACTAAAAATGGTCTGTTGCTGAGGTCGAGACTCGCCATTGCGAGTGATTCGTCCATAGGGATATAGCTCGTACCATATCTGACGATACCGGATTTTGTTCCAAGAGCTTCTCCGAGTGCCTGTCCAAGTGCGATACCTGTATCTTCGATCGTATGGTGACAATCAACATGAAGGTCACCTTTTACCTTTATGTTCATGCTTATACCGCTGTGAACAGAAAGTGCAGTCAACATATGATCGAAAAATCCGATGCCGGTATCAATATCAGCTCTGCCTTTTTCGTCAAGTTCGACTGTGATAGCTATCTGTGTTTCTTTGGTATCACGTTTTATAGTTGCTTTACGCATGATAGACCTCCCCTGTTATTTATTCAGATACTTCTTTAATACAGCAATAACTTCCGCATTTTCATCCGGTGAGCCTGCTGTAATTCTTAAATAGCCGTTGAATTTTCTTATTGCTATGGAGTTTTCAAGCATAAAATCATATATTTCCTGATACTTGTCAGTCTTTATAAATACAAAATTAGTGCACGGTTCATATATTTCATCAAAGCAATTATACTGTGAATTCAAAGATATTATCTCGTTATAGAGTTTTTTTGTCTCATTAACTATAATATCTCTGCACTCCGCAAGATAGTCCTTTTCTTCAAGCATCACTGATACTATAGTTTGTGCAACCGAGTCATTGTTATATGGCGATTTTGCAGCTCTCATCGCTCTGGTTATCACTTTATCTGCAACTGCAAATCCAAATCTGACTGCTGCAAGTCCGATAGCCTTTGAGCAGGTTTTGAGTATTATAAGATTGTCATACTCACTTACTTCATCAAGAAGTGACTGATCCCAGAAGTCCATATATGCTTCGTCCAGAATAACGAGACAATCTTCCAAAGAAGTTATTATCTTTCTTACATCTTCTTTTTTCAGTCCAAGTGAAGTTGGGTTGCATGGATTTGAAAAAATAAGTCCATTAGCATTCTTAGATTTACAGAAGTCTATAAGCTTGTCCGCTGAGATAGTAAGGTCAGCTTCTTTCTGATATGTCTCAACTTTAAGCTCGGAAAGCTGAGCGTAAAATCCATACATGGAAAAATCGTTTGAAACAGTAACAAGAGTATCTCCAGCTTCAAAAAAGCATCCGGTTATCACGCTTATAAGCTCATCCGAGCCATTTCCGGCTGTTACATATTCCGGTGAAATGCCGTATAAGTCGGCAAAAGCTTTTATCGGTCTCGCAGCAACAGGATCAGGATAGCGATTGAAATTTACCTCGGATATGCTTTTCAGTACCTTTTCTCTGAGCTTTTCATTCAGGTCAAAACAGCTTTCATTAGCGTCAAGTCTTATCTTATAAGTTCCTGTTATAGGATCATACGGAACAAGGTCAGCCAGTTTTTTATTTAATTTATAACTCATATTTTTCCTTCCGTTTCTATTCTTATAAAACACCTATAGGGCGACATTTTAAGCCGCCCCATTGCGTTTTATCTTAGTCTTCAAATCTTACCTTTATGGCATTTGCGTGTGCTGTAAGTCCTTCTCTCTCAGCTATGAGGACTATATCGTCCTTTGCCTCTCTGAGAGCTTCCTCAGTGTAGTAAGTATAGCTTGTACGCTTTGTAAAGCTTGCAACTCCGAGTGGTGAGAAGAATCTTGCTGTACCACTTGTCGGAAGAACGTGGTTCGGACCTGCAAAATAGTCTCCAAGTGGTTCAGATGCATAATTTCCAAGGAAGATCGAACCTGCATTATCAAGACTGCCAAGAAGCTCAAATGGGTCTTTCATAAGTACTTCAAGGTGCTCCGGAGCTATCTCGTTAGCAAGCTCGACACATCTCTCACGGCTGTCTGCAATTATAATTGCACCGTAGTCTTCTAATGACTTCTCAATAATACTTTTTCTTGAAAGATATTCCTTCTGACGGTCTATCTCCTTGATAGTCTCATCAGCGAGCTTCTCGCTTGTAGTTACCATTATTGCTGATGCAAGTACATCGTGCTCAGCCTGTGACATGAGGTCTGCTGCTGCAAATTTTGGATCAGCAGTTTCATCAGCAATTACAAGTATCTCACTTGGACCTGCTATCATGTCAATGTCCACAACTCCGTAAAGAAGCTTCTTTGCTGTTGCAACGTAAATATTTCCCGGACCTACTATCTTGTCGCACTTTGGTATTTCTTCTGTACCATAAGCAAGTGCTGCGATAGCCTGTGCTCCGCCTGAAAGGAATATACGGTCAACTCCGCATATAGCAGCAGCAACGAGTATATCCTTGTTAGGTGTACCGTCTTTGAGCGGCGGAGTTACCATGATTATTTCCTTTACTCCGGCAATTTTAGCTGGGATAGCGTTCATGAGTACGCTTGAAGGATATGCAGCTGTACCGCCCGGAACGTAAAGTCCCACACGTTCAAGGCCTCTTATTCTCTGTCCGAGTATAACTCCATTCTCCTTTGGGGATATAAAGCTCTGCTCGACCTGCTTCTGGTGGAAATCAGCGATATTTGCCTGTGCGTTCAGAAGTGCATTTACAAAATCCTGATCTGCCTCTGTCAGAGCATCGTTTATTACCTCTCTTGGTACTTCATAGTACTGCGGGAGATTACCGTCAAACTTCAATGTATAATTCTTAACAGCTTCATCGCCGTTTTCTTTTACGTTTTCAATGATCTCGGAAACTACTTCTGTAACTTTTTTATTGGTCTCGCCGCTTCTTTTTTTGAGGTCAGCGAGAAAAGCAGCTTCGTCTGTTCCGTTTGCAAATATCTTTTTCATTACAGATTCTCCTCTATCAGTTTAATAAGTCTGTCGATCTCTGCGTGTCTGAGTTTCAGGCTTACTGTATTTGCGATAAGTCTTGCAGAGATAGGTGCTACATCTTCTATAACTTCAAGTCCGTTTTCTTTAAGAGTAGTTCCGGTCTCAACTATATCCACAATACCGTCAGCTAATTCGAGCAGCGGTGCGAGCTCAACAGAACCCTCTATCTTGATTATTTCAGTATCCATGCCTTTTTTCTCAAAAAAGCGTCTTGAAACGTTAGGATACTTTGTGGCAATTGTCTTTATGCCGTATCCGCTGTAGAAATCGTAGCCTTTTTTTGTTGCCAGAGCAAATTTGCATCTGCCGAATCCAAGGTCAACAAGCTCGTAGAACTTGCCTTCCATTTCCATTATAGTATCTTTTCCGACAACTCCCATATCGCACACTCCGTGCTCAACATAGGTGATAACGTCGTTTGCCTTTGCAAGTACTACTTCAAGGTTTCCGTCAGGTATCGGAAGTATGAGCTTTCTGCCTTTTTCACGTACTGCTGTACAGTCAAAGCCAAGCTTTTCAAAGAGTCCGACTGTATCTTTTTCAAGTCTCCCCTTAGTAAGAGCTATTCTTATCGGCTTATTCATTCCTGTTCATCCTCCCCTGTTTCATCTATAACAACAACTTTTGCTATTCTCATTTCCATAGCGTAAGCTCTTGCGGAGTCGAGATCGTCAAAGAGTGCGTTCTCAACGATAAGTCCCTGATCCCTGTATTCCTGTGCAGCTTTAAGTGCAGCAACTTCACATCCCGGAACTGCATAAACAAGAATATCAGCCTTCGGCATAGATGGGAATACTCCGTTCTTTTCGATGACCTTAGCTACGCCGTTTACATTGAGTGCGAAACCTACTGCCGGTACGTCGTATCCGAATTCTGATATGAGCTTATCATAGCGTCCGCCGGAGACTACTTCTTCTCCGTGACCCTGTAAATAGCCCTTTATGATAAGTCCGGTATAGTAGTCCGTCTTATTGACGAGACCGAGGTCAACAGTGATAGCTCCCTCAGTATCGCATATCTCACAAGCATCATGATATATATCCTTCAGCTCGTCCAGAATTCTCTTGATATTCTCGTCAGGCATGAGCTCCTCAGCTTTTTCAAATACCTCTTCACCGCCAAAGAGTGCAGGCAGCTTTTTGAGGGCGTTTGTTATCGGACTTGTTCCCAATGTGTCAAGAAGGTCGTTGAGTGCAGGGAAATTCTTTGCCTCTATATGTTTACGGATATTCTCTTTAACGTTATCGGATACTTCAAGATGACTTACAAGCTCCTTGAAGATACCGATATGTCCTATTTCAATGGAGAACTCCATTCCGAATGATCTCAAAGCTTCTACAGCTGTTGAGATAACTTCGAGGTCAGCCATTTTAAGCTCTGAACCTATAAGCTCTATACCAGCCTGTACTATCTCGTCACTTCTTCCTTTTAATGCAGGTTCTGTACGGTAAACAGTCTGATTATAGCAAAGTTTCAGCGGCAGCATAGCATCACGGAGTCTTGTTGCGACTACTCTTGCAATCGGCATTGTTGAGTCCGGACGCATTACAAGGAGTCTTCCCTTGCTGTCTGTAAGTTTGTAGAGATTCTCCTGTGGAAAATACTGAGAGTTAAGATTGAAAACGTCGAAGAATTCAAGTCCCGGAGTTATCATCTCACAGTATCCTCTGCTCTTAAAAAGCTTAAAGAGAGCCTTTTCTATATTTCTTCTAACTATACACTCACCAAAAAGAAGGTCTTTTGTACCCTCTGGAGTAATAAGGTCATAATTTCGCATTATATACCTCCTGTAAAATTTATCTCGTTCACTTTAGTCTGCTAATGTATTATCATGATAATATGATAACATACTACCATTTGAAAGTCAAGTTAAAATAATGATAATTGTGCAGAATCGGGTAATTCACCAAATGCACCTATGCTTTTCAACATATCTATTGTTGTTTTTGACGCACCGCTCATCTCCTGAAATTCCTCTATTGAGATGAATCCGCCCTTTTGAGCTGCTTCGTATATTCCCTTTGCAGCGTTGTCACCGACACCGCTCATGGCTGAAAACGGTATCCTTAGTTTACCGTCCTCTACAAGATAATCAGTTGCATGAGACTTGAAAAGGTCGATAGGCAGGAACTCGTAGCCTCTTGACATCATCTCGTTTGTAATGAGCAGTATGTCGTAGAGGTCACTTTCCTTTTTGGAACGCTCGTTACCCAAAGCTTTCAGCTCTTCAATTCTTGCACGTACTGCTGCTTTGCCTTTGACAGCAAGCTCTGCATCGAAGTCCTCACCTCTTATCGAGAAGTAGGTCGCATAGTACTCCAAAGGTCTGTGAAGCTTGAACCAGCCAAGCTTTATCGCTGCGATAACATATGCGGCAGCGTGAGCTTTCGGGAACATATACTTAATCTTCAGACAGCTCTCGATATACCAATCTGGTACGTTGTGTGAGCGGAGCATCTCTATTATCTCCGGAGTAAATTGCTTGGGAGCTTTACCCTTTCTCGTCCACTCCATTATCTGGAACGCCATTTTAGGCTCAACACCCTTATAGAGAAGATAGGTCATGATACTGTCTCTCGTTCCGATAACGTCTGAAATCGTACAAACTCCCTGATCTATGAGGTCTTTAGCGTTTCCGAGCCAAACGTCAGTACCGTGTGACAGACCTGAGATTTGCAGGAAGTCACTGAATTTAGTCGGTTTAGCGTCAAGGAGCATCTGTATTGTGAATCCTGTACCCATTTCAGGGATTCCGAGACTTCCGGTCTGACAGTATATCTCCTCCGGAGTTACTCCGAGAGCATCGCAATTGGTACACATTCTGATTACATCCGGATCAGATGTAGGGACATCTTTGATCTTTATGCCTGTGAGGTCTTCGAGGTGCTTGTAAAGAGTAGGCACAACGTGTCCGAGCTCATCAAGCTTCAATATTGTGTCGTGGAGCGAGTTGAATGTGAAATGGGTAGTTATTATCTCAGAATCAGCTGTGTCGGCAGGATGCTGTACCGGAGTAAAGTCGTAAACATCATAATCTGACGGGACAACTACCATTCCTCCAGGATGCTGTCCGGTAGTACGCTTGATGCCTGTACATCCGATCGAAAGGCGGTTCATTTCACAGTTGTTCAGAGTTATCCCGTTTTCCTCGCAATACTTCTTTACATAGCCGTAAGCTGTCTTTTCAGCAACTACCGAGATCGTTCCTGCTTTGAAAACGTTTGCCTTACCGAAAAGCTTCTCTGTATATCTGTGTGCCCAGAACTGGTATTCATCCGAGAAATTAAGGTCTATATCAGGAGCTTTGTCGCCGTCAAAGCCGAGGAAGGTCTCGAATGGGATGTCGTGTCCTTCACGATGCATATCAGTACCGCAGTCCGGACAGTTCTTCTGAGGAAGGTCAAAACCTGAGCCGTATACGCCGTCCAGCAAAAATTCGCTGTGCTTGCACTTAGGACAAACGTAGTGCGGCGGCAGCGGATTGACCTCAGAGATACCAGCCATATTCGCTACGAATGATGAACCGACAGAACCTCGTGAACCTACAAGATAGCCGTTCTCAACCGAGTTCCATACAAGCTTCTGTGCGATGATATAGAGCACTGAAAATCCGTGTTTTATGATAGATGAAAGCTCACGGTCAAGACGTTTGTCAACGAGCTCCGGCAGTGGGTCGCCGTAAATCTCGTGAGCCTTATCGTGCGTTATTTTCACGAGCTCTTCTTCCGCACCGTCAATAGTCGGAGTGAAAGTTCCCTTTGGTATAGGACGTACTACTTCTATCATGTCAGCTATCATGTTGGTATTAGTGATAACGACTTCTTTCGCCTTGTCCTCACCGAGATATTCAAATTCTGCAAGCATCTCTTCTGTGGTTCTGAAATAAAGCGGTGCCTGATTTTCGGCATCCTTGAATCCCATACTTGCGAGAATTATCTTTCTGTAGATTCCGTCTTTAGGGTCGATGAAATGAACATCGCAGGTCGCACAAGTCGGTATGCCGAGTCTGTCGCCAAGTGCAACTATTCGTCTGTTGTAGTCCCTTAGTTCCTCATCGTTCTCCGCAGTGCCCTCACGAACCATGAACGCATTGTTCGCAATAGGCTGTATTTCGAGGTAATCATAGAATGATGCAAGTCGTTCAAGCTCTTTTTCCGGAGCATTGTTCAGCATCGCCTGAAAAAGCTCGCCGGCTTCACAGGCACTTCCGAAGATAAGTCCCTCACGGTGAGCCTGTAAAACAGATTTTGGTATGAGCGGCTTTTTATAGAAGTAATCAAGGTTACTGTAGGATACAAGCTTATAGAGATTTTTCAGTCCAGCCTGATTGCGTACAAGAATAATGTGGTGATATGATTTCAGCTTCTTTACGTCTATCTCACCGGATTTATAATTCAGCTCGTCAAGGATTTTGAGCTGCTTTTCGCTGACAAGTCTGCCAACAAGCTCGATATATATTTTAGCCAGCATCAAAGCATCGTCCGATGCACGGTGGTGGTCGAATTTGCCGAGTTTGAGCTGCTTTGCTACGAGATTCAGCTTATGTCGTCCCATTTCCGGCAGCATAGCCTGACACAGGATGAGCGTATCTATCCAGTTGTAATCAAATTTTATACCCTGACGTTTGCAGGCTTCGTTTATAAAATTAGTATCAAATGTAGCATTGTGAGCTGCAAGTACAGGGTCAGCTCCGCAAAACTCCATGAACTTTTCGATAGCTTCTTTTTCGTTCGGAGCGTTTTTTACATCCTCGTCACTTATTCCAGTGAGCTCTGTTATCTTCTCGGGAATGTGCCTGCCTGGATTGACCTTTGTATTAAAGCTGTCGACAACCTGCAAGTTCTTCAGCTTGACCGCACCAATCTCGGTAAGACGGTCAGAATTGAAGCTGAGACCGGTAGTTTCAACGTCAAAAATTATTATCTCGTCATTGACGCTTCTGCTGTCAGGATGTTTAAGCACGAGCTGTCTGTCGAGGTCGTTTACAACGTATGCTTCCATGCCGTAAATGACTTTGAAGTTCTTCGGCATATTGTACATACAGTCCGGAAAAGCCTGTACACAGCCGTGGTCGGTTATTGCCATTGCCTGATGTCCCCACATGGCTGCTCTGTTGATGAGTGTAACAGGGTCGGTTACCGCATCCATTGCGGACATATTTGTATGGCAGTGAAGCTCCACACGTTTCTCTGGATAGTTGTCCATTTTAGGTATTCTTTTTACCTTGATAAGAGAATGCGGCGATATTGTTATATCTCTCGCATAAGAATCATAGTCCACTTTTCCAAGTACAAGAAGTGCTGTGCCGTTCTTTATGGAGGCTAATTTCATATCCTCGATCTCTTTATTTGTGCCGAACACTTTTACTTTTATCGAACCGCTGTAATCTGTTATATCAAAGGTAGCTACTGTTTTTTCGTTGCGGAGTTCCTTTATCTCGCTCGCAAAAACATCACCGACAATAGCAAATTTCTCACCAAGATGCTGGACTGCTTCGTTTATAGAGACTGGCTTCTGACGTATTGCTTTACCCTTGATTATTTCTGCGGATTCAGCGTCAAAGTCTGTGTTGAGTGAACCCATATCAAGCGTGATATTCGGGACTGCCGAGCGTATCGCCTCTTCACGAAGCTCTTCTTTCGACTTTTCTGGCACAAGCTGACTGCTATAATCAGGCAGATCAGCAGTTATCCGCTCCACCATCTGGTCGAACTCCTGAACAGAAACCTGTTCTTCGCCGTCAAGTACGACCTGTATCCTTACGCCGAACTGATTATAAATGAGCTTTGAAAACTTTCCGCAGAAATCGAACTTTCTGAGTATGTCCATTCCGCCATGTGAAAGCTTTATATCAAGCTTATCCTCGGTGAGATTGATCTCAGCATCATCAAGGAATCCATTTACTACTGACACGTCTCTTTTCAGGAGCAGTATCATTTCCGGATAACAGTCTTTTGTGAAAAGATACTCAGGATACCGGCAGCTCAACCGCACTCTTTCGACTCTTATTGCTTCCTCCACGATCTTCTCAAAAGCAAAAATGTCTGCGGAAGGCACTATTTTTTCAAAATGTGAAAAAAAAGTTATATTGTCAAGCTTGTCCGAGTATGTAAGCTTGAATATTTCGCCTTCCCGAACACTTTCCGGTATCTCCGGACTGTATTCTTTCAGAAACTCTGCTAATTTTATATTCATATCAAAGTTTATCGATCTCCGCAAGAAGCTCGGTCACGATATCCTCCTCTTTGATTTTTCGCTGTGTGCCGTCTTTTTTGAATATTATTGCACATCCGTCACCGCCGGCAATTCCAACGTCAGCTTCTCTTGCTTCTCCGGGTCCGTTGACAACACATCCCATTACTGCGACTGTTATATCCTTATCGAGTTCATTTACAGCTTCCTCGACCTTTTTAGCTGTGCCGATGAGGTCTATTCTTGTTCTGCCGCAGGTCGGACACGAAACAAGCCTTACTCCGCCACGCTTGCTGATACATTTCAGAATATCTTTAGCAGCATATATCTCCTTGACCGGATCATCCGTAAGCGAAACTCTTATAGTCTCGCCGATTCCGTCGCAGAGCAGAGAACCTATTCCAACAGCGGACTTGATAAGTCCCATACGTTCTGTGCCTGCCTCTGTAACTCCGAGATGAAGCGGATACGGACATTTCTCAGCAGCAAGTCTGTAAGAAGATATCATCTTATTTACATCTGATGACTTTATAGAAATTACTATATCATTGAAATCAAAATGTTCAAGCATAGCTGCGTGAGTCATTGCACTCTCTACGAGTGCCTCAGGTGTTGGCGAACCGTATTTTTCAAGTATGGACTTTTCAAGTGAACCGGAATTAACTCCGATGCGGATAGGGATATTTCTTGAACGGCAGGCATCTACGACCTGCTTTACCCTGTCCATACCGCCTATATTTCCGGGATTTATCCTTATTTTATCAACTCCGGCAGCTGCTGCTTCAAGAGCAAGCTTGTAGTCAAAGTGAATATCGGCTACAAGAGGTATATTTACTTTCTCTTTTATTGCAGGGATAAGCTTTACAGCGTCCATATTCGGTATCGCAGCTCTTACTATCTCACAGCCGGCTTTTTCAAGCTCTACAGCCTGTTTAACGCTTCCCTCAATATCATCCGATCTCACATTCAGCATAGACTGTATGTATATATGCTTGCCGTCAAGGACACAATTTCCAACTTTTACAGGTCTGACGTTCCTCATTTTTACTCACTCCATAAATATCATTTTTTATTTAAATATAAGCTTAGCAATATCGTTATAAGTTGCAAATATCATTATCGCAAACAGCAGGAACATACCTGCAAGATGTACATATCCTTCGTGCTCAGGCTTTATCGGCTTACGTCTTACAAGTTCGATGAAACAGAAGAGAAGTCGTCCGCCGTCAAGTCCGGGTATCGGAAGAAGATTGAAAAGTCCGACATTTATGGATATAAGTGCAGATACAAAGAAAAGATTTAATGCTGCACTTTCCTTGTCCTCACTCTCTGTTGCAGCTTTGTCGATCTCTGAAACTACTCCGACAGGTCCCGATACTTCTTCTTTCTCCACCTTGCCTGTTGCGAGCTGTTTCAATGAAAGACCTACAATGTGCGTCATGGACAAGAATATGTCTCCGGAACCTTTTACGACTGTTACAGGTGTTTTTTTCTTGTATTCAAGACCAAAGTCCCATTCGTCTCCATTTCTTTCCGGATTGTTGTCGTGGAATTTAACAGCATCAAATTTAACAGTCTTGCCGTCACGAACTACCTCAACGCTTCGTCTGCCGTCCTCATGACTTGCCTTCATTTCAAAAACATAGTTGAGGTCGAGAACACTGAATATTCTTGTACCGTCTATCTTCTTGATTATATCACCATGTTTCAGACCTTCCTTGTAGCTGTCTGCATAATAAGTTACAGACTCATCTTTATTTCTCACTCCGCTGAAACCTGATATTTTTGTTGTAGGCACATCTTTCATCACGGTAAACATTCCCAGTATCAAGAGGAATCCAAGTACAAAGTTCATGAAAGGTCCGGCAACAAGTACGATCATTCTTTTCCATAATTTTGCATTGCGGAATCCCCTTTCGTCCTCTATCTGAGCATCCTCGCCTTCCATAGCACAGTACCCGCCGACCGGCAGTGCTCGGAGAGAATACATCGTCTCGCCTTTTTTCTTCTGGACTATTTTGGGTCCCATACCTATGGAAAATTCAAGTACTTTTATACCGCTCAGCTTAGCACTGATAAAATGTCCGAATTCGTGGACTGTAACTATAAGTCCGAAAATGATAAGTGCAATTATGATACCCATGTATATTTATCCTTTCAATGCTGCTTACTTTAAGTCAGCAATATAGTCTCTTACATACTTCCTTGCTTCGCTGTCCGCTTTCATTACGTCATCATAGCTATTGACTGATGAACGAGGAAATCTGTCAAGCACCGAACTTACTATCTCGCCTATCTCGATAAATCTTATCTTATCGTTGAGGAAGTATCTGACTGCTTCTTCGTTTGCAGAGTTTACAAGACAAGGGTAAGCTCCGCCGAGTTTTATCGCTTTTATAGCTGCTCCGAGGCACTTGAAAGTCTCTATATCAGGCTTTTCAAATGTGAGCTTACCGTATTCTGTCAGCGAAAGTCTGCCTGTCGGACAGCTCACTCTGTCAGGATAAAGCAGTGCGTACTGTATCGGTATCTTCATATCCGGTACACCAAGCTGT
Source organism: Ruminococcus sp. (assembly GCA_017441505.1). Taxonomy (GTDB): domain Bacteria; phylum Bacillota; class Clostridia; order Oscillospirales; family Ruminococcaceae; genus Ruminococcus. Next base: position 51,123 of record JAFRXL010000003.1, read on the forward strand.
GCTATGACTGAATAGTCATCATATTCAACAGCGGAATGTACTACGCTCTGGCGGTGGACTACTATTTCTATCTGGTCAGGTTCAAGGTCAAAGAGCCACTTTGCCTCGATAAATTCGAGTCCTTTATTCATCAGTGAAGCTGAATCTATCGTTATTTTATTGCCCATGTCCCAGTTAGGGTGATTAAGTGCCTGCTGCTTTGTAACGTTTTTCAGCTCCTCATAGGACTTTCCGAAGAATGGTCCGCCTGATGCCGTGAGTATAACTTTACTCAGCTGAGAACGCTTATTGCCCTGCAAGCACTGGAATATAGCCGAATGCTCGCTGTCGACCGGATAAAGCTCAACTCCCTTTTTAGCTATTTCTGACATTACGAGTTCGCCGCCTGCAACAAGAGTTTCCTTATTTGCAAGGGCGATGTCTTTTCCGGCATCAATAGCAGTCAGAGTCGGCAAAAGTCCGACCATACCCACTACGGAATTAAGTACTATGTCCGTCTGAGGCAGGGCAGCTATCTCGCAAAGTCCCTCCATTCCGCAGACTATCTTTATATTTGTATCACTGAGCTTTTCTTTGAGCTCGGTGTATTTTTCTTCGTTAAATATACCAACGTACTCCGGTTTGAACTTTCTTGCCTGCTGTTCAAGCAGTTCAACACTGCTGTGAGCTGCAAGAGCCGTTACACCGAGTCCGTGTTTCTCGCAGACCTCCAATGCCTGCGTTCCTATCGAGCCGGTAGAGCCGAGTACCGAGACTGTCTTATTCATTATTAGCTCTCCTTTTTTGAGGAAATCGTCCTCTTTTTAGTCTATGTAGATATACCTGATAAAATGCGAAAGGGACTATACGCTTTAAAGCGTTAGTCTCCTTTCAAAACTATGATTTTAAACACTTAGTATATGAAAATCCATAAAATTAAACAATACGATAAGCATATAAAATGTCGGGAGTACAAAAAGTACGCTGTCAAAGCGGTCCATAAGTCCGCCGTGACCCGGCATTATCTTTCCGTAGTCCTTGAAACCTATCTGTCTCTTTACCATTGATGCAGAAAGATCGCCAACTGTTCCGATGACCGCACATACCATGCCTATAACAAATGCTGCTGCTCCAATGCCAAAGTCGTCATAATGTAAACCAAATGCTATTGCAAATACCACGCCTGTGGACAGTATTCCGCCGATAAATCCCTCGATAGTCTTCTCAGGACTTATCTCCGGACAAAGCTTATGCTTTCCTAAAGCTACACCGCTGAAGTACGCTCCTGTATCAGCTATCCATGCACCGCAAAGTCCGAGTATGAGGAGGAAGAGTCCATGTTCCTCATCCATACGGTCAATACGTACCATTGTCGACATAGCCTGCGGTACGAGAACCATGCTTGCAAGTGCGAAAAATACCTGTTCGTAGCGTATTTCCTTGTGCTTTCTGAGCCATGTTACAAAAACAACAAAAGCTGCCGCAAGAGTTATCCCAAAGGCTATAACAGTGTATTCTCCGGCAATTTCAAGAGATTTGCCAACATAGCAGCCTTCGCCCTCTTTGAAATTTTCTTTAATATAATAGTATTTGCTGTAAATAACAGGCATCGCAATTCCGCAAGCTTCAACCGCAGCAAGGATCGGCAGACATTTCTCCATTTTGACTGCACGAAGAAGCTCGTAGAGCATTATACCTATCATAGCCGCAACTGCTATTGGCAGCACAAGAGTATCATGGCAATATAGTACTCCTGCCATTATTACAACGCCGACTGCACCAGAAATTATACGTGTAAGCATCAGACACCTCCGAAACGTCTCTGACGACGACCAAACTCTATAAGTGCCTTGTCAAGCTCAGCCGGAGTAAAATCTGGCCACAGTATATCTGTAAAATAGTACTCTGCATAGGCACACTGCCATATCAGATAGTTGGATAACCTCAATTCGCCGCTTGGACGTATAACAAGGTCAACATCGGGTATACCTTTGGTGTATAATTCTCCGGCAATGGACTGCTCAGTGATGTCCTCAGGCTTTATTTCGCCGTTTACAGCCTTCTGAGCAAGTATCCTTGCCGCATGAGCAAGCTCGTCACGACCGCCGTAATTTACAGCCATCATAAGGGTCATTTCGTCATATTTTGCTGTATCCTCTTCCAGTTTTCTCATTTTTTCCTGCAAGTCCTCATCAAAAGCGGTTTTGTCTCCAAGAAATACCATTCTTGTATTCTCGCTGAGGAGGTTTCTTACATCATCGATATAATCACGGAAGAGCTCCATTATAGTATTAACTTCATCTTTGGGACGCTGCCAGTTTTCAGTCGAAAAAGCATAGAAAGATATATTCTTTAATCCTATATCTTTACAGTACCTTACTATCTTCTTGAAATTTTTAGCTCCCTCACGATGACCAAATGAACGTGGCAGACCACGCTTTTTAGCCCATCTGCCGTTTCCGTCCATAATAAATCCTACGTGCTGAGGCAATACCTCAGGCAAAACAAGTTCTTCTTTTTCCTTTTTTCCAAACAGAGCCATATTGCACCATTAAACTGTCATTATCTCTTTTTCTTTATCAGCAACTGCTTTGTCAACTTCTCCGCAGAACTTATCTGTGAGATCCTGTACCTTCTTCTCGCAGTCCTTAAGATCATCCTCTGTTATTTCAGAGTTCTTCTGCATCTTCTTGAGCTTATCCATTGTATCTCTGCGGATAGAACGTACTGTAACTTTACATTCCTCGCCGTACTTCTTTATAGTTTTGCAGAGTTCCTTACGTCTGTCCTCTGTAAGCTGTGGGAATGCAAGACGAACTACGCTGCCGTCATTTGTAGGAGTAATGCCGATGTCAGAAGCAAGGATAGCCTTCTCGATAAGCTTGAGTGTTGACTTGTCCCATGGCTGGATAACGAGGATACGTGCCTCTGATACTGATACAGCTGCCATCTGGTTTACCGGTGTCGGAGCTCCGTAGTAATCTACCATTACCTTGTCAAGAACAGCAGGATTAGCTCTTCCTGCACGGATCGATACGAACTCGTTTCCAAGAGCGTTAAGGCTCTTATTCATTTTTTCTTTTGCTGCATTAATAGTTTCTTTCATTTTAATTCATTTCCTTTCAATTATATAATATTGTTGTTCCGAAAAGCTATCACTCTTCAGTTACTATTGTACCGATATTTTCTCCCATTACTGCGTCATAGATATTATCCGGACGGCTGAGATCAAATACGAGCATCTTCATCTTATTATCACGGCACATTGCTGCTGCTGTACTGTCCATAACAGCAAGTCCCTCACCTATTACCTGACTGAATGAAAGTGAGTCATACTTCTTTGCATCATCATACTTATGAGGGTCTTTATCGTATACTCCGTCAACAAGTGTTGCTTTGAGGAATATATCAGCCTCGATCTCTACTGCTCTGAGTGAAGCAGCTGTGTCTGTGGAGAAGAACGGATTTCCTGTTCCGCATCCGAAGATCACAACTCTGCCCTTTTCAAGATGACGTACTGCCCTGTTGCGGATATAAGGCTCTGCAAGCTGCTGCATGATTATTGCTGTCTGTACTCTTACTATGCATCCAAGGGATTCGAGCACATCTGCAAGTGCAAGTGCGTTCATTGCTGTTGCAAGCATTCCGATGTGATCTGCACGAGTTCTGTCCATTGCTCCGCTGGAACGGCCTCTCCAGTAGTTTCCGCCGCCTACAACTATTGCGACTTCAACTCCCTCGTCGACACATTTTTTTATACTCTTACATATATCAGTTATTACTGTATAGTCAAGACCTGTTTTTTTATCACCGGCAAGAGCCTCACCGCTGACTTTTAATAATATTCTTTTATACTTTGGTTCCATGTTAGCACCTCACAAAAATTATCTATGTTTATTTTACACTAAAAATTGCTTCATGTAAAGTACATTTATTCAAAAAATCTTTTATTTTATAATATTTTCTAAATTTTACTTATAAATAATGTTGGTATTTCATTCCAGAATATGCCTCTTTTATCCACTTGTTAATTGTGCACAAAAATGTTGAAAGTTTATCTACATGATATTTTTTAAAATATGCTTGACAACCTCGCTTTTCCATGCTATAATATAAAAGCTGGTTCAAGAGAACACAGAAAAATAAAAATGGAGAGGTATCGAAGCGGTCATAACGAGGCGGTCTTGAAAACCGTTTGACTTAACGGTCACGTGGGTTCGAATCCCACCCTCTCCGCCAATTTTTTTGTCGATTGAGCTCTACGCTCATCGGTTTGCGGATTTACCCAAGTGGTGAAGGGGCTCCCCTGCTAAGGGAGTAGGTCGGGAAACCGGCGCGAGAGTTCAAATCTCTCAATCCGCGCCATTCACTAACACCCTGTATTTCGTGATTGTATTGAAATACAGGTTTTTTTATTTTAAATTAATTAAGCACATTTTAGTGTTACTATTTTTAACAAAATAACACAGTGGATTTTATCAATTAGGACGAAATTGCTTTAAACTTCTTGCTTTTACAACAATATTGTGATAAACTAAATACCGTTGCAATAATAAACTCAGCAACAGAAAGGTCGAATAAAATTGAAAAACGTAATCAAAAAAATCGCAGCAACAGCAATGGCATTCACTCTCATAGGTACAGGTACAACTATAGCAAAAACAATCGACCCAAAGTCAAATACAGATATTACCGCAAATGCTTGTGATCTATACAATGGAGGCGGACACACCAGATATAAAAAATTAAACCGCAGATCATCAGAACGAATAGGTAATCGAGTATATCTATATCAGCATTATTTGTGTGATTGCCAAATCGAATTTAAAGTAATAGTACAAGTACATAGTTGTTAAAATACGAATTCAATACACTTTAATAATCTATCCAACGTTTAGTTGGATAGATTACTATTTTTATCATATATTATATAAGCTTTGTCTCCGTACTAAAAAGTACGGAGATTTTTTACGTCCCATTTTATTCACAAAATGTTTACAATTTCATCCGCACATTTTCTTAAAAATCTCGTTATATTTAATAGAAGGAGTTATACTCCGAAAAAGACGGGAGGTATTTTTATGAAATCCAAAAAAATGATAGCATCTCTTTCAGCATTATCGCTTATGTGCAGCTCAGCTGCTGGTTACATTGCATCAGCAGTTGACACTCCGATCGAACCAACCGACATAATCGGTGATGTAAATAACGATGGCAGATTCAATCTTTCAGACCTTGTGCTCATGCACAGATACTTATTAAGAAGAGGCACTCTTGTAAACTACTATAACGCTGACTTTGACCGTGACGATTGCATCGATTCTTTCGACCTTTGCCTCATGCAGAAAGACCTCATCAAAAGAATGGTGATTCCAAGTCCGATATTCAAATCAAGAAATCTATGCAGCACCTATACTCCTGACGACGTTGAAGGTCTTGAAGCTGACGATGAATTCATTAAATCTCAGACAGAATTTGCACTTGGTTTCTTCCAGAGATCAATAACCGCATCCTCAAACACTATGGTATCACCATATTCAGCAATACAGGCTCTTGCTATGACCGCAAACGGTACTGGTACTGAAACGAGAGCTGAAATGGAAAAAGTTCTTGGCGGAGGCATGAGCATTGATAAGCTCAACAAATATCTCTATACTCAGCGTATCAATCAGCCGGACGGCAGCACATACTCTTGCAAACTCAAAACTGCAAACGCTATCTGGTCAAAGAAAGGACTTCCTGTTGCTCCGGAATTCCTAAAGAATAATGTAAATTACTACGGTGCTGATTTCTATGAAGCAAATATGGATCAGTCCACAGTAGACGATATAAATAGCTGGGTAAACAAGAATACAGACAAGATGATACCAAAGCTCTTAGATGAATTATCCGTAAATACTGTAATGTGTCTCGTGAACGCAGTAACTTTTGATGCAGACTGGATATCTCCTTTCGATCCTGCATGGAACGGTACATTTGTAAATGCAAATGGTGAAAAGGAAAACGCTAAAATGATGTCATCTGACGAATCATACTACATCACAGACGGAAAAGCTCAGGGATTCATGAAGATGTATGAAGGCAGAAAATATGCGTTTGCAGCTCTGCTTCCGGATGAAGGAGTAGATTTGAATGACTATATCTCAGGTCTTACAGCCGAGTCACTGAACAAGACGCTTTCAAATCCTGAAACTGACGGTGGAGTACATATAACTCTTCCAAAGTTTAAATATGACTTTGAGATACATATGAACGATCTTCTTAAAGACATGGGTATGAAAGCTGCTTTTGACGACTCAATTTCAGATTTCTCTAAAATGTTCACAAACGGGGGAGATGACATTTATATAAGCGATGTTTTACAGAAAACCCACATAGAGGTCGATGAAAAAGGTACGAAAGCAGCTGCTGCAACATCTGTGACCTGTGATGCTAAAGCTTTACCGCCGTCAAAGGAGATAAAATTCGACCGTCCGTTTATGTACTGCATAGTCGATACAGATACTTCTATTCCGATCTTTATCGGCACTGTTATGACCGTTAACAACTAACTACGCTTATTATGCTGTACCTGCACTTACAGCATTAATAATATGATCTTTCGGGGGACAGATCAGAAAAGAGACTTCTGATTTGATCAGAAGTCTCTATATAAACAATGACCCAAAGTGTTGCAAATCACTTTGGGTCATGTTTTTTTATTATAACATAAGCTGTAATTTATCCGGAAGCAGTCTTACCTGAACCTTTTTAGTCCTACACTGAACTTCACCGTCTGTATGCACATAGAGCGGTCTGTCAGAGATCATCGAAAAACTCTCTGACCTATGTAAAGTTATTCCCTTCTTGCCTTTATGTCTGCCTTTTTTTGAAAGAGTGAGCAGACGGACAAAAACAGGATAGGATACATCGCTTCCTACACACAGATCAAGTTTGCCGTCATTAAAATCAGCGTCCGGACAGAATTTGAAACCTCCGCCTTCATAGCAATGGTTCATCGCTATCGCAGTAAGACATTTCTTATATTTGTATGTCCTGCCCTCGTAGTTGACCAGTACAGTTCCGGGCTTTGAAGTGAGGCAAACTTTCAATGCACCAAAGAGATATGCTGCTTTTCCTAAGCCTATCTTGTTGAGAAACGGCTTCAATCTGGAATTATTTACATATTCGCACGAAGCAGCTCCGAAACCGATGTCACTGCTGATATTGAACAAACGTGAGCGTCTTTTGCCGTTGTCCTCAAATACAAGTTCCCCGACATCTGAATAACGCTTCACAGTTCCGTCAAGGATACGTCTTGCGAGTTCCTTTTTATCATCCGGAAGCTCCATATCCCTTGACATATCATTTCCTGTACCGCACTGAATGAATCCGAACATAGTCTCGGAAAGATCGGATATTCCGTTCGGCTTCATTGAGAGTTCCGTCACCGCCGATAACTACAAGACGAACTCCTTTTTTACCTTTTGTGACTTTACTGCATATACTCTCTATCCCCTCTGTAAGAGTAGACTTGTACAGAGTATATTCACAGTCTGCATCATCAAACAAAGGCTTTATTTCTTCCCATAAAGTCCACGCTTTGCCGGAAGCTCCGGCAGGATTTACAACAATATCAAAATGCATGAGCCGCACACCCCATTTCACTTTTGTTATTCTTATTATACCACGTATTTTTTTCGATTTCAAGTGCAATATATCCTGAGTTACATCAAATTTTATCATTCCTTATCAAAACATCTTTACAAACGGTGTGATTTCTGATATAATTATATATTGATATATTGTATGTTTACAGAAAAGAGGTATAATTTTGGCTAACGAAAAAATCAGAAATTTCTGCATCATTGCTCATATAGATCACGGTAAGTCAACTCTTGCTGACCGTATCCTTGAAAAGACCGAAACTGTCGCTATCCGTGATATGGAAGATCAGCTCCTTGATAACATGGACATCGAAAGAGAGCGTGGTATAACTATCAAAGCCCGTGCTGTAAGACTGAAATATACAGCTAAGGACGGCGAGGACTATATCTTCAATCTCATTGATACTCCGGGTCACGTTGACTTCAATTATGAGGTGTCACGTTCGCTTGCTGCCTGCGAGGGAGCTATACTCGTCGTTGACGCTTCTCAGGGTATAGAAGCTCAGACGCTCGCCAACACATACCTTGCTATAGAACACGATCTTGAAGTCGTACCGGTAGTCAACAAGATCGACCTACCTTCCGCAGACCCCGAAAGAGTGTGCACAGAGGTTGAGAACGTCATAGGAATACCTGCTATGGACGCTCCTAAAATATCGGCAAAAATGGGTATAAATATAGAAGAAGTCCTTGAAAGGATAGTTACTGATATACCTGCTCCGAAGGGAGATACTCAGAAGCCGCTGAAAGCTCTCATTTTCGACAGCTACTATGATTCTTATAAAGGCGTTATCATATACGTAAGAGTAAAAGAAGGAACTGTCCGTGTTGGTGATAATATCCGCCTTATGGCTACCGGAGCTGTTTTCAATGTTGTTGAAGCCGGTTTCATGGACGCAAATTCACTCGTCAACAACGGCTCGCTTGAAGCCGGTGAAGTTGGATATATCGCCGCTTCCATTAAGAGCATCGGTGATACTCAGGTCGGTGATACTGTTACTAACGATGACGAACCATGTGATGAGCCGCTCCCGGGTTACCGAAAAGTAAATCCTATGGTATTCTCCGGTATTTATCCTGCTGACGGTGCAAAGTACGGTGACCTTCGTGAAGCTCTCGAAAAGCTTCAGCTCAACGATGCTTCTCTTTCTTTCGAGCCTGAAACTTCTGTTGCTCTTGGTTTTGGTTTCAGATGCGGATTTCTCGGTCTTCTGCACATGGAAATAATACAGGAAAGACTCGAAAGAGAATATAACCTCGACCTTATCACAACTGCTCCGTCAGTTATCTATAAAGTCACGATGACCAGCGGCGAAGTCCAGTACATCGACAACCCTACTAATTATCCGGACCCTGCACTCATCCAGACTGCGGAAGAGCCTATGGTAAAAGCAAGTATACTCTCCCCTTCTGAATTTGTCGGAAATATCATGGAACTTTGTCAGGACAGACGTGGCGTATTCAAGGATATGAAATACCTCGATGACACTCGTGTTGAACTCCACTATGAGCTGCCTCTGAATGAGATAGTTTACGACTTCTTCGATGTGCTCAAATCACGCACAAGAGGCTACGCCTCCTTTGATTACGAGATGCTCGGATATACTCCTTCAAAGCTTGTTAAGCTGGATATACTGCTTAACGGCGATGTTGTCGATGCCCTTTCGTTTATAATCCACACTGATAAGGCTTACAGCAGAGCTCGTAAAATAGCTGAAAAATTAAAAGAAAACATTCCTCGCCAGCTCTTTGAAGTCCCGATACAGGCGGCTATCGGCGGAAAGATAATCGCTCGTGAGACCGTAAAAGCAATGCGTAAGGACGTTCTTGCTAAGTGCTACGGCGGTGATATTACACGTAAGAAGAAGCTTCTCGAAAAGCAGAAGGAAGGTAAAAAACGTATGCGTCAGCTCGGAACGGTAGAAGTTCCGCAGGAAGCATTCATGAGCGTCCTGAAACTCGACAGCTGATAAGTCAGCAAGGAGGGATTTTATGATAAACTACATCATCCTCGCTATACTTGGTTTGGGAATAATTGCAAGTATAGTAACAGTTTTTGCAGAAATGATATGCGAAAGGAACTCGAAAGCCGGAAAATTCTTCAGATATTTCAGAATAAGACTTCGTGAGATTTCTCCTGTGAATTTTTGTGTCACATCTGTACTCCTTATCTTTTGGGGACTTATATTCAACGACGACGGTATGGGCATCTTAGCGGCTATACTGATGCTGTTCATAATGCTTTTCATACTTCATGCCGAGGATGTTATTGACCTCACAAAAAGACGCAAAAAAGCTAAAAAAGCTGTTCCGCTCGAACTTTCTGCAATGACTCCGGTCATCGAAAAGCTGACTGCGGTCGCTAAAGAACTTCCGGAGCTTTCACCTTTAAAAACTCCTGATGACGAAAATAATGAAAAGGAAGAAAAATAATGAGCATATACACTTGTCCGCACTGCGGAAAAAAAGGTTTTACTCCGATAACTAAAGCCCTTGCAGGCAAAATGAATTCAAAAGGCAGACCGTGCAAAAATTGCGGTAAAAGATGCGTTAACGGAAAAGCTGCTACTATATTCAACGCTGTCTACAGCCTTATCACTTTTGTATGCATGGTCCTTTTATTCCTGTTTTCACAGAGATATGATTTTCTTGCTATACGTGAGGTGCCGATCATGATTCTGCTTATACTATCGCTTTTTGTCGTACCTGCTGTGGCAAATGCCTTCTTCTTCAAAATGGAAGAATCTATAAGGCTCGACCTTAATGAGTAATACCGGACTATATATCCATGTTCCGTTTTGTGCTAAAAAATGTGCTTACTGCGATTTCTATTCCGGAAGCTACAGCCGCAAGGACTCCGATGACTACACTGATGCCGTTATCCGGAATCTCAGGCACTATGCCGCTGAGTCTCTGACTGCTGATACCGTCTATTTCGGAGGCGGTACTCCGTCACTTCTTAGCGGTGAACAGCTCAAAAAGATCATGAACGAAATTGATCGAGGGTTTATCCTTTCACATGATGCAGAGGTCACTCTGGAGGCTAATCCCTCAACTCTTACTCCCGATAAACTTAAAGCGATCTATGAAGCCGGTGTCAACCGGCTTTCTATCGGTGTGCAGTCGATGTCGGACAGCGAACTGAAATTTCTCGGCAGGAACCATACCGCCGAAAGAGCTGCAAAAGCTGTGACCGATGCACAGGATTCGGGATTCTCCAATATCTCGTGCGACCTCATGATCGGTCTGCCGGAACAAACTCCCGACTCCGTATACAGCTCTATAGATGCCCTTTCAAGGCTCGATATACAGCACATTTCAGCTTATATACTCAAAGTGGAAAATGGTACTCCGTTCGACTGTGACGAGATACGCAGCAGACTTCCGGACGATGAAGAAACTTCTGACCTCTACCTCGCTATGGTCGGTGCTATGGAAGCTCACGGATTCATGCAGTATGAAGTCTCAAACTTCGCTAAATCCGGCTTTGAGAGCAGACATAACTGCCGATACTGGAAATGTGAGGACTATATCGGTATTGGTCCTTCTGCTCACTCATGTCACGGAGGAAAGCGTTTTGCAGTCGCAAGCAGCACCCGTGAGTTCATTGAAAGTCCTGTACAGAATATAACTATCACAGATGAATCTCCATGCGGATTTGAAGAGTATGCAATGCTAAGGCTAAGGCTCAAAGAAGGTCTTGACCTCAGACGTGTTCCGGAACATCGCCTGGATATTGAAAAAAAACTCCCTCAGCTGATGCGTGAGGGATATATATACTATGAAAATGATATAGTGTCACTGACCGCAAAAGGCTTCCTTATGTCAAATTCGGTGATAGAATATCTTGTTTTCTGAATCATTCCAGAAGCTCCCTCCGCAATTGCGTAAGGAGCTTTTTTTCTCGCCTTGACACCTGCACCTGCGTCATTCCAAGTATTTTTGCCGTCTTTGACTGCGTAAATTCACGGAAGTATCGGAGCTCAAGCAATGTTCTGTCCTCTGCTTTTAGCTTCTTCATGACCTGCCTTAACGCAAGTGTATCAACTATGCTTTCGTCTGGAGCATCTGACGGTATGTCCATTTCAGATCCACCGTCCTCGCCTGTTGTAAGCGAGATCACAGGCTGACTTACACACAGTGCCTCCGTAACCAAATATTCATCGCTGCCTGAAAGTTGTGCAAGCTCACTTATAGTCGGTTCACGCCCGTTTTTATGCCGGAACTCCTCGCTCAGCCGCTGCAGCTTCATCGACAATTCTTTAAGTCCTCTGCTGACATGGACAGCTCCGCCGTCACGGAACAATCTTTTTATCTCGCCAAGTATCACCGGTACAGCATAAGTCGAAAACTTCGTTCCATGTTCAGCATCATAAGCTTTGACCGCTTTCACAAGTCCCATACATCCGGCAGAATACAGCTCTTCATACTCTATTCCACGATTGCGGAATTTATTTGCACACAGATGTACAAGTCCGAGATTTTCTTCTGCAAGCGGGTGTTTTATCTCAGTCTCCATGTGCTCTCAGCCTTTTCCGCATTACTATTGTAGTCCCCTTTTCGGGCACGCTTTTTACAGACAGCTTGTCCATAAAAGACTCCATGACAGAAAATCCAAGTCCGGAGCGTTCTTCTTCCGGAGCTGTTGTGAACAGCGGCTCCATTGCCTGTTCTACGTCTTTTATTCCGCACCCCCTGTCCTTGACTCTTATGTATATCTCACGTCCTGCAAGAAGCTTTACTGTGAGCTCTATCTTGCCGGAAGTGCCTCTGTAGGCGTGGACTACTGCATTCGTGACCGCCTCTGATACCGCTGTTCTTATGTCTGAAAGTTCCTCTACAGTCGGGTCAGCCTGTATCAGGAATGATGATACCACTGCTCTTGCAGTACTCTCATTTACCGACAGTGACGGCATTGAAAATTTTATCTCATTTATTACTTCCATTTTCTTCTCCTTTACGTTACTTTTACTATTCGCTCTATACCTGATATTTTCAGCACTCGCTTTATGTAAGGCTGTGCTTCACGTACTTCAAGTTTGCCTCCGCACTCTTTCAGCAGTTTGCTTCTGCCCATTATAAGTCCTATCCCTGAGCTGTCCATAAATGTGATGTTCTTCATATCTATCACCAACTGCGGCGGCTGAACTGCGATAATGAAACGGTCAAGCTCTGTTCTCAGCTCTTTAGCATTGTGGTGGTCTATTTCACCACTAAGCTGTGCTATCGCTATCCCGTTTTCACTTTTTATATCTAATTTCATTCGTTCTCCTCCTTTTGTTTTGGTTTCATTACCTTCTACTGCCTGATTATACCACAACTGCACTGCGATTCCTGTCGCAATATAGAGTCAGTAAAAATTTTTCTCAGCGGTTGAAATCATGCGGTAAAATATGTTATAATTTAACTGGAAGAATTTATAAAAGGAATGATAATTATGCCAAAACAATTCTGGAAAGGAAGTACTCTCCTTGCACCTGTCCCCGCAGCTCTTGTGACCTGCGGTACTCTTGAAGAGCCTAATGTCCTCACGATAGGCTGGACAGGGATAGTCTGCACAAGACCTCCGATGACTTATATCTCTGTACGTCCGGAAAGATACTCCCATGATATTATTAAAAAATCGGGAGAGTTCGTGATAAATCTTACCACATCCTCAATGTGCCGTGAGACCGATCTCTGCGGCGTCAAAAGCGGTAAAGATACCGATAAATTTGCATTATGCGGATTCCATGCTGTTCCGGCAAAAAATGTTTCAGCTCCTCTTATTGAGGAATGTCCGGTAAGCCTTGAATGCAGGGTAACTGAATCAAAGCTGCTCGGCTCGCATACAATGTTTCTTGCGGAGATAGTCGGGATCGCTGCTGACGAAAAATATATCGACAGCAAAGGCAAGCTCAACCTACAGCAATGCGGACTAATGGCATATGCTCACGGTGAATATTTTGCTCTCGGAAGAAAACTCGGAGACTTCGGCTATTCCGTTCGCAAAAAGAAAAAACACCGCAAAAAGCAGTGATTTCACATTATATATCTCTTATACATAAAATGTAGTGTACCCCAGTTTGATCTGACCTGCACTTTATACGGTCAGGGGTGATACTTTTGACAGTATGCATTGTGGAAATGCCCTCGTACACCTATGCTGTAAAGGGATCAAAACTCCTTAACTCAAGAGGGTATCATTGTAAAATCAAGCGAGATCCGAATACCTCTGCCGACAGCTGCGGATACTCAATATACGTCTATAATTTCAGCAGAGCTGTCACTGAACTTCTTGATAGATACTCTGTCCCGTATACAAGAGTAACGTGCGGAGGTGATGTATATGATGATAAACTTCGATAATGCTGCCACTACTTTTCCAAAGCCGTTGTCTGTAAAAAAAGCAGTAGCAGAAGCTATGGACAAATACGGCGGTAATGCCGGAAGAGGCGGTCACGAACTTGCTATGCGTACTTCCTCGGCTCTGTATTCCGCCCGTGAGACTGTTGCCGAGTTTTTCGGTGCGTCACCAGAAAATGTTGTGTTCACGCTCAACTGCACTTACGCTCTTAACTTTGCGATACAAGGGATAATGTCCGGCGGCGGTCATATCGTAATAAGCAGTCTGGAGCATAATTCCGCTTCACGTCCGGTTGCTGAGCTTGCCCGTTCAGGAAAGATCACTTTCAGTATTGCTGAGGTCGACCCTGATAATGAACGTACTATCGAAAACTTCCGAATGGCAATAAGAAATAGCACAAAAGCGGTAGTATGCACTCTCGCCGGAAACGTTACCGGACAGATACCGCCGTGGAAAGAGATCGCTGAATTATGCCGTGAAAAAAATATCTGCTTCATTGCTGACGGTGCTCAAGCGTGCGGAATATATGATATAAAAATGTCCGACGGTATAAATATCCTCTGCACTGCCGGTCATAAGGGACTTTACGGCATCACCGGAACAGGTATTCTCATCACCGACGGAAAATATCCTTTAAAACCCATAATTCAGGGCGGCACCGGAAGTTCATCTCTCAGCCTTTTTCAGCCCAAGCTGCTTCCGGAGTCCCTTGAAAGCGGAACTCCATGCATAATCGGAGCAATGTCCGTAAAAGCCGGTATAGATTTTATCAGAAATAAGGGGATAAGCAGAATTTTCGGCCACGAGCAGAAAGTGTGTCAGCAGTTTATAAATAGACTGAATAAGATACCGGATGCCGTAATTTATCGTTCACAGCAGGCAGAATATGCTCCGGTAGTCTCGTTCAATATAGGCGACATTCCGCCGGAAGTTCTTGCTGATGTTTTAGCCGAACGTGGATACTGCCTCAGAGCCGGCTATCACTGTGCTGCACTTGCTCATGCTCAGCTTGGAACTAAAAAAGGTACGATAAGATTTTCACCGTCAGTATTCAGCCGTGAAAGTGACGCTGTAGCTTTGGCTGAGTATATCAAGTTTGTGAAAATCTCAGGAAAATATTAAAAAACTATTGAAATTATCTGAAATTGTGGTACAATATAAATAAGTATATGTGTGTGTCAGAACGGGGACTCCACGTCCCCGTACATATAAACTTATCACAAAACGAAAGGAAGTGACCGGATGTCCTTAAAAGATATAAAAGACGCTTTCCTGAGCATTATCTCTACTCTTGAATTTATTGATATTATCGATGTTGCTATACTGGCTTACATCATTTATATGCTTCTTAAACTTATTCGTGAAACTCGTGCAGGTCAGCTTGTAAAGGGTATCCTTTTTCTTGTAGCCGGTTATTTTATAAGTAATTTCCTCGGTCTGAAGACCATTACATATATATTAAAACAGACCCTTGATATTGGTCTTATAGCTATGATAATCCTCTTCCAGCCTGAGCTCAGACGTGCTCTCGAAAAAGCAGGAAGAACTAAATTGGGTGTAAGAATATTCGGTTTGGGTCAGAACACTGATGAATCGACTAAAATATGGGAGCCTGCTATAGAAGCGATTTGTGATTCATGTGTTGAACTCTCTGCTACCTGTACAGGTGCTCTCATAGTTGTCGAGCGTCAGGTAAGACTCGGCGAACAGATAGAAACCGGTACTATTCTTAATGCTACTCCGAGCAAAGAAGTATTCGGAAACATATTCTACCCGAAAACTCCGCTTCACGACGGAGCTGTTATAATGCGTGACGGTATCATACTTGCTGCTGCCTGCTTTCTGCCGAAACCGCAGAAGGATGAGCAGATAAACAAAAGACTTGGTTCAAGACACCGTGCCGCTATCGGTATGAGCGAGAACTCCGATGCTATAGTTATCGTAGTCTCTGAGGAGACAGGTCAGATCTCAGTAGCAATGAACGGTACGCTCACAAGAGATTATACAAGAGAAAAACTCGAAAAACTTCTCCAGAATGAAATATTTGAGGAAAATAACGATCCTATATTTAAAAAGAAATTCTTCTCCTTTGGTTCTGAAAGGAGGAAAAAGAAATGAAATTTGTAAAAAAACTTAAAAAGGGATTTGCCAAAAAGGCTCAGTCTAATCTTTCTTTAGCGATATATTCAGTACTTATTGCGATCCTTGCGTGGTTTGTAATATCCATGACCTTTTATCCGTCAGTTCCCAAAACCATTAAGGACGTTGAACTGACTATCGACCTGAGTGGCACTTCTGCTGCTGAAAACGGGCTCAGCGTTATAGATTGTAATATCAAAAAGGTCAACGTCAGGATAAAGGGAAGCCGAACTCAGATAGGTAAGCTCGATTCAGGCAGTCTCATAGCCTATGTCGATGTTGAAAATGTAAAATCCTCGGGAATAAAAACTCTGAATATAAAAGTTAAAAGTGAAAACGGAGTACCATTTGAACTTGAATCCGTATATCCCGAGACCGCTGTTGTTGAGTTCGATAAATTTGAAACTAAAAAATTCGAGGTCAAACCTTACATACCTAACATAAAATACGCCGAGGGTAAGACAGTCAATGAAAGTGAGCTGACCTGCGAACCGAATGAAATAAGTATAACTGGTCCTTCTGCCGAGCTTGAAAAGATTGCTGAGTGCAGAGCTGTATCAAATAAGTCACTTCTTCTTGACTCTTCATACAACCTTACAAGTGATGAAGTCCAGCTCCTTGCAGAAGACGGCACTATCCTCTACCCTTCACAACTGCTGAAAATGAGTCCGAGCAACTTTACATTATACATTCCGGTGCTTACCCAGAAAACTGTCGACCTTACTGTGTCGCTCGTGAATGCTCCTCAGGACTTCGATAAGGAATGGTTCATCAGCAAGCTTAAATTCTCGACGAACTCTCTGACTATCGCAGCCAAAAACAGTCAGTCAGAAATCCCTGATATTCTCGATGTAGGTAAGGTAGTCCTCAGCGATGTTGATATTGACCGTGAATTCTCGACTTCATTCCCTATCACAGATATGCTTAACGAAAAGAATCTGATAAATGTTTCTGAGCTTGACCAGATAACAGTTTCTCTCGACAGCACCGATCTTGTGAAACGTGAATTTACGATAACTAATATCAATTTACAGAATGAGCCTGAAAAGAGTAAGTATGACTATGAAGTATTTACTCCAAGTCTGAAAATCAATGTCATCGGTCCTGCTGATGTTGTTTCTGAACTTACTGCTTCGGATTTTGTTGCGGAGGCTAATCTCCTTAATACAAGTTTTATATCCGACCAGTTTACATATGATGTAACAATATCGTGTCTTACTTCAAACAGAGTGTGGGCACTTAACAGACAGAAGATAAAGATCCAGCGTACAGAGCACATAGAGCCTACTACTAAAAGCAGTATCGAAGATCTGACTACTTAAAAAAATTTAAGCCATAGCTTCCTGACAGTATTTCAGCAAGCTATGGCTTTTTTGTTGACATTGATTATATTTTGATGTATAATTATTAAAAATTCTTTTGATAATTTAGAGGTGCTTATGAAAAAATATATTGCATATTGCGGACTTGACTGCGAGACTTGTGAAGCTCGTATCGCTACCGTAAACAATGATGACACAATGCGTGAAAAAGTTGCAAAACTATGGTCTGAACTTAACGGAGTGACAATAACTCCGGAGATGATAAACTGCACCGGATGCAGAATAGACGGTATAAAGACACCTTACTGCGATTCGATATGTCCGATAAGGAAATGTGCTGTTGGCAAAAATGTCGGGACTTGCGGAGATTGCAGTGAGATGAGCTCCTGTGAAAAGCTGGCGATGATAATAAACAATAATCCTGACGCTAAAAATAATCTGATAAGCTAAAAACAAACCCGAAATCAGCTCATGCGAACTGTTTTCGGGTTTTCGTTTTCTTTAATCACTCATTCTCATTAGCCGCAAACTGACTTTCGTGACGTGTAAAGAAGTCAGTTCTCGGAGGCAGGAATTTGAGCTTATGCTCAGTACCTGTAAAGAATGTGAGTGGTTCAAGGATATTGTCCCATGACCATATACGCTCGTCAACATCAAGATACTCACGGAGCTTTTCAGTGCCGAACGGAGCCATAGGATGCAGAAGAACTCCGGCTATTCTTATCATATAGAAAAGATTTGCAAGAGCCTGCTTTAAAGTCTCCTTATCAGGATATTCACCGTTGAGAGCCTTTGCCATATACTTGCTTCCGCTGCGGATATAGCTATCGAGAACGTAAGTGCACTGGTGGAATGCGAATTTTGACATATGTCTTTCGTATTCAAGCACAGCTTTCTTAGCGTCAGCAAGGAACTGCTCCTCTGGAGCGTTATCAGGCATTATTCCGTCAAGCTCCTTCTGAGTTGTATAGAAAGCAGTACGTATCATTCTGTTGTAAACATTTGAAAGAAGCAGACCGTCCTTTACTACCGGATCAGCATCTTCCGGCTTTGCATCGGGATTATAAGGCTTAGGCATGAAGCTTACTGAACGCTGACCGAGACCAAGTCCGAGCCAGTGCATACGAAGCTGCTCCGGAGTATAGTGATTCAGAAGATCATCAGCCATAGGCGGCTTTACTGCACCTGAGCTTGAAGCTTTCTTATCAAGGAACAGTATGTGGTGATTTGCAACTATTATCGGCATCTGAAGCTCGCCCTCGGCAGGAGAAGCTGTCTTTGTTTCAGCTTCCTGCTGAGCCATCCACATTGCAGGTTCAGCGATGCCGTAGAAATAAATATTATCCTGACCGATGAACTGGTATACAGTAGAATCCTTGCTGCACCAGTAGTCCTTCCATTCCTCACGGTCTTTGCCAGACTGTTCAAGATAGGTCTGTGTGAAGGAGATAGGTGCCCATAAAGACTCCGGCCATACCCATACGGTCAGACCTTCCTCGCCGTCCATGACCGGTGCAGGAACGCCCCATTCGATATTACCGGTAAGTCTGAACGGAACAAGAGTTTTACCGGTTCTGTAGCGGATACCGTTCTCTGTGAGTATACGGCAGGCTTCATCACAGTCTGAAAGTTTTGTAAACTGTATAGTAAATGACGGCTTCTTTTTCTCCTCAAGGTACTCGTGCTCCGGCATAGAGTCTTTGAGTGTGAAGTACTTTTCCTCAAATTCACGCTTAACGTAAATTACAGGCGGTTTAAGGAATTCATCGATAGTCTTCCATACAACAGGACGTATGTCCTTGCGTTTTTTGAGCTCCTCGACCCAATCCTTCATAAGCTGTTCGTAGTCACGGAGCTTGAAGTACCAGTTGGTAACAGGCTTCATAGTTGGAGTTTCACCTGTGAGCGTACTTACAGGATTGAGAAGATTCTCCGGCATATACTGGTGACCAAGGTCACATTCGTCAGCATATCCCTTTTCAGAAGTACAGCCCTCAACAGGACATTTTCCGACTACCTGTCTGCCGTTGAGGAATACTCCTGCTTTTTCGTCAAAGAACTGCATAGTAGTTATCTTGTTCAGCTGACCTTTTTTATAAAGCGAGCTGATGAACCAGTCAGTTACCTCAGCGTGGATCTCTTTGGAGCGGCCAAGTCCCGAAGCTGCAAAGAGGTTCGGAGAGATTCCGTAGGAAGCAAGTGTAGCTTTCTGCTTTTCGTGATTGCGTCCGACAAAGTCTTCAAGTGAGCCCTCAAACTCGCCCTTTTCGACTTTTACACGCCAGCCCTCAGCGATAGGAGAGCCGTAGCAGTCTGTACCGCTGACAAATATAACATTATCCCTGCCGATACGGTCACGGAGAAAACGTGCGTATGTATCAGCAAAAACCAGCATTCCGCCTACATGACCGAAGTGGAGTTCTTTATTACCATAAGGCATACCGCCGGTAATTACAGCTCTTTTCGGGAATACCGGACGTGGTATCTCAAAAGGCTTACCGTTATTGCCTTCTTTATTTCTTGCCATTTAAATTCAAGTCCTTTCGATTAACTTATGCCCATTTTTCAAGACGCTTGCGAACTATGTCCTCACCAAGAACATGGCTTACCTCGTGTATATCCGGTGCGTTAGCATGACCGGTAAGAGCGATACGGAGCATATTGGTGATATGAACGATGCTTCCCTTGAACTGGTCGGGATTCTTTTTATAGTCCTTAGGCTTAACAGCGAAACCGAGTTCTTCTGTAAGCTCCTTGACTTTAGCAAACCATGCAGATGAATCGTCATTATGGTCGTAGGAAGCGAGATACTTGGCAAAGAATTCCTTGACTGTAGCTTCATCGCACTCCTCAGGCATTTCGTCTGTGATGTGGAATGTTTCATCGTAATAGAAGCTCATAAAGTCGCAAGCCTGCTTCCATGTTTCGATGTCTTTACGTGGCTTTGCAGCCATTCTTCCGACATTGAGTGCAGCCAGTGTACGCTCCGGATATTTCTTTATAAGCTGAGCATACTCATCGTTATACTCCTCACACCATTTGAGCCAACCGTTACGAACATCCTCAGCCTTCATTCTTCCGATAACATCCTTTGAGATGTTGCGGAGCTTATCAAGGTCAACGAGAGCTCCTGAAATGGACATTTTTGAAAGAGAATACGGGAAGTCTCTGTAAGCAGCATCAGGATTTGCGATTCGCCATTCCTCAAAGTTGGAATTGAGAACTGTAAGGAGGAACTCCCATATAGCGTCCGGACTGATGCCCTCCTGCTGATAATAAGAAAGAGCAAGCTCAGGGTCTTTTCTCTTTGAGAGCTTACGCTTACCGGTACCCTCTAACTTCATAAGAGTTGCGGTATGGCAGTAAATAGGCTGTTTCCAGCCGAGAGCATTAAAGAGCTCAACGTGCATAGGAAGTGACGAGAGCCATTCCTCACCTCTTATAACGTGAGTTGATCTCATGAGATGATCGTCAACAACGTGTGCGAAGTGATAGGTAGGGATCCCGTCGCTCTTTAAGAGAACGAAGTCCATGTTATTTCTTGGCATTTCGAGCTTACCTCTGATAGCGTCAACTATAGAAAAATACTCGTCAGTTTCAGTGCCTCTGTAACGGAGCACCCATTCCTTGCCTGCGTCCATTTTTTCCTTTATCTGCTCAATAGTAAGGTCACGGCACTTTGCATATTTACCGTAGATACCGGGATTTTCCTTGTTTTCGGTCTGCTGTTCACGAAGAGCGTCTATCTCCTCGGCAGTCATGAAGCATGGGTAGGCAAGTCCCATCTGAACAAGATGCTTTGCAAAAACATGATAAATATCCTTACGCTGTCTCTGACGGTAAGGACCGTAGCTGCCGTTATCGCCGTCAGCAACAGCTCCCTCATCGAAGTGAACGCCGAAGTAGTTCATAGCATTTATGACTGTCTCAACAGCTCCCTCGACCTCTCTTTTGTTGTCGGTATCTTCTATTCGGAGATAAAATACACCTCCGGACTGATGAGCTATACGCTCACCGATTATAGCATTATAGAGATTTCCAAGATGAACAAAACCTGTCGGACTCGGACCTATTCTTGTAACATTAGCTCCCTCAGGCAGTTCTCTCTCTGGAAAACGTGCCTCAATGTCCTCCGGTTTTGCAGTAGTCTCCGGGAAAAGCAGTTCTGCAAGTTTATTATGATCCATTATTATCACCTTTATTTCTGTACATAAAATTACATTATATTATATCATGTTTCACATTTTTTGTCAATCGTTTTCACGAACAGCAAACATAGAAAAGGGATGCATTGCATCCCTTCCAGCCTGTCCAAAAACCCCTGATTCAGAGAGAATCAGGGGTGATATTTTTGTAAAAAAATAAAGTAAAGGGTAAAAAAGAGAATACAGAGTGAGAAATACAGCGAAATTGGAAGAAGATAGCATACTTCTTCAGATTCATG